>NZ_SGVY01000015.1 GCF_004535825.1 Segatella hominis | reverse complement strand
CTAGGACTGTTTACCCGAATCATCGGGAAAATCAGCGCATTTACAGTCTTGCAATATATTAATTATGTAAACAACAGACCGGTTGGCAGGGTTAAGTATGCGCTAAATTAATTCCGCCAACGGGTTAATAATACACGTTGACTCACAGTATTAACGTAACAACTCATGACTATATGGGTGCTGCTTACCCCTTAGGATGAAGGGTGATGAAGGGTGATGAAGGGTTAAATTGCACCCTTCACCCTCTGAAACCCCGATAAACACAGGGGATTCCGAGGGATAGATGAAGGGTGAAGTTCACCTGCGAACGACCATTCAAAAATGGCACTTTCTAAAATATAGACCGGGAAATTTGGAGGTTACAAATTTATTGCTTAATTTTGCAAATGGTAAAGCTAAAATACATTTAAGCCATGGCTATAAGAGAAAGAAGAAAGCGAATCTATCGCAAGCGCATACCTTACGGCATGCAGAACTTTGAGGATATTAGGGAGAGGGATTGTTACTATGTGGACAAGACCTCATTCATCGAAGATATAGAAGACTCCAATATGTACTTCTTCTATATCCGCCCTCGCCGTTTTGGCAAGAGCCTCACCCTCTCCATGCTTGAACATTACTATGACATCAACAAGAAGGACAAGTTTGAGTCCCTCTTCGGTGGATTGTACATTGGCGAAAATCCTACACCAGAGCATAATACATATCTCATCATTCACCTCAATTTCGCTGAAGTGGACGCAGGTATAGACAATTATCAAAGTGGATTGGATGTGCATTGTAACATTATGTTCAATTCATTCTGTAACCAATATGCCCATTTGCTTCCTCCTGATGCAAAGGAGGGGTTGAACAGAGAAATTGGTGCCATAGGACAACTTAGGTATTTATGCCAGGTTTGCAAGGAAGCTAACCAGAAAATCTATCTCTTTATCGACGAGTACGACAACTTTACCAACACAATCCTTGCCAACGAGGAGCATCTGGAGCGATACCGCAACCAGACTCATGGAGAGGGTTATCTACGTCGCTTCTTCAACACCATCAAGGGTGCAGCCGGCTCGGCTTTGGGACGTGTCTTCGTCACGGGTGTAAGCCCTGTCACTATGGACGACCTCACCAGTGGCTTCAACATCGGCACGAATTACTCGCTAACTCCACAATTCAATGAGATGACGGGATTCACCGAGGAGGAAGTGCGGGAGATGTTGGGCTATTACTCAAGCGTCTTGCCGTTCAATCACACCGTAGATGAGCTCATCACCGTGATGAAGCCATGGTACGACAACTATTGTTTTGCCGAGGAATGCTATGGAGAAACCACCATGTATAATTCCGTGATGGTGCTCTACTTCTTGGATAATTACATCCGAAGCTATTACAAAATCCCAAAGAACATGGTGGAGAGTAATGTTCGCACGGATTACAGTAAGCTGCGCATGCTTATCCGTCACGACAAGGAGTTCGCCCATGACGCCAGTGTCATCCAGCAGTTGGTCACCAAGGGATACGTTACAGGCAAGCTCGTAGAAAATTTCCCTGCCGACCATATCAACGACCCAGACAACTTCGTGAGCCTGCTCTTCTATTTCGGCATGGTGACGATAGATGGAGAATATAAAGGCGAAACAAAGTTTATCATCCCTAACGAGGTGGTGCGTGACCAGATGTACACCTATCTCCTCGACACCTACAAGGAAAACAACTTGGTATACGATACTTATAACAAGACCCAGTTGGAGAGCAAACTGGCTTACGATGGCAACTACAAGGCTTATTTCGAGTTCATCGCCGATAGCCTGAAACGCTATTCTTCGCAGCGTGACAAGCAGAAAGGCGAGGCTTTCGTGCATGGTTTCACCTTGGCGATGGCAAGCCAGTGCCGCTTCTATCGCCCTATCTCCGAGTTGGACAATGATGGCGGCTATGCCGACATCTTCCTCTCCCCTCTTTGCGACATCTACAAGGACATGGTGGACAGCTACATCATCGAACTGAAATATTGCAAGACGAGCACCACGGACCAGCAAGTGAAAGAACTCCTCAAGGAAGCCTCTGCGCAAATCACCCGTTATGCCGATAGCGACATAGTGAGAGATGCCGTAAAGACCACCCATCTACACAAGCTCGTAGTGATGTATCGAGGAGCAGAGATGGTGGTTTGCGAGGAAATCGAATGATGGCATTAATCATCACATGGGGCAAGTTCTCAATAGAAGCGTAAGTACAAAATATAAGAAAGCGCTTTATTAAGGTCTAATGATGCGCATCGTTAGGTGCTAATGATGCGCATCGTTAGGTGCTAATAAAGCGCTTCGTTAGATGCTAATAAAGCGCTTCGTTAGATCATGCTGATTTACAATAAGTTATATCCCTGAAAATCAGCAAATTACGTTCTATTTCAAGACAGCAATGAGGAAAATTTTCTGGTAAACCGTCATGGTTTCCATATCACGCTGATAGAACTGACGATTCTGATCCAAAAGTTCATCAATCGCTTGCTCTATCATCTGATCCGAAACGTCAGGACTTGCTTTGTACCAGATGAGCCAAGCCAATAGTCTTTTTAGTAAGAACTTTATTACTAATTAACTATTTACTAATTATACAACTGAGGCTAAGATTTTTCTCAATTCCTGCTCATACTGTACTGCATCCTCAAAGCAGATGGCCTGCATTCCGAATTTTCGGGCTGCTTCTACATTTTCCATTCTGTCGTCTGCAAAAAGGCATTCTTCTGGCAGTAGAGAATACTTCTGGCAAAGGCGCTCGTAAATCGCCTGGTCTGGCTTGATGATCTTTTCCTCAGACGAAATGACCTGTCCTTCCAATAGTTGGAAAATCGGATATTGCGCCATTGTCTCGTGACACTTGGTACACCAGTTGGAAAGACCATAAAGATGATAACCTTCTGACTTCAATTGAGCCAGCAGGTCTCGCATCCCCTCCTTTTCGCCACGCACAAATTCATTGAAGCGCTGGGCTACCACCGCTATCTCGTTCTTATATTGCGGCATGATCTGCTGCATTTTGCAGAAGGTGTCCTCAAAAGAGTCTCCCCGATCCATATTCTCATTCCACTTACCGTCTATCAGAAGATGATAGAATTCTTCTGCCTGTTCGTGGGTCTTGAATATCTGGTCAAGAGTTTCAAAGTATTCGTAATCTACGAGCACTTTGCCGAAATCAAAAATCAAATTCTTTATCATAATCAATCTTGAATAAAAAAAGGGCGATTTCTTACCCAAATCCCTGTTTTCGAAAGAGATTTGGGTAAAGAACCGCCTTCTTATTTCAGTATAACTTCATCTTTTCTCACTTCATATTCCAAACCTGGAACCAAGTTTTTCAAGACATTCATGGCACCCGAAAGGGTTTCACCACGGTTGAAATGAACTGTAACCTTCGTGTTCTTATAACGCTGCGAACGGAAGGAGAATTTTACTCCGTATGCATCGCCCATTATCTGAGCAGCTTCTGCGAGAGTTACGTCATTGAGATCTATCTGCTTGTTTCTCCAGCCCAGACCATTATTCCCCTTGGAAACCTGGCGGAGATTTACCGACTTGGTCTTTACATTATAAACCAGCTGGTCGTCTGGATTCATACTATATACTTTGTCCTCACCTACAATTCTGAGTTCTATCTTACCCGTTTTGAGCGTAGTAGTAACTTCCTCGTCGGTAGTATAAGAAGAAACCGAGAATGAAGTACCCAAATCAGTAATCTCAAAGTGAGGAGTGCTGACATGGAACGGATGCTTGTCATCATGCTTGATATCGAAGAAAGCCTCACCTGCCAAGAACACCTTTCGCTCCTTGCCTTCAAAAGAAGCAGGATAAAGGAGCACAGAACCCTGACTGAGTTTCACCTTCGTTCCATCAGCCAAAGCCAATGTTTTAGATTCACCTTTTATCGTATGTTCCTGCATCATCGCTATAGCCTGTGATGCTTTCAGATCATTACGCATCTGAACATAGATCTTGCCGAAGACGACAAGCATAACCAGCGGAATGACAAGAGCAGCCACTCTTTGCCAAGTGAAGATTTGGAACGTTTTACCCTTGCTACTATCAATATCTTTTTTGAAAAGCCGTCCATAAGCAGTTGAAATTTCCTCTTCATCCATATATGCAGAATCAGCCTTATCCCACAAAGATCGCAAGGCTTCAACTTCCTCCTTTTCATCTTTCGAATCTGATAATCTCTGTAAGACTCTTTCCTTTATTTCATCTGATACGACATGTTCAGAATAATAATCTATGATATCCTTAATCTTTGTTGCCATATTTTTACCTGTAATTTCTTTTTAAGACATTTTTCAAAGATATTACACCCAATGCAATTGCAATAAAATCATCAAATATAAGGCTTTTTTTATTTCTTTAAGAGCCAGGTTAAGATGATTCTCTACTGTTTTCTTCTGCAATCCCAACTGTTGGGCTATCTCCTCGTTCTTGAGATGCTGTTCCCGACTCATGCGGTAGATGGTCTGTCGCTGCGGGGGCATATTCTCCACAATCATGTCGATAAGCAGTTGGGTATCCTTGGCCACGATTTCCTCATGCGGCGAGACTACGTTGGCACATTGGTCAGGCAAGGAATCGATGTCTATCGGAATCACTCGCTTGGTGGAAATATAATTGATAACGGTATATTTCGCCAATATAAAAAGGTAGGAATCGAAGTCTTTGATTTCCGCGAATTTCTGGCGCTTCCTCCAGATTTTCTCAAAGATAATCTGACAAACGTCGTCGGCATCATCCATGTTTTTCAGCAACATGGAGACGAAGCGATGAACTTTAGGATAAAACTTGCGGAACATGATGCCGTAAGCTTTTTCATCGCCCTGAGACATGAGTAATATTACTTCTTTTTCGATTTCCATTTAAACAGGTTTTCTACGTTTTTGTAATGCACGGCATGATATTGGAGGGCATTACATGAATTAAGCAATTGCAAAGATAATACAAATAAACGAATTCTCCATCGTTTTTGATAAGAAAATTGCGTTACAATTGAAAAATGTATTATCTCAAGAGATTTGACAGGGGAAAATTTTAAACAAAAAATGACTTTGACTGGATACAGCAACAGGAATTTTGTTATTATCTCATAAAAAACATATAAATTGCCTTAAAATCAAGGAAAATGGAATCACGTATCGAGATTTTTACTATATTTGCAAATAGTTTTTTCGGAAACTAACCTAAAATCAGAGTGAATTGATAATCCAGTAATAACAACTTAAAATTAGATTAGAGATGATGAAGAAATTATTTTTAATGGCAGTTATCATGCTGTCTTCAGTAAGTATTTTTGCTCAGAGCAGAGTGGGTACTACAACTATCCAGCCTAAGATCGGTTTGAACGTATCTTCCGTAGGTGATGGAGACTGGAAAGCTGGTTGCGTATTCGGCGCAGAATTGCAACACCAGTTTAATGCAAAAGCTGCCATCGCAGGTGGACTTCTCTATTCCTTCCAAGGAACTAAACATGATGAATATTCTTGGAATCCAGGATATTTGAACATTCCTATCACGCTCAACTATTATGTTGCCCGCAACTTCGCACTCAAGGCAGGTATTCAGCCTGCATTCATGGTTGCCAAGGACGAGGCTAAGGATGTCAACACCTTCGACTTTGCAATTCCTGTGGGAATGTCTTACGAGTTCAACAACTTCGTACTGGATGCTCGCTATAACATCGGTGTCACAAAGGTTCCAAAGTATGGCGACGGCTACACCAACGTGCTCCAGCTGACCATTGGTTATAAATTCAAGCTGTAAGATATAGATTACTCTTATACATAAACTTTTATACTCATAAATCCCAAGCCGGCTTTTCTGCTGACTTGGGATTTGCTTTTCCGGAAATCCGTGATTATCCGTGATGTAATCTTAATCGATATCTTAATAATCCGTGATATATCCTTTCGTAAACATATCGTAGGACAGAGCTTCCAGTTCAGCAAGCGTCATGTGCTCTACGGCATGTTCTATCTTGCGAATCAGTTCATCTCTCTTGAAATCGTCGTTATCGCTCAGGCGCGATGTAAATCTATTGCTCATCGATTTTTAATGTTTAATGTGTAATGTTTAATATTTACTTCGTTCATAGATATCGATGACATTGCCATCATATTCCTCATGGGTGAGCAGACGGACATCGTGAGGAAGGCGAGGAGCCTCAGTGCCTTTTTCCACAGATTTCCCGACTGCTGTTTCCACCCTGATTTCATCCCAAAGTCCTGCATCAAGGAAAGCCTGATGGGTGATGGCACCTCCCTCCACTATCAGAGATTGCACCTTATTAATATATAGGTGGTCCATCATCTGATCCAGCACGCTGGTCTTTCCCTGAGAGAAATCCAAGCCCTCGAAGCAAGGGTGATTTCTGTCGATGACCAGTCGCAGAGGGTCCTTACCGCTCCAGTCACGCACATTCAACTGACTATGGTCTCGCTCATCGGTGATTCTACCTACCAGGATGGCATCGTTCTCGGCACGCAGTTTGTGGGAAAGCATCTTGGTGAAAGGAGAGGAAATAGCCATTCCCTTGCCTCCGTCATCGAGAAAACCGTTGACTGTCTGCGCCCATTTCAAAATCACGTAAGGGCGCTTATGGGTATTATAAGTGATGAAGCGCTTGTTGAGTTCAAGACATTCCTTCTCCAGCACGCCCACCGTCACTTCGATGCCAGCCTCGCGGATTTTCTGAATGCCGCGCCCCTGCACCTTGGCAAACGGATCTACACAACCGCAGACACATCTTTTCACTCCTTTCTTTACTACGAGGTCGGCACAAGGAGGCGTCTTTCCGTAATGCGAACAGGGTTCGAGACTCACGTAAATAGTGGCTTCATGCAGCAGCGGCTCATTCTCCGGTCTGACAGAGGCAAAGGCATTCACCTCAGCATGTCCCTCGCCGCAGCGCACATGATAGCCCTCGCCGATAATTCTTCCGTCGGCACTCACAATGACGGCTCCCACCATCGGATTGGGTTTCGCATTCTGCCTTCCGTTCTTCGCCAACTGCAGGCAGCGGCGCATAAACATTTCATCTATCTCCTGCTGAGAGAGTGGCTCTCCCGTCCAAGGATTCTGAAAAGAGACTTTATTTTGTTTCATATTTTTCTATAATTAGGATTTTGTCAATAAAAAGTCAAAATTACCCTGCAGAACAAAAGGGAATCTTATGAGGAAATAGGACAAAACAAATTCCACAAGAGAACAACACATGTAATAATATTACAAAATGTAAAAACTATTTTTCAAGGGACTTTTCTTGAGTTCATGACTATTTTCCAAGGGACTTTTGCGTACAAAGATAATAAAATAAAAGAATCGGTGTATAAAAAAAGGAGTTTCTTACGATAATTTAACAGTAAAATAAGGTAAAGTAAAACAAGAAAAGCGTATCTTTGTAGTATGAAAACTTATCAACAACTTTGGCAATCCCTCACTCCACTCTATGAGACTGGCGAAGCGCAAGCTATCGTCCGCACCGTGCTCGACGTGAAATACGGAATGACTTTGACCGACATAATCTGCGGCAAAGTTAATGAATTATCTGCAGATAAAGAAAGAAATCTGGAAGAAATTGTAGAAAGACTGCAAAATGGCGAACCGGTACAGTATGTGCTGGGCAAAGCCGACTTTGCTGGAAGAACCTTCCATGTAGAGCCGGGTGTGCTGATTCCGAGACCCGAAACGGCGGAACTCTGTGAATGGATGGCGAAATCTGCCTCTCCTCAACCAAGAATCATGGACCTCTGTACAGGCTCTGGCTGCATTGCCATTACCCTGAGTCTTGAGATTCCAAATTCGGAAGTATTAGGAATAGACATTTCCGACTGCGCCTGCAGAATTGCCACAGAGAATGCCAAGTTGTTGTCTTCTAAAGCATGCTTTGAGAAAATGGATGTCTTTAAACTGCTTGAAAGGTATAGAAAAGATACAAAGGATTCTCCCGAAGTGGATATGATCGTGAGCAATCCTCCTTATATCTGCGAGAAAGAAAAGATAGATATGGCTAAGAATGTCTTGGATTATGAACCAGGTATCGCCCTCTTCGTTCCCGACGAAGATCCTCTGAAGTTCTATCGGGCCATCGCCGAGATTGCTTCCATCAGACTGCGCTGTGGGGGATTCCTCTATTTCGAAATCAACCCTATCTACGAAAAGGAAACCAGGGAAATGCTCGAAGGCTTCGGTTTCAAGGATATTGAGACGAAGGAAGATTCTTTCGGGAAAAAGAGAATGATGCGAGCTGCTAAAAAATAAGAAACAATATGGAATATGACAATTATAAACCGCATCGTGCGAAGAAGCCGATGACTGAGCAACAGGCACTCCTGAAACTGACGACTCTCTGCACCCAGTCGGAGCACTGTTCGCAGGAAATGCTCGACAAAATGAAGAAATGGGAACTACCCGAGGATGCTATCGCCCGCAACATGGAGTTCCTCATCCAGAAGAAATTCGTGGATGATGAGCGCTTTGCCCGCTTCTTCATCAACGATAAAATCAAATATAATAAATGGGGACGGCGCAAGGTGGAACAGGCTCTCTGGCTGAAACATATCTCCAGAGAAATCTCCGACCCTATCTTTGCAGAAATTGAGGACGAACTCTATATGGAGACACTTCTGCCCCTGATGAGAAACAAGTATAAGACCATCAAGGCAAAAAACGACTACGAGCGCTCCATGAAGCTCATCCGTTTTGCTCTCGGCAGAGGCTTCAGCATGGATATTATCCGCAAATGCATTGACAAAATGGGAGTAGAAGACGTAGAATTTTAATACGATTACATATATGCGACTCAGTATCTTAGCAAAAATCATAGATATGCTTTCCCCCCGCTACTGTCCGGTTTGCGGAAACCGGCTCAATGGCGAGGAGGAAAGCATTTGTGTTTCATGCAATCTGTTTCTACCCAGAACCGATACATGGAAAGACCCTTATAATAATGAGATGGCAAAGATGTTCTGGCATCGTATTCCCATCGAGAAAGCCTGCGCCCTCTTCTATTACAAGGGCCATGCCTTCACCAGCAACATTCTCTATCAACTGAAATACAGTCACCGCCCGGAAGTTGCCACAGACTTGGGAATACTTCTGGCACAGGAAGGAATGAAAGTGCACTTCTTCGACGACATCGACGGCATCATTCCCATTCCGCTTGCACCCCACCGCCAACGGCAGAGAGGCTACAACCAGAGCGAGGAAATCGCTAAGGGAATCGCACAGGTGACCCACCTCCCCATCTACACAAATATCGTGAGAAGAAACGTCTTCAAGGAAAGTCAGACCCAAAAAGACCGCTGGAGAAGAAACGAGAACGTGAAAGAAGCCTTTGAGCTCTACCCTTCCTACCGCCCCGACCAAGAGAAAGGGAAAAACAAAAGCGGCTCCATCGCAGGCAGACATTTTCTGATGGTAGATGATGTCTGTACTACGGGAGCCACTATCTGTGCATGTTGCCAGACGCTTTTGAAAGCCGGCAACATGAAATTCAGCGTTTTATCTATCGGATTGGCTGGGGAATAAGTTTCTTGCCCTAAGGAACATTATTTCCGTACTTTTCTTACTTTTACAGTACCGTCTGCACCGATTTCCTTCACGATGTTGATACCCTCCTGCAAGGCAGGCAACTGCACACCATCCAGCGAATAGATTTCAGTCTTTTTCACTCCTTCTGCTACTGGAGCCTGAGGCGCAGCAATGCCCGTAGGCTGGTTGCCGCCAGCCACCAGGGCTATGTCTTCAGCAGACAGAGCAAAGCTATAGATGCGGAAATCATCGATATTACCCTTGAAAAGTGGATCGGCTGCAAACTGGCTTCTGCCAATGTAGCATCTGCTCGGAGAAATCATAGAAGGACGGGCGCTCATCTGACTTGTGCCCACAGCCTTACCATCTACATAGAGCACCACTCCATCTGCACCCAATGTGACTGCCACATGGTGCCAACCGGAAGTCAACTTCGATGCAGAAAGTATCTGTTCTGCCCCGTCCAGCTTGATGACAAAGCGCATCTGACTGCCATTGCTTGGCGTGAGAAACATATATTCATCCGTACCATTGCCGAAATCGAAGATACGAGTCCAGTTAGAAGACGTATTCTTCCAGTTGACCCAAGTAGCGATGGTCATTTCCTCCATACCAGCTACTGTAGCAGGCACCTGCAGGAAGGTGTTCGTACCATTCAGCACGAGACTCAGCTTTCCCAACTTCTTTGCACTCTCATCATAACTTACCGTACCACTAACCACAGCATCCATCTGATTTTCAGTAGTATCATAAAGACTATTTTCCATATCATACCAAGCCACTAACACGTCCTTCTTTGGCAATTCCACTGTAGCTGTCACTTCAGGCACGGTCTTGGTGGCCTTGGAGAAATTGCAGGCATGATCCATCGCCTGCACCTTATATATATACTTGGCACCCATCTCGCAGGAATTATCCACGAAGGCCGTTTCCTTCACCTGTCTGCCGATAACCTGCCATTGTGGTTCAGCCTCATCAGCCAATGCACGGAGCACACGATAGCTATCCAAGTCTGTTTCCGTATTAGCATCCCAGTTCAGCAAAACAGAAGCAGTCTGTGCCGTAGCCGTCAGTCCCTGCGTAGCCTTCGGAGCCGATGCGTCATACTTCACATCTGACGGCAGGATGCGCCAGCGCTGCTGGTTGCCCTTCGCTTTCAGAGCCGCCTGTGTAATTTTCGTACCATCCGTTGTATTGTTGGACTGGAGATACAGACCAGAATGACGTGAACGGATGTAATAATCACCATTGCCGGCATATTCCAATATCCACTGCTTGTTGGCACCCACCGTACCATTGTAGGCAACCAGACCATCACCTTCTTCGAGCGACCAGTTTAGCAGGTCTGCATACATTTCCGGATTATTGGAGCAGCGCAGGGTGAAATAGCTGAAATCACCACCGATTGTCTCTTTTACAGGGTCTATCAGCCATCGCTGAAAAGAAGGCGCATTCTTATACACAGTTCCCTGAGTCAGCGTCGTACCCGCTGGCACAGGATTACCTGAAGCCTGCAATGCCTTTCCCGAATATCTGTTGACAATCACATACTCGCCTTTAGTTATCGGATAAGGAGCCACGTCTTCACCTTGAGTAATACGCACCATGCGCTCGGCATTTGTCTGTCCCTGCTGATAACCCGTACCGCCAGGCATCGTCACAGAGAAACATCTCATCGGACCGTAGCCGTCGTAATAAACATCTCGACCCTTGGAAACAAAATCATAGGTATGGGTAGTAGCCTGACGCTCAGAAGAACCCAAGAATCCATCCACCTTGCCGTCTGGCAGGCGATAGACAGCTGCGGAAGTCCAACTTTCACGATTCTCAGCATAAGCCAATCTGGCTCCACCTTCCATATTTGCCTTGCAGAATTCGCCTCGAGCAACACCATCGAAGCCCCACCAAATACCATTCTCCATACCATATTCAATGCCTACGATAGCCTCGCCCACATTGTGCAATTCATCGGCTGTAGCCACCTTTCCATCCTGCTTCACTTTCTGGAAGAAGCCGGCATAATTGTCGAAGGAACCCGCCAACTGATGCGTATTTCCTTCGTCGAGATAAGTCTTGAGATAATTATACCAGGAGAGCGCCTGATCGCAGTTCAGCGTATTACCACCACAGAGACGGATACCATCCAATTCCTTATCCGCTCTGATTTTCTTGCAGATATTCAGAAAATCAAGCTTCGAACCTTCATTCCAGGCAGTATAGTCAGGCTCATTGAAGGGCGCAATGCTCTCCACGGTGAGTCCTTTGGACTGGGCATACTTTACGGAAGCCTTGATCACCTTGTACCACTGTTCAGGTTTGCCCTTGTAGTTAGATGCATTAAGCTTTTCATGATCACAGTTGATGGCCACAGTAGTCACTCCTGAGCGTTTGATATGAGCGATACGCGAGTCGAGGGCTTGCTTCTGTGCGGCAGAAAGATTACCGTCGGCATCCACCAGGTCGCTTGGCTGGAAAGAGATACGTCCCGTCGCCATGTTTTCCTTGCCTATAAAATTGGTTCCACGGCGCACATTGCTCACATCGTCCCATGCTGTATCCAAGCCCCATCTGATGCGGAATTCCTTTCCCGCATCATTCCAGTCGAAGGGAATCGTCGTAGTTCCCGTTACCGGTTGCAGATACATAGCTGCATGTGCCATACGTTGGTTTTCACTCTGGGCATCAGCATTTCCCGTCCATGCGGAGAGAGCCATCACCCCTAAAAAAGTTAGAATCGGTTGCTTTGTCATAAGTTATTCTAAGCGTTGGTCTATAATAGGTTTCGTTTGATTTAATTCGTGGCAAATATACACCATTTCTACGATATATGCAACAAATTAAAGACTTTTAACCTTACCAAGGTCTCACTTTAGCAAAAAGAAATGTACCTTTGCAGCATAATAATATTAAATCCTTTAAGATTATGGACAAACTGAAGAAAGAATTTGCATCAAAGTTATTGAAAGTAAAGGCTATCAAGTTGCAGCCTAACGATCCATTTACATGGGCTTCTGGCTGGAAATCTCCTTTCTATTGTGACAACCGTAAGACTCTGTCTTTCCCAGAGTTGCGCAATTATGTGAAGCTCGAATTGGTACACGCCATCCTTGAGCAGTTCCCAGAGGCTGACGCTGTAGCCGGTGTTGCCACAGGAGCCATCGCACAGGGTGCATTGGTAGCTGATGAGCTGAACCTGCCTTTCGTATATGTACGTTCTAAACCAAAGGATCATGGTATGCAGAACCTCATCGAGGGTGAGTTGGATCCTTCAGCTAAGGTTGTTGTAGTAGAAGACCTGATTTCTACTGGTGGCAGTTCTCTCAAGGCTGTAGAAGCTCTCCGCAAGAACGGTAATGAGATTGTGGGCATGGTAGCCAGCTACACCTATGGTTTCCCTGTAGCAGAGAAGGCATTTGCTGATGCCAATGTCAAGCTCGTTACACTCACCGACTATGAGCACGTAGTGGCAGAGGCTCTCGAGACTGGTTACATCAAGCAGGAAGACGTAGAGTTGCTCCACGAGTGGCGCAAGGATCCAGCCAACTGGAAGAAGTAATACCTGTCTCTACATAGGCATTTACAAGAAATATGAGTACAAGTACATTCGAAAGTAATATCAAACAGATTCCTCATAAGCAGGAATCTGTTTTCAATACATTGAGCGACCTCAACAACCTGCAGCGCCTGAAGGATAAGTTTGAACAGGTGAAAGACCAGATTCCAGCCGACAAGCGTGAGCAGATGGACAAGATCAAGGACCTCAAGTTTGATACTGACAGCATCTCTATCACCGCCCCTATGGTGGGGGAAATCAAGATGCGCATCATCGACCGTGAGTTTCCTAAGACCATCAAGTTTGAGACCGAAAACAGTCCTGTACCGTTCAACTTCTGGATTCAGTTGCTCCCTACGGGCGAGTATTCCTGCAAGATGAAGCTGACCATCAAGGCTGAACTCAATATGTTTATCAAGGGAATGGTAAAGAAACCGCTGACTGAAGGCATCGAGAAGATAGCTGATGCTTTGGCGATGATTCCATACGAGGATTAATCCGAAGCCTCCCCCTTTCATTCAAAAAATTCAAAAGAAAATGGCACATAAACTTTGGGAAAAGAACTTTGAAGTAAACAAGGAAATCGAACGTTTCACCGTTGGTCGCGACCGTGAGTTGGACCTCTACCTCGCCAAGTATGACGTACTGGGCAGTATGGCTCATATCACCATGCTGGAGAGTATCGGACTGCTGGAGAAATCTGAACTGGACCAGCTCTTAGCTGAGCTCAAACAGATTTATGCCATCGCCGACAAGGGCGAATTTGTGATAGAAGACGGTGTGGAAGACGTACATTCCCAGGTTGAACTGATGCTCACCCAGAAGTTGGGCGAGATGGGCAAGAAGATTCATTCCGGCCGTTCACGCAACGACCAGGTACTTGTGGATCTGAAGCTCTTTACCCGCCACGAACTCAAGGAGATAGTAGATTCCGTCAAGATTCTCTTCGATGAACTTATCCAGAAGAGCAACCAGTACAAAGATGTACTGATGCCGGGTTACACCCATCTCCAAGTAGCCATGCCTTCCTCTTTCGGCCTCTGGTTTGGTGCTTATGCAGAAGGACTTGCCGACGACATGCTTTTCCTGCAGGCAGCCTACCGCATGACCAACCGCAATCCGCTCGGAAGTGCAGCCGGCTATGGCAGCAGTTTCCCGCTCAACCGCACCATGACTACCCAGTTGCTCGGTTTCGACAGTATGGACTATAATGTGGTCTATGCACAGATGGGTCGTGGCAAGATGGAGCGCAATGTGGCTTTTGCCATGGCTACCGTGGCAGGAACACTGGCCAAGATGGCTTTCGACGCCTGCATGTTCAACTGTCAAAACTTCGGCTTCGTCAAGTTGCCTAAGGAGTGCACCACGGGTTCCAGCATCATGCCTCACAAGAAGAATCCAGATGTATTCGAACTGATTCGTGCCAAGAGCAATAAGCTCCAGAGCCTTCCACAGCAGGTGATGCTCATCATGAACAACCTGCCAGTAGGCTATTTCCGTGATCTTCAGATCATCAAGGAAGTATTCCTTCCTGCCTTCGGTGAGCTGAAAGACTGCCTGCAGATGGCAGCCTATATCATCAACAAGATGGAAGTGAACGAGCATATTCTCGACGACCCTCGCTACGACCTCATGTTCTCCGTAGAGGAAGTGAACCGTCTGGCAGCCAACGGAATGCCATTCCGTGATGCCTATAAGACCGTAGGTCTGGAGATTGAGGCTGGTAACTTCACACCTTGCAAGGACATCCATCATACCCACGAGGGCAGTATCGGCAACCTCTGCAATGACAAGATAGAGGAGCTGATGAACCACACCCTCTCCGAATTCCATTTCGAGCGTATGGAGAATGCAGAAAAGGAACTTTTGAAGTGAAGAACGAAGAGTGAAGAGTGAAGAACGAAGAATCGAAGTTCGGTATCTCGAAGGGAAAGCCAATTCTTTGGCTCTAAAATTCAAAACGAGCAAAAAAGAATGAATCAAAAATATTCCTATATATATAATAAGGTGAAGAGCATGGTCGCAAAGGCCATGTTCTCCACCTTATTTCCTTTACTGCCCCTATCGATGGGCATTTCCACTCTTACTTCCTGTGGAGCGGAAGACAGCATCAGCCGTCGTTTTCTCTGCCGCTTTACGTTTCATACGCAGAACCATCCCGGCAATACGTTGGAAATAGCTCTCAACGGCTTTGGTACCTACACCTTCGTCAGTGCTTCCTACAAAAACAACATCTGGCATATCTACTCTACCCCCAACGATGGCAGGAACAAGACAGAAGACATCCGCATCACCGCAGCTACCGAACTGCAATATGCCAAGGTTTACAATTTAGGCGCTAACAACGGCATTATCATCGGCAACAGTAATTTCAATAAATACAGAGCCTATGACCGCCAGTGCCCAAACTGCATCGACCAGTATGGCGGTACCAACTTTCCCCTAAATTGGAATTCTTCCAACCGCCAACAGGTAATCTGCGCCAAGTGCCACCGTATCTACGACTTAGAGTATGGCAACATTATCGACGGAGCCGATGGTAACCGCCTGATGGAATACAGCCTCTCGTATGGAACTACAACGAACGGAACAGGCAAAGTTATAAGTGTTTATAATTGACCTCTGACATCCCTTAAAGCAGCAAATAGCAAACAAAAAGCTACTTTTTTCTTAAAATATGTAAATCTATTTGGCAGTTTCAGGAAATAATACTACCTTTGCACTCGCAATTCGATAACGCGGAAATAGCTCAGTTGGTAGAGCACAACCTTGCCAAGGTTGGGGTCGCGGGTCCGAGTCCCGTTTTCCGCTCAACTCAAACGTTTACCATGCCGCAATGGTGGAATTGGTAGACACGAGGGACTTAAAATCCCTTGGCCAGTAATGGCTGTGCGGGTTCGAGTCCCGCTCGCGGCACTCTCCCCCTTTAAATTTTTCATCTATGAAAAAATTTGCTTACATCATATTTTTATTCGCTACGCTTTTTCTCACCTCTTGTGGTGTAGGTAGTGGCCATTTTAAGTTTGAAGGCAAATTTTTAAATATGAATCAAGGCGAATTTTATGTTTACAGTCCGGATGGTGGTATCAATGGTCTTGATACAATCAGGGTTGTAGGTGGCCGTTTCACCTATGAGTGTGACTGCAAGAACCCTTTCACGCTGATGGTCGTATTCCCTAACTTTTCCGAGCAGCCTATCTTCGCAGAGTCTGGCGCTTCTGTCGATATCAAGGCAGACGCATCCCATCTGAAGGAACTGTCCGTAAAGGGTACCAAGGCAAATGAGCAGATGAACCAGTTCCGCGAGAACATCCTCAAGCTCTCTCCTCCTGAAGAAAAGGCAAAGGCGGAACAGTTTATCAAAGACCATCCAGAGTCTATCGTCAGCACTTATCTCATCAGAAAGTATTTCGTCAATACCTCCCAGCCTGATTATGCCAAGGCCTATACATTGACGACAAAGGTGGCAGAGGCACAGCCACAGAATGGTAGTTTACAGAAGATGCTGCAACAGTTGAAGCAGTTGAAGACAATAGATACTGGCAGCCGCCTGCCTCAGTTCACGGCATACGACATCCAGGGCAAAATGGTTTCCAGTACTACCCTCCTCAGTGCTCCAGTAGCAGTTATCAGCACCTGGGCATCCTACAATTACGACAGTCAGGACCTGCTCAGAGAATTGAAGAAGCGTATGCAGGATTCCAAGGGCCGCCTGAAATTGATGAGTATCTGCATCGACCCATCAGCCACAGACTGCAAGCGAAATCTTACAAGAGACTCTATCTCCTGGCCAAACATCTGTACTGGCGATATGCTGGAGGACAAAACGCTGCAGAAGTTGGGCATGACCGCAGTTCCAGACGTCATCGTCTTGCAGAACGGCAAGATTGTAGCCCGGGGACTGAAGCGTGAAGAACTGAAACGAAAGTTAGACCAGCTGCTAAAATAATCAGCTGGCAGAATTTCTACATAAAGCAGATATCTGCAAGAAAACAAAATAATGGATTCAAATATATGTTAGTCAAAACTTATTGCGCCGCAGTCAATGGATTGGACGTGACTACGGTAACCGTGGAGGTCAGCCTCACACGAGGAGTCCAATATCATCTTACGGGACTTGGAGACGAGGCCGTAAGAGAGAGTAGAAGCCGCATATCAGCAGCCTTGCAGTATAGCGGTTTCAAGTTTCCTGTAGCCGACATCACCATCAATCTGGCTCCTGCCGATCTCAGAAAAGAAGGCAGCAGTTTCGATCTGCCCCTTGCTGTAGGCATCTTGGGGGCAAACGGCGATGTACCCGAAACGCATTTCAAGGAATTTATGTTTGTAGGCGAATTGAGCCTTGATGGATCTCTTCAGCCCATCAAGGGTGCGCTCCCTATAGCCATCAGAGCCAGGGCAGAACATTTCAAGGGATTGATTGTACCGAAACAGAATGCGAGGGAGGCGGCTGTGGTCAATAAGCTCGAAGTCTATGGCATGAGTACGCTGGCAGAAGTGGTCAGTTTTATCAGCGACAAGCAGAATTTCGCTCCTACCATCGTAGATACACGCAAGGAATTTTATGAAAACCAAACCCATTGTGATCTCGACTATGCAGACGTTAGAGGACAGGAAAATGTGAAGCGTGCGCTGGAGATTGCAGCAGCAGGCGGACATAATCTCATCATGGTAGGTCCTCCGGGATCCGGAAAATCTATGATGGCTAAGCGTTTACCATCTATCCTTCCACCCCTCACCCTATCTGAAAGTCTGGAGACCACTCAGATACATTCCATCGCAGGAAAATTAGGCAAGAACGTATCTCTGATCTCCCAACGTCCTTTCCGTGCTCCCCACCATACGATCTCACAGGTAGCACTGGTAGGAGGAGGAAGCAATCCGCAACCAGGAGAAATCTCTCTGGCACATAACGGTGTGCTTTTCTGTGACGAATTACCGGAATTTAACAAAACCACGCTGGAGGTACTCCGCCAACCATTGGAAGACCGACATATCACTATCAGCCGCTCCAAATATTCTACAGATTATCCCTGCTCATTCATGTTTATAGCAAGCATGAATCCGTGTCCGTGCGGTTATTACGGAGATCCCACCCATCATTGCGTCTGCACTCCTGGTCAGATCCAACGATACATGAACAAGATTTCGGGTCCATTGCTCGACCGCATCGACATCCAGTGTGAAATCACTCCCGTACCTTTCAAGGATATTTCAAAAGCAGCTCCGGGAGAGCCAAGTGCCAACATCCGGGAACGAGTCATCAAGGCAAGGGAGATACAAGCAGCAAGATACAAGGACTACAAAGGTATCCACTGCAATGCCCAGATGACAGAAAGGATGATTCACCAGTTCGCAGAACCCAATGAAGCAGGCATAGATATGCTTCGCATGGCAATGGAAAAACTCTCTCTATCAGCAAGAGCCTACAGTCGCATTCTGAAAGTAGCCCGCACCATCGCCGACCTGGAAGGTTGCGAGCATGTGGAACTGCATCATCTGGCAGAAGCCATCGGCTATCGTGCACTCGACCGTGGAGATTGGGCAGAAAGAGGGCATATTTGATTTTGGCAACCATATATTGTGGTAAAAAAGTATGGGCTTGTGCAATATACCTTCAAAGATGGAACTGTATTCACAAGAATAGACATAAAATAACAGGGCAGTCACCGAGGCGACTGGGAAGAGGGGGATAAAGACCAACTTCAAATCAGAATAGGAAATTAGGGGAAATTTTCCTCTAATTTCCCCTAATTTCCCCTAATTTCCTCTAAATTCCCCAGTTTTCATTATTAGAAACTATAAATTTGTCAATTCTTTTAAAATATCTTCGAATCCTTCAGCCCTGATATACCCAACCATGCGCTTGTTTATAGGTGCTTTTGCCAACAACTTCAATTCTACAAGATGCTGTAAATCTGTACGAGCTGTCCTTATTGTAATAGGAAAACGTATAGATACCTCTTTTGCCGTCAAGAGCGTCTTAGGTTTTTCACTAAAGATCTTTAGAATTTGTCCCTGACGCTCATTGATATTACTAAAACCACGAAATTGGTAATATTCCTCTCTTTCTTTCATCTTCTTCCGAAGATAAACCTGCAAAGCCTCATATGCTTTCTTCATCGCCTGTAGATGATACACGATAAAATAAGACAAATCCAACTCATCTTGCTCAACATACAAAAAAGATTTTTCGTACTGGTTCTTACTTTTATAAATAACTCGCGAAATTGACAGAAACTCAGTTAGCCAATAGCCTTTTTTCAAGAGATACCAATAAATTAAAGAACGAGAAGTCCGCCCATTACCATCAACAAACGGATGAAAATACGCCAACATAAAATGAATAATAATACCTTTAATAATGGGATGAATGAATGGTTCATTTTTATCGTCATTAGCAAAGTTACATAAGTCTGTCAACAAACCTTTTAAATCTGCTGCAAATGGAGGTGTATGAACTATTTCTCCTGTAATATCATTCATGACACATATCTTGTCATCTTTCCTTAATGCACCTTCATCAGAAGAGTCATTAAGAGTCTCTTTGGCTATTAGTCTATGAATATTCAATAATGCCTCCAAGCTAAAACGTTCATCCTTATGCGCAACCAAATATTGGATAGTAGCATAGTTGTTGACTATCATTTGTTGACTTTTATTGATAGGCTTTGCTTGTTTACGCAACATTTCTTTCGCCACTTTCCTCGTCGTGGAAGCTCCTTCCATTTGGCTAGAAGCAATGGCCTCTTCCATGATAGAACTTAACAAATACACTTTGTGGTCTTTTTCAGGAATAATACCACCAGCACCAAGGCTACCGCCAAAATTCATATCAAACTCATGAAGAAGTTGCTGCATCTTACTTGTTATCGTAAAATGAAATTGCAACTTTCCAAACTTGAGATTTATAACATTCAACCGCCTCTTAAACTTTACAGCCTGCCAAAGCACTTCGGGCAGAATGCCCGAAGGAACCATATACTTCACCTTGTCCCAATAGTAGTAACCATCATCTATTTTTGCTAAAAGGTCACCATATATAGGATTAACCAACAGCTTAATGGACTCTTGTTCATTAGCTTCAGAGAATTTTGGAGGAGATTCTATCATTTTACATTATTATTTACGGATAGCATATAAATCATATCTATTTTGCCTGCAAATATAATAATAAAAAATGAAATTAGGGGAAATTTTCCTCTAATTTCCCCTAATTTCCTCTATTTTCAATCGTTTTCCTCTATTTTTCACTTCTTTTGCATACAAAACTCTCTTCATATTGTTTCTAAAATAGTCATCTGAAGGGTTTTCCGCATTATTTTCCGTAGTCACACCTTACTATATTAAGAAAAGCATCGAAAAACTTCCCAGTTTCCAACTATTTTTTGTAATTTTGCACCCAAAATAACAAAAAAATGTATATTAGCTAATATGGAACAGAAAAATTTCAAACGTACCACTGTGACGGCAGCTTTGCCATACGCCAATGGTGGTGTACATATCGGACACCTGGCAGGTGTATATGTGCCAGCCGATATCTACGTGCGCTATCTCCGACTCAAAAAACAAGACGTTGTTTTCATCGGCGGTAGTGATGAGCACGGTGTACCTGTAACCATCCGTGCCAAGAAAGAGGGCATCACCGTACAGGAGGTGGTGGACCGCTATCACAATCTGATCAAGAAAAGTTTTGAGGACTTCGGCATTTCCTTTGATATCTATAGCCGTACGACCTCAAAAGTTCACAATAAGTTTGCTTCTGATTTCTTCCGCACTCTCTATGATAAGGGCGTGCTCGAAGAGAAGGTAGAGGAGCAGTTCTGCGATGAGGTAACAGGAGAATTCCTCACAGACCGTAACATCGTGGGTACTTGTCCTCGCTGTGGTGCTGAAGGTGCCTATGGTGACCAGTGCGAGAAATGTGGTGCTACACTTTCGCCTGAGGAGTTGATCAACCCAACCAACAAGAACAATCCTGGACATGGTCTCGTGAAGAAGCCTACCAAGAACTGGTATCTGCCTTTAGGAAAGTATCAGGACTGGCTGAAGCAATGGATTCTGGAAGGTCACAAGGAGTGGAGAACTAATGTTTATGGTCAGTGCAAAAGCTGGCTTGACATGGATTTGCAGCCTCGTGCGATGACCCGCGACCTGGATTGGGGTATTCCTGTTCCTGTGGAGGGTGCTGAGGGTAAGGTGCTCTACGTATGGTTTGATGCACCTATCGGTTACATCTCAAATACCAAGGAACTCTGCGATGCACAGCCTGAGAAATGGGGCACATGGCAGAAATGGTGGCAGGATCCTGAGACTCGTCTCGTTCACTTCATCGGTAAGGACAACATCGTGTTCCACTGCATCATCTTCCCTACTATGCTGAAGGCACACGGCGACTATATCCTGCCAGACAACGTGCCTGCCAACGAATTCCTGAATCTTGAGGATGATAAGATTTCTACCTCTCGTAACTGGGCAGTCTGGTTGCACGAGTATCTCGTAGATCTCCCTGGCAAGCAGGATGTTTTGCGCTATGTATTGACAGCCAATGCTCCTGAGACCAAGGACAACAACTTCACATGGAAGGATTTCCAGGAGCGCAACAACTCTGAATTGGTTGCTGTTTATGGTAACTTCGTAAACCGTGCTCTCCAACTCACTAAGAAATATTGGGGCGGTGTAGTTCCTGCTTGCGGCGAACTGCAGGAGGTAGATGAGAAGGCTATCGCTGAGTTCAAAGACGTGAAGGAGAAGGTAGAGCAGTATCTCAACGTATTCAAATTCCGTGAGGCTCAGAAAGAGGCTATGAACCTCGCCCGCATCGGTAATAAATACATCACAGAATGTGAGCCTTGGAAGGTTTGGAAGACCGATCCTAAGCGTGTGGAGACTATCCTGAATATCTCCCTCCAGTTGGTTGCCAACCTCGCCATCGCTTTCGAACCATTCTTGCCTTTCTCTTCTGAGAAACTGCGCAAGATGATCAACATGCCAACTTTCGAATGGACCCAGTTGGGCAGCACAGACTTGCTCAAGGCGGGTACTCAGCTCGGTGAGCCAGAGTTGCTCTTCGAGAAGATTGAGGATGAGGTCATCGAGAAACAGTTGCAGAAACTCGCTGACACCAAGAAGGCTAACGAGGAGGCTGAATACAAGGCTGTACCTATCAAGCCAGAGGTTAGCTTTGATGATTTCGAGAAGCTCGACATTCGCGTGGGCCATATTCTGAACTGCGAGAAGGTAAAAAAATCCAAGAAGCTCCTAAAGTTCACCATCGATGATGGTACTGGTACTGAGCGTACTATCTGCTCAGGTATCGCAGCCTACTACGAGCCAGAGCAGCTGATCGGCAAGGACGTATTGTTCGTAGCCAACTTTGCTCCTCGCAAGATGATGGGTATCGAGAGCCAGGGTATGATTCTGAGTGCTGTCAACTTCGACGGAAGCCTCAACGTGACCTCTCTCCTTGGCAAGGTAAAGCCAGGAAGTCAGGTAGGATAAAGAATCATAGAATCATCTGATTATCAGATAAGGCAAAAGCCTCAAATCCTTTGCGGATTTGAGGCTTTTCTTATTTCTATCCAAATTATTCTTTTATAACGTAAAGCGATAACCTACGGTAAAGGTCAGCACCATCATTATTTACCCTTCTACTATCTTCCATTCACCAATGGTTCTCTTCTGGCTGTCATAGTTGATTCCTACTTTTACCAGTCGTTTGCCATCAGCAGAATAAGGAATAAGATAGCCTTTATCATCTATCTGTTGCAAAGCTTCCTCAGCCGTCTTATCAAACTTCAGTTCCATCACATAAATGGTATCTGGCATGTGAAGAACGGCATCTGCTCTGCCTATTGCACTATCCTCCTCCACCAAGATGTAAGCACCCATCAAATTAAAGATGAGATAAAAGACCGTTTGGAAATCCTTCTCGTTCTTGTTGGCAAGTCGATTGGAGATACTGGCAAGATAAGCCTGCATTTTCTGCAACGCACCGTCCATGTTATTGTCATATAGTTGCTCCAAAAAATCGAAGATGAAACTATTATTGTTCAACGATATTGGAGAGAGATAGTTAGGAGCCAAGGAGCGAATCATCCCCACACACACTTCCTTGTTTGGATAATCCAGCTGATAGCTCTGCAAGATAGGGTTATACTTCTTGATGGTGAGATACCCACTCTGATAAAGCAATGGTAAAGCTGAAGTCATCTGCTCAGGAGAGACATCGAAATCATCCACTCCTACAGATTTCTGTTCAATATCCATCACACCCACATGATGTTTGCGTAAAGTGTTGATAATGTAAGATGGAGTACCTGAACTAAACCAATAAGCAGCTATTTCCTGACTTCTCAAAGCTTTAACCAGGCTAAACGGATTGAACACATCTTCTGATTTTTTACTGAAATGATAACCATCATAATATGAACTCAACTCGGCAACCGTTTCATCAAAAGTTTTTCCCAAAGACTTGGCTAACAACTCAACATCAGGCTTCATCGCTGTCAGAAGTTCTGTCTTGCTGATACCACAGATAGCAGAATACTGGTCGAACATGCTGATATTATCCAAATTGTTGATCTCGCTAAAGATACTCAACTGAGAGAACTTGGTAATACCCGTGATAAAGATAAATTCCAGCCAAGGGTCTAAATATTTCAATGGGCTATAAAACTTCCTCATAACCAAGCGCAATGACATCAAACTTTCCTTTTCATGCACGACATCCAAGAGAGGAGCATCGTATTCATCTATCAAAACGACCACCTTTTGCCCCGTCTGCTTATAGGCACGCTTAACCAAAGACTGCAAACGCTGGCTCGGTTGCACCGCCAATTCGTCACGTCCATAGACCTGCTCGTATTCAGAAAGCATGTAGCCCAGCATCTCTTCTAACCCCTCGGGTGTCTGATTTTTGGCAGTACTCATGTCGAAGTGAAGAACAGGATGTCTCACCCATTCTTTCTCATATTCGCCAAGTGCCAAACCATCAAACAGATCCTTCCTGCCCTCATAATATGCCTGGAGCGTAGAGACAAAAAGCGACTTACCGAATCGTCTAGGACGACTCAGAAACACATATTTAGAACCATTACGCAAGAAATCGACAATATACCTTGTCTTATCAACGTACACATAATTACCCTTTCGTATATCAGAGAAGGTTTGCATTCCTACTGGGTATTTTCTTATCTCTTCCATAGCTATATTTCTTTAGACAATGCGAAGTTACGAATAAAATATTAGATACGCAAATAAAAAGACAAAAAAAGAGAGGCGAGCTTCACTGCCAGCCTCAACGTGACCTCTCTCCTTGGCAAGGTAAAGCCAGGAAGTCAGGTAGGATAAAAAGACAAGATCATCAAATAGGATAAAAAATAAGATCATCGATAAGATCTTAGATTATAATAAAAGCCCTATACCGGGATATTACTGGTATAGGACTTTTTTATGTTTATTTGAACCGGATATAAGACCGGTCGTCAAAACTGTGATTGCCCTCCAGCAGTCCCTTAGTGGCAAGGAAAGAGGAAATGTTTTGAGGATCGGCTGCGAGTTGAGCCTGTAGGGCAGCCTCGCTTTCGGCAAGAGTTGGTTTCAGGAACGGATATCCATCGCTTGCCAGAACGATTTCTCCTATGGCTGGAGAAATGACCTTTACACCCTCACGGTAGATAGGAAATCCATCGATTACCGCATAATGAATGTTCTGTCCATTGAGCATCGCCTGAATGAGCAACGGTTCGATAGCCTTGCGTGCATCTGCAGGAGGCATTCCCTGTCGAATGAGGCTTGCACGTCTGGCGGCAATCTCTTCTTCAAAAGGTTTGTTGTTTTCGTAAAGTTTGCCACCGATGAGTGCCTGACAGTCACCCACCATCCACACTTCTCTCCTGACACAGGAATAGACGATGGCAGAAGCAGTGAGTCGTTCTTCAGGATGCAGTTTCATCCGCTCTTCCATGCCTAAAGTCTTATACACCTTATTATATATATAGGAAGAAATGCCCTGGCAGAAGTCATCAACAGAAGCCTCAGCCTTGAGTCTCTCTCTGATAAATTCAGAAATGAGCACCATTGCATAGCGTCCGTTCTTCATGTCGGGAGAAAGATGCGTAGGAGTCTTGCTCGTACTTCCATCAATCACTGCGATGAAATCATCAGTCACGACGACACCATCCTCACAAGCCTCTTGGCTCTTCTTTCCTACCATATTTCTTTCTACTATTTCCATCTCTTTATGTTTTTACATGCAAAATTACAAAGAATTGCTTGAATAAGTCTAATAATTCGCAAGAAAAAGTATATAAAGCCCCATGAAAAAGTCACTAAACCCGCATGAAGTCTATGTTCAATGTCGTTGAACATACATTCAGCGACACCAAACTAAGCTTTCATGCCCGAAGAAAATTTACTTACTGGGGGCAGTATGGCATACACTCGACCTGATGAATTCAAGATTATTCTATTAGCTTGCTTAAAAGACTAATAGTGTTTTACCTTTAACAATATATGAAAAAGGAGAGGCGAGCTTCACAGCCAGCCTCTCCAGAGAGATTTATAGAAAATGCCACTCATGGCATTCCTATATCGTTGATTAAAAATATTTGTCTAAATCTATGAAACTTAGCTTGTTCCTCTGAGATTTTAATACTCAGGATTCTGCTGCAGTTCCTTATTGTAGTCGCGCTCAGCCTGAGGAATAGGCAAGATAGTACGATAATCGTTATACTTGATTTCTTCCTCATCGCCACTTATTACACTCTGGTGATTACGCCAATATGCATAAGTTATCTGGTTCTCGCAGAACAACTCAATCTCATATTGATGAAGAATATCCTGAAGAGTTACAGATGTAACATCCTCATATCCTTCAATACGTTTTTTCTGAATAGCATTGATGTATTCAGCTGCTGCAGCACTTGTTGCAGTCAAAGAGTATGAACCAGGATTGTCAATGTGCCACTGAGCCTCTGCTGCAATCAGATAAACCTCAGAAAGACGGATAATCTTTGGATTATTTACGTAGATATTAGCATTCTGACCAGGATACTTTGCTGGATAATAACCTGCTGCAGCCTCATACTCATCAGCATCTGTCTGATCTTTAATCAGACCAGAACGAACGTCCTTTGGATGAGAAGAAAGATACTTGTACAAATAGCCGTTAGTATTGAAAGCGCACTCAGGATAACCTGTTGCATCTGTATAATAGCCAGGACCATAACGTTGAGCATTATACTCAGAAGAAAGTTTCATCTCAAAAAGAGACTCTGTGGTTCCTGCACTTGCCCAAGCAGAAACATAATTGCTACGAGTATAAAGTTCATAACCTGCTTCACCAGCATGATCTATGACATCCTTAGCATCAGCAAGAGCCTTGGTGTATTCACCAGCATAAAGGTAAGCACGAGCACGAAGAGCCAAAGCTGCATAATAGTTAAAGTAACCTACATCAGAAGTTTTGCTCAGCAAAGGAAGTGCATCGGTAAACTGCTGAATAATGTAGTCGTAAGTTGTTTTCAAATCTGTACGAGTACCCTTATAATCCTGTGGGAAAGTTTTGTCTGCCAAAACCAAGCCCAAAGAGTTTGAAGGATTATCCACTGTTGTTGGAATGTAACAGAACATACGAGCCAAGTCGAAATGCAGCAAACCACGCCAAGCTATCAACTGACCTTTGAGATTGTCAATTGTAGCCTGCTTACCTTCCACATTAGGAACAGCTTCCAAAGCACTGTTTACATTTGACAATGCCTTATAGAAAATCTGATAACCTGCATCAGGATATGTTCCGTTTGGAGAATAAGCATATTGACGGATTTCATCTGTCTGTCCCTGTGAAGAAGGAGCCATGAAATCGTTGGTACGCAAATCACCAAAAAGAGTAAACTCAGAGGCGTATGACATTCTAGAACCAGAGAGGACATAGCCAATACCATTGACGGCATTCTGCAAATCAGAAGTACTCTTAATAGCAGAGTTGGTAGGTAGTTCTGTAGAAGGTTCTCTATCGAGGAAGTCGCTGCATGAAGAGAACATCATGCTTGCAGCAATACCCAATACTAAATATATCTTTTTCATATTTATAATCTTCTATTATTGTTTAAAAACTGAAGTTGAGACCGAACAGGAACTGACGTGTTGTTGGAGTATCAGTCTGACGATAACCATTGACATCTACATCTGGATCCAAATCCTTGGCTGCATTGTAAATCAAGAAAGGATTGGTTGCACGGAAATAAATGCGCAAATTGCTGATACTCTTCTTGAAATATGGCACAGTCCAACCAATTGTAATATCGCGCATACGAATATTATCTGTAGAGATAATTTCACGTGAAGAGAACTTATCAGAACGATAAGGATTACCCATAATTGGCTTAGGGAACTCTGTTACATCGCCAGGCTTTTTCCAATAATTACCTGCTACACGTTTAGACATATTGAATGTGCCCATACGAACACCATCGCTATAAGTCAAGAAGTAACCTGGATAATCGAACAAATCACCACCAAACTGATAAGAAATCATGAATGAAAGATCAAAGTCCTTGTAACGGAAAGTATTGGTCATACCACCAATCCAATCAGGAACACCCTTACCGACAATTGTCTTGCCTGCCTTTGAATAAACAGGTGTTACACCCTTAGACTCATCCTCTGGGTCAATCCAGAATTCCATCAAACCAGTTTCAGAGTTTACACCCTTAGCTTTTGGCAAATAGAATGTATGCATAGACTCACCCTCACGGAGCAAGTACATATTACCATCACCATACTGAACATCGTCACCATTAGGCAACTTGTTGACCTTGATGCTCTGCTTGGTCAAATTGAAATCTGTGGTCCAAGAGAAATCACTTGTACGAATATTCTGAGAGCTTACAGAGAATTCAAGACCCTGATTCTTCAACTCACCGATATTATTCCAATAACTGTTGAAACCAGTTGCGTATGATACTGGCATCTGGAAAAGAAGGTCTTTTGTCAACTTGTTGTAATAATCGAAAGTCAATGTCACACGATTATACAAAGTCCAATCCAAACCGATATTGAAGTTGTGAGATTTTTCCCAGCTCAACTTTTCATTAGCCATCTGACCCCAGAAAATTGCAGGTTGTGAGCCATAACCACCAGAAGTAGAATATGTACCCATATAGCCATAATAATCTGTAGGCAGGTTACCATTAGTACCATAAGAAAGACGAAGTTTCAAATCGCTGAACAAATCATTGTCCTTCAAGAATTCCTCACTGCTGATACGCCAAGCACCAGATACAGAGAAGAAATCAGACCAACGGTTGTCTGCTGCCAAACGTGAAGAACCATCACGACGATAACTTGCTGAGAAATAGTACTTATTATCATAGTTGTAGTTTAAGCTACCCAACCATGACATCATTGCAGCAGTATAACTTATGCTGGAATTGCTATTAGACTGGCCATTAGACAACTCTGGCAATGCTGCTGCATAATTCTGAGCAGAAGCATACAATATCAACAGGTCGCGCTTCTCTGTCTCAAAACCAGCCATTGCAGCAAGATTATGCTTACCAAATGAATGATTATAATTCAATGTTGTAGAAGAAGTAAGAGTCTTACTTGTATAAACGCTACGAGAACCTATACCATTCTGAGCCTTACCATTTACACTCTTTGGAGCCCAGAACTCGCGGATACTGTTGCTCATATAGTCGAAACCAAAGACTGAACGTAAAGTCAAATCGTATGGCAACTTCAATTCACCTTCAACATTAGTCAAACTACGCATCAATTCTGCATCCAATGTCTCTGAACGATCGCCCTGATCTTTTACATCACCAAACATCAAGTTTGGATTAGAGATTTGAGATGAGAAAGAAGCGCTTGCATTATATGAACCATCATCATTCTTTACCTTGGCAGTAGGGTCCATTGAGAAAAGAACAGACATTGGTGAACTTGTACCA
Source organism: Segatella hominis (assembly GCF_004535825.1). GTDB lineage: Bacteria > Bacteroidota > Bacteroidia > Bacteroidales > Bacteroidaceae > Prevotella > Prevotella hominis. The sequence goes on along the minus strand of NZ_SGVY01000015.1, from coordinate 48,523 downwards.
AATCCCTGTGCCTGGTCACCCTGATCACGGAAACCAGAAGTATTGGTAAATGAAAGCATTTCCTTTGCAGAAACCTTGAACCAGTCTGTTACTTTATGATCCAAATTCAAACGACCACTATAACGGTCAAAAGAACTACCCTTTACAGTACCATTCACCTTATTATAGCCAAAGCTGGTGAAGAATTTCGTACGGTCATTACCACCATCAATAGAAATCTGATGGTCTGTGGTGAAACCTGTGCGGTAAATTTCCTTAAACCAGTCTGTTGTCTCATTAGAGTCATAATTACTAAAATAGCCAGATTGGATTTCAGCTAAAGCTGCAGCAGAAGCATCCATACCAGGATAATATGCATTCAATGCATTTGGATACATTTCAAAATAGTTCTTGACTGCATCAGTCCAATACTCCTTCAACTCTGCACTATTCATGGTCTCGAATGCACTCTTTTTGGCAATATTGCTCCAACCGATCTGCATATCATAGTTGACATGTGTCTTACCTTCCTTACCTTTCTTTGTAGTAATGATAATGACACCATTGGCTGCACGAGAACCATAGAGTGAAGATGCAGCAGCATCCTTCAATACGGTCATGCTTTCAATATCATTTGGATTGATAGAAGACAAGATAGACTGAGAACGGGTATGACCACCAGCATTTTCCATATCACTATTTGATACAGGAACACCATCAATGACAAACAAAGGCTGAGTAGAGCCACTGATAGAACCAATACCACGAATCAAAATACTCTGGTCTGAACCAGGGTCACCTGTAGAAGCACCAAGATTGACACCAGCCATTTTACCTTCGAGTGACTTAACAAGTGAAGACTTTGCTGCAGACATGTCCTTATCCTTCATTACTGCAGCAGAACCAGTAAAGGATGCCTTAGTTGTCGTACCATAAGCAACAACTACGACTTCATCAAGTGATTTGTTATCAGAAGTCAAAACAATCTTCATATTAGAACTTGCTTTGACAGTTTGTGGATTCATACCGATGTATGAAATCTCCAACTTAGCATCAGCAGGAACATTCAAAGAGAAGTTTCCATCGATGTCGGTTACTGTACCAGTCTTAGAACCTATTATCCTGACTGATGCGCCAACTACAGGCTCACCATCATCTGAAGAGGTAACTTTACCAGTAACGGATGTTTGAGCAAAGGCTACTCCACAACTGAGAATTGCCCCCCCCATCAACATTGCGATTCTTTTCATCATAATCTCTCTCGTTTTGATAAAATTTATAAATTTACTATAATCGGCTGCAAAATTACAATTTATTTCGGATATTTGCAAATATTTTGTTATAAAAATGCAATTACTTGGCAAAAATATATGTTTTTAGTAAGGAATAGCACATTTCTGCTTACTATTTGTTACGTTTTTCTCCTTATACATACCAAAGTTGTATAAGGAGAAAATGAATCTCATTCGAACAAATCATCCAGCAAAACTTCATCATTTACAATGCCTGAATGTTTGTTCTGCAATACTCCATAGGTGGTAACCATGGTGATGCGGGTGCTGCATCTGGTCATGGTTTCTGCCAGGAAAATAGACATGCGTTCTCTCAATTTCTGTTCATAACCTTTATCAATAGCATACATGCCTGAAGAAAACTTCATTTCACAAAGGTTGATATTATGGTCGGCACGCTCTATCACCAAGTCGATTTGCGTATTCTGTTCGGGTTGCCTGCTACGCCAAGCACTTGCATCATTGAGAATTCTATCTATCCCTAAAGCCTTCTTGATTTCATCCAAATGCAGTAGGCAGAGAAGTTCAAAACTGAAGCCTTGCCAACTTGACACCTGAGGCGTAGATGAAAGATGAGTCCAACGAAGACTGTCTTTCGTATCTATTCCATTCACATATTTATAATAAAATAAGGTATAAAAATCCTTGATGCGATAGATTGCATTGTTCTTGGCATTGCCGTAACGGGCATAAGAAAAGATGAAATCACACTGTTCCAAATCAGACAGAATCTTAGAAAGTGCAGCTCCACCCAATTTAGTTTTCTCGCTGATTTCCTTTCTGGTAAATCCCTCTTTCCGTTCGGTCAGCATCCTGATGACTGCAAGATAGTTGTCTGGACGTTTAAACAAGGTGGAATACAATTCATTATATTCGGTTCGCAGCATGGCATGAGCATCTGCAAAGAAAAGTTCGTCAATATTGCTCAATAGGGAGAGTTTGGGATTGAGCAATGTCAGATAAAAGGGAATACCGCCCAATATCATGTAGCATTGGGCTATCTGATAACGGTTCCATCCAAAATGCTTTTCATCCAGATATTGCTCCATCTCACTCAGTTTAAAAGGACGAAGATAAATTTTTTGGGTAATGCGGTTGAAAAGTCCACCCTGATTATGCAGGAGTTTGTCCACCATCCATGATGTGGCAGATCCGCAAGCCACCAATACAATATCATCACGCATGTTGGCCCATCCATTCCAGAAGTTTTCCAATGCCGATACGAAATCTGATTTAGGTGTATCCATCCAAGGCATTTCGTCAAAAAAAACAACTTTTTTTCCTGGAATGTTGTAAGTTTCTAATAATCTTTGCAAAGCATCAAACGCTTCTGTCCAGTTTTTCAGCTGTGGAACAAAAGTTGAATGAGAATAGCACATCAGTTCTTTAGCAAACTCGGCCAATTGTTGTTCACGTCTCATTTCATGTTTTCCTACAAATGAGAAAGCATAGTTGTCCTTGAAAAAACGTCTTACCAAAAACGTTTTTCCTATACGCCTACGACCATAGACGACTACAAATTCAGAGCGTTCAGACTCCATACAAGCCTGAAGTTTAGCCTGTTCAAGCTTTCTTCCTATCAGTTTATCCATAAGCTAAAAATCTAATAACTTGCCAAAATTACAAAAAATAATCGATTTTGGCAAGTTATCCAATCTAACAACTTGCCAAAATTGAGTTTTTTTAAAGGTTTTGGCAAATTATCGGAGAAAAAGAAAACGTTTACATCACTTTTTATCGAAAAAGCTTGCTTATATTGCACATTTTTCGTAATTTTGCGCACGATTTCAACGGCAAGGTAAGACAGACGGTCTTATACCTTATTATATATAAGAAGGAAAGCCGTTATTATTAAACAAAAGTATTAAGATAACAATGACTCACAATTTGTTAAAAGGCAAGCGTGGCATCATCTTTGGTGCACTCAATGAGGAATCTATCGCTTGGAAAGTAGCCGAAAAGGCTGCTGAGGAAGGTGCAACTATCGCACTCAGTAACACAGCTATGGCCCTTCGCATGGGTACTCTCGACAAGCTCGCTGAACAAATCAACGCCCCTATCATCGCAGCTGATGCGACCAGCGTTGAAGATTTGGAAAAGGTATTCATTGAGGCTCAGGAGAAACTCGGTGGCAAAATCGACTTCGTGCTCCACTCTGTTGCTATGAGCCCTAACGTACGCAAGCACCGTACTTACGATGATCTCGATTACAATTTCCTGAATAAGACTCTGGATATTTCTGCTATCTCTTTCCACAAGATGTTGCAGGTAGCCAAGAAGCTCGACGCCATCAACGAGTGGGGTTCTGTAGTAGCCCTTACCTACGTGGCTTCTCAGCGTACCTTCTTCGGTTACAACGATATGGCTGACGCTAAGAGCATGCTCGAAAGCATCGCCCGCAGTTTCGGTTACATCTACGGACGCGAGAAGCACGTACGTATCAATACCATCTCTCAGAGCCCTACTGCTACTACAGCTGGTAAGGGAATCAAGGACATCGAGAACATGATGGACTTCGCTGATAAGATGTCTCCTCTCGGAAACGCCGTAGCTGAGGATTGCGCTAACTACTGCGTGATGATGTTCTCTGACTTCACCCGCAAGGTAACCATGCAGAACCTCTTCCACGATGGTGGTTTCTCATCAATGGGTATGAGCCTCCGTGCCATGAACCAGTATGCCAAGGATCTGGCTCCTTATGAGGACGAGAACGGTAAGGTTATCTACGGATAATCCAGACCTTTCAGACCCAAGACTCATCCTGCACGATAGACATTAGTATATGAATATCAAGGAAAAATATAACCAGATAGACCTCGCCAAGCGTCAGAAACTTGGCGAGGTCGTCCGTTTTGCAATCGTGGGCGGTATTGCTACCGTCCTGCAATACGTCATTTATCTTGCAGCCATGCCGCTGCTGGCAAACCTTATCCCTGCATTGGGAAACAGCGACCACACACTGGCTACTGTTGCCAACACACTGGCTTATATTCTCAGTTTCATCTTCAACTTCATTGCAAGCACCCGCTACACCTTCAAAGTGAAAGCCAATGCCAAGCGAGGGGCTGGTTTCACTTTCTCACATATCGTGAACTACAGTATGCAGACACTCTTCCTCAACCTCTTTGTTGGTTTGGGATTAGCCAAACAGATGGCCATGATTCCTACGCTCTGCATCTGCATACCGGTAAACTTCCTACTGGTAAGATTCTTTCTCAAGAAATAATAGCTATTCATGAAAAAAGTATTCGATATTTTCCGCATCAAGGGAGAGGAAAAATGGTCGGCCATTATAGCGCTGTTCGTTTCCATCGTCCTCAATGCGCTGACCATCATCAAGTACAACAACCAGTTTTCCCAACTCTCGGAAAACTACCATAAGCTCTTTGTCAAGGCCTTCCATGTAGCTGGTTTTGACCCACTTACCTATGCGGCTGTTTCGCAGTGGAACACGGAATATAATGTCTATCGCCATCCACTGCTGGCATTTTACATGTACATTCCCAACCAGATCAACCAGGGACTGATGATGCTGACGGGCTATAACTGCGTGCAATACATCGTGGGAGCTATTCTCGTATTCTGCGCTTTCTACTCCTTCATCTTCCTCTACAGAATATTCAGGGAAGTGATTGGTACAGAGCGCTGGGATGCCAATCTGCTTTCAGCATTCTACTTCTCGTTTGCATACGTCATGGTGTCGGCGATGGTGCCCGACCATTTCATCATGTCGATGATGATATTGCTCACCACGCTCTACATCACGGGTGTCTGCATCAAAAAGGGAAGAAAGCTCACCATTTGGCAAACGGTTCTCCTCTTCCTCTTTACGGCAGGAGTTTCGCTCAACAACGGACTGAAGACATACCTCGCCGCCCTCTTTACCAATGGCAAGCACTTCTTCCGCATCAAATACTTCCTCTTAGGAGTCATTCTGCCTTCGGCTGTCATCTGGGGATTTGCACGTTGGGAATACCGCACCTTCGTATGGCCTAAGGAAATGGCACGCAAGGAAATCAAGATGAAGAAAGACAAGGAAGCCCGAGAAAAGCTCATGCAGCAATACAAGGATACTGCCCAGGTAAAAGATTCAGCTGACGTGGCTATTGCCGTGAAGAAAATCGTGAAACAGAAAGCACGCGACAAATATGTAAGAGACCATAAGCAGATATGGAACAAGAACAAGGGAAAACCGATTGCCAAGGGAGAATTCAGCAGTTGGACAGACATCTCGACTTCAAGGAGTGAGACCATGGTGGAAAACTTCTTCGGAGAAGCCATCATGCTGCATCCGGATCATCTGCTGGGCGATGTTCTCCGTGACCGACCAGTCATCGTAAAATACAAATCGCCAGTCAACTACGTCGTGGAAGGAATCATCGTTATTCTGTTCATCCTCGGACTCATTGCTGGCAGGAAGTCACGTTTTCTGTGGCTCACGATGATGTTCTTCCTCTTCGATTTTGCTCTACACATCGGTTTGGGATTCGGCATCAATGAGGTTTACATCATGACAGCCCATTATATGTATGCTCTCCCTATCGCCATCGGCTTCCTGGTGGAAAAAGCAGGAACCCGATATCAGGCAGAAGTGGAAAAAGATGGAAACCTGTCTGGAAAAAGGCGTTCCGGGAATTGGCAAACATGGGGACTCCGAGGATTGCTCCTCGCCCTCACACTCTATCTATGGATAAGCAACGGCTATCTGCTGGTTAATTATATGATAGGTTAAGGCTGGGAAACGAAAAATAAAGGGGCAAATAAGAATCGCTCCAAGAATGCCCTAAGAAAAAAGGAAAGAATAAGAAGAAAAAGGAAAACGGGACGAGGAATCCCCAAAAAGAAAATAAAGATGGGTAAAGGAAACTCTCAACTGAAAGTTTCCTTTACCCATTTTATGATTTCCCGATCTTTCAAGTCAAACTTGCGGGCGAAAAGGCGATTGGAATGCAGAAGTTCTTCTTTATCTGCCGATGTCCAGACATAAGGATTGCCCCGTTTCCAGTCTATCAGTCGCATACACCCCTCATATTCATCTGTTTCAGAATACAATGCCTGTCGGAATTCCGGATGATTCCATACTAAGGTCTGCAGGAAGAACTCATCGGGACAGAAAGTGAAATTGAATCGGCTGAGTACAAACGCCTTCTGGCTGACCACATACTCAGCACACTTCTGTGTGATACTTACCCAGTTGGCTCCCTTGGCAAAATCCATTTTCGAGCGGTGAACAAAAGGCATCAGGCAGAGCGAAAGATACTTATTGATGCGCCTGATAATTCCATTGAACCAGCCCCATCTGGTGCGTGTATAGCGAGTAAGAAACCAGCATCTCATCATCTTGCGGCGGCAATCCCACTCAAATTCTTCACCACGATTGATGCCCACAAACTCCTTGCCTCTGTGTTCATGGAAGAACTGGTGGATTTCATCCTGCGTCTTGATAGGCAAATCCTGTCCGCTAAGAATATGATAATACTCGTATGATCCATGCTTCAAAGCCTCTTCAAGCAAAGCATATTCAGTTCGAATTTGACTGAGATTACCCCAACGCACATCCACCCGATGTTCCAAAACAAAAAGGCGAGCCTTGGAGGTGGACATAGGATGGTTTGCGAGCATATTCGACTTGAGATCAATATGCAGGAAAATATCGTTGCGCTCATCATCCAACATGGAAACTAACGTCTGCAGAATTTCCAGGTTATTGTGAGCCATTATCAAAAAAGCATGTTTCATCATATTCTATATTATTATTCAGAAATATATTCAATATTATTCAGAAAAACACACGGTATCAACCAGAAATAAATTCTAACTATACGGTTAAAAATGTTCCCATATGCTACTGCATCAGCAAAGTAAGTACTACTGCATCGGCAAAGTAAGTACTACTATCCGCGATGACATAACAACCAGTCTTGACAGTGCGCCTGATACCAATACAATCGCAAAGATACATTAAATCAGAGAGAACACAAAACAAAAACATGTTTTTTACATAAAATCACACAAAATAAAACCTATCATTTTGAATATTCAAAAAAAACAATTACTTTTGCAAGATAAAGAAATCGTTTCAACAAAAAACATATTCAAGAATAAACAATAATATTCAAGGATGAACAATATATTCAAGATTAAGAAAGAAGAAAGGCTCTTTGCGCTCGTAGCCTTCCTGCTCATTGTTGCCTTCAACGTGCTGATGGTAACCTACCACTATGCAGATTTCAGCAAGAATGGAAATGTAGGTTACTGGACCATCTTTACCAAAAATTTCCAGGTATCGGGGTTCGACCCATATACTTATCTCACACTCTCCAAATGGAAAGTGTATTATACGGAATACAGGCATCCGATGCTTCCCTTCTTTCTCTATCCTTTGACGATGCTCAATGAATGGCTGATGGAACTGACTTCCAGGAATTGCGCCACTACCATCGTGGCTGTGATGATGACTTTCCTGGGCACCTATTCCACGATTTTCATACGAAGGATTTTCAGGGAGATCATGCAACTGAAGGCTGCCGACAGTAATCTACTCACATTCCTGCTCTTTTCCTTCGCCTACGTTCTGCTGGTTACTTTCGTAGATGATCACTTCGGAATGTCACTCTTTTTCCTGTCGATGACGCTTTATCTGGCAGGTCGCCAGCAACAGCAGCACCGAGGAATGCCCTGGTGGCAATGCGCCCTTCTTTTCTTCTTTACGGCAGGAATCACACTCAGCAATGGAGCCAAAACCTTCCTTGCCGCCCTTTTCACCAACGGCAAGAAACTCTTCCGTCCGAAATATCTGGCGTTAGGAATTATCCTGCCTACACTGCTGATAGGAGCTGCAGGAATTTATCAGAACCGCGCCTTCATTATTCCCAACCGTCAGGAAGGTTTGCGCCTGGTACAGAAAAAGGCTGCCAAGGACAGTACTTTCAGAGCAAAAATGGCACAGAAAGAGGCTCATGATAAGGAAATTGCCGGCAAGAACATTCAGCAGAAAGGCATGCTGAAATGGGCAGACATGTCGGTTTCCCGCTCTGAATCACTGATAGAAAATGTATTCGGCGAATCGCTGATGCTGCACAAGGAACATCTGCTGGAGGATATTCATAGTCATAGACCGATATTCGTTAAATACCAGACTCCTATACCTTATATAATAGAACTGGTAATCGTAGCCCTACTGATTACGGGGCTATGGTTGGGCAGACGTTCCCCATTCCTGTGGCTCACTGGTTCTTGGGTGCTCTGCGATGCTTTCATCCATCTGGTAATGGGATTCGGACTGAATGAAGTTTACATCATGGCAGCCCACTGGGCTTTCATCATCCCTATTGCCATCGGATATATTCTCAAGCAAGGCAAGGAGAAATATACCAAGTTCTTGCGCCCGGCATTGGCAATCTTAGCCATCTTCCTATTCTTCTACAACAGTACACTGATTTTCGACTATCTTACAAGATAGAAAGTAGAAGTGAATCAGGAAAAAAAGAAGATAATATCAATATTCAAAAAGAAGAAAAGCGTATGCTAACGGTCAGTATCCTGACTCCTGTCTATGGAGTAGAAAAATATATCGAACAATGTGCCCGCTCATTGTTCGGGCAGTCGTATGCACAAATCGAATACATATTTGTGGACGACTGTACGCCCGACCGCAGTATCTCCATTCTGGAATCTCTCATCCAGGAATATCCGGAAAGGGCTTCGCAGATACGCATCATCCATCATGAGAAAAATAGGGGCGTGGGAGCGGCAAGACAAAACGCACTCATGGCTGCACACGGCGACTACATCATGTTTGTAGATAGTGACGACTTCCTGCCTGAAAATGCAGTGGAAAAACTGATAGAAAATACAAAGGGACAGACAGGGCTGACGGAAAATACGCAAGGACAGGCTGACCTGATAGACGGAAGCTACTGTGAATGGAACAGCGGAAAGGCCTCAGAACCTCAAAGACCCTTCACTGAAAATGGAGAGGTGTTCCTCAAAATGCTCATCTGCCAGAACATCATCACAAACCGGTTATGGGGAAGACTCTACAGACGACAGATGATTATGGAACATGAAATCTTCTTTGAAGAAGGAATCAACTATGCTGAAGATCTCTTCTGGAATGCCCAATTTCTCTATCATTCCATTCAGGACAAGAGGACTGCAAACAACGCAAGCCCACAGACAAGAGAAGTTAGAAATCATAAAGTTGGAAGCAAAAGAAATGGAAATCACAAGGTCTGCATCAATGATGTAGTCTATTATTATCGTACAGATAATATCAATTCCTACAATCACAACATATCCGAGAAGAATCTTCTTTCGTATTTCAAATCCACCAGACATCTGATAGATTTCTTTGAGAAATATGACACGGCAAACACTTACCGGAGAGCCATTGACATCGGTGTAGTAAATGCTTACCGCTGGGCAAGAAATGCCAAGATCAGTCTGGCTCAAGTAGATAAAAGCTTGAACTATATCCCCCACAGTCACATTATCCGGCTCGTCATCCAACTCATCAAATGGGGTATTCCGGCAAACTGCGTCAATCTCCTCTATCTCTCATACAGAAGATTGTTGGGAACGAAATAGGATTTACAGAAATACCAGACAATCAGGAAATAGATTCCGCAGGAAATTCAAATTACGATTTCTTGCGGAATTTACCTTTCGCAAATGCCAGACATTCTTCTAAAATCTGCACTTTCAGCAACTTCATGATGCAGAAATAGATGGCAGCAGAAATTACCAGACGAACCAGAAGCAGGAGATAGATGTTCTCCAGCCAACGAGTAAGCAGGTAGGTTACTCCCATAGTGAATGCCGCACAAAGCATAAAAGGTAAAATATCCTTGGCAACATCCAGAAATCTCAAACCCGTAATGCGCTTAATCATTGCCTGCCACACTACTAGCCAGCCTATAATAAATAAGGTATAGGCAACAACCATCATCTGAATGCCATACTGATGGCAGAAAAGCACCAAAGCTAACAAACCGATGACCTGCCCCAGATTGCACCACATATAGACATCCGACCTGCCACGGCTGATGGCAAGATTCTGGTAAAGCGTATAAACAGGCATAAAAGCTCCGCTTATGCAGAGAATCTGCAGCAGAGGCACGCTGGCTACCCATTTCTCATGAATCGTGATGAGGATGAATTCCCGAGAAACCAAAGTAAGACCAAACATCAACGGGAAAGAAAGGAATGCAGTAAAACGTAGCATCTTGCGAAACACCATCATTTCTCTGTTCTGATCATCACGAATAGAAGAAAGTACAGGTTGTGCAATCTGTCCCACCGTATTGGCCACAAACGAGTTGGCCTTCGTATCCCAATTGTAGGCCTGAGAATAGTTGCCTACATCATTGATAGGATAAAAACGGCCGAAGACAAAAGTAAGCACATTGGTACTCACCGTATTGATGATATTGGTAACCAGAAGTTTGATACTGAATCCGAACATCTTCCTGACAGGTCCGAAATCTATCTGGAAATTAGGTCGCCAGCCCGTATAATAATATCTTCCGATATTCAGCACAAGGATAAAAATTACCTGTTGCCAGGCAAGACTCCAATAAGCCATTTGATTGAAAGCCAGCACCAGACCTACAATATTAGAACAGATCAGTGCCATGAAATTCACAATGGTAATTTCCTTGTTCATCATGTTTTTCATCATATAACCATTCTGGGCAATACCGAAGGAGGAGATGAAGAAACTTAAAAAGACAAAACGGGACAGGGAGGTAAGACAAGGCTGATGAAAGAAATCAGCAATCAATGGCGCACAGAAAAACAACACCACATACATGGTGAGACTTACGAGCACATTAAACCAGAATACAGAATTGTAGTCATTGTGGGTAGGTTGCTTGATATTGACAAGGGCTTGCGTAAAGCCACTGCTCTGCAAATTACCTGCAATGAGAGTAAAGATAGTAAGAATGCCGATGATTCCATAATCAGCAGGAGTGAGCAATCGGGCCAGGAATATTCCGAAAAGAATATTCAGTATCTGCGTGGAACCACTGTTCATAGCTCCCCAAAACAATCCCTTGGCTGTCTTTTCCTTCAATGTTTCTGCCATTTTTTCTTTTTTATTGCAAAAGTAGCACAAATAGTTTGAAGTTCAAAACTTTTTGCTTACTTTTGCAACCATAAATACAAAAAACATGGAGATAAAAAGCATCAAAAAGGAATGGAATGCCACGATTCTTGACATATTGAAGGCATTCATGGAAATCTGCAAGACTCACAACCTCAGATATTATTGCTGCGCTGGTACTGCCATCGGAGCTGCACGCCATCATGGAATGATTCCGTGGGACGATGACATTGATGTACTGATGCCGCGCCCGGATTACGACCGATTATTAGAGATTGCCAAGAAAGAAGATTTTGGCAAATATGAGGTTGTGACTCCTTATAATAATGAATCCTACCCGCTCTACTTCTCCAAACTTGTCAATCGGGAAACCACTCTCATCGAGGAGAAAGAACGTCCTTGCATCATCGGACTCTATGTGGATATTTTCCCATTGGATGCTACGGATGATGATCTGGAGACAGCAAAAGCCTTGTATCGCAAGTACTCCAAAACCATCAACCGCCTGAACGCAGTCACTACCCACAACACTTTCGGAGAATACCTTTCCCTGCTCCTTCACAAGGAAACCTGGGGACGTTTTGCCATCAAGACCTTAGCGTTTTTCTTCAGAAGCCGATTGCGCCACCGTCTGATCAGCCAAATGGACGAGATGAGTCATCGCTATGATTTCGAAACGGCAAAAAATGTACTGGTCAACACCGGTTCGTATCATTATAAGGAAATCTTCCCGAAAGCCTGGCTTGGCAAGGGTAAGGAGTTTCCTTTCGAGGACACCACCGTACTGTTACCAGAGGAAGCCGATAGATACCTGCGCCATTTCTTTGGAGACTACATGCAGTTCCCTCCTGTAGAACAGCGAGTGGAAAAACACCTGCGCTATTATCTCAATATGGAAAAGAGAGAAAGCTGGGACGAAATCAAAAAGAAACTTTCCTCAAAAGAGTAAGGGGGCTTGGACTTATGACACCATCTCACTGCTTAGAAGAAGAATGGCTGCCAGCAGAACACTCCGCCAAAGTATGCTCAAAACCCTGTTCTACATCAAACAAGGGTTTCCAACCCAAAGCTTTCAGTTTATCTGTATTAAACGTAGCCTTGGTAATAGGAGTCGTATTGCCCTGCAAAGCATCCTCGGGAATATCAAATACGACCTTACGATGCGCCTTTCCAGCAATCAACTCTGCCAATTGACGAATGGAGATATTGGACTCCGAGTGTGCCACATTGTAGGCATTTCCTTTCTCTCCATCCATCAGAAGACGCAAAATAGCATGAGCTGCATCCACAACATAGAGCCAGGAGCGGAATGCCTCACCCTTACTTTTCAGAACAATATCCTCTCCTCTCAATACATTTCTGATGAATTGAGCAAATACACGGTTGTCACTTTCGGTAAATCCAGGACCATAGGTATGGCTCAAACGGGCAATAACCACATCTGCATGATATTCTTCGACATAAGACATGCACAGAGTTTCAGCCGCACGTTTGGATGAAGGGTAACAGGCACGAACAGAGGCGCAATCCACATATCCGCTGCTCATCTCTGTAAATTCAGAGCCATCACCCTCACCGTAAATTTCGCCAGAAGAAACATACACCATCCTACGCATACCATGTTCCAGTCCATATTCCATCAGATGAGAAACTCCATTGATATTGGCCTTCATGACCTCCACAGGTTTCAGTTTGAAAAAATTAGGGCTGGCATTACTGGCAGCATCAATGATATAATCCACCCTTTCCAATAAGTAACTGCAAGCTTTTTCATTGGTCTGTCCTTCCAGGTTTTCCTGCACCGTCTGCGTCACATCCATCTCAATGAAGGAGAAAATATCATCCTCCCAATAGGCAGCAAACTTCTGTTTTGCCCGATTGCGATTACGTCCTGAAGCAATAACCTGATAGCATTTATCCGGATTTTGCATCAGAACATCCACAATGCAACTTCCTATCAATCCCGTAGCTCCAACAACCAAAATACGGGAACCACGAAGGCGCTCCAGATTCAATTCGTCAGAAAAGAGTCTCCTTATATCATGATTATAAGGAGAATAATCTGAATTAGGAGAATGACCAGAAAAAGATGAATGTTCTACCATAAACTATTTGTTTACATTTTTAAATCTATTAAATCTACTGACATTAAATCCGTAGCAACCCATTGAATCTACAACATCCCATAAAATCTACTTCAACCAAGATTCAGGCTGAACCTTCATCAAAGCCTTCAAGATTTCGAGGTCTTCTATGGTTGTAATCTTGATATTCTTCTCTGAACCAGGAACAACATGCATTTGTCTGCCACCAAGTTCTGCCATCAAGGTGCAGGAAGCCACAGAATTGGTAATGCCTTTCGCCATTGCCTCCTCATGTGCAGCAATCAGATTGCCCAAGCGGAAGGTTTGAGGAGTCTGAGTACGGATCAACTTGTCACGTGGAATACTTGTAGTCGATGTAAATCCATCCTCACTCTCCAAGATAGCCTCACGACACTTGATGCCGGTTATTGCATATCCATATTTCTGACAAATAGCGATATTGGAAGAGATAATATCCTGTGAAAGTAGCGGACGAACCGCATCATGTACCAATATCAGGTCATCATCACTGCATCCAGCCTCTTTCAGACCATAAATACCATTATGAATGGATTCCTGACCATTATTACCACCAGGGAAAATCCATTTCAGCTTGGTAATATTAAACTGGTTGGCATAAGACTGCAAAACCGTTTCCCAACCTGCCAGACATACCACGGCAATACCCTGAATATCAGGATGTTTTTGGAAAGCCATCAGCGTATGGATAATAATCGGACAATTATCCACATGCATAAACTGCTTAGGAATGTCCTGACCCATTCTGTTACCAGAACCTCCTGCTATGATAAGTGCATAATTCATAACTTCTATATTTTTATATTATTTTTCAACTATTCTTGCTGGATTTCCCACAACCGTACAACCATCAGGCACATCCTGGAAAACTACGGCTCCAGCTCCAATAGTCACCTGATTACCAATACGAATGCCTCCAAAAACCGTTGCCCCCGTATAAATTTTCACATCATCTCCAATGGTAGGTCTTCCGCCTTTCCCATTGCCCAACGTCACCATCTGCAGACAATAGAAATTTTTGCCGATAGCCTCTGCATTGAGATACGTAGCATAAGCATGTTCCAGATGAGCACCCTCTCCGATGCGAGGACACCAGATATTCAAAGTTCGCTCTGGAGGCAAGAGCCAAGAGATAAATACCGAGCGGTATTCGCCCATGCGGTAGTAAAAAAGATTGCGAAAAGAGCGTTCACGTGTACACGCCTTGATAAAATTCAAGACAGAAGGCTTCTTGTCCTGCACTTGGCACAAATCGGCATCTATCTCCTTCTTATGAAGCAGATACAAGGCAATGTGCGGAAGCATTCTCACCGCAGATGCCGACAGGATGATGGTTTGCGTTATTGGATTCATTTCTAATCTAAACTTAAGCGCAAAGGTAACATAATTCTTGTAAAATGCAAAATTATTAACTGCAAAATATGCATTTACAAGCACAAAATGGGGAGAGTTCTTGATAGAAGTGCACAAAATGGAGCAAGTTCTTGGTAGAAATACAAAAATATGTGACAAGTTCAGACTTTATTTTCTAAAAAATGTGAACAGAAGATACAATTATCAAAGAAATAGCTTACCTTTACCCTCGATATTTCAACTAAAAACAGAATTCAGATGAAAAAGCAACATTTATCACTCATAACACTTGCCTTAGTAGCCAGCATCATGATGGGCTGCAAAGCCAGTTCGACAAAGGCACAGGCTGCTAACGACATCAAGGAAGCGCAGGCTGCAGACACGCTCGTAGTCAACACAGACAGTTGCATCCTGCAAGAAGGCAAAATAGTACAATGCACCATCAGCGTGGATTACCCAACTGAACCCAATGAACTTTCAAAGAATATCAGAGCTATCCTCAATGAGGAATTAGCCAATCTGTATCTTGGAAACATAAATGGAGATGAGATAGAAAAGCAGGAAAGCTACAAGGGCGATCTTGCCAACGGGAATTTGGTGATTGAAAAATACTGCAAGGATAATTTTGCCTATCTGAAAAGTCAGATGAAAGACCTCAAGGAAGCCGACCCACGTGCCAATGCAAATATGAGCTACGACATCAGGCTGAATAAGGAAGCAGAAACGGACAGTTATGTTACTTATCATTGCCTTTCGTATGCCTATCTTGCCGGTGCTCACGGCTCTACCTTCGAACGCTCATTCAATATTGTAAAGGCTACGGGAAAGAAACTGAGTCAGGTGGTAGATACGGCCAGGGTAAAGGACTTACAGCCGATTTTGCGCAAGGGGGTATTAAGTTACTTGAACCAACAGAGTGGGAATGAAAGTCAAACAGCAAATGAAGAAAAGACAGGAAACGAAGGACAGAATGAAAATGAAGAACAAATAACAGATGCTCAGCTCAACGACTATCTGTTTATAGAAAACGGAATCATTCCTTTGCCTTCTTCCTCCCCATATCTGGCAAAAGACGGAGTACATTTTATCTATCAGCAATATGAAATAGGACCTTATGCTATGGGATTAGTCTCCTTTACAGTTCCTTTAGATAAAATCAAGCCGTATCTGACAGCAGAAGCCCTGAAATTACTCAAATAGAGTTAGATAAAGAAAAAAATCGAGGGGAACAACCATCATCATGACGGTCGTGCCCCTCTTCCTTTCCTCATACACAATATATAAAATATCATCAGTTATTGTTTTCCGCCGTCATCGACTTGCGGGAACAATAATCAAAATCTACAGTCTTATCGCCCACAGTAGATTTCCACTTGACAGTAAGTTTCACCTTTTTACCTTGAGTGTCCGGCAAAACGTCATTCAAATCGAAAGCTACCAAAGCATCTCCCCAGCGCAACTGAGGGTCACCATTCGTATGATGACGAAGCTCTACCTCGTATGGATTCTGAGGATTTACATGAGCTATCAGATTGATAGAGTGCGGTTTTACATTCCCCCAAAGGGCGCGAAAACGCAGCGTCAGATAGCCATCCTCTACAATCGTCACCCAATCACGCACAATATCTACTGCATCATGCCCATACTTGGCATCATTCTCCTCTGGAGTAGCCAGACAAGGTACAGGTTTCTTCGTCAGAATACTGTCTATCCAGTTGACGTTGACCACTGCCCCATACTTATCATCTTTACGGTCGGTCATCGTATAGTTGACCAGTGCACGAACCTCTTTATCTCCAAAAGGTTTCTTACTGATATTGCCAGGAGCCAATGTTGTCTGATCATCCAATTGAAAATAACATCTATCTCCAGTCACCTTCACCGTAACAAGAGCATTCGGAACGGTTCTCAAATAGTAATCATTATCATCGTCCGAGCAGGAACCCAAAGAGACGGCAAGCGTCATCATTCCTATTGCTACAAGAGCCCATTTCTTAAACTTTTTCATATTACTTTTATTTCATTTATTTTTCTCGTATCTGTCTTATAAACCAAATGTTTGGTAAATCTTGCGTCATAATACGCAAAAGAAAGTTAAAAGGGTAGTCAGATACATTTTATTTCTGTATATTTGCAATTCAAAACAGTACCAATATAATAAGGAATAGCACTCCAACATCATAAGGAGCTGCCCTCCGGAAGAGAAAAAGATTGTAACAGCATGGCTAAAATATTGATAGTAGAAGACGATTTAGCTTTCGGAACCATGATACAGACATGGCTCAGAAAAAAGGGATTCGAAGTTGAAAGAGCGACTTCGGTGAAATCGGCATTGCATTTTTTTGAAGACAACAGTCACTGGGACTTGGTCTTGTCCGACCTCAGACTCCCGGATCATGATGGACTCACTCTCCTGCAATGGCTCAAAAAACACGATTACACCATTCCTTTCATCGTCATGACCAGTTATGCAGAAGTTCAGAATGCTGTTCTCGCCATGAAATCGGGCGCTACTGATTATGTTGCCAAACCTTTCCATCCAGACATCTTGTTAGAAAAAATTCAAGAGGCATTGAAAGCTGGAAGACAAGTACAAAATGATGGTAAGAGCGAAGAACGAAGAGTCAGACGCCAAGATTCTTCATCTGCTGAAGATGAAAGCGCTTCTTCTGTTTCACAAAGAACAAAGAGCCAGACTAACCGTGCTTCAGCTGGGATATCCTCAGAGAGCTCTAATAATCAGGATGTTCCGAAATATCTGGAAGGAGAAAGCGAAGCCTCCAAGAAACTGTACGATTTTGTTTCGCTTGTTGCCCCTACTCCTATGTCTGTCCTCATCCTCGGAGCCAGCGGAACAGGAAAGGAATATGTGGCTCACCGCATCCACGATCTGAGCCAACGGGCAGGAAAACCATTCTTTGCGCTCGACTGTGGAGCCATTCCGAAAGACGTAGCTGCATCAGAATTTTTCGGATACACAAAGGGAGCCTTTACCGGTGCTGATCAAGACAAGAAGGGCGCTTTTGAAATGGCTAATGGCGGTACACTCTTCCTGGATGAAATGGGAAACCTGAACTACGAGGTGCAGGTACAGTTGCTCCGTGCTCTTCAGGAACGGAAGATCCGTCCTTTGGGAAGCACCAAGGAAATAGACATCGACATCCGACTCGTATGTGCAACCAATGAAAATCTTGCCCAACGAGTGGCTGAAGGCAATTTCCGAGAAGACCTGTATCATCGCGTCAATGAGTTCACGATTTATATGCCTGAGCTGAAAGACCGCGGAACAGACCTCTTCCTCTTTGCAGACCTCTTTATTAAAAAGGCCAACAAAGAGTTGGGACGCCAGATATTGGGACTGGACGGGAAAGCCAAAGAAAGAATTGCATCCTACAACTGGCCTGGTAACCTGCGAGAACTCAACAACGTGATGAAACGTGCCACCCTGCTTGCCAAGGGTGACTATATCAGCGTGAATGAACTCGAACAATGCATGAGCCAGATTCAGCCACAAGCCCCTATCACCTTGCATGATGAACAGACAGAACTGCAACGTATAGAAGCGGCCATCAAAGCAGCAGGAGGCAATAAGAGCAAAGCTGCGCAGCTGCTTGCTATAGATAGGAAAACTCTCTATAACAAACTCAAGAAATACGGGGCAAATTCTCAATAGCGTGAATAGTGGTTTCGGGAAATGATTTTGACCCAAAATGACCATGACCAAATGACCGCTTTTCATTTCCTCGAAAAAATTGTTTCCTCTAAAGAAAAATGTTGGTCTTAATAGACTACCCATCTTGGTCTTAATAGACGAACCACCTTGGTCTTAATAGACGACCCAAATAAAGGTCCCCGGTCATTTGGTCATGGTCATTTTGGGTCAAAATCATTTCGGGTTTTAGCTATTCCACACCTTCTTGGGGAAATATTCCACACTTTTTCCACACTTTCCCCACACTTCCACACATCTATTTTTTGGAGTAAAAACGCATAACACACTATCTATCAATTACTTACAATTTTCTTCATATTTTTGGCACGGCTATTGTGATATATTTAAGCGAAGACGCAAACGAACTGAATGTTCCTCAAAAAGACAGGAAATTCCACAAAGAGAAAGGAAAATTCCACAAAAAAGGGGACGAAAAGTACATAAGGCGCTTCACAAAAGAGAAATAAATAAAATAATATATTCACAAATTAAAAACATAACAATTATGAAGAAATTAGTATTTGCAGCTATCGCAGCATTGGTAATGGTATCAGTTAGCAACGTGTTCGCCTCTAACAAGATGGCAAGTGTATCATGCGCAGCTCCAGTTGACACAGTCGCTCCAGCCGACACAACTGCAACTCCAGCTGAGAATGAAGTTACTCCAGCAGAGAATGCTGCTCAGGATTCTACAGCAGCTACACCAGTTGAATCTACAGACTCAGCAGCTACTGCAGAATAACATCACCTTCAAAAAACAGTAAATAATTACACGTCGCTTTCAATCGGGCAGGAGATAAAAGGCTATCATGGCTTTGTTCTCCTGTTTTTTTGTATTTGGGGGTATCGATGTGGCCTCTATTTCTCAATTTTCTTGTTTTTCCTTCACTTTTAGATGGTAAATCAGATTTTTTAAGCTAACTTTGCATCTAAGAAAAGATTTTTTATCATGCAAAAAAATAATGTCCCTTTAAAAGTTGCTATCGGCTATACAGCTACTGCCATTGTCCTCATCTTGGCAATGGTGCTCGTATATAGCAATACCAAGTCTATCTACGACATCAACCAGGCTTCCCGCGAATATATTCAGAAGCAGGATGTGGCTGATAGTACGATGACTCGACTGCTCAAGGAAGAACAGAATAATCTCAAGCAACTCTCGGAGGCATTGGCAGGTAAGTCAAGCAAAGGCTATCTGCGCGCCAAGGTGGACAGTCTCAGCAAGGGCAAAGACTCCATTGTGGTAGAGAAGAAAGCCCCGCAGACTCACGAGGCTAAACACACTACGGTAGAAGTGCTGAAAACCCGAAGAGGATTCTTCCGACGCCTTGCCGATGCTTTCAAGAAAGAACATGCTGAAACCATCAGCGTAAAGAGAGATACGAATCTGGCGGTAGTGGATTCTGTAGCCACACCTATCAATGTGGCAGAGAATGTGGCCAACATTCTGGAAGATATTGAGAAAAAAGAGAAGAAAGTCTCAACTCACCATAGTGAAGCCGTGAACAAGGAGATGGAGGATCTGCAGCTTGTCAATGCGCAACTTGCCCTGCGTTCTGCCAAGAAGTTGAATGAGGCACACCAGAAAGAGCGCACATCCATGCAACATGCCATCAACAAGGCGATGGAAGCACGCCAGCAGTTGATATGGCAGATTGCCTTCCTTGCCATCATCGCCATCATTGCTGCCATCATCCTACTCTGGTACATCTACCAGGACACTAAGAAAGAGCGTGTCTATAGGGAAAACCTGGAGAATGCCAACGAGGAAATCCAGCGCATTATGCGACAGAGGGAAAGACTCCTCCTTACCATCACCCACGACATCAAGGCACCTGCTGCCTCCATCTCCGGGTTTATCGATCTGATGAAAGAGTATGTGAGCGATCCTAAGGGAACTTCATGTCTTAGCAATATCAAAAACTCAGCCAGCCATCTTTCCCAACTGGTGGCTTCCCTTCTCGATTATCATCAGTTGGAAAACGGGCTCATGCAACTGAACCCTGTCAATTTCTCGCCAGAACAGTTGGTGAAACTAAGTGTGGAAGGGCTCAGACTACAGGCAGAAAAGAAGGGGTTAGCAATCTCCTGCGAGTTCCAAAATGCAGATAAGGACAATATCTGGGGAAAAATATTCAGAGGTGATGACTTCCGCATCCGACAGGTGCTGGACAATCTGGTGAGCAATGCCATCAAATATACAGACCAGGGAAGCGTACATATCATGGCTTCTATCCAACAGGCAAGAAATGAATACAACATCATCATCGACGAGCATACTTATGAACTCACTCTACAGGTGAAAGATACGGGAAAGGGAATGACCTCGGAGGAAAAACAGAAGGTTTTCCAGGCATTCACCAGACTCAAAGGCGCACAGGGCATTGAGGGCACAGGACTGGGCCTGTCTATCACCCGCGAACTGGTAGCCTTGCTCGGCGGAAAGATTCAGCTCGAATCTGCAGTGGGCAAAGGTTCTACCTTCACCGTTTCCTTCCCTATCCTATTGCAGCAACAGGCTGACGCAGAAGAAGGAACTGAAAGAGGAATAGAAGATGATGGAATAAGTGGAACAGAAAGAATAGGAGAAATTGAAGGAGAAACAAGATTATCTAAAGGAAAAGACAGGCAGAAAACGAAGCGGAATTTCGCCAACCACAAGATTCTCATTCTGGACGACGATGCTCTGCAGCTGCAACTGCTGCAGGAGATGTTGCGCCGTCTGGTAGGTGATACGTGGAAGGTAATCACTTGCCATCATGTGACGGAAGCCCTTACGGCACTTCACAATGAGCAACCTGCAGTGATGATGATGGACATCGAAATGCCAGAAATGAATGGTATGGAGATGATTAAGCACATCAATCACAGTCAGATGCTGGTGATTGCCATGACGGCTCATGATACAAGTATCAAATCGAAATTGCATGAAGCAGGTTTTGACGATTGTCTCTTCAAGCCTTTCTCTATGGAGAAACTGGAAGAAATCTTGGGAGTAGAAAAAGTTGATTCTCAAAAGGAACAGATAATAGAAAAAGGAAAAACTACGTTCCCTATCCGTTTCAAGCCACTATTGGCTTTCGCTGAAGATGACGAAGACGCTGCTGCTGAAATCATCAGCACCGTAAAGCAGGAACTGGAAGGACATTTTAGAAAAATGCAGGATGCACTTTCTCAAGAAACTCTACCTTGCGAAGACATCGGAAAGGCGGCTCATAAGTTGCTGCCTATCGCTTCCATGATACAGATGGAGAACCTGGAACTGGTGCAGGCTTTGGCTCCTGAATATATCAACGAGGTAGAGACAGAAAAAATCCGAGAATATCTCGCAACCATCGTCGAAGAACTGCGAAATATCCTCGGAGAACTATCATCAGGGGCTATTTCTTGAATACGCCTCTGATGAGAAACCAGGCATGAGCCAACAAGGTGGGCAGCAGACCATAATGGTGTTTCATCACCTGAAAGCGTTCTTTCAGGGAATCCTTATGGTTCTGCACCGACATTCCACCATCCAGATAATTGGTGATGACTGCCCCTACATTGCGCAAAGGCAACTTATGGGCTTTGGATGCTTTCATCATGCGGATGCACCAATCAACATCGGCAGAAAAGCGGTAATCCAAATCATAGTGCTCACTCTTGGCAATATCCGTGCGGGCATAAAAAGACTGATGGCAGACTAACATTCCCCAAATGAAAGAACGCCAAGTCAACTTCTTGGGTGGAGAAAGACGGCGATGGCGCAGAAAGCGACCATCCATATTCACAATGTCCGTATCTCCATAAAGGACGCCCGGCAGTACTTCTCCCTCACCTACACAACCTTCCACGTATTCCAACGTATCGGCGGAAGGAAAAACATCTCCTGCATTCAGAAACACGAGATAGTCGCCAGTAGCACGGTCAATGCCCTTATTCATGGCATCGTAAAGTCCCTTGTCCGGTTCTGAGAAAACCCGGATTTCATGGGCACTTTCACCCACATCATTCTTATGTTTGTAAGCCTTGACCATTGCCAAGGTTTTATCCTTCGACTTACCATCTATAATCAGGTGTTCTACATTGCAGCAGGTCTGCTTCATCACCGAATCCAACGTGCGCTGCAAGACAGACTCTGCATTGTAAGTACAGGTAATTATCGAAAATTTGATCATAACGTCTCTACTTTTATCAACGGCTGTTGCCTACAAACTGTAATTTTTGTAAGCCATTGCCTGATTATACACCTCAATATAATTCATTGCCACGGCATGCTGCGAATAGTTGTGGGCCACTTTCTGCAGACAGTTGCTCTTGAGCACCTCTGCATCAGCCTCCTCCAAAACCCAATACATGCCCTGTGCCAGATCGTCTGCATCCCGATAGTTGGCCACATAACCATTTTTCTGATGATCAATCATCTCAGGAATGCCACCCACCTTGAATCCAACACTTGGCACTCCACAAGCCATCGCCTCCATAATCGTATTCGGAAGATTATCCTCCAATGAAGGGAGCACAAATACATCAGCCGAACTGTAAATCTGAACGATGGTCTTCTCGTCACTCACATAGCCTAAAGGGAATGCTGGCAAGGACAGTTTCTCTGCCACATCTTCCGAATGACCGCCCAAGATAGCCACTACCGTATTTTCCTTCATTTCAGGATGCTGGGCTACCAACTTGTCTATGGCTTCTACGAAGAAACTCATGCCTTTACGCTCGTCAGTTACTTTCTGTGAAACGAAGAGGATGATCTTCTTATCATCCGGGAGTCCGGCACGCAGACGAGCCTCAGCCTTGTCATGAGGATAAAAGACCCGCGTATCTATCGGATTGGGAATATTGGTGAGATGAAGTCCTGTAAAGAGGGCACTCTTCTTAGCCTGCCGCTCCAGCCACTTGCTGCAAGTGACGAAGTAGATATTACTATGCTGATAAAGTTCCTTCTTGCGCCTGAACACCTTGTTGGAAATGTCATGCTTGCTGCCCTTATGAGGCAGGAGCGGACAGTTGCCACACGCAGAAGCATAGCGATTGCAGCCTCTTGCATAATGACAGATGCCCGTAGCAGGCCAGATATCGTGCATAGTCCAGACAATAGGTTTGCCGCTTTTAATAATTTTGCGAATACTTTTCAGTGAAAGCATTCCCTGATTGATCCAGGACAGATGAATGACGTCAGCCTCCTTAAACTCACGCAACTTGGTAATATCAGAGCCGGCACAAGCCAAATCTATTTCCCAAAGATGGACGGAAGAGAAGTGAAGATGCCAGAAAGCACGCCAGCGTTCCCACAGAAAATGCCATTGCAGCAAAGGAGAATGCGGCAAACTGGCTATCGTGATATTCTCTGTTGCCTTATCACGCACCAACATCTTAGCCTTAACACCATTATTGTTAAGGGCTTCCATCAAACGGTTGGCTGCAACTGCAGCACCTCCCGTTTTCTCGCTTGTATTTACTATGAGTACTCTCATGCCTATTATCTTTTATTATTACGCCTATTGCAAAGGGTTTTGCTGCAAATGCAGATTAAGATAATGCAAAGATAATGCAAATTACTTGAAGGACAAAAAGAAAAAGCTACTTTTTCAAAAATAAAAGAAAGATTGTCGGGAAAGAAAGAGATGAAAAGGGTGAGAGGGAAAGAATGAGAATGGGAAAAAATGAGAATGGGAAAAATAAAATATGCCGCAACTCACCTCGAGCTGCGGCATACAATATGTTTAACTTAAAAAAAATTCTTAACCAAAGGTAATCTCACGATCTCCTTAGCTATCTGTTAAACAATCTACCTTAAAACCTAATAACTAAAAACCTAAATCTATTACTACTAACCTAAACAATCTATTAACCTTTTGACGAATGCAAAGGTACGACGATTTTCTGATTCCTCCAAATATTTTTGAAAGAAAATTCTGCACCTTTGCGTTTTTTTGATTTACATCAACCAAATGTGCCCGAACACAACAGATTTTAAGAAACCATTAACGCTCATTAAGCTTTCAACTTGTAAAGCCTAATGAGCGTTTTGTTTTCATTTTTCTATTTTGACTGTCTGATTTCAAGGAGAGAAAAACAGAAAGACAGCTTTCTGTAGAGGGAAAAAACAGAAAGCAGTCTTTCTATCAAGAGAAGAAACGGAATGTATCTATTAGAAGAAAGGACTAAACTTTCTCGATCAAAACCGTAGCATAGGCGGAAATACCTTCCATTCTTCCAGTAAAACCCAATTTCTCTGTGGTCGTTGCCTTGATGGAAATATTTTCCTCATCCGTATTCATCACCTGGGCAAGGCAGGCCTTCATCGCAGGCACATGCGGATTGAGCTTAGGACGCTCAGCACAGATGGTTGCATCGATATTGCCCAACACATACCCCTTGGTGGCTATCAGATCGATGGTCTTCTTCAACAGAATCTTGGAATCCATATTCAGCGTCTCTGCTGCCGTATCTGGGAAATGATAGCCGATATCGCGCATATTGGCTGCTCCCAACAAGGCATCACAAATAGCATGAATCAACACATCTGCATCACTGTGGCCCAATAATCCGAGTTCGTAATCTATCTTAATGCCACCCAACCACAAGTCACGATTTTCTACCAACTTGTGCACATCATATCCGAATCCTACACGTATATTCATAGTCTATTTATATTGCTAATTTATCTTCTTCTGAACAAATCCTTGATTCCGTCCATATCAAATCCCAAGGTGAAACGCAAGGTCTGGTCAAGCGGATTGCTCTTTGCCGTTGCCACTACGTAGGAAGCATCCAGAGAGAAAACATTCATCTTGAAACCACCACCTACAGTGAAATACTTACGGTTACCCTTGCTGGCACTCTCATGATGATAACCGGCACGGATAGAGAACTTGTCATTATATACGTATTCCGCACCTACACCATAGTTGATTTCCTTCAACTCCTCCTTGAATCCGCCTGGAGCGTCGCTGAAACTCTTGAAAATACCGCTGATGGAAGATACGTCGCTATATTCTCTATGTACGCGGTCTTCATAGTCGGCATTGTCTTCACCTTCCTCCTGCTGCGGAACGGTTGGCACAAGATATTTATTGGCATCTGCAGCAATCGTCAGTCGATTGTACTCGTCAAGCGGAATCATCAGGGAAGCACCCAAACGCAGGTTGGCTGGCAAGAACTGACTATACTCCTCTCCGCTGAATGTGATTTTACTACCGATGTTGGAAATATTCAAACCAATACCCAACTGACATTCGCGCTGACCTATATTGACGTAATTCTGATAATAGGCAGCAATATCTGCGGCAAAAGCGGAAGCTGGGGAGTTATCCTCAGTCTCATTGAAGCGCATATCTGAATAAATCCATCTCACTGCCGCTGCCAGAGAGAACTTCTCACTGAGCATCAGGGAGTAAGCCACATCGAGCGACATTTCATAAGGGTTGATAGTAGTGGCATTTTCATCTGTACTCGTATAAACCTCACCCAAATTAAAATAGCGCAAGGAACCGGAAACGGCACTGTAGTCACCTATACGGTAATAACCTGCCAGATAGGCTAAGTTCATATCGTTGACTAAGGAGCGCAACCATGGTGTGAAGTTGAGTGCCACGCCTGCTCTCGAAATATTGAAAGGATACTTGGCAGGGTTCCAGTACTGGGAATTGACATCTGGGTCTGTAGCTGCACCCACATCACCCAAACCGCCACCTCGTGCATCCGGAGCGATGGTCTGCGAGATCACAGCGAAGTTGACTGGATTGAAGAGATCTTTCTCGTTCTCCTGTGCATTCGCCTGCACGGAAAAGACTGCCAAGAGGCAAGTTGCCCATATCTTAACTGTTCTGTTCTTGATATTCATACCTTATTATATATATGTTAATATGTTATTTCTATTTTGATCAATGGTTGAGTACAATCAGTTTCTTGGTTTTTGACTCATACCCACTGCCATCTGAAGCCACTTTGATGCGATAGAGATAGATGCCCGTACGCAAGGTTCCACTACCTGTGGATAAATCCCACTTCACAGTATAAGAACCCGAATTGGAAACGCCCGTCTCTGTATGCTGCCAGAGTTTTCTTCCGGAAGTATCAAACACTTCGATGACGATGTCCAAGCTGCTCGCTATTCTATCATGAGTGACAATGAATGTGGTAGAATTCCGGGCTGGATTCTCGGTCACACCTGTATCAAACGATGGTTTCAGACTCCTCACCACATTGAAAGTCAACGTAGCGGTAGAACTGTTGTTCAGTATGTCCCAGGCACGGAATTGGAGTTTATGCGGACCGGCTGCCAACTCAGGAATACTGTAATAGGTAGAGCCGCTCGTATAAGTTCCGAAATCGTAGGTGAAATTGTTATTCAGATTATACGTCTTGTTTGCATCACCGTCGATGATGAGCTGCAAATCATGCCCGATACCACTTCCTGCAGCATTGATTCCGTCCTTATCTTTCACCTCAGCCACAAAGAAAGGCGTAGGGTTCACGTTTCCACCATCCACGAAGGAAGGCGAATTGAGATAACAGTAGATAGACGGACCGATGGAGTCATTCTTTGCCAACGCACTTCCACCCACATTGAATGCGTCGCTCGAACCATGAGCACGGATGGTCCTGTCATTGTTGATGGCATAGAGATTGACCAGTCCAGATTCATCCGTATAGTTGATGTCCTTAGGCACGGCAAACTGGAAAGAGAACTTGCCTCCCACCACGCTGTCTGAACCATTATAGAGGGTCTTGGTGCGGTCGTAGAAAGTGAAAGCATCACTTGTGCCATCGTTCTGTCGGCAGGTTATCAGTTCCTTGGAATCTCTTACCGTAGCCGTCACCACACCGTTGAAAGCTTCATTTCCCTCAATATGTCCGTCGATTCTTGCCACCATTCCTGCTTTCAGCATAGCCTTGGCAGAAGCATCCGAAGTAGAAATGCCATTCACAGAATCTACCACTACTTTCAGTGTTGGCACATTCAGCGGCATTGCCGGGTCGCCTAAGAGCGCATACTGCAAGCGGTTAGAAGTCAGGTCGCTCTCCTTGATTGGCTTACCTTCCACATCATAACCGATTACATTTCCCTTAACCAGGTCGTTCTGTGCCTGGCGATGCGCCTCACCGATAGTCAGCGGTTTTCCGTCCTTCGTACTCAGCACGCGGTAGAGAAAGGCACGGTTCATATATTTATTACGATTGGCATAAACCGTTCGGGTTGTTCCATAGAAAGCAACAGCTCCTCCATTCGGATTGAGCACAGCTGCTTCACCGATATTGTCTTCCACTCCATCATAAGGCATGACATCACAGGCAGCAGTCACCCAGAGAGGGAGGTTGGTATTCTTGAAATTGTTGAAATCCATCAGTTTCACCACCTGCTCGTGCGACAACTGACCTGCACTGGCGTGACCGGCATAGTCCATAATCAGGGCACCATTGGCCTGCTGCTCCTTGATGATACGTGTAACTTCAGGATAGGAATTGCCCACAGAAGAAGTGGTGCGCTGGTAAGCATCCCACATCACCTTCTTGATTTGAAAATCAGGATATTTGTCGGCAATGTAGTTGGCCACTTCGTCGGCATCCTTCATGTGGAGGTTGTCATTACCGTCATCTGCCATAAACATCAAAGTGTTCTGCCATGATCCCGCATTGGCATTTTCCATATAGTTGATGGTCTTATCCACCATAATCTTGGCTTCTTCAGGTGTTGATACCGGGAATCTTCCTACCGCTACGTCCTGCTGTTGAGTGGTCGGAGAACCGCCGGCTCCCTCAGAGAGAATTCCCATCCAGCTGTCACTCACATAACAATAAATTTTGTTGAGAGAGTTCTCGCTCTCAAAACAGAGAAGATAATCATCTGGATTCAGTCGCTTGCAGTCGGCAGTCAGCATACGGTTGTCCCATACGCAATCTCCGAAAAGCAGGAGATATTTCGGCATATTTGCCTCATTTCCTTCGGCTCTGTCTTGGAGCATGCGCAGATAACGTCGGTAAGCTCCAGCATCAGGTGTTCCGCTGGAGAATTCATTATACAGTTCGTCTGCAGGCACCAAGTTGACTCTCAAGTCATTATGGGTTTCATGATAAGTCTTGAGCCTCTTTGCCTGCTTGAGCAGTTTCTGGGAAGTAGGGATGATGATCACCATGTCGGCCTGTGCATCGGCATGATGATCCTGATTGGTAATATTATAAACAAACTGCGCTGCTGGAATCTTTCCAGAGAATTCCGGCAATGCCTTCGGTGCATTCCACACCATGGCCACATAGTCGAGGCGCATGGTTCCGCCCGAAACGTTCGTAATCGTAATCGTATCATTGCCGCCGATAGTCAGGTTCTTGAGGGTGAAAATAGTCGAACCTTCCGCTCCAAAATCGTATTCCGAACCGGAAACTTGGGCATAAACCTTGCCTAAGATCCTGCCGTTCAAAGCCACATCAGCCGTAGCAGAAGTACCCGTAGAGATGTTGACGGCCAATTTTCCGCCTGCATTTCCAGTAGTATTGGTAAAGACAATCTGCTCGCTGGCTCCCTGATTGAGCGCTTTGGAATCATAGAGATTTCTTCCACCAGAAAACCAAGCATAGCCATCTACCTCATAGAGAGAATGATAGAAATCGCTGGAAGGATAAAATGAGTTCACAAAGGTGGCGGAATCCACGGTCTGCGGAGCCTCGTCGCTCTGTGTGATAAAATAATATCCGTAGTCGGAATAAGGATTACGTGTACGACGGGTGGCTGCATTGCTGCTCCAGCTCACCGGACCTTTGGCATAGAAGTAATGCTTGCCATCTCTCACATACTGTGGCACTTCCTTCAGATCGTCATTGGCTAAGATTTCTGACGCATAGAGTGCCTCGTTCTGAAGATTACCTCCATAACCATACACTTTCACCTTATTAATATTGGAAAAACCAGCCTGTCGGATAACTTGGTCAGTAAGCTGATAAACACCACTCTCGCCTACTCTGATTTTCGCCCATCTGCCCGTAGCCAAAAGAGAATGAGCCGCATAATCCTTTTCTGTTTCAGAAGCACGGGTCAAAGCTCTTGCCTTCGCCATTGAACGACTGATCGGCTTGGCCTTGATGTCGAGCATGAAACTAACCAATATCTGATATTTGTTGTTGCGGAATACCAACGGACAAAAATTGACGAGGAGCGTTGCCTCGTTGCGACAAAGCGAAACCTGAGTCTCTACAGAAACCTGCGATGGAAGTGCCGCACCCGAGAGACGATTGTAGTTGGCAATATCAGCAACGGTCATATCTACATACTCTGCATATTTGACCGTTGCTGTATAAATAGAATCCTGGTAATGATTGGATAAAGGTTTGGAATACACAAATCTCGGCAACACGGAATCTACCCTGACCTCATCTGCGGTCAGGTTAAAGAACTGCTGCGCCTGCATAGGTAAGACAAGCATCAGCAATAGAGTTGCAATAAAATATCTCCAAACCTTTGTAACCATATTTTTCAAATCACTTCTTACACAATTACTTACACATAAAGTCGAGCACCTTCCTGTCCTCTAAATAACCTTCCAGATGGTCATCTATCTTAACAGGTCCGCAACCCGTAGGGCAACCCGTATAGAGCAAGTCACCCGTCTTCAGCGTGAAATACTGACTGATGTACGAGATAATTTCGTCCACCTTGTAGAGCATATCACTGGAACAACCTTCCTGCACATTTTTTCCGTTCAAGTCGAGATGGAAATGAATAGCCTGTATGTCTCTGAATTTCTGTACATCTACCCATTCACCGATAACGGCAGAACCGTCGAATCCTTTCGCTAACTCCCAAGGCTGTCCTGCCTCTCTCAGTTTCTTCTGCATTTCTCTGGCTGTGAAGTCAATACCCACAGTCACAGCATCATAATAGCGGTGAGCGAAACGCTGCGGAATCGTCTTTCCCAACTTGCAGATGCGCACCACCAATTCGGTTTCATACTCGATGCGTCCCAGATGGTCTGGGATGAAGAAAGGCTTGCCATTATTGAGTAAGGCAGAGTCAGCCTTCGTGAAAATGACAGGACGCTCTGGTTTAGATAACGTACCATGGAGCGATTTATTGTGTTCGGCATAGTTCATGCCTATGGCAAATATCTTCATAATATCAATATTTTAAGAAAGAATAACCCAAAAAGTAAAATTTTGAGGAAATTCCGAGAAATTCCTTGAATGAAATTCTGAGAAAACCTGCTATAAGACTCCGAGAAATTCAGCTATGAGATTCCGAGAAATTCAGCTATGAGATTCCCTCAAAACTTCCGATAAAAAGAAAGGGAGTTAGAAGTAAAGCTGAGCTTTATCTCCATAACTCCCGGATATTCTAATTTAACTATAAGTCAAATTATAGTTGTTGTTGTTGAGTCATCTTGTGATGATCCCATCCAGCTAAAAGCGTGGATTACTCAGCAACGAGTGTGAAACGCTTGTAAGCAGTGATCTTGAGATCCTTGCTCTGAGAAGCGAGGTACTGAGCAACAGTCTGCTTGTCGCCATCACCGAACTGGAACTCCTGGTCAACGAGGCAGTTCTCCTTGAAGAACTTAGCCAAACGACCGTTAGCGATGTTCTGGATCATAGTTGGGTTCAAAGAAGCAGCCTTCTCCTCACCTACAGTCTTCTTGATGTTGCGAGCCTCTTCAGCCTGCTCAGGTGTCAACCAACCCTTCTTAGTGTTGCTCTCGATGTGATCCTCAGAGTCAACGTGAGCTGGGTTGATGCCAGCCTTCTTCAAAGCTGCGTTAACAGCCTTCTCTACGAGCTCTTCCTTAGTCTTAGCTACAGCTACCTCAAGCTCAGTCTTCTTAGTCTCCTCAGAAACAGAAGACTCGTCGAGAGCTACAGGGCGCATAGCAGCTACCTGCATAGCTACCTTGTGACCAGCCTCCTCGTTGTTCTCGTTGAGCTGAACCATAGTACACAAAGTGTGCTTGTTCATGTGGTCGTAAACCTCGATGTTCTCACCCTCGAGTACATTGTAGCCATCGAGCTCCATCTTCTCGCCAGTGATACCAGAGCGCTGAGTAACAGCAGCCTGAACATCAGACTCGCCGAGAGCCAAAGCCTTTACCTCATCGAGAGTCTGGCACTTAGCAGCGATAGCAGCGTCGAGGATATCAGATGTCAACTTGATGAAGTCAGCACCATTAGCAACGAAGTCAGTCTCACACTTGAGAGCGATGATAGCAGCGAAATCGTTAACCTTCTTAACGAGAACACAACCATTAGAAGTCTCACGGTCAGAACGCTTAGCAGCGATAGCGAGACCACGCTCACGGAGCAACTCCTTTGCCTTATCGAAATCACCTTCAGCCTCTGTAAGTGCCTTCTTAACGTCTGCAAGACCAGCACCAGTCATAGCGCGAAGTTTCTTGATATCTTCAATTGAAACAGCCATAATATTTTTTTATATTAAAAAGTTAATAAAAATCTTGCTTTAAAAGCTACTAAAGCCATCGAATCATAAACAGAATCAATGGCTCCAGTATATATTCTTCTACCTAATTACTCAGCAGCAGCCTCTTCCTTGCGTGCAGCCTTCTTCTTAGGCTGATCTTTCTGCTCTGCTGCAGCTTTCTCATCAGCCTTCTCAGCCTTACGCTCCTCAAGACCCTCAGCGATAGCACCGCAAACTGCAGAGAGGATTACCTCTACAGAATCCTTAGCATCGTCGTTAGCTGGGATGATGTAATCGATATTCTTAGGATCAGAGTTTGTATCTACGATACCGAATACTGGAATACCGAGACGGTTAGCCTCTTTCACTGCGATGTGCTCCTTCATTACGTCGATAACGAAGAGTGCGCTTGGAAGGCGAGTCAAGTCAGCGATAGAACCGAGGTTCTTCTCCAACTTAGCACGCTGGCGGCTTACCTGAAGCAACTCACGCTTTGAGAGGTTAGAGAATGTACCATCGTTCATCAACTTGTCGATGTTTGCCATTTTCTTCACAGCCTTACGAATTGTAGGGAAGTTAGTGAGCATACCACCTGGCCAACGCTCAATAACGTAAGGCATGTTAACTGAAGCAGCCTTCTCGGCTACTACATCCTTAGCTTGTTTTTTAGTAGCGACAAACAAAATCTTCTTGCCTGACTTGGCAATAGCCTTGAGAGCCTCTGCAGCATCGTCGATCTTAGCTACAGTCTTGTTGAGGTCGATAATATGAATACCGTTACGCTCCATGAAGATGTAAGGAGCCATTGCTGGATTCCACTTGCGACGGAGGTGTCCGAAGTGGCAACCTGCCTGAAGTAACTGGTCAAAATTTGTTCTTGACATTGTCTTTTCTTGTTTAATTGTTGTTTACTTTCTTTTTGAATTCTAATCTAGAATCAGTCGATGAGTAGTCCCCGATTAATGGAATCTCACCGATTTAGATACTAAACTTAGTTCAGCTATATATAACCAATATATATAATAATGTATAGTATTGATTAACGCTTGCTGAACTGGAAGCGACGACGAGCCTTTGGCTGACCTGGCTTCTTACGCTCTACAGCACGTGAGTCACGTGTCATGAAGCCTGCATCCTTCAAAGCCTTCTTATCCTCTGCGTCGATCTTAACGAGTGCGCGAGCGATAGCGAGGCGGAGTGCCTGGCTCTGACCGGTGAAACCACCACCGTCGAGGTTTGCCTTAATATCATACTTACCCTCAGCCTCGAGCAACTGCAATGGCTGCTTTACTACATAGCGAAGGATTGCTGATGGGAAATATGTCTCAATATCTTTCTTGTTGATTGTGATCTTACCGGTACCCTCTGTGAGGTAAACACGAGCTACAGCGCTCTTGCGGCGACCAATTGCATTAATTACTTCCATTCTACCTTAATTATTTATACTGGTTAATATCAATTGCCTTTGGCTGCTGAGCCTCATGCTTGTGCTCTGTGCCATCGTAAATGAAGAGGTTGTCCATCAAAGAACGGCCGAGAGGACCCTTTGGCAACATACCCTTGATAGCGTGACGAAGGATCTTATCCATACCGTCTGGACGCTTGCGCAACTCAGCTGGAGTGTTGAAGCGCTGACCACCAGGATAACCAGTGTAACGTGTGTAAATCTTATCAGTCTCTTTCTTACCAGAGAATACAGCCTTTGCTGCATTGATAATGATTACGTTGTCACCACAATCTACGTGTGGAGTGAAAGTTGGCTTGTACTTACCGCGGAGCAACTTTGCTACCTTTGAGCAAAGACGACCAACTACCTGGTCTGTTGCGTCGATTACAACCCACTCTTTCTTAGCTGTCTCCTTGTTTACGGAGATAGTCTTGAAACTTAATGTGTCCATTTTAAAATTTAAATTACTACTAAAAAACGTTTTTAATCTTTTTACTCACTATTTCGGACAGGTGATTCTCTAACCGCAAATCCCGGCCACAGGACATTGCTATTAACACACCAGTCCAGGGGACTCTAAGTGTATCCCCGAAATAATCGGACTGCAAAATTACACATTTTTATTTAATTATGTGTAAGTTACGAGTTTTAACCCCAAACTTTTATGAATGTTTAACTTAGTTTACGCTTTTCTGCTCAGGATAAGCAAAAAAAACATCTTTTCACGCCACATAGCAAGGCTACTGCACATATCCTATCAGCTGCTCAGTTCTATCCGCCAGGAAAAGAGGGATATTGACAAAAGTATCATCCTTTTTGAGATTAAGCATAGAATATCTGATGCGCAGACGGGGAGAATACTTCTTGTTATACTCTATCAAACTACGCCCGGTAACACTTGTTCCCGATTTCACCTCCATAGGAATCACATCCAAACCACGCTGAACGATGAATTCTACTTCCGCCGTATTTCCTGATGCCCAATAATGAGAACATTTGATGCCATTAGCCACCAGACTCTGAAGAATATAGTTCTCTGCCAAAGCACCCTTGTATTCCTTAAAGATTGGATTATCACTCAAGTATGTCTCAGGACTCAACTCTGCAAGAACCCGCAACAAGCCCACATCAAGACTGTAAATCTTGAAGATGCTTAAATCTTCATAAGATTTCAATGGTACCTGCGGAGTAGAACACAAACTTACCTTGTATATCAATCCTGCATTCTGAAGCCAGGTAAGAGCATCCTCATATTCACGGGCTCTCGCACCAGGACGGACCAGCTGATAAACAAATTTTCTGTTCTCCTTAGCCAACTGTGACGGTAATGACCGCCAAACATGCGAAATTCTATTGGCAAGCAAAGGCGTGGCATGCTTCACAAAGTCCAAGGAGTAATCCTGCAGTATATTACGAAGCGTAGTTTCCACACCTTCCAAATCTTTCTCTATCATCTTCATAGCCACTGCCGGCATTCCACCAGAAATGCGATAGGCGGTAAAAGCTTGCGAGAGACGGTCGAAAAACACATCAGGAAGCGGTTCCAGACTATCTATCGACATATAATATTGATAGAGTCCGGCATCACGCTGTTCCAAAAATTCAGAAAAAGTAACGGGATACATGTTCATGTGATCCACCTTTCCCACTGGAAACGAAAATCCCTGATGCCCAAAAGCCAACCCCAGGAGCGAACCGGCACAAGCCACAGCATACTCGGGGGTCTTTTCGCAGAAATATTTCATGGCACTTATGGCTTCCGGACAATCCTGTATCTCATCAAGGACAAGCAAAGTCTTATGAGGTAAGATTGGCTCGGATGTAAGATACGACAGCTGCTCGATGATTTGCTGCGGGTTCTTGGTCTTGCGAAAGATGTCACAAACACCCTCTTCTTCATCAAGACTGAAATAAGCACAATGTTCAAAGCTGTCTTCTCCAAATTTCTTCAGCACCGATGTCTTGCCTACTTGGCGAGCTCCCAGCATCATCAATGGCTTGCGGTCTCTGCGCTCTTTCCATTGCTCCAATTCGTGAATAATCGTTCTGTTAAACATATCCCCTTATTTTTATTGAAGTGGGGAAAATGTGGAATTTTACACATTTTTGATACCTTTTTTGTGTAATTCTCCACATTTTCCACACTTGAATCCATAATTATGGGGCAAAAGTACTAAAAAACAAGTAACGAAACAAACTTCCTCACGTTCTTTATATTACTTTTAACCTACTTTACCATATTCACGGAACAAAAAAAAGTGCACTGTAACAAACAATGCACTCTTTTTTTATTATCTTTATTCCTTATTCAGGAAATATTATCTGATGAACAGCAGCTCACGATACTTTGGCAAAGTCCAAAGTTCATCGGCAACGAGGAGTTCAAGCTTGTCTATCTGATAACGGATTTCCTCCATCTTTGGAGCTACCGTGTCGTGATATGCTACTGCCTTCTCGCGCTCGCTCTCTATCTTGTTAGCTACCTTGCGGGCATCCACCAATGCCTCCACACCACGCTCTATTGCCTCGGTGCGCTCAGCAATCTCACGGATAATCTTCACGTTGCGGGCTGTCAGTTTCTTACCTTCCTCGCCACCGAAGATGTGAATCATGCCCTCTACATTCTTTGCCAGACGGCTCTGATAGTGGGTAGCCACAGGGATGATGTGGTTCATGCTCAGGTCGCCCATCACACGAGCCTCAATCTGAATTTTCTTGGTATAAGTCTCCCACTTCACCTCGTTGCGCGCCTTCAACTCGCTCTCGCTCATCACGTTGGTCTTGGCGAACATCTCGATGCTTTCCTTATCCAGATAGCGGTCGAAGACTACCGGACAGGAAGCCTCGCAGTCGAGTCCACGCTTCTGGGCCTCTTCCTTCCACTCATCAGAATAGCCGTTGCCATCAAAGCGGATAGGCTTGCAAGTCTTGATATCCTCGCGTACAATATCTATAATAGCAGAAGTCTGATCCTCACCCTTGGCAATAAGTGCATCCACACGGGTCTTGAATTCTTCGAGAGCCTCAGCCACAGCTGCATTCAGCACGATAAGAGATGATGCACAGTTGGCCTCACTACCCACAGCACGGAACTCAAAGCGATTGCCGGTAAAAGCAAAAGGTGAAGTACGGTTGCGGTCGGTATTATCAATCATCAGCTCTGGAATCTCAGGAATATCCAGTTCCATTCCCTTCTTGCCTGCCAATGCAAAGAGTTCCTCCTTATCTGCCTTTTCTATATGGTCTAAGAGATCAGTGAGCTGCTTGCCCAAGAAAGAGGAGATGATGGCAGGTGGAGCTTCGTTGGCACCCAGTCGATGGGCATTGGTTGCGCTCATGATAGAAGCCTTCAGCAGACCGTTGTGCTTATACACACCCATCAGGGTTTCCACGATGAACACTACAAATCGGAGGTTATCCTCAGGAGTTTTGCCTGCCGCATGAAGCAGAACACCAGTATCAGTGCAGAGGCTCCAGTTGTTGTGCTTACCCGAACCGTTGACGCCTGCGAATGGCTTCTCGTGAAGGAGCACGCGGAAACTGTGCTTATGGGCCACACGCTTCATCAAACTCATCAGGAGCATGTTATGGTCAACGGCAAGATTGCACTCCTCGAAGATAGGCGCCAACTCAAACTGGTTAGGAGCCACCTCATTATGGCGGGTCTTACAAGGAATACCGAGTTCGAGAGCCTGTATTTCCAAATCTTTCATGAATGCCTGCACGCGCTCAGGAATAGTTCCGAAATAGTGGTCGTCCATCTGCTGGTTCTTCGCAGAGTCGTGTCCCATCAGCGTACGTCCGGTAAGCATCAGGTCAGGGCGGGCAGAATAGAGACTTTCATCCACGAGGAAATATTCCTGTTCCCATCCCAAGTTGGTCTGCACCTTCTTCACCTGAGGATAGAAGTAATGACACACTTCGGTAGCTGCCTCACTCAGTGTATGGAGCGAGCGGAGCAGTGGAGCCTTATAATCGAGGGCCTCACCTGTATAAGAAATAAAAATGGTAGGGATACAGAGCGTATCATCGATGATAAAGACTGGCGAAGTTGGGTCCCAGGCAGAATAACCTCTGGCCTCGAAAGTGTTGCGGATTCCGCCATTAGGGAACGAACTGGCATCAGGCTCCTGCTGAACAAGCAACTTGCCTGAAAATTCCTCTATCATACCACCCTTGCCGTCGTGCTCCACAAAAGCATCATGCTTCTCTGCAGTACCCTCGGTAAGAGGCTGAAACCAGTGCGTATAATGAGTTACCCCGTTTTCTTCTGCCCAAAGCTTCATGCCCGCAGCCACAGCATCAGCGATGGAACGATCCAGACGATTACCATTATCAATCACATCAATGAGTTTCTCGTAAACATCAGATGGGAGATACTTGTACATCTTCTGGCGGTTGAATACATACTTGGCGAAGTATTCCGAAGGGCGAACCTTGGGAGCTTCCACCTCTACAGGTCTTTTCTTAAAGGCCTCGGCTACAACCTCAAATCTCAAATTAGCCATTCTTTTATCGTATTTATAAGTTTGCGGGTGCAAAGTTAGTAATTTTTTGGCAAAACACTAACATTTTGCTCACATTTTATGCAAATTTCAAACTTATATCAAATAAAATCACATCTTTATATATATTAGACAACCTTATCTGAATAAAATGAGACGATGAAACTATATATAATAAGGTAATGATACACTATATATTATAAGGTGACAAATTTGAATAGGAAAATAAGCATTTTAGAGTTACATATTTTTCCCCATTTTCTTCTTTTTTTCTCCTAAAAAAGAATTAAAAAACGCCTTTTTACTCAATATTGCGGTATAAGGTAGAATAATGGGGAAAAATATGTAATGGAATTCCCTCTTTTTTTATTAACTTTGCACCGACAATAAAAGAATGATGAACAACAGACTAACAAGTTATCAGCTGCAAGACTTTGCAGAAGAAGACGGCAATTCGGTTTTTTCCGACCCGGATTATGTAGTAGCATCTCCCCTGCTGCTATTTCCCGACGAAGAAGAAAGCATCAAGGTCAATTTCCTGATGATGCTCTTCTGTCTGGACGGCAATCTGTGCCTGAATTTCGACGACCGCAAGATAGAACTCTTTGCCGGCGACCTGCTGCTTGTTCCTCCCAACGTCATCGTTCATAGCATCCGCAAGAGCGAGAGGTGCCTCATCACAATGGTAGGCTATTCCCTCTCGGCAGTACGCCGTCTGCTGACGAGCAACCGAGATGCATGGATTATGTTCAATGCTCTCAACCAGAAACCGTTGATATCTTACAACCAGAAGATCATCCACAATTTCATCAGTACGTTCGTCAACATTCTGCGTTTCCGCAGCAATCGGCACGACCACTACTGCAACGAGCTAAAGGAAAGTCTGATGGCGAGTATCTTCTTCTATGTAATCAACGACATTCATGTGCCTGCCTACGACAACGTGATTACCACGCAGCACAGGCACAGTGCCGACAGGATTTTTCTGGAGTTCTCCAATGCCCTGGCAGTTGACAACGGTTGCCATCGCACCGTGGCCTATTATGCTGATAAGCAATGCGTGAGTCCGAAATATCTCTCGAAGATTGTCAAGCAGTACACAGGAAAGCCTGCCATCGGCATCATCCTGGAACATGCAGTAGATAAGATCAGGGCTGAGTTGAAATACACCGATATTCCCATCAAGGAAGTAGCCGAAAGGTTCGGGTTCGACGACTATGCCTCGTTCTGCAAATTCGTGAAGACCCACATCGGATGCAGTCCGCAGAACTGCCGGAACAGTTGACAGAGTCTTACAGGAAAACTGAAAGGGAACTATCAGAAAGGCTGAAAAGGTCTGACAGAAAGACTATCGGTTTCATTGCTGCGACAAAATTAGAATTGATTCAACAAAAATAAATCAGTTAAATAAATACATTATTTATAGTTAAGAAACAAATCATTAATACTAACGACTATGCGCGTAATTATTGAAAAAAATTATGATGAGCTGTCACGTTGGGCAGCCAATCACGTAGTAGAGACAATCAACAAGTTCGCTCCAACAGCAGAGCGTCCATTCGTACTTGGTTTGCCAACTGGTTCATCCCCAATGGGTATGTATGCAGCGCTCGTAGAGGCTGTCAAGGAAGGCAAGGTATCATTCAAGCACGTCATTACTTTCAACATGGATGAATACGTAGGTTTACCAGAGTCTCATCCAGAGAGCTACCACTCATTCATGGCAAAGAATCTGTTCGATCACATTGATTGCCCTAAGGAGAACATCAACATTCTCAATGGTAATGCAGAAGACCTCGAAGCTGAGTGCGAGCGCTACGAGCAGAAGATCAAGGCTGCAGGCGGTATCGACCTCTTCATTGGCGGCATTGGTCCTGACGGTCACATCGCCTTCAATGAGCCTTACTCTGCCCTCACCTCACGCACCCGTGTGAAGACTCTCACCACCGACACCCGCATCGCCAACTCACGCTTCTTCGGCAACGATCCTGAGGCTGTTCCTGCTTTGGCTCTTACCGTAGGTGTAGGCACCGTGATGGACGCAAGAGAGGTGATGATTCTCTGCAATGGGCACAACAAGGCACAGGCTCTCCACGCTGCCATCGAAGGTCCTGTTACACAGGCTTGGACCATCAGCGCACTCCAGCTCCACAAGCACGGCATCATCATCTGTGATGAAATGGCTACAGACGAGTTGAAAGTGGGAACCTACCGCTACTTCAAGGATATCGAGAAGAACAATATCTAAAAGACCCCTCGACCGAGAAAATTCCAACAGACCGAGAGAAAATTCCAACATTATCAATATATTACATTACATAAATATATTACGTTATGAGATTAAATCTTAGTTCACAAATCGTACTCAACAAGGTACCTGTGGAATTCTACAAGCCTAAGACGACCGTGGAATACTCCGAAATATCCCGCATGGAGAAAATTCATACCGATATCTTCGCATCTGTAAGCGAAGGCTGTAGTCATATTGCCGACTGCATTGAGAAGGGCATTAAGGCTGCCCAGCACGAAGGCAAGTATTATGTGATGGCATTGGGCACAGGCCTCTCTGTCAATCCTGTATATGATGAATTGGTAAGCCGCTACGAGAAGAAGAAACTGAGTTTCCGCAATGTAGTAGTATTCAATGCCTATGAGTATTACCCACTCCGCAAGGACAGTTCTATCCGCAGCATCAACCAGCTCAAGGAGCATTTCCTTGACCGCGTGGATATTGCAGAACAGAATATCTTCACCCTCGATGGCAGCATCGCACAGGAGGCTGTACAAGACACCTGCCGCCTCTATGAGCAGCGCATCAAGACCTTCGGCGGTCTCGACGTTACTATCCTCGGCATCGGCCGCATGGGTAATATCGCAGCCAACGAACCGGGTTCAAGCATCCAGTCGCTCACCCGTATCATCCTCATCGGCAACATGTCACGCGAGGAGATGGAAAACAGCTTCAAGACCAAGGAGCAGGTTCCTCCATGTTCACTCACTATGGGTGTTGGCACTCTCCTGACAGCCAAGACTGTATTCCTGACAGCATGGGGCGACGAAAAGTCTGAGATTATGCAGAAGGTGATAGAGGGCAACATCACAGATACCCTGCCTGCTACTTTCCTGCAGACTCACCCAAACGCACAGGTGGTATTGGATTTGAGTGCAGCTGCCCATCTTACCCGCATTGAGCACCCTTGGTTGGTTTCATCATGCGAATGGACAGACAAGTTGGTACGTTCTGCACTGGTTTGGCTCTGCCAGAAGATTAACAAGCCAATCCTGAAGTTGACCAACAAGGACTACAATGAGAATGGTCTGAGCGAACTGTTGGCTCTCTATGGTTCTGCATACAATGCTAATATCAAGATTTTCAACGACTTGCAGCATACCATCACCGGTTGGCCTGGTGGTAAACCTGACGCAGACGATACCTATCGTCCAGAGCGTGCCAAACCATATCCAAAGCGTGTCGTAGTGTTCTCTCCACACCCAGACGATGACGTTATCTCTATGGGCGGAACCATCCGCCGTCTGGTTCAGCAGCACCACGACGTGCATCTGGCTTACGAGACATCCGGCAACATCGCAGTAGGTGATGAGGAAGTAACACGCTTCATGCACTTCATCAATGGTTTCAACCAGCTCTTTGCAGAATCCAAGGACAGCATCATCGCCAACAAGTACAAGGAGATCAAGAAATTCTTTGCCAACAAGAAGGAGGGCGACTTCGATACAAGAGACATTCTTACTATCAAGGGTCTTATCCGTCGTGGCGAGGCACGTATTGCTTGTACCTATAATGAGATCCCGCTGGATCATGTCCACTTCCTCGACCTTCCATTCTATGAAAGCGGTAAGATAGAAAAACTCCCTATGACCGAGAAGGACGTAGCAGTAGTAAGACAGTTGCTGCAGGAGGTGAAGCCTCATCAGATCTATGTAGCCGGCGACTTGGCAGACCCTCACGGCACACACCGCAAGTGTACTGACGCCGTATTGGCAGCCATCGACCTTGAGAAGGAGGCAGGCGCAGAGTGGCTGAAGGATTGCCGCATCTGGATGTATCGTGGAGCATGGGCAGAATGGGAGATTGAGAACATCGAGATGTGTGTTCCATTGAGTCCAGAGGAATTGCGCGCTAAGCGTAATTCTATCCTGAAGCACCAGTCTCAGATGGAAAGTGCTCCTTTCCTCGGCAATGACGACCGTCTCTTCTGGCAGCGTGCGGAAGACAGAAACCGCGCTACAGCCCAGTTGTATGATAACTTGGGTCTTGCTTGCTATGAGGCGATGGAGGCATTCGTAGAATATAAACCTTTATAATCTGATTCAGATTCCATAACTGAATATATCTTAAGAGCCCTCAGCTGAATTTCAGCTGGGGGCTCTATTTTTAGGCACTGATTACGCGGTTCTTTTGGGATTATCTCCTCGTCGATCCTGGTTGTCACGAGGCTATAAAACTGGTTATGCCATGCGTTGGGGTCAGAATACTTCTTGGAAGCATGACTTCCTAACTGCATTGAGGGAGCCGTGAATATATCTAACTGAGGATTCGGATCTGTCTTTTTAAACATAATATTTCTGATTTATTGATGTAAAGATACGAAAAACACTCCAGATAACGGCATAAATCAGAGATTATTTTCGTGAAATATAAACATTTTAAACAGCCTTACTTTTTAAAATGGGCTCAGTTTATTATCAGTTCTAAGGGATAGTTGAAAGGATGAAATAGAAAGGTAACTACAAGGCGTTCTATAGCCAAATCGAAGGAAAATTGCTCGATTTGGCTAAAGAATAATCTATTCTATAGCCAAATCGAGTTAAAATTCATCGATTTGGCTATAGAATTCTTGTTTTCCTCGGATAATTATCTTATATTTGCACCATCATTAAAGTTAGATTAAAAAGGTATGGAGCAAATTATCGGACGAAAGAAAGAAATCG
Organism: Segatella hominis; assembly: GCF_004535825.1. Taxonomy (GTDB): domain Bacteria; phylum Bacteroidota; class Bacteroidia; order Bacteroidales; family Bacteroidaceae; genus Prevotella; species Prevotella hominis. The sequence continues at coordinate 5,661 of NZ_SGVY01000015.1, read as the reverse complement.
AGCTGTTGACAGAATATTATCATTCTGGCAAAGCTGAGTTTGTGGCTGTATATGGCAGGCGTCGTATCGGCAAGACTTATCTTGTGAGAAATCTCTTCCGTGATAAGTTTGCCTTTGATATGTCTGGGTCTATAGAGGCACCAGCTGAGGCGCAACTCTCTAATTTCGGGTTTGCGCTGAGGGAATATGGAGATTCCAAACAGCCTATTCCTACGAATTGGACAGAGGCTTTTGAGGCATTAAAACAGTTGTTAAAGGCAAAAATGAAAGGAGAACGACTCGTTGTTTTTATCGATGAACTACCATGCTTGGATACGCCGAAATCTGGTTTCCAACAGGCTTTTGAGCACTTTTGGAACGGATGGGCAGCTTACCAAAGTGAAATCATGCTTATCGTTTGTGGCAGTGCCACGTCGTGGATGATAGCTAATCTGATAGATAGTCATGGTGGGCTTCATAATAGGATAACGCACGAGATGTATCTTGCTCCTTTTACTCTTCGTGAGACGGAACTGCTGCTGCAAGCTTATGGATTCTCATGGACTCGCATTTCTATCCTTCAGATATATAGCATCCTTGGTGGGGTGCCTTATTATCTCAGTTTGTTGGATAAAAAGCAAGGTGTGGAAGGGAATGTCGACAGATTGTTTTTCTCATCCCACGCTGAACTGAAGCGAGAATATGGAAGACTATATTCGTCCTTGTTTAGAAATTCTGAGGCCTACATGCGTGTCATAGAGGTACTTGCCTCATGCCGACAAGGTATGACCCGAAAGGAAATCATGGAGAAATTGAAGCTGAAATCGGGTGGAACTTTGACAAAGGTTCTTAGTGAATTGATAAATTGCGATTTCGTAAGAGGGTATAATACCAGGGATAAGAAGATAAAGCAGAAAGATCAAATCTTTCAGCTCACCGACCTCTATACATTATTTTATATGACGTTTTGCCATCCTGGTACGACGGACACGGGATATTGGACTCACTTGATGGGAAAACCTCGTCAAAATACTTGGTATGGCTTGGCTTTTGAGCGAGTTTGTATGTTGCATATTCCTCAAATCAAGCATTTCTTGGGGATAGACCAAATCCATACCGAGTATTATTCTTGGCGAAGTAAGGTTTCAAAGCCAGCTGCGCAAATCGACTTACTGATAGAACGTGCCGATAATCTCGTGAATCTATGCGAAATCAAGTATTCGCAGATGCCTTACACGATCACTAAGGAGGAGGATATGCGCATTCGTAATCGTATGGCTGACTTCGTGGCAGAAACAGGGATAAAAAGTGGTATTATCACAACGATGATTACTACTTTTGGCGTGCGCCTTACACAGTATGCAGCCTTGGCTCAAGTACAAATTACAATGGACGACCTGTTCGGATAAAGTCGTATAAACAAATGAGGGTGCGTCACAGACTTATGACACACCCTCTTTCAAATTGCTTTTTCTTATTCCTTGGGACCACCATCGTCGTATCATAGATAAGTGCAAGGGCAATATGGATAAGGCTTTGTTCTTTGTAAGAATATGACGAGCATGACATTGAGGAAGAATTGGTGAACAATGTAACACGTTTTCTTTTGGAACTAGGAAAGGGATTCTCCTATATGGGCAGACAGTTTCGTTTGAAGGTAGGTCAGCAGGAGTTCTTCCCAGACTTGCTGTTTTACAATGCCCACCTCCATGCCTATGTGGTCATTGAGCTAAAAGCCCAGTCGTTCCATCCATCATTCTTGGGCTATGCCGACTATCGAGGAATTGGAAAAGGGGTTGAAAGATAACCAAAAGTAGCGGAACTGTTTTTGCATGAACAAAGAAGAAATAAAACAAGAACCTAATGATGGACTGATAGCTCGCATATTAGGATGCTTCAACTGCTTGGATTGCCATAGACTAAAATATCGCCTTTTGGATGGAAACTTTTTATAGTATAAGTCATTTTCCTCTTCCCTATTTTTGAATCTTCAAATTTAGGGAAATAAAAGAGTGAGCAAGTTACATATCTGATACTAACAAGTAGTGAGAGTGTTAAAAGTGGGGCTGATAGAGATGAAAAACCGAATTTTGTATCGTTGTTTGGAAACAAATCATTATCTTTGTACCATAATTCAAAACAAAATGGGCATCAACAAGCTAAAAGTGGTGTTGACAGAAGAAGCACAAGCCTTTTTGGATGCGCAGCCATTCAAAGCTCAGCAGAAGATATACTACAACATCTTCAAGGTTGAGGAAGGAGTGATGAAAGTTGACATCTTCAAGAAACTGGAGAATACCGAGATATGGGAATTTCGAACTCTCTACAATGGTATATGCTATAGGCTTTTCTCCTTTTGGGATACTGAGGAAGAGACTTTGGTTATTGCCACACATGGCATAGTCAAGAAAACTCAAAAAACACCTTTAAAGGAGATTGCCAAAGCAGAAGAGATAAGAAAAGAGTATTTTAACAATAAAAAGAAATAGCATTATGGCACAGATGAAATTGATACCAGCAGACAATATGAAAGATAAACTTTGGGGTAAAAGAGGTACACCAGAGCGCGAAGCCATGGAAGCCAAGCTCAAAGAAGATGTGAACGCCTATATTGTAGGCGAAGCCATACGCAAGGCTCGATTGGCACAAAACCTCACACAAGAACAGCTTGGTGAGCGTATCGGGGTGCAGCGTGCTCAGATTTCAAAGTTGGAGAAAGGTACAAGTGTTATCACATTACCAACCATGAGCCGTGTGTTTCAAGCATTGGGTATTGCAACAGCAACTCTTGATTTGGGTATTGCAGGCAAGATTGCGTTGTGGTAAGATGACGGTTAGATTGTGTAATCTTGGTAGGATTATATAAGAGTGATACTATTGCGTTGATACCCAACAACGGAACTTTTTGCTGACTTTGCAAGGCAATGGTGAAAGTTCGGAAACGAATAGCAACAGTTCGAAACATATTCCTTGCACAACAGAAATGTTGCAGACATAAAATCCCCTTACCCCACAAAGCGACTTGAGGTAATACGCCGGTTTAACCAGAAAAGCATTTTTTTAACCAAAGTCAGTCTGGAACAGGTTGGCATAAGCATAGTTATCTGAGTAAATGTTCAATACGTGCCTACGTGACGTCTTAATCCATTTTGGAAGTTTCGTTCATGTCATCGTAGATGCGTTCCTTGCCACTACAAAGATATACGCACATCAGAGAGCGTAGGATTTTACTATATTGATAACCAAACATTGTGCATCTCAATCCCAAGGTGGCATCTATGGTTTGAACTAAAAGAGCATCAAATGTTCCGCAAGTTGCGGAACAATCTAAAAATCGTCCGCAGTTTGCGGACGGTTTCAAATTGCTTTTTCTTATTCCTTGGACCCATCATCGCCGTATCATTGACAAATGTAAGGATGATATGGACAAAGCCCTGTTCTTTGCAAGAAAGACATGGGAAAATAACTCTTTTTATCGTTCAAGATTTCCACAAAGGTTGTTCTTTCCAATTCTCAGGAAATCCCATAGCAACAATATCAATATTTGGATATTCTTCCAACAGAACATTTATCTTATTGCGGAAAGTATTCGATGGATTGATAATGTTCAAGAGATACTGAATCATACAAAGAACAAAATATACGTGCTGAGTTCCTTTAGTTGGCAATGTAACAAAAGGAAAAGTCGTCCTCCTTGGCATCATTGGGGTTATACCAAACGTCTTGTTCCATAATCGGCTATGATGAGCACAGATATTCCGCACATACGTGATAGTATGCAACCATGACACCATAATCGTATCTGCTACCCCAAAATATTTGGCTATCTGTCTTCTGCATCTTCCGCCTTTTAGATTGGAATACAATATAGACATTGTCCCCAAAGATGTAATTTCTAAAGTTATCCAACTTGGAGGAAAACGATTGCAATATTTAGCCTTAAAAGAGACTATAAAATCTTCATCGCTTCTATTATACTCATCTTCAACTTTAGCCAAAGTCTTCGCATGTTTTGCTGGAGTTGAGAACAAAGAAGAATCAGTAAACCACCATCCATCATATTCTTGTGACATGATATAAGAAAATTGTGTTCTTACAGCAATCTCAATTTTCTCTATTTCAGAAAGAACCAACTTACGCAATGCCGAATCAAACTTATATATGGAATAAGCATTATCAAAAGAAGCCCCATCCTTGAATATGTGCCTTTGCTTATCTTTCAGTAAAGGATACCAATAGCCACTCAACCTATAATAACTGACATTTTGCAAAATGCAGTTAGCCCGTACTTCATCCTCGAAATACATACCTCTTTGTTTCAACAGAGCAATTTGCTCATCAAAACTTTTTTGCTCCTTTGGATATGCAATCTTATTCATAAGCATACAAAAAAAAAGACTCACCCTGAGCGCGCTGTTCTAAAGGGAAGCGGGGTGAGTATGTTGCTGCAAAGGTATAAATTTTATTCGAAACAACAAAACTTTTTCGCAAAAAGTTTCTCAAAAGTTATGTAAAGGGGCACAATTAGAAGGAAGAAGTTTATGTTTGCAGCCATGATTATGGCTTCAGAAAGCAACTAGCATGTAAAGCCACTACTCTTTATGAAATTTTGAATTTAAACGGCTATGATTATAAAAAGAGATTATTATTTACAGCAACTCATATCGAGTAAGTCTAACAATCTCATAAAGATTGTAACCGGAATTAGAAGAAGCGGCAAATCGTTTCTTCTCTTCAACTTGTTTCACAATCATTTGATAGAAACAGGAATAAGGGAAGACCACATAATAGAAATTGCATTAGATAATCGCCTCAACAAGAATGCGCTTCATTAAAAAGAATCGACGATTCCTTTAAGAAGATAATCATAATGCGCAATGACATAAAACCATATCATGACAACAATGGATTTTATATTGTCGGGTTAATGGATTTCTTGCTAAGTCGGATTTGATGGAACCATTATAGAAATCGGAGATCAAAGATTTCGATGACGCAGTATCGAACGCATATTGCAGACGGGATTCTGCGCTTTTTGAAACAAAAACAAATCTATATAACAGAAGTGTTCTATATGCATATTCTCCGCGTTCTACTGCAAAAACAGTCGCAATTGCGACAAAAGTTGCAGTAAGATTTGGGAATTTTAATATAAACCTCAAATCCGCAACCAATAGGGTTTAGTGGAAGTTTCGTTCATGTCATCGTAGATGCGTTCCTTGCCACCAATGGCTACTTGTTGGACTTCTATTAGAAGTTGGGACGAGACATTGAAGCTAAGCAATATACTAATACTTATGGCTCTGGATTTTACAAAAATCTCAGTCAGGATTTGAAGAACAAAATGCCAGGGGTGAAGGGATTCTCACCAACTAACTTGAAGTACATAAGCTACTTTTATAAGCTCTATGCACCATTGCGGACAATTTTATAGAGGACTTGTATATTGCAGATATTCAACGAGTTGTAGCACAATCGGGTAGGAGGTAAATGCTAATCATAAAAGGCATTTGCCTCCTATTTTCACATTTACCGACCTCCCACACCACCGTACGTGCGGTTCCGCATACGGCGGTTTCGTGCTTTCTCATCTTGCGATGTGTGGCAAGTTGATTTCAGTTATCCCTATGAGTAGCGTCACTTCTATCCTATTGTCGGATTCCGTCCTATCGTCTTGGATAG
>NZ_SGVY01000014.1 GCF_004535825.1 Segatella hominis | reverse complement strand
CGGTTTACCAGTTGTGCCGCCAGGCGCACCGCTGGGTATCTGAGTCTGGATTGGATAAGCGCTGAAAGCATCTAAGTGCGAAGCCAGCCGCAAGATGAGAACTCCATAGAGGGTCGTCAAAGACGATGACGTTGATAGGATGCAGGTGTAAAGACAGCGATGTCAAAGCCGAGCATTACTAATTGCCCGAACACTTTCTTTAGAAAGTTCATAGTTTCAACTGTATGTTGGGTCTGAATATTGTAGGAATGTCAAATTTATCATTTATCATTTCTCATTAGTCATTATTCATGTTTTGCTTGTGTGCAAATACGTCATAACCCATTATCAGGTGGTTATTGCGGTGGGGTTCCACCTCTTCCCATTCCGAACAGAGAAGTTAAGCCCACTTGCGCCGATGGTACTGCAATGCAATGCGGGAGAGTAGGTCGCCGCCTCCTTTCAATGAAGAGCCTCAGATTTCGAAAGATTTCTGAGGCTTTTATTTTTCGTTTTATTATATGCTTGAATCTATTTCATATTATATCCAATCGATCTCTCGTTGGCTTTTACGTTGCAGATACAGTCGTGGGTTTGGCATTCAATCGCCTTCGGCTTATTCTTTCGTGCGTTATGTTGTCAACGAGCATGATCCTTATTATGCCTACGAACAGCTGGATGAGGAAATGAAAGACCGGTCTAAGACTTTCCGTAAATTGGGCCGTCTGTTCTTTCGTCTTGCCAATTACTGGCAACCCCAATATGTCGTGATGGGTGATTATGATTTCGCTCCGTATGTGTATGCTGGTTGCCAAAATACGTTGGTCAGAATGATAGATGATTATTATTTTGATGAGGAAAGAGCTAAGGCTTTGGTGATAGTTGACATGGAATGGCTTTCTGATGAAGACATAAGAAATGAAATCTTTCAGCATTCATCTGATCAGTTACTTTTGGTTATAACAGACATTTACAAGACTCAGCAAACTCATCGGTTATGGGAAGAAATGGTAGCTGACGACAGGAGTGGTGTCTGCTATGATTTATATCTTTGTGGGATTATATTCTTTGATAAATCGAAGCATAAGCAATTTTTTAAGATTAATTTTTAATTTCCCATAAAAATAAATACGTAAAATGCTTGTAAATACAAATAAAAGTATTACTTTTGCACGCAAATTTATAAACCGTTAAATAATTAGCTATGTATTGGACACTTGAATTAGCTTCAAAGCTTGAAGATGCACCATGGCCTGCAACAAAAGATGAGTTGATAGACTATGCAACTCGTTCTGGTGCGCCTCTGGAGGTTCTGGAGAATTTGCAGGAGATTGAAGATGAAGGTGATGTTTACGATAGCATCGAAGACATCTGGCCTGATTATCCTTCCAAGGATGATTTCTTGTGGAATGATGATGAGTATTAAGTGATGATAGGGCTGCTCTTATGGATAAGGGCAGCCTTTTTCATTTTATTTTTTATCTCTATTCCCAATTCATACAATATTTTGAGAAAAAATCCGTTATAGTATCGTGTATAAAAGAATTAAAATAGCGACTTTGTTGATGATACTGGGTATAACCACCTGTTATGCTCAGTACGATCCTTCTTTTAGTCATTATTTTGATATGGAACCTTCCTTCAATCCTGGTGCGGTAGGTAAACAAGCCAAGATAAATGTGAATATTGATTATGCATTAGACATGGCTGGTTTTGAGCATAATCCCCGGACTATGTATGCTGGAGCCGATTTGCCTTTCTATGCCTTGAAGAATTATCATGGTGTCGGTGTGCAATTCATGAACGACCAGATAGGTTTGTTCACCCATCAGAAGTTGGCTTTGCAATATGCTTTCAAGAAACGGCTTTTCAAGGGTATGCTCAGTGCCGGTATTCAAGCTGGTTTTCTAAGTGAAAGTTTTGATGGCAGCAAAGTGGATTTAGGAGAATCTAATGACCCTGCTTTCTCCACCTCTCAGATTGATGGTAACGGACTGGATCTTGGCTTTGGTCTTTATTATTCACATGGTGCCTGGTATGTGGGAATTTCCGGACAGCATCTGAATGCCCCTAAGATTGAAATGGGCGAAACGAATGAAATGCAGATAGATGCAACTTATTATTTGACTGGCGGATACAATATTAAGTTAAGAAATCCGTTTTTATCTATAAAGCCTTCTACTCTTGTCAGATACGATGGTGTGACCTGGAGAGGAGATGTAAGTTGCAGGATGGTCTATACGCATGAGAAGAAAATGATGTATGGCGGTGTGTCTTATAGTCCTACTAATTCCGTTACGTTCCTTGTTGGTGGAATGTTCCACGGAGTGGTGTTAGGTTACAGTTATGAAATGTACACGTCGGCTATCAGTCCTGGCAATGGAAGTCATGAGCTGTTTGTCGGTTATCAGACTGACATCAATCTCGTAAAAAAAGGAAGAAATAAACATAAAAGTGTAAGAATACTATAGTATAAGAATAATATGAATATGAAGAAAGGTATCATGTGGCTTTGCTCAGCCTTTGTGCTGGTGGCATTGACTGGATGTTTCGGTGCCAAATCTACCTCGATGGCAGGTCGTGGTGGTGAAGTCGTGGGCGTATCTGGCAGGGGATTTACCGAGCCAGCTCCTTACGGCATGGTGAAGGTGAACCGTGGCTTCCTGAAGATGGGCTTGGAAAAGCAAGACTCTCTTTGGGGTGGAAAAACGCCTGTGAAGGAAATCTCTGTGGATGGTTTCTGGATGGACGATACTGAAATTACCAACTCTGAATATAAGCAATTTGTTGCTTACGTGAGAGATTCTATCTTGCGTACCCGTCTTGCTGATCCTTCTTATGGAGGCGATGAAACTTATATGATTACGGAAGATAAGAATGGTGAACCTGTGCCTCCGCGTGTCAACTGGAAGAAGAATCTTCCTAAGAAACCTAATGAGGACGAACTGCGTGCCATTGAGAGTCTTTATACGACCAATCCTGTGACGGGAGAGAAGTTGATAGATTGGAGTCAGCTCAACTATAAGTATGAAATCTATGATTATACTGCCGCTGCCTTGCGTCGCAACCGTCTCAATGCTTCTGAACGTAACCTCAATACTGACATCGAGGTGGATCCGAACGAGGTGGTCATGATTTCCAAGGATACAGCCTATGTGGATGATGAGGGTAGAATCGTGAGACAGACCATCAACCGACAGTTGAGTGGACCTTGGGATTTTCTCAATACCTATATCGTGAATGTTTATCCGGATACTACCTGTTGGGTGAATGACTTCAAGAATTCTGATAATGAGACTTATCTCAGAAGTTACTTCAGCAATCCTGCCTATAATGATTATCCTGTGGTAGGCGTAACTTGGGAACAGGCGAATGCATTCTGTGCCTGGCGTACGGACTATCTGTTGAAAGGCTTGGGCCCTGAGGCACGTTTCATACAGAGATATCGTCTGCCTACTGAGGCTGAGTGGGAGTATGCTGCCCGCGGTAAGGAGCAGAATGAATTCCCTTGGGAAAACAAGGATGTAAAGAATGGGGATGGATGTTTCTATGCCAATTTCAAGCCAGACCGTGGTAATTATACCAAGGACGGAAACCTGATAACAAGCCGGGTGGGCATCTATTCTCCTAATTCTAACGGACTGTATGATATGGCAGGTAATGTGGCTGAATGGACCAGTACGATTTATACGGAAGCGGGTGTTGATGCCATGAACGATCTGAATCCAACGCTTGTTTATAATGCAGCCAAGGAAGATCCTTACCGCTTGAAGAAGAAAAGTGTGAGAGGTGGTTCATGGAAGGACCCTGAGTCTTTCATACGTTCGGCATGGCGCTCTTGGGAATATCAGAACCAGCCTCGTTCGTATATCGGATTCAGATGTGTGAGAAGTCTCGCAACAACATCAAGTGCAAAACAGAAACCTACAAAATCAAAGAATAGGAGATAATAAAAATGGGCGATTACAGTAAGTTTAATATCGTTTACCGTCTGCAAAAGTGGATGGATAGCGTGCCTGGACAAACATTCCTGAACTATGCATATAGTTGGGGTGCATCTATCGTTATCTTGGGTACACTCTTTAAGTTGACTCACTTGCCGGGAGCCAATCTGATGTTGTTCTTGGGTATGGGTACTGAGGTATTGGTATTCTTCCTGTCAGCTTTCGACCGTCCTTTTGATAAGACTGCCGATGGTCGTGATATTCCTACACATATTACTGAAGAATATCTGGAGACGGGCAAGGTCACTTATGATACAAATAATTCTGTAGCTGGTTCTCAACCGGTTTCGGGTTCTCATCCTGTTTCCGGAGATGCTGTGGTTGTGGGACAGCCAATTGTCTTTACTCCTGGTGCTACTGCTTCTCAGGGCATTGCTTCTGCAGCAACTTCTGAAGGCACAGCTTCATCTCCTGTTTCTGCAGCAGCTTCTTCAGTCTCTGCATCATCTTCAGATGATAAGGATGCCGATGTTGCCGTTCAGCAGCCTCAGTCAGCAGCCGTTCAGCAGCCTGTAGCTGGTTCTACTGCATGGGTTGGTGGTCAGCAGCAGATAACTCCAGAAATGGAGGAAGCACAGAATAACTATGTGGAAGAGTTGAAGAAGCTGGTAGAAACTCTCGAAAAGGTAAATGAACAGAGCAGCCGCCTGACCCGTGATAGCGAGGAAATGGAAAATCTGAACCGTACGCTTACCGGTATCAGCAAGGTATATGAAATGCAGCTGAAGGGTGCCAGTCAGCAGATTGGTACTATCGACCAGATCAATGAGCAGAGCAGAAAGATGGCTCAGCAGATAGAGCAGCTCAACAAGATTTATACTCGCATGATCGAGGCAATGACTGTCAATATGAGAGCTGCTGCCCCACATGTAAGTGAAGAGTAAAGCATTCAATCGAATTTTTCAGTTATAAATAAATGGCAATAAAGAAAAGACCCGTTTCACCGCGCCAGAAGATGATCAACTTGATGTATGTCGTCCTCATGGCCATGCTTGCATTGAACATCTCTACCGAGGTGCTCAACGGATTCTCTATTGTGGAGGAGAGCTTGAACCGTACCACGGCCAATTCTTCTGCAGAGAATGCTGCTATCTATGGGGATTTCAGCGAGCAGATGAAGAAGAATCCTGCCAAGGTGAAAGAATGGTTTGAGAAGGCTACTCAGGTGAAGGAAATGAGTGACTCGCTCTACAACTTCGCACAGCAGTTGAAAGAAGCCATCGTCAGAGAGGCTGATGGAAAGGATGGCGATGTGAAAAACATCGAGAACAAGGATAATCTGGAAGCTGCGGGCATCGTGATGCTGGCTCCTGGTACGGGGAAAGGCAAGAAACTCTATGATGCCATCAACCGTTATCGTGAGCGTATCCTCACCATGGTGACTGACGAGCATCAGAAGAAAATCATTCAGAGCAACCTCGCTACAGTTGTGCCAAAGAATTCAAGGACTTTGGGCAAAAACTGGCAGGAATATATGTTTGAGAATATGCCTGTGGCTGCTGCTATCACTTTGCTCTCCAAACTGCAGAGTGATGTGCGCTATGCGGAAGGAGAGGTGCTCCATACCCTCGTTTCTAATATAGATATGAAGGATATTCGCGTCAACAAACTTGATGCCTTTGTGATTCCGGAGAAGACTACGCTTTATCCTGGCGAGCGCTTCAATGCCAACATCGTGATGGCGGCTGTGGATACTACCCAGCAACCGGAAATCTATGTGAATGGTATGCGCGTGAATACGGCTCATGGGCAGTATTCCTTTACTGCTGGAGGCGTAGGAGAACACCAGTTCAGCGGATATATTCTGATGCACAATGCCAAGGGAGATGTCTTGCGACGCAATTTCCTGCAGAAGTACAGTGTGATTCCGGCTCCTAATACTGCTACTGTGGCAGCCGACATGATGAATGTGCTCTATGCCGGTTTCCACAATCCAATCAGTATCAGCGTACCGGGAGTTCCTGCCAATGCGATTTCTGCCAGCATGAGTGGCGGTTCCTTCATCTCCAAGGGAAATGGACATTTCGTGGCAGTTCCATCTGCTGTAGGCAAGGATGTGACGATTACAGTTACGGCTCGTGACAAGGGACAGATCCGTACGATGCCACCGTTTGTTTTCCATGTCAGAAAACTTCCAGACCCAACTGCTTATCTGGCTTTGGGTACCAACAGATATAGAGGCGGTGCTCTGTCAAAGGCTTCTCTGATGGGAGCAACAGGCATTCATGCCGCGATTGATGACGGATTGCTCGATATTCCGTTCAAGGTGCTGAGTTTCGAGACTGTATTCTTCGACAATATGGGAAATGCGGTTCCTCTTGCTTCAGCAGGTGCCAATTTCTCACAGCGTCAGCGCGAGGAATTCCGCCACTTGTCCAGAAACCGTCGCTTCTACATTTCTCATATCAAGGCAGTTGGTCCTGATGGCATTACCCGCAATCTCTCTGCTGCAATGGAAGTGATTGTGAGGTAAGAGAGAGTCTGGAATAGGAAAAAGGCGAATCTGGACAGGAGATACATTCCGGACGGGATGGAAAACTTGCCAGAATGCATAACATAATGATCAAAGTAAATAAAATCAATGTGATGAAAAAGATATTTATGCTTTTGATGCTTGCAGGTGTTACGCTGGGAATCAGCGCTCAACCTGAAGCGCGCCGCCAGGCACAGCAGAAGGCTCAGCAGAAGTCGAATGCCAACAACATGACGACCCGTGCACAAATCATGTTTCCTACTACTGCTTCCATGGATGAGGATGTGGTATGGAGACGTGACATCTATCGCGAGTTGGATCTCAACGATGATGCCAATGCGCCTTTGTATTATCCTGTGGAACCATTGGGCAGTCAGACAAACTTGTTCACCTATATGTTTAAGTTGATACTCTCAGGTCGCATCAAGGCTTACCAGTATAAGTTGGACGGCAACGAGAGTTTCAGTGATGCAGACTTGGTGAAGCCAAAGGCATTCCTGGATAATTACCATATTTATTATGAGAAGGATGCAAACGGAAGAATGCGTCTTGACAACAGTGATATTCCTTCCCGCGAAGTGAAATCTTACTATGTCAAGGAATCTTCTTATTTTGACCAGCGTACTTCCACCTTCCATACTCAGGTGTTGGCACTCTGTCCTATCATGACCCGTGAGGATGATTTCGGAGATGGTGGCAATAAATATCCTTTGTTCTGGGTGAAGTACAGCGACCTGGCTCCTTACTTGTCTAAACAGCAGATTATGACCAGTAATCTGAACAATGCTGCGACGATGAGTGTGGATGATTACTTTGTAAGAAATCAGTATAAAGGAAAGATTTACAAGACCAATAATATGTTGGGCAAGACTTTGGCCCAATACTGTCCTTCTGATTCGGCTATGAGCAAGGAGCAGAAGAGGATAGAGGCTGAATTGGCTGCTTTTGAGAAGAATATCTGGGGCAATCAGGAGAGAAAGGATTCTCTGGATAGTATTGCCAATGCCGGTAAGAAGGATGCAAAGACTGTCAAGAAGAACCGCAGAAGTTCTTCTAAGTCTTCAGGTTCTTCTTCGAGTGTAAGAAGACGTCGCCAGCGCAGTTCTGGTTCTTCTACCTCCAGTGCAGCCCGCGTTTCTGTCAGAAGAGAGCGCCATTAATTGGTTTGGTTCTGATTGTTGGAAATAATAACTATCGGAAATATCAATCATTGGAATCATAATGATTGGGATAAGAATCGTTGGAATTATATGATTTGAACAACAATTATTAGAAATAAAAATAGAGAAATAGGTATGAAAAAAGTATTGACTTTTATGGTGTTGTTGGCATCATTACTGTTCGTGCAGCAGGCTAACGCACAGGTTAAGTTTGGTTTGAAAGGTGGTTTGAACGTTACCAATATGTCTTTCAGCAAAGATGTCTTCGATGCTTCTAATAAGACAGGTTTCTTCGTAGGTCCTATGGTAAAGATCACCTTGCCAGTAGTAGGTTTGAGTTTCGATGCAGCTGCTCTCTATGATCAGAAAGAGGCTGACGTGAAGTATCAGGGAACTGATAATTCATATTTCAAGGAGAATGTAAAGCAGAAGTCTCTCAACATTCCTGTGAATGTACGCTATGGTTGGGGATTGAGCAGCGTGGCAAATATCTTTCTCTTTGCGGGTCCTCAGTGGGGAATCAACGTAGGTGATAAGAATTTCAAGTGGGATACTGGTAGCAGTTATTCTTTGAAGAAGTCTAATTTCAGCGTCAATGTGGGTGCTGGTGTTACTTTGTTGAGCCACGTACAGCTTTCTGCTAACTACAATATTGCTTGTGGAAAGACTGCAGATGCCTCTCTCGAAAAGGTGGGCGAAACCGTTTTGGGTAGTGATAGAAGCCGCAACAATTCATGGCAAATTGCGCTTGGCTACTGGTTCTAAAAATCGGGTCCAGTTCAGTCTGGCTTTCTTAAAATATATAAAAGCAGATATCCTTTATTGGGTATCTGCTTTTTTATTGTTATCTTTGCACAACGATATAATTCTCAAGATGACTTTTCAGTATGAAATACGTAGATGTGATACTTCCTTTGCCGCTTCCAGGCTTGTTTACCTATTCTGTTCCTGATGGAATGGAAGGGAGGGTTGTGTTTGGCAAGCGCCTGCTCGTACCCCTGGGAAGGAGCAAGAAGTATATCGGTATGGCGGTGAAAACGCATGATGAGAAGCCTGCTTTTGAGGTGAAACCGATAGAGCAGGTGCTGGATGAAAACCCTGTGCTTCTGGAAAGGCAATACCGGCTCTGGTCGTGGATCAGCGATTATTACATGTCTCCATTGGGTGATGTCTATAATGCTGCTTTCCCGGCTGGACTGAAATCTACAGAGAAGTTTAAACCCAAAATGGAGCTATATGTCGGTTTGTCGAGTGCTTATCGCAATCCTCAGACGCTCCGTGTGGCGCTTCAGATGATGGGGAGGGCTGTCAAGCAAATGAAGGCTTTTACCACCTTCCTCCAACTGTCTCATTGGGATATTCTTCTCGAAAACGAAGTAGATGAAAACGGACTGCTGCGGGAGGAATTCTATGAATTGAGAAATATGCAGTCTCCTGATATTCCTTCTTCAAATGGAAATCAGCCTTCTGATATTCCTTCTTTTATAGAAAAAGTAACAAAGGAGGAACTAATGAACGAGAGTCATTCCACCTCTGCCATTATCAAAAGTCTGATAGATAAGGGATTTCTTTTTACATACGAGATAGAAGTAGGGCGTCTGAATACATCTGGCGAATCTCATTTCGAGTTGATCAAACCGCTCTCGATGCCCCAGCAGGATGCTTACAACCAGATTCTGATGCAGATGATGAAGAAGAATGTGGTGCTCTTGCATGGAGTGACTTCCAGCGGTAAGACGGAGGTCTATATCCACCTCATCAAACAGGCGCTCGATGAGCATAAGCAGGTACTTTATCTCTTGCCAGAAATTGCGCTTACGGTGCAGATTATGGAACGTCTTCACCGGGTTTTTGGAGACCGACTTGGTATCTATCACTCGAAATATAGCGATGCAGAGCGTGTGGAAATCTGGCAGAAACAGATGTCTGATCATCCTTATGATGTCATCTTAGGAGCCAGAAGTGCAGTCTTCCTGCCTTTTCAGAAACTCGGACTTGTGATAGTGGATGAGGAGCATGAAACCAGTTTCAAGCAGCAGGACCCGGCTCCTCGCTATCATGCTCGCAGCGCAGCCATCGTTTTGGCAAGTATGTATCCCGAAGCCAAAGTGCTCTTGGGTACGGCTACTCCTTCGATGGAAAGTTATTACAATGCCCAGCAGGGAAAGTATGGTCTGGTGGAGATGAAAACGCGATATAAAGACATCCAGCTGCCGGAAATACAGGTGGTGGATGTGAAGGATTTGCGCCATCGCAAGATTATGAAGGGGGCATATTCGCCACAACTCTTGGCTGCCGTAAGAGAGGCCTTGCAGCGTGGCGAACAGGCTATTCTCTTTCAGAATAGGCGCGGTTTTGCGCCGATGATTGAGTGTAAGGTCTGTGGATGGGTTCCGAAATGCAAAAACTGTGATGTGTCGCTCACATTGCATAAGAATATCAATCTGCTTACCTGTCATTATTGTGGCTACACGTATCCTGTTCCTACGGAATGTCCTAACTGTGGAAGTACCGAACTGACGGGGCGTGGTATCGGAACAGAGAAGGTGGAAGACCAGTTGACTGAAATCTTCCCTGAGGCGCGTATTGCCCGTATGGATCTTGATACGACCCGCACCCGCAATGCCTATGAACGCCTGATAGAGGATTTTTCTTCGGGAAAGACCAACCTGCTTATCGGTACGCAGATGATTTCCAAGGGACTGGATTTTGACAAGGTGAGCGTTGTGGGTATTCTCAATGCCGACTCGATGCTCAATTATCCTGACTTCCGGGCCTACGAACATGCCTTTATGATGATGGCGCAGGTGAGTGGAAGGGCTGGCAGAAAGGGCAAGCGAGGACTGGTGATTCT
Organism: Segatella hominis; assembly: GCF_004535825.1. Lineage (GTDB taxonomy): Bacteria > Bacteroidota > Bacteroidia > Bacteroidales > Bacteroidaceae > Prevotella > Prevotella hominis. Next base: position 67,750 of record NZ_SGVY01000014.1, on the reverse strand, counting down.
GCAGACGAAATCTCCGGAATTGCCTGTTATCTCGCAGGTGGTTCACAATGATTATGCCACTTTCTATCGCGACTTGCTGGAAGAGCGTAGAGCCTTTCATTATCCGCCGTTCTATCATCTCATCAACGTCTATCTGAAGCACAAGCATGAGAAAGTCTGTCAGCAGGCAAGTATGGAGCTGGGACAGACCTTGCGAGGATGGTTTGGGGAGAGAATCTTAGGGCCTGACAAGCCTGCAGTGGCTCGTGTGAAGACAATGAATATCCGTAAGATTGTCATCAAGTTGGAGAATTCTCTTGACTATAGGAAAGTGAGGGAATTCCTATTGTTTGCTCAAGAAAAAATGTCGAAAGATCCGCGATATGGGGCTTTGGTCATTTATTATGATGTGGATCCGATGTAAGAGAGAATATTATAATTTAATTGGATCGCTACGGCGCCAGCCATTGGACAGAGGTCAAATATCCGCGGAAATCCGTGAATAATCCGATAAGCAAAACTGCCTCCGATTTATCCGTGAAATCCAATGAAAGAAAAAACATGTGAAGAAAATCAATGAAGAAACGAAAAAGAGGATGTGTCTTTAACTTATGACACACCCTCTTTTGATTGTTGTAGTTATGTGTTCCGAATTTCTTCAGGATTCTTATTCAGAACGATCTATCATTTAGAAATTAATGTCGAGACCTACGGCAAACACGTTGTTATTACGTGTATAGTCTGAATTATAGACGATGCTCTTGTCAGCTGCAAGCTGAACAGTCTCAGAAGTCTTCTTGTGCTGATAGAATGTGTGGAAGTAAGCTACGTTGAGATCCATCTTCTTGTTGATGTGATAAACACCACCGATGGCAGCAGAATTTGAACCTACTACGAATGACTTGTCGTCCATATACTCATCAGACAAACCATAGTTTGTGTTCTGCCAACCTGTACTCAGGGTGATTTTCTTGTTAACGTCTACCTCTACACCTGCATTATACTCCAAAGTACCACGCTTCAACTCCTTGTTGCGGTTGTTGTAAGATGTAGCATTCTTGTCGTCGAACCAGTGGAAACCTACGTTTACTCTTACTGCATCGACAGGGCTGTAGCCAATACCGAGAGCCAAATAAGCAGGAATATCACCAGCAATCTTCTTGCCATCCTCATATTCACCGATAGCCTTGTTCAACTTCTGGTCAAACTGGGTCTTCAAGCCCATCATAGTAGCTCCTACTGTTGGGTCATTCAATACTGCATTGGTAGTGTTTTCAGCCTGCTGCTTAGCCTGCTCAAGTGGAAGACCTGCATTATGAAATTTATCAGTCAGGATGCCTGTCATCTGATTGGCAAGGTTGGCTGGCAAGTTACCGATACTTGGAGTCTGGTTTACTGACTTGTTCTTCAGGCGAATACGGGTCTTGAACTCGTATTTAGCAGAGAAGTTCCAGCGGCCTGTCTTGTAATCTACGCCGATGATAGGAGTGAAACCTACACCAGTCTGGTCGCAGCTCAACTCGATGTTGGCAGCATTTTCCTTCGTAGGGTCGAGCACTTTATAGAGAGGCATGTTGCCTACATTGATGTTTTCTACATATCCATAGTAGTTGGTCAATGCATAGACACCGCGAACACCCAAGAATGCGCTGAAGTTATCACAGAACTTATATGCTGCACCTACAGAGAGACCATAGTAATACTGGCGACCGTGCATATAGCTGTTGAAGCTGTACTTGCCGGTTTTGCCGAAAGCCTGGTCTGAAGTGAACATTTCCATGCCTTGCTGACCGAGTTTATTGCCTAAAGTCTGGTCAACGACACCTGCCAGTCCGCAAGCAGCAATAGCAGTCTCTGATACGATTTTCTCGAAAGAACCCAGACCATCATCGAAGGTACACTTACCGCCACCGCCAGTGAGAGAGAAGTTAGCCTGGAACGACCATTTGCCCTTGTTGTAGGCATACTGGAAGGAAGGGATAACTGGGGCAAAAGCCTTACCCTTGAAATCACGAGGGGTGATAGGATTGTTTACATTATTAGTAAACAAAGAGTAATCATTGTTGATAGTACGAGTTTGATAAGCCAACTGCCAGTTGATGGCAAGATGGTGGCCTTCACCCATGAATACAACGCCTGCTGGGTTGTAATAAACACCATCGATACCGATGGAAGCCTCACGGCTCATCATTCTATTGAATGCTACATGTTGGTTTGTATTAGTGAGCAAACCACCTGCAAAAGTAGGTGCTGCACCTGCCATCGCAATGGCAACACAAACTAATTTTAGTTTCTTCATTTTAATAAATTTAAATAAAAACGTCCGCAAAGGTAAGAAGAATGTTCTATTTCGCTACTACTTTTATTTCTTATTTAAAGTATATTAACAATAAAATCCCAAATTACTGCACAGAATAAATGATATGTGCAATAAATCGGGATTTATTTATGTTCAATAATCACCAGTTATTTATTCAGATGCGGATACGAAATTCGCGTATGATAAATGGATTTTAGACGTTCTGTGAGCACCACTTTGGCCAGGGCGATGTCGCGGAAGGTGATAGGACATTCCTTGAAGAAACCTTCAGCCACCTGACCGTCGATGAGCTTGTTGATGAGCGTGCTGATGCTTTCCTCGGTATATTCGTTGAGCGAGCGGGAGGCTGCTTCCACCGTGTCGGCCATCATCAGAATAGCCTGCTCACGGGTGAATGGATTCGGACCTGGATACTGGAAAAGCTCCTTGTTTACATTTTCATCTGGATGGGCATTACAATAATTAATATAGAAATACTTGGTAAGCCCGGTGCCATGATGGGTGGAGATGAAATCCTTGATGATGCCAGGAAGGTTGGCCTTTTCTGCCATTTTCAAGCCTTCGGTCACGTGGCTGATGATGATCTGTGCACTCTCCAGATCGGTAAGCTGGTCGTGCGGATTGACGCCAGCCTGATTTTCGGTGAAGAATACAGGATTGCTCATCTTGCCGATGTCATGATATAATGCACCCGTACGCACGAGCAGACTGTTGGCATGGATGCGGTTGGCGATTTCGGCAGCCAGATTTCCCACGGTGATGGAGTGCTGGAAGGTGCCTGGAGCTATCTCGCTCAGGTTGCGCAGCAGTCCCTTGTTGGTATTCGAAAGTTCAAACAATGTGACATTCGAGATAAATCCGAACAGCTTTTCTATCAGATACATCAGTGGATAGGAAAGCAATAGGAAGATGCCGTTGATGGTGAAATGGGTGTACATGCTGGTGTCGATATTGAATACCTCATTGTCCTGCATCAGCTGCAGTGCCAGATATACCACTCCGCTTGCCACCGTCACCAGCAGGGCTGTGATGAATATCTGCGAGCGCTTGCTCAGTTCACGGAGCGAATAGATGGCCACCAGTCCGGAAGCCAGCTGCACGATGATGAATTCATACTGGTATTTTACAGCCGCCGCACATATCAGAATCATCGTGACATGGGTGATGAATGCCGTGCGGGAATCCATAAATACTCTTACGAAGATAGGCACCATGGCAAACGGGATGATATACACAGAGAAGAAATTGTGCTTCATCATCAGCGATACCAGGATAGGGAAGAGCGTGATCATCGCATAGAGCATCGTGATGCTGCGCGGTTTTTCGAAATAGTCTTTGCGGAAGAGCGAGAGATATGACGTAAACATCATGACAAGGATGAATACGAAGAGCACCTGTCCGATGATGGTGGTGGTGATTTCCTCCTCAGTGGACGTGCGCCGCTTCATTTCCTTGTCGAAGGATGTGAGCACGCGGAAGGTGTAGTCGCTGATCACCTCGCCTCTGTCCACGATTTTCTGTCCGCTCATCACCATTCCGCTTGCCAATGGAATGCTGCTCAGCAGGTCGTTTTTCTCGGTTTCGCTTTTCTCTTTTTCGTAGATGATGTTGGCCTCTATATAGTTGTTGAGGTTGCAGCGGGAGAGCAGCGGTCGCTGGGCAGCCAATTTTTCGTTGGCAAAGAGATGCTCATAGGCGGCTATCGTAGAGTAGAACGACTTGATAGGCACGCTTTTCACGTTCTTTCCGCTGATGATTCGGATGGTGCTGGTAGAATCCTTGAAGATGCGGTTGTACTCCGTGGTGTTGATGATGCCCATCTGATAGACATTGTGCAGTTCGTTGGCTATAAGCCCCACAAAATCATTAGGCAGACCGGGTATTCCCTTCTGGAAATCGTGGAGGAATCGGTTCACCTGCACGTTTTCCACCGTTGGATTCAGGCCATAGTAGGGCTGGAACTGGTTCATCATCGAATCCTGTTCGTGCTTGATAGCTTCATCGGTTTTGTAGATTGGAAAGTCGAACTTGGCGATGACAGAGCCGTACATCCATGGTTTTCCTACATCGTATCGGTACTGGCGACCCTCGTTGCGAGGCAGAAACCATACGATGACAGCCACGGTCATGCAGACCAGTATGGCCTTAGTCACCAGGTTGCGCCAATAGTTTTCTTCCGGATTGTTGAATATACTCATATTTTTTTGTTTTTGTTTTTCTTGTTGGATTGGTGGGAAAGTCTCTTCACTTTTGAATATTTATGGATAAAAAGGAGCATTTCTTTGAATAAAAATGCCGATTTGCCCCATATTTCCCTTTTCATGTGCGAAAATACGAAAAAAAACTATTATAATCGCAAAAAAAGATGTAAATTTGCAGAAAATTTTGAAAATAGCTATAAAATAAGACATGGCAGATAGAAAAGTAAGAGTGCGTTTTGCCCCAAGTCCTACGGGTGCATTGCACATTGGTGGTGTACGTACCGCCCTCTATAATTATTTGTTTGCTCGCCAGCATGGTGGTGAACTTGTGTTCCGTATCGAGGATACTGACTCTCATCGTTTCGTACCAGGTGCCGAGGAATATATCCTGGAGTCATTCAAGTGGCTCGGCATCAAGTTTGATGAGGGAGTGAGCTTCGGTGGTGAGCATGGTCCTTACCGTCAGAGCGAGCGTCGTGACATCTATAAGAAATATGTACAGCAGCTTCTCGACAATGGCAAGGCTTACATCGCTTTTGATACTCCAGAGGAACTGGAGGCCAAGCGTGCTGAAATCCAGAATTTCCAGTATGATGCCCACACCCGTATGCAGATGCGCAATTCTCTCACCCTTTCTCAGGAAGAGGTGGACCAGCTCATCGCAGACGGCAAGCAATATACCGTACGTTTCAAGATAGAACCTGGAGAGGAAATCCACGTCACCGATATGATTCGTGGCGATGTGAAGGTGATGAGCGATATCCTCGACGACAAGGTGCTCTACAAGAGTGCCGACGAGCTTCCTACTTACCACCTGGCCAATATCGTGGACGATCATCTGATGGAAATCTCTCATGTGATCCGCGGCGAGGAGTGGTTGCCAAGTGCACCATTGCATGTACTTCTCTACAAGGCTTTCGGCTGGGAGGATACCATGCCTCGCTTTGCCCATCTTCCATTGCTTCTCAAGCCAGAGGGTAAGGGTAAGTTGAGCAAGCGTGATGGCGACCGTCTCGGTTTCCCAGTATTCCCATTGGAGTGGCACGATCCTAAGACCGGCGAGGTTTCTTCTGGTTATCGTGAGAGCGGTTATTTCCCAGAGGCAGTAGTCAATTTCCTTGCATTGCTGGGCTGGAATCCTGGCACAGAGCAGGAAATCTTCTCTCTCGACGAACTGGTGAAGGCTTTCGATATCTCCCGCTGTTCTAAGGCAGGAGCCAAGTTTGACTTCAAGAAGGGCATCTGGTTCAACCATGAGTACATCCTCATGAAGAGCGATGATGAGATAGCCAATCTCTTTGCGCCTATCGTGGCTAATAACGGTGTGGAGGAGACAATGGACCGCGTGAAGCAGGTGGTACACATGATGAAGGATCGCGTGAACTTCGTATATGAGTTGTGGCCATTGTGCTCATTCTTCTTCATTCCTCCTACAGAGTATGATGCCAAGACAGCCAAGAAGCGCTGGAAGGAGTATTCTGCTCAGCAGATGACCGAACTGGCTGAAGTGCTGGAGGGCATCGAGGATTTCTCTATCGAGGGTCAGGAGCCTGTTGTGATGAAATGGGTAGAGGATAAGGGCTATAAGCTCGGTGATGTGATGAATGCTTTCCGTCTCACGCTCGTAGGCGAGGGTAAGGGTCCAGGTATGTTTGATATCTCAGCCTTCCTCGGCAAGGAGGAGACTCTGAAGCGTCTCCGCAGAGCCATTGAGGTTCTCGGATAAGCATTGCAGTCAGCATATTTTATCTCTTTCTGTGGAAAATTTCTGCTTTGTGCGGGGATTTTCCTCAGAGAGAATTCAATTTATATTTAGATATTTATAGATACTAACCCAAAAAAAAGAAAAACATGATCTATAATGTCGTCATTTATTTCGTGCTTTGGGGAATCGCCATCGCCAGCCTTTTCAATGAGAAGGTGCGCAAGATGTGGCGAGGTGAGCGCGATGCCTTCAGGGTACTGAGGGAAAATGTGGATCCTTCCGAAAAGTATATCTGGTTTCATGCCGCATCACTTGGCGAGTTTGAACAGGGGCGTCCTTTGATGGAGCGCATCCGCAGAGATTATCCCCAGTATAAGATTCTGCTTACCTTCTATTCGCCTTCCGGATATGAGGTGCGCAAGAATTATGAGGGCGCAGACATCATCTGCTATATGCCGGTAGATACCCGCCTGAATGCCATCCGTTTTCTTCGCCTGGTGCGCCCTGTGATGGCTTTTTTCATCAAGTATGAATTCTGGTCTAATTTCCTTCATATTCTCAAGTACCGCAATATTCCTACATATAGTGTGAGCAGTATCTTCCGTGAGGATCAGGTATTCTTCAAGTGGTATGGCAGGAGCTATGCAAATGTCTTGAAGTGCTTCACCCGTTTCTTTGTGCAGAATGAGGAGAGCAAGCGACTGCTCGCCGGCATCGGTATTACGGATGTGGATGTGGTGGGAGATACCCGCTTCGACCGTGTGCTGCAGATCAAGGAAGCAGCCAAGCATCTGCCTATCTGCGAGGCGTTCAGAAAGGGAATTTCTGCTGATGGGTATTCTTCTGATGGTCCTTTGACAGAATCCCCTGCGGGTAAGTCTGCATCCGTTCCTTCTCAGGACTACAAAGTGTTTGTAGCAGGCAGTTCATGGCCTCCTGATGAGGAAATCTTCATCCGCTTCTTCAATGAGCATAAGGATTGGCGCTTGCTGATAGCTCCTCATGTCATAGCCGAGGAACATCTGAAACTGATTCTTTCTCTGCTGAAGGATAAGAAGGTGGTGCGCTATACTCAGACTACTCCTGAGGAAGCTGCTGGGGCAGATGTGCTGATCATCGACTGTTTCGGACTGCTGAGCAGCATGTACCATTATGGCGATGTGGCTTATATCGGAGGTGGTTTCGGAGTTGGTATCCATAATACCCTGGAGGCTGCCGTATGGAATATGCCGGTTATTTTCGGTCCTAACAACAAGAAATTCCAGGAAGCTCAGGGCTTGCTGAAGTCTGGCGGCGGATTCGAAATCAACAATTTTGAGGACTTTGCAGGCTTGATGAAGTCGATGATGAATGACGAAGCTTTCCTGAAGTCTGCGGGAGAAAAGGCTGGAGAATTCGTTGCGAGCCTGTCTGGCGCAACAGATAAGGTTCTTTCTAAGGTTCAGCTTTAAGTATAGTCAGTATAGGAAGATTTTCTTTTTGCAAAGAAGTAAGCCCCCTTTCTCAGGGAGAATATAATTTTATGAAAGCAGTACTTTTGTATTTATGGTGCAAAAGTATTGCTTTTTTTGTAACCAGCAAATTTTAGTGTGCGTAAACTTGCGATTTTATGCAGAAGTGATAAATTTCTACCTTCTGATGCGGTAAATGACAGCAAAATGAGGATATGTTTTGTAAGTCATAGTTTTATGACTTACAAAACATAGTTTTATAGCAGAGAACTCGTCTGGTGCATTTTTTTATATCTACAAAATCAGTAATCAAAAGGGGATATTGTATTTCAGTAAAGTGAGACTGAAATATCTTTTCTTACTTTATGATGCGGTAATAATCCTCTTTGCGAGGCTTTACAGTATGCGGATGAGCAGATGCATAGCCTAATGCCAAGGCTCCAACTCCTATCAACCCTTCAGGAAGATTCCACTCTTTCAACAGATTTTTGCCCTCCTCGGAAGCAAACATGGCATCCTCGCGATTGATCCAGCAAGAAGAAAGACCGATAGAGTGGGCTGCCAACATCATATTGCCGAGGATGAGACTGCCGTCCTTGATGGCGTTCGCATTGCTCTCTGGAGCCAAAACGATGACGATGGTTGGTGCTCCATAGTAAGGATCACTCTCTACACCCATCACCTCAGCATTCATCTTGCGAAGCTGGGCGCAGGTCTCCGGATTCTGTACTGCGATGATGAATGGTTCCTGAGTGCCATGACCGGTGGCAGCCCATGTGCCTGCCTCCAATACGGTTTTCAGTTCCTCATCTGTGATCTGATCAGCCTTGTATCTACGGATACTTCTTCTCTCCTTAATGGCTTTCAAAACTTCATTTTCCATTGTCTTTCAGTTTTATATTTTAATTGTTTATATCCTAATAGAGTGAAGCACGAAAAGCATTTGAATTCTTCACTCTTCACTCTTCGTTCTTCACTTAAAGAATTACATCGGACAACCTGTGTCCTCATCCTCCACGTACTGGCTTAGTACTCTGGCGATACGGATCAGTCCCTGCATCAGGGTCTTGCGAGGACAGGCGATGTTGAGGCGCAGGAAGCCTTGACCGGCTTTTCTTCCATACATGGTGCCGCTATTCACAAATACCTTGCCGTCATTCATCAGCTTCTCATAAGCCTCGTCGCTCGAAAGTTCGAAAGGCAGGATGTCGAGCCATACCAGGTATGTGCCTTCCAGACGGGTAATTCGAACCTGAGGTAATTCGGAATTGAAAAATTCCTTTACGGTCTGATAGTTCTCATAGAGATACAGGTTCAGTTCGTCCAGCCATTCCTCACTCTCGTTGTATGCAGCCTGGAGAGCAATGACTCCGAATGGGTTGACATCACACACCTCGTTGATATTGATAGCCCTGTTGATGCGGCGACGCAATGCGGCATCTGGACAGATGATGTTGGCTATCTGCAGACCGGCAATATTGAATGATTTGGATGGAGAATTCAATACTACGCAGTTGTCTCTGCAGGCTTCGCTGATGTTTGCGAACGGAACGTACTGATAGCCCGGCATCACGAGCTCGCAATGGATTTCGTCGGCAACTATCTTTACGTTGTGCTTCAGACAGATGTCGTTCATGCGCTCCAATTCCTCCTTTTTCCATACCCTTCCGGCAGGGTTGTGAGGGTTGCAGAGGATGAAAGCAGTCGTCTTTTCGTCAGCACATTTGCGCTCGAAATCCTCGAAATCTATCTCGTAAGTGCTGTTTCCTACTCGTCTTAATTCGTTTTCTACCACCTCGCAACCACTGTTTTTGATGCATGAGAAGAAGCAGTTATATACAGGAGTCTGCACCAGCACTTGTTCGCCAGGCATGCAGATGGCCTTCAAACAGCAGGAAATGGCAGGCACAACGCCCGATGTATAGAGTATCCAGTCTTTCTCGATGTTCCAATGGTGGCGGCGGGCAAACCAGCTGGTGATGGCCTCGTAGTAAGAGTCCGGTACCAGGGTGTAGCCGAAGATGCCGTGAGCCACTCGCTTCTGCAGGGCCTCGATGATGGCAGGAGCAGTCTGGAAGTCCATATCGGCTACCCACATAGGGATAACATCTTCCTCCTTTACCAGGTCCCATTTGTAGGAATTGGTGCCCCGGCGGTCGATGATTTCATCAAAATTGTATTTCATATTTCTTTTTCTATTTTCTTTGTTAGTCAGGTTCTTTTAAAGAACGAGGATATGGGTGTATCGTTTTTTTACGGACCTTCATAAAAGTTAGGTCCGTAAAATTTGATTATTTACCTTCCGATTTGTCGATGATTTCGCAGGCGCCTTGAGGAGCTTTGGCAAACTCGGTGTAGGTGATGCTGCCCACTTTGTCGGCCTCGATACGACCGGAAATAGGGTTTTTGATATTGGTGATACAACCCTTGATATGTGCATCGATATTACTACAGTCCTCGAAAGCACGGTCGCATTCCTTGTCGAAAGTGCAGTCTTCCAGTATCACATGATCCATATAGCAAAGAGGTTGTTCGCCGCTGATGTGGCAGCGCACCAACTTGATGTTCTTACTGTGCCATGCGAGATATTCTCCGTTCAGTTCAGAATCATATACGGTTACATTTTCACATTCCCAGAAACTATCTTTGGTGGTAATCTTGGCGTTGTGAATTTCTACATTCTGGCAGTACTGGAATACATATTTCGAGTCGCTTTCCAGTCCGTCCACATAGATATTCTTTGAGAACATGAATGGGTATGTACCTTCGTGCAGTTTTACATTCTTGATTTTCAGTCCATTCACTTTCCAGAAAGTTTCGTCAGCATCCGTGATATTGACATTCTCCAGTTCGAGGTTTTTCATTTCCCTGAAAAATTTCGGTCCGTCAATAGTGCAGTCTTTCATTACCATATTGTTGCTGTACCAGATAGCAGATCGGCTTTCAGGTGCGAAATAGCAGTCTGTGATGAGAGAACCGTCCACGTGCCACCAAGGATATTTTCCATAGAATTTAGAGTTGTGGCATTCTATGTTCTTGCAGCACTTGATACCTGATTCTCCATCAGTGATAGTGATATCTTCCAAACGGGCGTCGTGCGCGCCAAAGAGTGGGCGTTCACCACCGAAAGTTTTGTTTTTAATCAGTTCCATTTTTCTTTCTTTAATATTATGATTTGTCTTTCCCAACTATTTCCCATCTTTTGGGGGATGAATTCTTTCTCGTTTGCAAAATTACAAAAAATATGCCAAAGTCATTTCATCTAAATTACGGAAAAAATAACCATTATGGGCTGATTTTGAACCAGCAAGCCATGAACGTAATGGCATTATTGGCAAAATACAGCTGATGACAGTAATGACAGATACAGTAATGACAGTTTCTTTAAGGAATAAAGAAAAAGGCTGAATCGCAAGAAATCATCTCACAATTCAGCCCTATCTCATTCACTTATAAAAATTCTAAGAAGAAGAATTACAAGTTAGGGTTCATCTCTTTCCACTCAGCTACTGGAGGAACGATACCAAGCTCTACGATCTCATCGCGCATCTTGCAAAGGTGCTCGTAAGACTTAGCGAGGCTTGCAAGCTCTTCCTCAGTACCTGTAGGCTCTGTGAAGTGAACGCCAGTCTTGTCGATAGTAGTAGGCATAGCCATCATTACGTTCTTGAAACCGAGCTTGTCGTGGTTTACATAGCAGCCAGCAGGCAATGTGAACTTCTCACCACCCATAGCAGCCTCGATCATCTTCACTGCATTGTAAGCTGGGCTCTGGAATGAAGAACGGCCACGGAGCTTGATGATGTTAGAACCACCCTGTACTGTGTGGTGCTTGATCTCCTCCCAACGCTCGTCAGAAAGACCCATCTCTGACAATGGCTTGCCGTCAACCTTAACCTGAGAAGCGAATACAGCCATCTGCTCGCCGTGACCACCATAAGTGTGAGCACCAGTTACCTTATCCTGCTGTACACCGAACTCGAGGGCCAAAGCCTGCTGCAAACGAGTAGAGTCGAGAGCTGCGAGTGATGTCAACTGGTTTGGCTTCAAACCTGAGTGGATCAATGCTGTCAAAGCTGTAACGTCAGCTGGGTTGAAGATAACAACTACGTGTTCTACCTCTGGGCAGTACTTCTTGATGTTGTCACCGAACTCTGCTGCAATCTTGCAGTTACCCTTGAGGAGGTCCTCACGAGTCATACCCTCCTTACGAGGAGCACCGCCTGAAGAAATGATATATTTAGCACCAGTGAAAGCCTCCTCTGGGTTAACAGTATAAGTTACGTTAACGCCTGGGAATGCACACTGCTGAATCTCATCGAATACACCGTGAACACCTGGCTCGTAGATATCGTAGAGACAAATGTTTGGAGTAAGACCGAGCATCAAAGCGCTCTGAACCATGTTAGAACCAATCATACCGCCGGCACCGACGATCAAAAGCTTGTCATTAGTTAAAAATTCCATAACTACAATTTTTTATATTAAGTTGTTTATAAATTCTTTTTCTTAACTGCCGAAATCCCTCTCTGAGAGGTGTGGAACCTATCTGAAAGTATATTTACCTTCATTTTTCTTTTCCGACCGCAAAATTACTAAAAAGTAATGTAAAACGTGCATTTATTTGCGCTTAAATTTGTTGTTAATTCTTAAAATTATTATCTTTGTAATCTCTAATTAGCAAAATGCGTTCTGATGGAAAGAAAAATTCCTGCTTCCGGCTGGTTTTTATCGAATCTTTCAGTCGTTTTCGAAGATTCTACTGGATTATTTTGATGATTCTTTCTGTAATTTTTAGGGGTGATTCTTTCTGCGCCTTTGGGGCGATTCTTCTGATGCTTCTTTTCCCTATATATATAATAAGGTGTAAAATGCTCAGAATGGAATCTCAGAGATGAAGATATCGCTGAGATTTAATCAGATGCAAACTAAGACGTATGACAGAGATTTAATCAGACGCAAATTAGGATATGATAGAGATATAATCAGATGCAAATTAAATAATAGAGATAAAATTATGAATGAAATCAATCAGAGATTGGAAAGTTTGAGGGAAGTGATGCGCCGAGAGCATCTTTCTGCCTTTATTTTCCCAAGTACAGACGCTCATCAGAGCGAATATGTGGCCGATCATTGGCAGGGTAGAACTTGGATTTCCGGATTCAACGGCTCTGCCGGAACGGCGGTGGTTACGATGAAATCAGCTGCTTTGTGGACTGATTCTCGTTATTTCCTGGCTGCCGAGGAGCAGTTGAAGGGTACGGAATTCCAGTTGATGAAGCAGAAAATTGAGGGTACTCCTACTATTTCTGAATGGCTTGCTCAGGAATTGCAGGGCGAAAATGCAGAAGTGGGCCTCGATGGTATGGTAAATTCCTATCACGAAATGATGGGGCTGATAGCCGATCTTCGGAAGTCGGGTGGCATCACGGTGAGAACCAATTTAGACCCATTGGGGCTGATTTGGACAGATCGTCCTGCCATCCCAGCCAATCCTGTAGAAATTCAGCCGATGGAATTTGCAGGAGAATCCGTTGCTTCCAAGATTTCCCGCATCCGGACTGCTCTCCGCCAGCGTCATGCCGACGGAATGCTCATTTCTGCGCTCGATGATATCGCCTGGACACTCAATCTCCGTGGCACAGATGTTCATTGTGTGCCTGTCTTCGTCAGTTATCTTCTCATCTCCTCCCAGCAGGTTTCGCTCTATGTGGATTCTGCTAAAATCAATGACGAGGTGAAGGCTTATCTGACTGAAAACGGCATTTCGCTCTATCCATATAATAAGGTGGCTGAAGGATTGGAGCGATATTCCGAGTATAATATCCTTCTGGATGGCGATGAAACCAGCTATTTTCTGTGGAAAACCGTGAAATGTCAGGAGATTATTGCAGGAAAATCACCTATTCCAGCGATGAAAGCACAGAAAAATGATAGGGAAATCGCGGGTTTCCGACAGGCAATGCTGAGAGACGGAGTGGCGATGGTCAAGTTCCTGAGATGGCTCAAACCGGCTGTGGAGGCTGGTGGACAGACTGAAATTTCCATCGACCGCAAACTTACTTCGCTTCGTGCAGAGCAGCATCTTTTCCGTGATATTTCCTTTGATACGATAGCCGGTTATCAGGCACATGGTGCCATTGTTCACTATGAGGCGACGCCTGAAACGGATGTTGCTCTCAAGCCGGAAGGTCTGATTCTGATAGATTCCGGAGCACAATATCAGGATGGAACCACCGATATCACCCGTACGATAGCGCTCGGACCTGTGACAGAGGAGATGAAGCACGTCTATACGCTAGTGCTGAAAGGACATATCCAACTGGAACTCGCCAAATTCCCTGATGGCGCATCGGGCACTCAACTGGATGCTCTGGCCAGGGAATGCATGTGGCGCGAGGGGTATAATTATCTGCACGGTACGGGACATGGAGTGGGGGCTTATCTCAGTGTACACGAAGGCCCTCACCAAATCCGTATGGAATGGAAGCCCACTCCTTTGCGTGCCGGCATGACCGTGACCGATGAGCCGGGGCTCTATCTTTCAGGCAAATTCGGAGTGAGAATCGAGAATACATTATTGATAAAAGACTATCAGACGACGGAATTCGGCAAATTCCTGCAGATGGAATCCCTCACGCTTTGTCCTATCGACCTGACTCCGGTAGATTTCAGCATGCTTCAGCCAGAAGAAATCGAATGGCTCGATACCTATCATCGTGATGTTTTTGAAAAGCTTTCTCCTTATCTCGAAGGCGAAGACCTGGAATGGTTGAGGGAAGCAACGCGTCCGGTGGATAGAGTGATGTCTTCCGGCAGATAAAAGTTGTACTCCTGTATCTAAAAGCATGATTTTCAGCAGAAAATGAAGTTTTAGAGAGGATGAAAATGGGCTAAATGCCACAAAATGAACGATTTTGTGCAAAAAGTCGGCTAAAATCTTGGTTATTTGATAAATAAGATGTAATTTTGCACCCGCAAATTGTGGCATCGTGCCCTTTTCGCTCAGAAATTATAAGTTTAACATAATAAATTAAAAGCAAAAAAATGATTATTGTACCAGTTAAGGACGGTGAGAACATCGAGAGAGCTCTCAAGAAGTTTAAGAGAAAGTTTGAAAAGACAGGTGTTGTTAAGGAGCTTCGCGCTCGTCAGCAGTATGACAAGCCATCTGTTTTGAAGCGTCTCAAGATGGAACACGCCATCTACGTACAGCAGTTGCGCGCTAACGAGGAGTAATTTTACCGCCATCTTTGAGGATTTTCCTCGAGAATATCCTCAAAGTTTGGCAGAAAGATTAAAAAATCCTCAAAAAATTTGGTAGTTTGAAATAATTTCCTTAATTTCGTTGCCGTAAAAAGAATACGAGTAGCGTTATGTTGAATATTGATGGATTTTTGGACTATTTGAAATGCGAGATGAATCGCTCGCAAATGACAATAGACAGCTATGCGGAAGACCTTCGGGCCTTTGAAACATACTTCCAGAATCTGTCAGACTCCCTCACTTGGGAGACCATTGACTCCGATATTATCCGTAACTGGATGGAGGCTATGATGGATAAAGGCAATAAGGCATCATCTGTCGGTCGCCGGCTGAGTGCAGTTCGCACTTTCTACCGGTATGCATTGACAAGGCATTATGTAGATACTGATCCAGCACATAGCATTCTGACGCCCAAAAAGGAGAAACCTTTACCGCAGTTCTTGAAAGAGAGCGAGGTGAATGAACTTCTGGACAGGCAGAAATGGGGTGAAGATTATGATAGCGTGCGTGCGCGTACTATTATAATGACATTCTATGAAACAGGTATGAGATTATCGGAATTGGTAGGACTTGATGATGAGGCGATCAGTTTTGTGAACCACGAAATCAAGATTACCGGCAAGGGCAACAAGCAGCGCATCGTACCTTTTGGAAACGAGCTTGATGAAACCCTCCAAGCGTATATCCGCTTGCGCAATCAGACCGTGGAGAGCCAATCTCCAGCCTTGTTCCTTTCAGATAAGGGAAAAAGAATGACGTCTGCCAAAGTAAGAGAAATCGTGAAGGAGTGCTTATCAAGAGTATGCTCGTTGAAAAAGAAAAGTCCGCACGTCTTGAGACATACATTTGCTACGGCGATGCTGAATCATGACGCAGGAATAGAAAGTTTGAAAAGATTGCTCGGGCATGCCCGGCTCTCCACCACGGAGATCTATACGCATACCACCTTCGAGCAGTTGAAGCGAGTTTATACAGAAGCCCATCCCAGGGCATAACCTTTTAAAATTGGAGGTCACTATGGAAATTAAGATTCAGTCGATTCATTTCGATGCTACCGAGAAGTTACAGGCGTTTATCGAGAAGAAAATCGCCAAGTTAGAAAAAACTTACGAAGATATACAGAAAGTAGAGGTGCAATTAAAGGTCGTAAAGCCTGCCACAGCCTTGAATAAGGAAGTTCACCTGGAAATCGCAGTTCCTGGATCGAAACTATTTGTTGAGAAGACATGCGATACATTTGAAGAGGGAATTGACCAGGCAGTGGATTCTATGAAGGTTCAATTGACCAAATTTAAAGAAAAAATGCGCAATCGATAAAAAAAAGTCGAAAAAAAATTTGTAGATTCAAAATAATGTTGTATCTTTGCAGCCGTTTTCCGATAGGTGGAAAAATCAGTCGTATTGCGGCTGTAAAGATTGCCTCTTTAGCTCAGTTGGCCAGAGCACGTGATTTGTAATCTCGGGGTCGTTGGTTCGAATCCGACAAGAGGCTCAAGAAAAAGAAAAGGGTGGTTACCAGAGTGGCCAAATGGGGCAGACTGTAAATCTGCTGGCTATGCCTTCGGTGGTTCGAATCCATCACCACCCACTTCTTTTGACTTGCGGAAATAGCTCAGTTGATAGAGCACTAGCCTTCCAAGCTGGGGGTCGCGGGTTTGAGCCCCGTTTTCCGCTCAATTTATTAACTTGCTGTAATAGCTCAGTGGTAGAGCACTTCCTTGGTAAGGAAGAGGTCCTGAGTTCAACTCTCAGTTACAGCTCTATCGTTCGGTAGTTTTCTAAGGATGGTAGAGGAACAGATTATTCATTTATATAAATAAAAAGAAAAGCTATGGCTAAAGAAGAATTCGTGCGTACCAAACCGCATGTTAACATTGGTACAATTGGTCATGTTGACCATGGTAAGACTACTCTGACCGCTGCTATCTCTAAGGTATTGAACGAGAAGCTCGGTACATCTGAGGCAGTTAAGTCATTCGATCAGATTGATAATGCTCCTGAGGAGAAAGAGCGTGGTATCACCATCAACTCTGCTCACATCGAGTATGAAACTGCAAAGCGTCACTATGCACACGTTGACTGTCCGGGTCACGCTGACTATGTAAAGAACATGGTTACTGGTGCTGCTCAGATGGATGGTGCTATCTTGGTAGTTGCTGCTACTGATGGTCCTATGCCACAGACACGTGAGCACGTACTTCTTGCACGTCAGGTAAACGTACCTCGCTTGGTTGTTTTCTTGAATAAGTGCGATATGGTTGACGATGAGGAGATGCTCGAACTCGTTGAAATGGAAGTTCATGAAATCCTCGAGCAGTATGGTTACGAAGAGGATACTCCTATCATCCGTGGTTCTGCTCTCGGTGCTTTGAATGGTGTTGAGAAGTGGGTTAAGTCTGTTGAGACTTTGATGGATACAGTTGACGAGTGGATTCAGGAGCCTGAGCGTGAGGTTGATAAGCCATTCTTGATGCCTATCGAGGACGTATTCTCAATCACAGGTCGTGGTACTGTTGCTACAGGTCGTATCGAGACTGGTCGTTGCAAGGTTGGTGACGAAGTTCAGTTGCTCGGTCTTGGTGAGGACAAGAAGTCTGTCATCACTGGTGTTGAGATGTTCCGCAAGGTGCTCGCTGAGGGTGAGGCAGGTGATAACGTAGGTTTGCTTCTCCGTGGTATCGATAAGGCTGAGGTTAAGCGTGGTATGGTAGTCGTACACCCAGGTGCTATTACTCCTCACGATCACTTCAAGGCTTCTATCTATGTATTGAAGAAGGAAGAGGGTGGTCGTCACACTCCATTCGGTAACAAATATCGTCCACAATTCTACCTCCGTACAATGGACTGTACTGGTGAAATCAAGCTTCCAGAGGGAGTTGAGATGGTAATGCCAGGTGATAACGTTGAGATCGAGGTTGAATTGATCTACAAGGTTGCTTTGAACGAGGGTCTTCGTTTCGCTATCCGTGAGGGTGGTCGTACAGTAGGTTCTGGTCAGATCACTGCAATTCTTGACGACATTAAGTAATTAGAATACTCTATTTACTAGATAAAGGCTCCCGCTTCTGCGGAAGTGGGAGCTACTTACGGGTTTAGCTCAGTTGGTAGAGCACTGGTCTCCAAAACCAGGTGTCGAGGGTTCGAGCCCTTCAACCCGTGCTAATAAGAAGATAATATGAATAAGATAGTAAATTATTGCAAGGCATGTTACGATGAACTTGCGCATAAGACTACTTGGCCAACTCGTGCCGAACTTACTCACAGTGCAATGGTTGTATTATCTGCTTCCCTTGTCATTGCATTAGTGGTGTTCGCAATGGACTCTATTTTTAGGGCTCTCATGGGCGTTGTTTATCCAGGTTAATTTTTATAGGAAATGGCAGCAACAGGTAATAAATGGTATGTGCTGAAAGCCGTAAGCGGCAAGGAAGCTAAGGTGAAAGAATACATCGAGGCTGAAATGAAGCACAACGATTTGCTCGCAGCACATGTTTCACAGATTCTGATTCCTGTGGAAAAACATGCAACTGTGCGCAATGGTAAACGTGTAGTTAAAGAGAAGGTTTCTCTTCCAGGTTACGTTTTTGTTGAAGCTAAACTGAAAGGTGATGTTGCGCACACGTTGCGTTTCATGCCTAATGTTTTAGGTTTCCTTGGAGGTTTGGATGAGCCAACACCTGTTCCTCAGTCTGATATCAATCGTATGTTGGGTACAGCAGAGGAGACAGAGTTTGAAGAAAATCTCGATGTGCCATACGCAGTTGATGAGACTGTGAAGGTAACAGATGGTCCATTCAGCGGTTTCAGTGGTGTTATCGAAGAGGTAAACGCCGAGAAGCATAAGCTGAAGGTGATGGTTAAGATCTTCGGACGTAAAACTCCGTTAGAGTTAAATTATACGCAAGTAGAAAAGGAATAATGTGCCGTTACGGACACATTCTCCTTTATAAGTTTCAATTTTAAATATTAACAAAGAAATGGCTAAAGAAGTTGCTGGATTAATCAAATTACAGATTAAAGGTGGCGCTGCAAATCCTTCACCTCCAGTTGGACCTGCACTGGGTTCTAAAGGTATTAATATTATGGGATTCTGCAAGGAGTTCAACGCCCGCACCCAGGATAAAGCAGGTAAAGTGTTGCCAGTCGTTATCACATACTACACTGACAAGTCATTCGATTTCGTAATCAAAACTCCTCCTGCTGCAGTACAGTTGAAAGAAGCTGCTAAAGTTAAATCAGGTTCTGCTCAACCAAACCGTCAGAAGGTAGCTACTATTACTTGGGATCAGGTAAAGACTATCGCTGAGGATAAGATGAAGGACTTGAATTGCTTTACTGTTGAATCAGCTATGAAGCTCATCGCTGGTACTGCTAGAAGTATGGGTATTACTGTAAAAGGGGACTTCCCTGGTAAATAATTTAAAACTTCAATTAGAAAAATGAGTAAACTGACAAAAAATCAAAAATCAGTAGCTGATAAGGTTGAAGCAGGGAAGGCATACACTTTGAAAGAGGCTGCAGAGTTGGTTAAGGAAATTACCACAACCAAGTTTGATGCATCTCTCGATATCGATGTACGCTTAGGTGTTGATCCACGTAAGGCTAACCAGATGGTTCGCGGTGTTGTTTCACTGCCAAATGGTACTGGTAAGGTAACACGTGTGCTCGCTCTCTGTACTCCTGATCAGGAAGCTGCTGCTAAGGAAGCAGGTGCTGACTACGTAGGTCTCGACGAATATGTTGAGAAGATTAAGGGTGGTTGGACAGATATTGATGTTATCATCACTATGCCTTCTTGCATGGGTAAGATCGGTCCTTTGGGTCGTGTTCTCGGTCCTCGCGGTTTGATGCCTAACCCTAAGAGTGGCACTGTAACTATGGATGTTGCTAAGGCAGTTAAGGAAGTTAAACAAGGTAAGATTGACTTTAAGGTTGATAAGGCTGGTATTATCCACACTTCAATCGGTAAGGTTAGCATGACATCTGAGCAGATCTACGGAAATGCTAAGGAGTTCATCAATACAGTTATCAAGTTGAAGCCTGCTGCTGCTAAAGGTACATATATCAAGAGTATCTTTATTTCTAGCACTATGAGTAAGGGTATCAAGATTGATCCTAAATCAGTTGAATAACTCTAAAAGTTTTGTAAAATGAAGAAAGAAGTTAAAGATACTATTATCACCGAACTTGGACAGAAGCTTCAGGAGTTTCCTCACTTCTATCTTGTAGATCTTACAGGATTGAACGCTGAGAAGACAAGTGCACTTCGTCGCAAGTGCTTCCAGAATGAAATCAAGATGGTTGTTGTTAAGAACACCTTGCTTCACAAGGCATTCGAGGCTTCAGACATCGATTTCTCTGAACTTTATGGAAGCTTGAAGGGTACTACAGCAGTTATGTTCACTAACGTGGCTAACGTACCAGCTAAGTTGTTGAAGGAATACGAGAAGGATGGCATTCCAGCTCTCAAGGCTGCTTATGCTGAGGAAGGCGTCTATGTAGGCGCTGACAAACTCGCTGAACTTTCAGCAATCAAGAGCAAGAGCGAGGTTATTGCAGAGATTGTTGCTTTGCTCCAGTCTCCAGCAAAGAACGTTATTTCTGCTCTTCAATCAGGAAGCAACACTATTCATGGTGTGCTTAAGACATTGGGCGAGCGTCCTGAGTAATCAATCACAATGTTATATCATTTCATAGTATAAATAAAATTAAAATTTAGAATAAAAATGGCAGATATTAAAGCTATTGCAGAAGAGTTAGTAAATCTTACTGTTAAGGAAGTTAATGAGTTGGCAACAGTCCTCAAGGACGAGTATGGTATTGAGCCTGCTGCTGCAGCTGTAGCTGTAGCTGCTGGTCCTGCTGCTGGTGGTGCAGCTGCAGCTGAGGAGAAGTCTTCTTTCGACGTAGTCCTCGCTGAGGTTGGTGGCGCTAAGCTCCAGGTTGTTAAGGCTGTTAAGGAGGCTTGTGGTCTCGGTTTGAAAGAGGCTAAGGATCTCGTAGACGGTGCTCCTTCTACTATCAAGGAGGGTGTATCTAAGGACGAGGCTGAGAACCTTAAGAAGGCTATCGAAGAGGCTGGTGCTAAGGTAGAGCTCAAGTAATTTAGAGTAATACATCTCTTACATATTGGTTAGGA
Organism: Segatella hominis; assembly: GCF_004535825.1. Taxonomy (GTDB): domain Bacteria; phylum Bacteroidota; class Bacteroidia; order Bacteroidales; family Bacteroidaceae; genus Prevotella; species Prevotella hominis. Next base: position 46,689 of record NZ_SGVY01000014.1, on the reverse strand, counting down.
TTCTCCCAGTAGGCGAGTCCTAACCTTTTTGTGTCTTTTCTTATAATGTTAATAAAACCATTTAATACTTCTAATGGCTACAAAAATTGTTGATAACAGAGTAAATTTTGCCAGCGTTCATAATCCGTACCCATATCCGGATTTCCTCGATGTGCAGTTAAAGTCTTTTAAAGACTTCTTACAGTTGGATACTCCGCCTGAGGAACGCAAGAATGACGGTTTGTATAAGGTGTTCTCTGAGAACTTCCCTATCACCGATACTCGTAATAATTTCGTTCTTGAGTTCTTGGATTACTATATTGACCCGCCTCGCTATTCTATCGATGAGTGTTTGGAGAGAGGGCTTACATATAGCGTACCTTTGAAGGCTAAGATGAAGCTGTATTGTACGGATCCTGACCATGAGGATTTCGGTACTTTTATCCAGGATGTATTCTTGGGTACTATACCTTATATGACTGATAATGGTACTTTCGTGATCAATGGTGCTGAGCGAGTTGTCGTTTCTCAGTTGCACCGCTCTCCTGGCGTTTTCTTCGGTCAGGGTGTTCACGCTAATGGTACGATGCTCTATTCTGCACGTATTATCCCATTCAAGGGTAGCTGGATTGAGTTTGCTACTGACATCAACAACGTCATGTATGCCTATATCGACCGTAAGAAGAAGTTGCCTGTCACTACTTTGCTCCGTGCCATCGGTTATGAGCAGGATAAGGACATCCTTCAGATCTTCGACCTCGCTGAGGAAGTGAAGGTAAATAAGAAGAACATGAAGGCTGCTATTGGCAAGAGACTTGCTGCTCGTGTATTGAAAAGCTGGAATGAGGACTTCGTGGATGAGGATACTGGTGAAGTTGTATCTATCGAGCGTAACGAGGTAATCATGGAGCGTGAGACTGAACTTACTGAGGAAAATGTAGAGGAAATCCTCGAAAGTGGTGCTTCTACTGTGCTTCTCCACAAGGATGAGGAAGCTGCAAATAAGTTCACTATCATCTTCAATACTTTGGCAAAGGACCCAAGTAACTCTGAGAAAGAGGCCGTGAACTACATCTACCGCCAGTTGCGTAATGCAGATCCTGCCGATGATGCAAGTGCACGCGAAGTATTCCAGAACCTCTTCTTCTCTGACAAGCGTTATGACTTGGGTGAGGTAGGTCGTTACCGTATCAACAAGAAGTTGGGACTCGATACCGATATGGATGTTCGTGTCTTGACTAAAGATGATATCATTGAAATTATCAAATATCTGATCCAGCTGATCAATTCAAGTGCTACTGTCGATGACATCGACCACTTGTCTAACCGCCGTGTACGTACAGTTGGTGAGCAGTTGGCTAATCAGTTCTCTATAGGTTTGGCTCGTATGAGCCGCACTATCCGTGAGCGTATGAATGTACGTGACAACGAGGTGTTCACTCCAACCGACTTGATCAATGCCAAGACTATCTCAAGCGTGATCAACTCATTCTTTGGTACCAACCCATTGTCACAGTTCATGGACCAGACCAACCCGTTGGCAGAGGTTACTAACAAGCGTCGTCTTTCAGCCTTAGGTCCTGGAGGTTTGTCTCGTGAGCGTGCCGGTTTCGAGGTTCGTGACGTACACTATACTCACTATGGTCGTCTTTGTCCTATTGAAAGTCCTGAAGGTCCAAACATCGGTTTGATTTCTTCACTTTGTATGTATGCCAAGATCAATGACCTCGGTTTCATCGTAACTCCTTACCGTAAGGTTAGAGACGGCAAGGTGGATATGGCAAACGAGGATGTGGTTTACCTGACTGCTGAGGACGAAGAAGAAAAGATTATCGGACAGGGTAATGCACCTCTGACAGAGGATGGTGCTTTCATTCGCGACGTAGTAAAATGCCGTCAGGATGCCGATTATCCTGTTGTAACTCCAGATAATGTAGATTACGTGGACGTATCTCCACAGCAGATTGCTTCTGTATCTGCAGGTTTGATTCCTTTCTTGGAGCATGATGATGGTCACCGTGCTTTGATGGGATGTAACATGATGCGCCAGGCAGTTCCATTGCTTCACAATGATGCACCTATCGTAGGTACAGGTCTTGAGAAGCAGGTATGTGAGGATTCACGTACGATGATTACTGCTGAGGGCGAGGGTGTTATCGAATACGTAGATGCTACTACTATCCGCATTCTCTACGATCGTACTGAGGATGAGGAGTTTGTAAGTTTCGAGCCTGCACTCAAGGAGTATCGTATTCCTAAGTTCCGCCGTACCAACCAGAATATGACCATCGACTTGCGTCCTATCTGTAACAAGGGTCAGCGCGTGAAGAAGGGTGATATCCTGACAGAGGGTTATGCTACTGAGAATGGTGAGTTGGCTTTGGGTCGCAACCTGCTCGTGGCTTACATCCCTTGGAAGGGTTACAACTATGAGGATGCTGTCGTTATCTCAGAGCGTATGGTACGTGATGATGTATTGACATCTGTTCACGTAGATGAGTATTCTCTCGACGTGCGTGAGACTAAGCGCGGTGTTGAGGAATTTACTAGCGATATTCCAAACGTAAGTGAGGAAGCTACTAAGGATCTGGATGATAATGGTGTAGTACGTGTTGGTGCTCGTATCGTGCCAGGTGACATCATGATCGGTAAGATTTCACCTAAGGGCGAGAGTGATCCTTCTCCTGAAGAGAAATTGCTCCGTGCTATCTTTGGTGACAAGGCTGGTGATGTGAAGGATTCTTCATTGAAGGCTAACCCTTCTCTGAGCGGTATCGTCATCGACAAGAAGATGTTCTCTCGTGCTATCAAGACTCGCGAATCTAAGAAGCAGGATAAGATAATTCTCGCTAAAATCGACGAGGAATATGAGGCAAAGGGTGAGGACTTGAAGGATATCCTCGTAGATAAGTTGCTCACATTGACTGAGGGCAAGGTTTCTCAGGGTGTGAAAGACTATTCTGGTGCTGAGATTATCACTAAGGGTTCTAAGTTTACTACAACTGCTCTGAAGAACCTCGAATATGATGGTGTACAGTCTAACAACTGGACAGACGATGAGCATGCCAACAGCTTGATCCAGAAGCTGATCATGAATTTCATCCGCAAGTACAAGCAGTTGGATGCTGAGTTGAAGCGTCGTAAGTTTGCTATTACTATCGGTGATGAACTTCCATCAGGTATTCTTCAGATGGCTAAGGTTTATATCGCCAAGAAGCGTAAGATTCAGGTAGGTGATAAGCTTGCCGGTCGCCACGGTAATAAGGGTATCGTTTCTAAGGTGGTACGTCTTGAGGATATGCCATTCATGGAGGATGGTCGTCCTGTAGATATGGTATTGAACCCATTGGGTGTGCCTTCTCGTATGAACCTGGGTCAGATCTTTGAGTGTATCCTGGGTGCAGCTGGTAAAAAGCTGGGCGTGAAGTTTGCTACTCCTATCTTCGACGGTGCTCATCTTGAGGATCTCTCAGTATGGACAGACAAGGCAGGCCTGCCTCGTTTCTGCTCTACTTACCTCTATGATGGTGAGACAGGTGAGAAGTTCGACCAGCCAGCTACCGTAGGTATGACTTACTTCTTGAAGTTGGGTCACATGGTAGAAGACAAGATGCACGCTCGTTCTATCGGTCCTTACTCTCTGATTACTCAGCAGCCACTTGGTGGTAAAGCACAGTTTGGTGGTCAGCGTTTCGGAGAGATGGAGGTTTGGGCCATCGAGGCATTCGGTGCAAGCCACGTATTGCAGGAGATTCTGACTATCAAGTCGGATGACGTTGTAGGACGTAGCAAGGCATACGAGGCAATCGTGAAGGGCGACCCAATGCCAACACCTGGCATTCCAGAGTCTCTCAACGTATTGCTCCATGAGCTTCGTGGTCTTGGATTGAGCATCAAACTTGATTAATTTTGAGAACCCCTAATTTAGATATAGAAACATGGCTTTCAAAAAAGATACAAAGGTAAAGAATAATTTTACGAAGATTACCATCGGTCTTGCTTCTCCAGAGGAGATCTTGGAAAATTCGTATGGTGAGGTGACTAAGCCTGAAACCATTAATTATCGTACATATAAGCCGGAACGTGACGGCTTGTTCTGCGAGCGCATCTTTGGTCCTACCAAGGACTATGAGTGCGCCTGCGGCAAGTACAAGCGTATCCGCTACAAGGGAATCGTCTGCGACCGATGCGGTGTTGAGGTGACTGAGAAGAAGGTGCGCCGTGAGCGTGCTGGTCACATCGAACTCGTCGTACCTGTTGCTCACATCTGGTATTTCCGTTCCCTTCCTAATAAGATAGGTTACCTCCTGGGTATGCCTACCAAGAAACTGGATGCTGTCATCTACTATGAGAAGTATGTAGTGATCCGTCCAGGTGTGCTGGAAGGAAAAACTGATGCTGACGGTCTCGAAATCAACGGTTCTCATAAGCTCGACCTCCTCACAGAGGAAGAGTATATTGATATTCTTGACAATCATCTGGATCCTGAAAATGAATATCTTGCAGATGATGATCCTAACAAGTTTGTTGCCAAGATGGGTGCTGAGGCAATCTATGAACTGCTTCAGAACATTGATCTCGACAGCTTGTCTTACGAGCTTCGCGATCATGCCAACAACGATTCAAGCCAGCAGCGCAAGACCGAGGCTTTGAAGCGTCTTCAGGTAGTAGAGGGCTTCCGTGCAAGCAAGGGCATCAACAAGCCAGAGTGGATGATCATGAAGGTAATTCCTGTGACTCCTCCTGAGCTCCGCCCTTTGGTTCCGCTTGATGGTGGTCGTTTCGCTACTTCTGACTTGAACGACCTCTACCGTCGTGTTATCATCCGTAATAACCGTTTGAAGCGACTCGTAGAAATCAAGGCTCCTGAGGTAATTCTCCGTAATGAGAAGCGTATGTTGCAGGAGGCAGTGGACAGCTTGTTTGACAACTCACGCAAGAGTTCTGCTGTAAAGAGCGAGAGCAACCGTCCATTGAAGTCACTCTCTGACTCTTTGAAGGGTAAGCAGGGTCGTTTCCGTCAGAACCTCCTCGGTAAGCGTGTTGACTACTCTGCACGTTCCGTAATCGTTGTAGGTCCTGAGTTGAAGATGGGTGAGTGCGGTCTTCCTAAGTTGATGGCTGCTGAGCTTTACAAACCATTCATCATCCGTAAGTTGATAGAGCGTGGTATCGTAAAGACTGTTAAGAGTGCCAAGAAGATTGTTGACCGTCGCGAACCTGTTATCTGGGATATCCTGGAGAACGTGATGAAGGGTCATCCGGTTATGCTGAACCGTGCTCCGACACTTCACCGTCTTGGTATCCAGGCTTTCCAGCCTAAGATGATTGAGGGTAAGGCTATCCAATTACACCCATTGGCTTGTACTGCGTTCAACGCCGACTTCGATGGTGACCAGATGGCTGTTCACCTTCCATTGAGCAATGAGGCAGTATTGGAGGCACAGATTCTGATGCTCCAGAGCCACAACATCTTGAACCCTGCCAATGGTGCGCCTATCACCGTTCCTTCTCAGGATATGGTGCTCGGTCTTTACTATATTACTAAGATCCGCCCAGGTGCTAAGGGTGAAGGTTTGACATTCTACGGTCCGGAGGAGGCTCTGATTGCCCGTAATGAAGGTCGTTGCGATCTTCACTCTCTGGTTAAGGTAATCGTTAACGATGTTGTAGATGGCAAGCCACAGAAGCGTATGGTGGAAACATCTGTAGGTCGTGTGATCGTCAACCAGATTATTCCAGAAGAGGTAGGCTTCTTCAATGATGTCATCTCAAAGAAGACATTGCGTGGCCTGATTTCTGACGTAATCAAGAGTGTGGGTATGGCACAGGCTTGTGAATTCCTTGATGGTATCAAGAACCTGGGTTACCGCATGGCTTATGTTGCAGGTCTTTCATTTAACCTTGGTGATATCATTATCCCACCAGAGAAGGAGGAAATCGTATCAAGAGGTCAGAAGGAGATTGAGGAAATCACCAACAACTATAATATGGGTTTCATTACCAACAAGGAGCGTTACAATCAGGTAATTGATACTTGGACTCACGTTAACACCGACTTGGGTAATATCCTGATGAAGGAAATGACCGAGGCTGACCAGGGATTCAATGCAGTGTATATGATGCTTGATTCTGGAGCCCGTGGTTCTAAGGATCAGATTAAGCAGTTGTCTGGTATGCGTGGTTTGATGGCTAAGCCTCAGAAGGCTGGTGCTGAAGGTGCGCAGATCATTGAAAACCCTATCCTTTCCAACTTTAAGGAGGGTATGTCTGTGTTGGAGTACTTTATCGCTTCCCACGGTGCGCGTAAGGGTCTTGCCGATACCGCTATGAAGACTGCCGATGCAGGTTACCTCACCCGTCGTCTTGTAGACGTTTCTCATGACGTGATCATTACAGAAGAGGATTGTGGTACATTGCGCGGCTTGGTTTGCACAGCTTTGAAGAATGGTGATGAGGTTATCTCTTCTCTCTATGAGCGTATCTTGGGCCGTGTTTCTGTACACGATGTAATCCATCCTACAACTGGCGAATTGATTGTTGCTGCTGGTGATCAGATTACTGAAGCTAAGGCTAAGGCAATCGAGGATTCTCCTATCGAAAGTGTGGAAATCCGCTCTGTACTCACTTGCGAAAGCAAGAAGGGTGTCTGCATGAAGTGCTATGGCCGCAACTTGGCTACTGCCCGCATGGTACAGTTGGGTGAGGCTGTGGGTGTCATCGCAGCACAGGCTATCGGTGAGCCTGGTACTCAGTTGACTCTCCGTACATTCCATGCCGGTGGTATTGCTTCCAACGCTGCAGCTAATGCTAAGATTGAGGCAAAGAACAAGGCACGTATCGAATTCGACGAGTTGAGCACTGTTCCATTCGTAGAGGAAGATGAGGAAGGTAACGATATTAATTGCGAGAAGGTTGTAAGCCACCTTGCTGAAATCCGTTTCGTAGATCCTAATACAAATATCATTCTTTCTTCATTGAATGTACCTTATGGTTCTTCTCTCTATCATAAAGAAGGTGAAATCGTAGATAAGGGTACTGTCATTGCTAAGTGGGACCCATTCAACGCCGTAATCGTGAGCCAGTATGCTGGTACATTGAAATTCAATGATGTACAGAAAGATGCTACTTATCGTGCTGAGGTCGATGAAACTACTGGTCTTGAGGAGAAGATCATCACCGACTCTAAGAATAAGGCAATGGTTCCATCTTGTGATGTAATCGGTGCTAATGGTGAGGTTCTCGGTACTTATAACTTCCCTGTAGGTGGTCACTTGGCTGTTGAGGATGGTCAAACTATCAAGACTGGTGAGGTAATGGTTAAGATTCCACGTGCCGTAGGTGGTGCTGGTGATATTACCGGTGGTCTTCCACGTGTAACCGAGTTGCTTGAGGCACGTAATCCATCTAACCCTGCTGTCGTTTCTGAAATCGACGGTGAGGTAACAATGGGTAAGGTAAAACGTGGTAACCGTGAGATTATCGTTACTTCTAAAACTGGTGACCAGAAGAAGTATCTCGTATCTCTTTCAAAGCAGATTCTGGTACAGGAGCACGATGCCGTACGTGCAGGTACTCCATTGTCTGATGGTAGTGTAACTCCAGGCGATATCCTTGCTATTATGGGTCCTACTGCCGTTCAGGAGTATATCGTAAACCAGATTCAGGACGTATATCGTCTTCAGGGTGTGGCTATCAACGATAAGCACTTCGAGGTTGTTGTGCGCCAGATGATGCGTAAGGTTCGAATCGACGATCCAGGTGATACTACATTCCTTGAGCAGGAGTTGGTAGATAAACTCGACTTTGCAGAAGAGAATGATCGTATCTGGGGTAAGAAGGTTGTTACCGATGCCGGTGATAGCGAGAATCTCAAGCCTGGTCAGATCATTACAGCCCGTAAGTTGCGTGATGAGAACTCTGCATTGAAGCGTCGTGACAAGAAACTCGTTCAGGTACGTGATGCTGTGTCTGCTACATCTACTCAGATTCTTCAGGGTATCACCCGTGCAGCTCTTGGTACTAAGAGCTTCATGAGTGCTGCATCATTCCAGGAAACTACTAAGGTCTTGAATGAGGCAGCCATCCGTGGTAAGGTAGATTATCTCGAGGGTATGAAGGAGAATGTAATCTGCGGACACTTGATTCCTGCAGGTACTGGTCTTCGTCAGTGGGATAAACTTATCGTAGGCTCTAAGGAAGAATATGAGCGTATGCAGGCCAACAGAAAGAATGTACTCGACTATACAGACCCTTCTATTGGTGAGTAATGCTGCTTGACTTCTATAATAAATAGGAGATAACAGTAAATAGATTTCTATATACAAATATAATAATGTATATATACATAATAAAAATGGGTATGTCAGCAATGATATACCCATTTTGTTTATATGATCTTTGGCTTTTATTCTAAGACGAATTTGCTTTTGCCCTTTGATGTTTAATTTTTGATTCTCTGAAATTTGTTGTTTCTATTCTCATTTGTTTCGCTTTTTATTTCTGTCTTTCTTTAAAAAATAGCTAAAAAGTTTGCTCATATCAGATTTTTTGTGTAAGTTTGCATCCGTTAATTAAATGTTTTACCTTATAAACTTAAAGAAATATGGAAGATAATAAAAAAGACAATCAGAACCAGTTTCAAATGGGTATTAATCCTGAAGTAGCAGAGGGCACATATTCTAATTTGGCGCTCATCACTCACTCCACTTCAGATTTCATCTTAGACTTTGCATGCGTAATGCCAGGAATGCCACAGCCACAGATTAAGAGTCGCGTGATTATGGCTCCAGAACATGCTAAGCGTTTGTTGCAGGCTCTGCAGAGTAATATCTATAATTTCGAACAGGCATTTGGTACAATCAAGTTGCCACAGGCTCCTGAAGAGCCAATTGCTCCATTCAAGATTCCAAAGGGTGAAGCTTAACCCTTTGTATAGCATACTTTCTTATACTAAATTAGCCAATAAAAAACTGATATTAATAGAGTCGTTATAACCTAACAGACATACTATAGAAAAGCTCTAACAACATTGTAACAATTGCTGCAAAAGGGGGCAATTTTACCCATTTACTTTTTAATTTCAATATAGAAAAGTTATTTTTAGTTAAAATTTAAAGTTGCATGAAATTTGCTTTTAGATAAATTAGGTGGTTTAAAGGAAAAATCGTAACTTTGCACCCCGAAAAAGGCACCGACGAAGTGGCTTCTTCGAAAAATTGGTAGATAATAACAAAAAAATAATATATAAATTAAAAAGTTTAATTATGCCTACTATTTCACAATTGGTAAGAAAAGGCAGACAGGTTTTGGTTGACAAGAGTAAGTCACCAGCTTTGGATTCATGTCCTCAGCGTCGTGGTGTTTGCGTTCGTGTTTACACCACAACTCCTAAGAAGCCTAATTCAGCAATGCGTAAGGTTGCTCGTGTTCGTTTGACAAACTCTAAAGAGGTTAACTCTTACATCCCAGGAGAGGGTCACAATTTGCAGGAGCACTCAATCGTGTTGGTTCGTGGTGGTCGTGTTAAAGATCTTCCAGGTGTACGTTATCACATCGTTCGTGGTACTCTTGATACTGCAGGTGTTGCAAATCGTACACAGCGTCGTTCTAAGTACGGTGCTAAACGTCCAAAGGCTAAGAAGTAATTCTTAAAATTTAGACAAAACCGAAAACTCACGATCGGAGAAGGTTGGGAGTTTAGGTAAAAACATTATTTTTATTCAAAACGTTTTGCTGGAGAAGTAAATAGGTTGAGTAAATGTTCGGGTGCGAACGTTGAAGAACAGTAAACAGCCTCCGCAGAATTTAAAATTTTTCAATTAAAAATGAGAAAAGCAAAACCAAAGAAGCGTGTGATCCTCCCAGATCCAGTCTTCAACGACCAGAAGGTCTCAAAGTTCGTTAATCACTTGATGTATGATGGTAAGAAGAATACATCATATGAAATTTTCTATAATGCATTGGATACCGTTAAGGCTAAGATGGCTAACGAGGAAAAGTCTGCACTTGAGATTTGGAAACAGGCACTCGATAACATCACTCCTCAGGTAGAGGTTAAGAGCCGTCGTATCGGTGGTGCTACATTCCAGGTTCCTACTGAAATTCGTCCTGATCGTAAGGAAAGTATCTCTATGAAGAATCTTATTGCATTCGCTCGTAAGCGTGGTGGTAAGACTATGGCAGATAAGTTGGCTGCTGAGATTATGGATGCTTACAACAACCAGGGTGGTGCATTTAAGCGTAAGGAGGATATGCATCGTATGGCTGAGGCTAACCGTGCATTTGCTCACTTCAGATTCTAATTTAATTAATAGGTATATAAGAAAATGGCAAATCGCGATTTACATTTGACACGTAACATCGGTATCATGGCGCACATCGATGCCGGTAAAACAACAACATCTGAGCGTATCTTGTTCTATACAGGTAAGACTCATAAGATCGGTGAGGTACACGATGGTGCTGCAACTATGGACTGGATGGCCCAGGAGCAGGAGCGTGGTATCACTATTACTTCTGCAGCTACTACTTGTAACTGGAATTATCTTGGTAAGTCTTATAAGATTAACTTGATCGATACTCCGGGACACGTTGACTTCACTGCTGAGGTTGAGCGTTCACTCCGTGTACTCGATGGTGCTGTTGCTACATATTCTGCTGCTGACGGTGTTCAGCCTCAGTCAGAGACTGTATGGCGCCAGGCTGATAAGTATAATGTACCTCGTATTGGTTATGTAAACAAGATGGACCGTTCTGGTGCTAACTTCTTCGAGACAGTTCAGCAGATGAAGGATATCTTGGGCGCTAACCCAATTGCTATTCAGATTCCTATTGGTGCTGAGGAGAACTTCAAGGGTGTAGTTGACCTGATTAAGATGAAGGCAATCCTTTGGCACGATGAGACTATGGGTGCTGAGTATGACGTAGAGGATATTCCTGCTGACTTGGCTGATGAGGCTGCTGAGTGGCGTGATAAGCTCCTTGAGGGTGCTGCTAACTTCGATGACGAGGTTATGGAGCTTTACCTCGATGGTAAGGATATTCCAGAGGAGAAGCTCCTCGCTGCTATCCGCAAGGGTTGCTGCGCTATGGAGTGCTGCCCAATGTTGCTCGGTTCTTCATACAAGAACAAGGGTGTTCAGCCATTGCTCGACTATGTATGTGCATTCTTGCCTTCACCAATGGATACTCCAAATATCATCGGTACCAACCCTGATACTGAAGAGGAAGAGGATCGTAAGCCATCTGAGGATGAGCCAACATCTGCTCTCGCATTTAAGATCGCTACAGACCCATTCATGGGTCGCTTGGTGTTCTTCCGTGTTTACTCTGGTAAGGTTGTTGCAGGTTCTTATGTTTACAACCCACGTTCTGGCAAGCGCGAGCGTATCAGCCGTCTGTTCCAGATGAACTCTAAGCAGGAAATCCCTATGGAGTCTATCGACGCAGGTGATATCGGTGCAGGTGTAGGTTTCAAGGATATCCGTACTGGTGATACACTCTGTGATGAGGATCACCCAATCGTATTGGAGTCTATGACATTCCCTGATACTGTGATCTCTATTGCAGTTGAGCCAAAGAGCCAGGCTGACATCGCTAAGATGGACAATGGTCTCGCTAAGTTGGCTGAAGAGGACCCAACCTTCACAGTTCGTACAGACGAGCAGAGCGGTCAGACTATCATCTCTGGTATGGGTGAGCTCCACTTGGATATCATCATCGACCGCTTGAAGCGTGAGTTCAAGGTTGAATGTAACCAGGGTAAGCCTCAGGTTAACTACAAGGAGGCTATTACTAAGACAGCTCAGAGCCGTGAGACTTACAAGAAGCAGTCTGGTGGTCGTGGTAAGTTCGCTTGTATCGATGTAACCATCGGTCCTAAGGATGAGGATTACAAGGAAGGCGACTTGCAGTTCATCAACGAAGTTAAGGGTGGTAACGTTCCTAAGGAATTCATCCCATCTGTACAGAAGGGCTTCGCTGATTGCTTGTCAAATGGTGTACTTGGTGGCTTCCCAATGACAGGTTTGAAGGTAACTTTGACCGATGGTAGCTTCCACCCAGTTGACTCTGACCAGTTGTCATTCGAGTTGGTTGCACATCAGGCATTCAAGGTACTTTGCCCTAAGGCAGGTCCTGTTTTGATGGAGCCTATCATGAAGGTAGAGGTTGTTACTCCAGAAGAGAACATGGGTGACGTAATCGGTGACTTGAACAAGCGCCGTGGTCTCGTTCAGGGTATGGAAGAAGGTCGTAGCGGTGCTCGCATCGTAAAGGCAATGGTTCCATTGGCTGAAATGTTCGGTTATGTAACAGCTTTGCGTACTATCACTTCTGGTCGTGCAACAAGTTCTATGGAGTACGATCATCATGCACCTCTTTCTTCAACAATTGCTAAGGCTGTGTTGGAGGAGGTTAAGGGTCACGCAGAACTCCTTTAATAAGAAATAACGGTAAGATGAGGCGCTGCTTAGCGAATGACTCTTAAGCAGCGTACCTCTTCTTCCATTAGACTAAATAATTCATATAAATAATAACTTAATTTTAAAAATGAGTCAGAAAATCAGAATTAAGCTGAAGTCTTACGACCACCAGTTGGTTGACAAGTCAGCTGAGAAGATTGTGAAGGCTGTTAAGGCAACAGGCGCTATCGTTAGTGGTCCTATTCCATTGCCAACACACAAGCGTATTTTTACTGTAAACCGCAGTACCTTCGTTAATAAGAAGTCTCGCGAGCAGTTCCAGCTCTCAGATTTCAAGCGTCTCATCGACATCTACAGCTCAACAGCTAAGACAGTTGATGCCTTGATGAAGCTTGAATTGCCAAGTGGTGTAGAAGTAGAAATCAAAGTCTAATTATTTAAATTTAAATTGAAATGCCAGGATTAATTGGAAAAAAAATCGGAATGACATCCGTTTTCAGTGCCGACGGTAAGAATATTCCGTGCACTGTTATCGAAGTAGGTCCTTGTGTTGTAACCCAGGTTAAAACTGTAGAGAAGGATGGTTACAAGGCTTATCAGTTAGGTTTCGGTGAGGCTAAAGAGAAGAGAACTTCTCAGCCTATGATGGGAATCTTCAAGAAGGCAGGCACAACACCTAAGAAGCACTTGGCCGAGTTCAAGTTTGATGAGGAGTACAACCTCGGTGACACCATTACAGTTGAAATCTTCAACGACTGCAAGTTCGTTGATGTCATTGGTACATCAAAGGGTAAAGGCTTCCAGGGCGTTGTTAAGCGTCACGGATTCGGTGGTGTAGGTCAGTCTACTCACGGTCAGGATGACCGCGCTCGTAAGCCGGGATCTATTGGTGCATGTTCTTACCCAGCTAAGGTATTCAAGGGTATGCGCATGGGCGGCCAAATGGGAGGTGACAGAGTTACTACTCAGAACCTTCAGGTGTTAAAGGTTATTCCAGAGCAGAATCTTCTTATCGTGAAGGGTTCTTTCGCTGGATGCAAAGGTTCAACTGTTTTAATTGAGAAATAATGGAAGTTAGCGTATTAGATATCAAAGGTCAGGAGACCGGCCGTAAGGTAGCTCTTAATGATGCAATCTTCGGTATTGAGCCTAACGATCACGTTCTCTATCTCGACGTAAAGCAGTATCTCGCTAACCAGCGTCAGGGTACAGCTAAGTCTAAGGAGAGAAGCGAGATGAGCGGTTCTACTCGTAAGCTTGGTCGTCAGAAGGGCGGCGGTGGTGCTCGCCGTGGTGATATTAACTCACCTGTACTCGTAGGTGGTGCTCGCGTTTTTGGTCCTAAGCCACGTGATTATCGCTTCAAATTGAATAAGAAAGTAAAGATTCTTGCTCGTAAGTCTGCTCTGTCTTACAAGGCTCAGGAGAACTCTATCGTGATGTTGGAAGATTTCACTTTTGAGGCTCCAAAGACTAAAGAATTCTTAAGTGTTCTTAAGAATCTTAAAATCGAGGGCAAAAAGGTACTCTTCGTTTTGCCAGAATCAAATAAAAACGTATATTTGTCTGCTCGTAACTTACAGCGCTCTGAGGTTATCCTCGCATCTAACGTCAATTCGTACAAAATTTTGAATGCTGATGTTGTAGTGATTACTGAAAAGTCGCTTGAGACAATCGACCAAATCTTAACAAAGTAAAAAGGAGATATTAGAATATGGCATTTATTATCAAACCATTGGTTACTGAGAAGATGACCAAGATTACAGACAAGCAGCCTAACCGCTATGGCTTCGTTGTTCGTCCTGAGGCTAATAAGCTCGAGATTAAGAAGGAAGTTGAAAGTCTGTATAATGTTACAGTAGTTGACGTAAACACTCTGCGTTACTCAGGCAAGCGCTCTGCTCGTTATACTAAGGCAGGTCTTGTTAAGGGCCAGAAGAATGCGTTCAAGAAGGCAATCGTTACTCTGAAAGAGGGCGAAACAATTGATTTTTATAGCAATATTTAAAATAAAAAATGGCAGTACGTAAATTAAAACCGGTTACTCCGGGTCAAAGACACAAAGTTATTGGCACGTTCGAGGATATTACTGCATCCGTGCCAGAGAAGTCTCTCGTTTACGGTAAGCGTTCTACCGGTGGTCGAAACAACACCGGTAAAATGACCGTTCGCTACATTGGTGGTGGTCATAAGCAGAAGTATCGTTTAATCGACTTCAAACGTGAGAAAGATGGTGTTCCAGCAGTTGTTAAAACAATCGAGTACGATCCTAATCGTTCTGCTCGTATCGCATTGCTTTACTATGCTGATGGTGAAAAACGTTACATTATTGCTCCTAACGGACTTCAGGTAGGCGCTACTTTGATGTCAGGTGCAGAGGCTGCTCCTGAAATCGGTAACTGTCTTCCTTTGGCAAACATCCCTGTTGGTACAGTGATCCACAACATTGAGTTGCGTCCTGGTCAGGGTGCTTTGTTGGTTCGTTCGGCTGGTAATTTTGCTCAGTTGACTTCTCGTGAGGGCAGTTATTGTGTTATTAAGCTCCCTTCTGGCGAGTTGCGCCAGATTTTGAGTGCTTGTAAAGCTACTATCGGTAGTGTAGGTAATTCTGATCACGCTCTTGAGCAGTCTGGTAAGGCTGGTCGCTCACGCTGGTTGGGACGTCGTCCTCACAACCGTGGTGTTGTTATGAACCCTGTTGATCACCCAATGGGTGGTGGTGAAGGTCGCCAGAGTGGTGGTCACCCACGTTCACGTAAGGGCTTGTACGCTAAGGGTCTTAAGACTCGCGCACCTAAGAAGCTTTCTAACAAGTATATTATTGAAAGAGCTAACAAAAAATAAAGAGTAAATTATGAGTCGTTCACTTAAAAAAGGTCCATATATCAACGTTTCTTTGGAGAAGAAAATTCTTGCAATGAACGAAAGTGGCAAGAAAAATGTTGTTAAGACATGGGCTAGAGCTTCAATGATATCTCCTGATTTCGTAGGACATACTGTTGCAGTTCATAACGGTAACAAATTTATCCCTGTTTATGTTACAGAGAATATGGTAGGACACAAGCTTGGAGAGTTTGCTCCAACTCGTCGTTTCGGTGGCCACTCTGGTAACAGAAAGTAAACTAAGGGTTAAACCATTTAAAATATTAAGTAAATAATGGGAGCAAGAAAACATATTGCGGCTGAGAAATTGAAAGAGGCCCGTAAAAACTTGTACTTCGCTAAGTTGGTAGGCGTTCCTTCTTCTCCACGTAAAATGCGCTACGTTGTAGACATGATTCGTGGTATGGAGGTTAACCGTGCACTCGGAGTACTTCGCTTCTCTAAGAAGCAGGCATCTGCTGACGTTGAGAAATTACTCCGTTCAGCTATCGCTAACTGGGAAGCTAAGAATGATCGCAAAGCTGAGGATGGTGAGCTTTATATCAGTAAGGTCTTTGTTGATGGAGGCGTTACAATGAAACGTATGAGACCTGCACCACAGGGTCGTGGTTATAGAATTCGCAAGCGTTCTAACCATGTTACTCTTTTTGTAGATGCAAAAACTAATGACGATAAATAAATAGTAGAATGGGACAGAAAGTTAATCCGATAAGTAACCGACTTGGTATTATCCGTGGTTGGGATTCAAATTGGTTCGGTGGTAAGAACTTCGGTGATAACCTCGTAGAGGATCAGAAAATCCGTAAGTATCTTAACGAGCGTCTTGCTAAGGCAAGTGTTTCTCGTATCGTTATCGAGCGTACATTGAAACTTGTTACCATTACTATTTGTACAGCCCGTCCAGGTATTGTCATTGGTAAAGGTGGTCAGGATGTAGATAAGTTGAAGGAAGAGTTGAAGAAGCTTTATAAGAAAGATATTCAAATCAACATCTTCGAGGTTAAGAAGCCTGAGCTTGATGCTACTATCGTAGGTAAGAACATCGCTAGCCAGATTGAGCACATGATTGCTTATCGTCGCGCTATCAAGATGGCAGTTGCCAACACTATGCGTGCTGGTGCTGAGGGTATCAAGATTCAGATTACTGGTCGTCTGAATGGTGCTGAAATGGCACGAAAGGAAATGTACAAAGAGGGTCGTACTCCTCTTCACACATTCCGCGCAGACATCGATTATTGCCAGTGCGAAGCACTTACTAAGGTAGGTTTGCTTGGTATCAAGGTTTGGATTTGCCGTGGTGAGGTTTATGGTAAGGCTGATCTTACTCCTAACTTTACTGCTGATAACAAGGGCAACAACCGTGGTAACGGTCGCTCAAACCGTGGTGGTAATCGCAAGAAAAACAATAACCGTTAAATTAGAAAGCTATCATGTTACAGCCAAAAAGAGTAAAATATAGAAGACCTCAAGATGGACGTGGCAACAAAGGCAACGCTCACAGAGGTACACAATTGGCATTCGGTTCTTTCGGTATCAAGACTCTTGAGCCAAAGTGGATCGATAGCCGTCAGATAGAGGCAGCTCGTGTAGCATTGAACCGTTACATGAATCGTCAGGGTCAGGTGTGGATCCGTATCTTCCCTGATAAGCCTATCACTCGTAAGCCTGCTGATGTCCGTATGGGTAAAGGTAAGGGTGATCCTGCAGGATGGGTTGCTCCTGTTACACCAGGTCGCATTCTCTTCGAAGTAGAGGGAGTTAGTTTTGATGTTGCTAAAGAGGGTCTTCGTCTTGCAGCACAGAAACTTCCTGTTAAGACTAAGTTTATTGTTAGACGTGATTACGATAAAAACGCTTAATTATGAAGATCGCAGAAATTAAAAATATCGAAACCAAGGAATTGGTTGAGAAGTTGGAGGCAGCAGTTGACGCTTTGAACAAGAAGAAGATCAACCACAATGTAACTCCACTTGAGAATCCATCAGAGATTAAGGTTGCTCGTCGTGATATCGCACGTATGAAAACTGAACTTCGTCAGAGAGAACTTAACAAATAATAATGGTCCAGATGGAAACAAGAAATTTAAGAAAAGTAAGACAGGGTGTTGTTATTAGCAACAAAATGGATAAAACCATTGTTATTGCAGCTAAGTTCAAGGAAATGCACCCTATTTATGGTAAGTTTGTCCAGAAGACAAAGAAGTACCATGCACATGACGAGAATAATGAGGCTAACGTAGGTGATACTGTTATGATCATGGAAACTCGTCCTCTGTCTAAGACAAAAAGATGGAGATTAGTACAAATCGTAGAAAAAGCTAAGTAATTATGATACAAGCAGAATCAAGACTTACAGTATGTGATAACAGCGGTGCTCGCGAGGCTCTTTGCATTCGAGTTCTCGGTGGTACAGGCCGTCGTTACGCAAGTGTTGGTGACGTGATTGTCGTTTCTGTCAAGAACGTTATCCCATCAAGTGATTTGAAGAAAGGTGCAGTATCAAAGGCTTTGATTGTTCGCACAAAGAAGGAAATTCGTCGTGCTGATGGTTCTTACATCCGTTTCGATGATAACGCTTGTGTATTGCTCAATAATGCTGGTGAGCTTCGTGGTAGCCGTATCTTCGGTCCTGTTGCTCGTGAGCTCCGTGCAGTCAACATGAAAGTCGTTTCTTTGGCACCTGAGGTTCTTTAATTATTAAAAATTTAAAGTAATGAGTAAGTTACATATAAAGAAAGACGATAATGTTATCGTTATTGCCGGTGCAGATAAGGGCAAGACTGGTAAGGTGCTCAAGGTTCTCGTTGATGAGAATCGTGCCATTGTTGAAGGTGTACACATGGTATCTAAGAGCATGAAGCCTTCTGCTAAGAATCCTCAGGGAGGCATCGTAAAGCAAGAGGCTCCTATTCATATCTCTAATTTAAGCTTGATCGATCCTAAGAGTGGCAAGGCTACACGAGTAGCTATCAAGCATGAGGGTAAAAATGTTGTTCGCATCGCTAAAAAGTCAGGGGAGGAAATCAAGTAATGGATACAGCACAGTTAAAGAAAGTATATAAAGAGACAATCGCTCCAGCTTTGCAGAAGCAGTTCAACTACTCTTCTGCTATGGAGATTCCTGTATTGAAGAAGATTGTTATCAACCAGGGTCTCGGTGATGCTACACAGGACAAGAAAATTGTTGATGTAGCTATTAATGAGATTACAGCAATTACAGGTCAGAAGGCTGTTGCTACATATTCTAAGAAGGATATCGCAAACTTCAAACTTCGTAAGAAGATGCCTATCGGTGTTATGGTAACATTGCGTCGTGAGCGTATGTATGAGTTCTTGGAGAAGCTCGTTCGTGTTTCTCTTCCTCGTATCCGTGACTTCAAGGGTATTGAAAGCAAGTTTGATGGTCGTGGTAATTACACTTTGGGTATTACTGAGCAGATTATCTTCCCTGAGATCAATATCGATGAAATCGATCGCATCCAGGGTATGAACATTACCTTCGTTACAACAGCAAAGACTGACGAAGAAGGTTTTGCTCTTTTGAAGGCATTCGGTCTTCCATTCAAGAACGCAAATAAAGACTAAGAGATATGGCAAAAGAATCAATGAAAGCTCGCGAGGTTAAGCGTGCAAAGCTTGTAGCTCGTTACGCTGAAAAGCGCGAAGCACTGAAAAAGATTATTGCAACTTCTAATGACCCAGCTGAAGCATACGAGGCAGCTCGTAAGCTTCAGGCTATTCCAAAGAATGCAAACCCTATCCGTCTTCACAATCGTTGCAAGATCACTGGTCGTCCAAAGGGTTATATCCGCCAGTTCGGTCTTTCTCGTATCCAGTTCCGTGAGATGGCTTCAGCAGGTTTGATTCCAGGCGTTAAGAAGGCTAGCTGGTAATCCCCTTTTAGGTTAGAAAGATTTATTTTATTTAATATTGTCGGGGTCGTCCCGATTAATTAAACATTTTATTTTTATGACAGATCCAATAGCAGATTATCTGACAAGACTCAGAAATGCAATCATGGCTCATCACCGTGTTGTTGAAGTTCCTGCGTCTAACTTGAAGAAAGAGATCACTAAGATCCTCTTCGAGAAAGGTTACATCCTTAACTACAAGTTTGTAGAGGATGGTCCTCAGGGTACTATCAAAGTTGCTTTGAAGTACAATCCAACTACCAAGCAAAACGCTATCAAGTGTTTGAAGCGTGTTTCTACTCCAGGTTTGCGTAAGTATACTGGTTACAAGGACATGCCAAGAGTTATTAACGGATTAGGTATTGCTATCTTATCTACATCCAAAGGTGTAATGACAGACAAAGAGGCTGCTGATCTTAAGATCGGTGGTGAGGTTCTTTGCTATATTTATTAATTGGAGGATTGAATATGTCAAGAATAGGAAAATTGCCAATTAGTATCCCTGCAGGTGTTACCGTTAATTTTGATGCTAATTCTAATGTAGTGTCTGTAAAAGGCCCTAAGGGTGAACTTTCTCAGTGGATTGATCCATCTATCAAGATGAATGTTGCAGATGGTCACATTGTATTTGAGATTGATGAAAATAGTCCTGTTAATTCTAAGCAGAAGCAGGCTTTCCATGGTTTGTACCGTTCTCTCGTTAACAACATGGTTGTTGGTGTTAGCGCTGGTTATTCTAAGACTATGGAGTTGGTTGGTGTTGGTTACCGTGTTTCAAACCAGGGTAATCTCATCGAATTTGCTTTAGGTTATACACACCCTATCTTCATTCAGTTACCTAAGGAGATTAAGGTTGAGACTAAGTCTGAAAGAAATCAGAACCCAATCATTACATTGGAGTCTTGTGACAAGCAGTTGTTAGGACTCGTTTGTGCAAAAATTCGTTCTTTCCGTAAGCCTGAGCCTTACAAGGGTAAGGGTATCTTGTTCAAGGGTGAAGTTATTCGCAGAAAGTCTGGTAAGAGTGCTTCAGCTAAGTAATTTTAATTATTTACGATTATGACAACAAAGAAAGTAGAAAGACGAATTAAGATAAAGTTCCGTATTCGTAAGAATGTTAATGGAACAGCTGAGCGTCCACGTCTTAGTGTTTTCCGCTCTAACAAGCAGATTTACGCTCAGGTTATTAATGATTTGACAGGTACCACACTTGCTTCTGCTTCTTCACTTGGTTTGGAGAAGATGCCTAAGCAGGAGCAGGCTGCTAAAGTAGGCGAGCTCGTTGCTGAAAAGGCAAAGGCTGCTGGTGTAGAGTCAGTAGTTTTCGACCGTAATGGTTATCTTTACCATGGTCGTGTTAAGGAGTTGGCTGATGGTGCTCGTAAGGGTGGTCTTAAATTTTAAACGATTATGGCAATGAATAAAGTAAAAGTTAATAATGATGTAGAACTTAAGGATCGCTTGGTTGCTATCAACCGTGTAACTAAGGTTACTAAAGGTGGTCGTACTTTCACATTCGCTGCTATCGTCGTTGTTGGTGACGGTAATGGCGTTATCGGTTATGGTCTTGGTAAGGCCGGCGAAGTTACTGCTGCTATCGCTAAGGGTACTGAGGCTGCCAAGAAGAATTTGGTAAAAGTTCCAGTTTTAAAGGGTACTGTTCCTCATGAGGTTGAGGTAGCTTTTGGTGGTGCTAAGGTTCTTCTTAAGCCAGCTGCTGCCGGTACCGGTTTGAAGGCCGGTGGTGCTATGCGTGCTGTACTTGAGAGTGTTGGTGTTAAGGACGTAATTGCTAAGTCAAAGGGTTCTTCTAACGCTCACAACCTTGTAAAGGCTACTATCGCTGCTCTTGCTCAGATGCGTGATGCATACACTGTTGCAGGTGAGCGTGGTATCAGTATGGATAAAGTATTTAACGGTTAATTAGGATTTATCGAATATGGCAACAATTAAAGTCAAGCAGATTAAGAGTAAAATCGGTGCTCCGGTAGATCAGAAGCGTACACTCGCTTGTCTGGGTCTCCACAAGATTTTTCAGGTTGTTGAGGTAGAGGATACTCCTAGCAACCGTGGTATGATCCGTAAGGTTCATCACCTCGTTAATGTAGTAGATTAATTAATCTTTTAAATTAGGAACGATTATGAAATTAAATAATTTAAAACCTGCTGAAGGTTCTACCCACTCACGTCGTCGTATTGGTCGTGGTCCAGGTTCTGGACTCGGTGGTACTTCTACCCGTGGTCACAAGGGTGCCAAGGCTCGTTCTGGTTATAAGAGAAAGATTGGTTTCGAAGGTGGTCAGATGCCATTGCAGCGTCGTGTTCCAAAGGCTGGTTTCAAGAATATCAACCATAAGGAGTATTTTGCTGTAAACCTTTCTACTCTTCAGGCTCTTGCTGAGGCAAAGAACCTTACTAAGATTGGTATTGCTGAACTTAAAGAGGCTGGTCTTACTAATGGTAAGGCTCTCGTTAAGGTTCTCGGCAATGGTGAACTTAAAGCAAAATTGGAAGTTGAAGCTAATGCTTTCTCAAAGACTGCCGAAGAAGCAATCAAGGCAGTAGGTGGTAACGCAACTATAATCTAAGTAAATGAAAAAGTTTATTGAGACACTAAAGAACTGTTGGAAGATTGAGGACCTCCGTCAGAGACTCCTCATTACTCTTCTGTTTACGGCTATTTACCGTTTTGGCTCGTTTGTTGTACTTCCTGGTATCAATCCGAGCATGTTGGAAAAACTTCAGTCGCAGACCTCAGGCGGTCTTATGTCGCTTTTGGACATGTTCTCTGGTGGTGCATTTTCCAATGCGTCTATATTTGCATTAGGAATTATGCCTTATATCTCAGCTTCAATTGTTATGCAGCTTCTCGCTGTCGCTGTACCTTATTTCCAGAAGATGCAGCGTGAAGGTGAAAGTGGCCGCAAAAAAATACAATGGTACACTAGAGTCCTGACTGTAGCCATTTTGGTCTTTCAGGCTCCTAGTTACCTTTTGAACTTGAAGATGCAAGCAGCTAATGCTTTGGCAACTGGTATCAGTTGGACGGTCTTCATGATTCCGGCTACTATTATTCTTGCAGCAGGAAGTATGTTTATCCTTTGGTTAGGTGAACGTATTACTGATAAAGGTGTTGGTAATGGTATTTCTCTGATTATTATGATTGGTATTATCGCCCGTTTGCCACAGGCATTCGTTCAGGAGGTTACTTCTCGTTTGCAGGCAATTTCTGGTGGTGGTCTTATTATGTTTATCGTTGAGATTTTGATCCTTTATGCTGTAGTTTGTGCTTCTATTCTTTTGGTGCAAGGTACTCGTAAAATACCTGTTCAGTATGCTAAGCGTCTGGTCGGCAATAAGCAATATGGTGGTGCTCGTCAGTACATCCCTTTGAAACTTTTTGCAGCCAACGTAATGCCTATCATCTTTGCTCAGGCTTTAATGTTCATTCCATTGGCGATAGTTCGCTATCAGTCTGAAAATGCTTCCAGCGTTGTTCAGCAGTTGATGGATAACCGCAGTTTGTTGTATAATGTTGTTTATGTAATCTTGGTTATTGCATTTACATATTTCTATACTGCTATTACATTGAACCCAACTCAGATGGCTGAGGATATGAAGCGTAACAATGGTTTCATTCCAGGTGTTAAACCAGGAAAGGATACTGCTGAGTACATTGATACCGTAATGTCTCGTATTACTTTACCAGGTTCATTATTTATAGCATTTATTGCGATTATGCCTGCACTTGCAGGACTTCTCGATGTTCAGCAGGCTTTCTCTCAATTCTTTGGAGGAACCTCTCTGTTGATTTTAGTGGGTGTAGTTATAGATACCTTACAGCAGATCGAGAGTCACTTGCTTATGCGCCACTATGATGGTCTTTTAAATTCGGGCCATACCCGCCAAGGTGGTGTTGCTGCATATTAATCTTTTTCTTTTGAAATGAAGATATTTCTGAAGACAGAGGATGAAATTAATCTAATGCGTAAGGCAAACCAACTCGTTGGTCTGACTCTTGCTGAATTAGGTAAACATATAAAACCAGGTGTGACGACTCTTCATTTGGATAGGATAGCAGAGGAATTTATCCGTGATCATGGTGCTATTCCAACGTTTAAAAATTTTCCTAATCCATATGGAGAGTCTTTTCCTGCTAGTATTTGTACATCTATTAATGATGTTGTAGTACATGGTATTCCTTCAGACAATGATGTTCTTGATGATGGAGATATAATTTCTATTGATTGCGGAACATTACTTGATGGATATAATGGTGATAGCTGTTATACATTTGCGGTCGGTGATATTTCCGAACAAAAACGTAAATTGCTTGAAGTTACTAAAAAATCATTATTTTTAGGAATTGAACAAGCCGTAGCTGGAAATCACATTGGTGACATTGGTTTTGCGATACAAGATTACTGCCAATCATTCGGGTATGGTATCGTACGAGAACTTACAGGGCACGGAATTGGTAAAGAGATGCACGAAGACCCCTCTGTTCCTAATTATGGGAGTAAAGGAAATGGTATTTTGCTAAAATCCGGCATGTGTTTAGCCATAGAACCAATGGTTACTATGGGAAATCGTAAGATAGGTATGCTTGCTGATAAATGGAGTATTGTTACTTTGGATCACAAACCTGCTGCTCATTTTGAGCATACGATTGTTGTTCGAAAAGGTAAAGCTGAAATTTTATCTTCATTCGTAGAAGTTGAACATTTAGAAGGACAAAAATTTTAATTATGGCAAAACAAGCCGCTATTGAACAAGACGGAACAATTGTAGAGTCGTTATCTAACGCTATGTTCCGGGTAGAATTAGAGAATGGTGTTGATATTACAGCTCATATCTCTGGTAAGATGAGAATGCATTACATCAAAATTTTGCCTGGTGATAAGGTTAAGGTAGAAATGAGCCCTTATGACCTTACAAAGGGTAGAATTGTTTTTAGATATAAATAATATTTATATATAAGGTTATGAAGACAAGAGCATCATTAAAGAAGCGTTCAGCAGACTGTAAGATTGTTCGTCGTAAAGGTCGTCTGTTCGTTATCAACAAGAAGAACCCTAAGATGAAATTACGTCAGGGTTAATGTTAAAGTTTTGTAAAAGCATGGCTATTTGAAAAAAAAGTCGTACTTTTGCACCGCTTTTAACGAAAGGTATTAATTTTTTAATTTTTTATTAAACAATGGCAATAAGAATTGTTGGAGTAGATTTGCCCCAGAATAAGCGTGGCGAAATCGCATTGACCTATATCTATGGTATTGGTCGAAGTAGTTCAGCAAAGATATTGGATAAGGCAGGTGTAAACCGTGACTTGAAAGTCAGCGAATGGTCTGACGATCAGGCAGCCAAGATCCGTGAAATTATCGGCGCTGAGTTCAAAGTTGAAGGTGATCTCCGTTCTGAGATCCAGATGAACATCAAGCGACTGATGGATATTGGTTGTTATCGTGGAGTTAGACATCGTAATGGTCTTCCTGTTCGTGGTCAGAGCACAAAGAATAATGCTCGTACTCGCAAGGGTAAGAAGAAGACTGTTGCTAATAAGAAGAAGGCTACTAAGTAATTCTAAGGAGGAAATTAATTATGGCAAAGCAAAAAGCAACATCTAAGAAGAGAAACGTACGCGTTGACGCTATTGGTCAGCTTCACGTACATAGCTCATTCAATAACATTATTGTATCTCTTGCTAATAATGAAGGTCAAATTATCTCTTGGTCTTCTGCTGGTAAGATGGGTTTCCGTGGTTCTAAGAAGAATACTCCTTATGCAGCTCAGATGGCAGCTGAGGATTGCGCTAAGGTAGCTTTTGATCTTGGTCTTCGCAAGGTTAAGGCATACGTTAAAGGTCCAGGTAATGGTCGTGAGTCTGCTATCCGTGCTATTCATGGTGCAGGTATCGAGGTTACAGAGATTGTTGACGTAACTCCATTACCACATAATGGTTGTCGTCCTCCTAAGCGTCGTCGTGTATAACGCTTTATATAGTATTTAAGATACAAATAATTATAGCATTTTTTTTATATTATGGCTAGATATATAGGTCCGAAATCTAAAATTGCACGCCGTTTTGGTGAACCAATCTTCGGCGCAGACAAAGTTTTGTCCAAGAGAAACTTCCCTCCTGGACAGCATGGCAATAACCGTCGCAGAAAAATGTCTGAGTATGGTGTCATGTTGGCAGAGAAGCAGAAAGCTAAATACACTTATGGTGTATTAGAGCGTCAGTTCCGTAATATGTTCGAAAAGGCAGCTAAGGCTGATGGTATTACCGGTGAGGTTCTCCTTCAGAATCTTGAAAGCCGTCTTGATAACGTTGTTTTCCGTTTGGGTATCGCTCCAACTCGTGCTGCAGCTCGTCAGTTGGTTGGTCACAAGCACATCGTTGTTGATGGCAAGGTAGTTAACATTCCTTCTTTTGCTGTTAAGCCAGGTATGGTTGTCGGTGTTCGTGAGAAGTCTAAATCTCTCGAAGTTGTAGAGGCAGCACTTGCTGGTTTCAATCATAGCAAATATCCATGGATCGAATGGGATGACAATTCTAAGAGCGGTAAATTCTTGCACAAGCCAGAGCGTGCCGATATCCCTGAGAACATTAAGGAGCAGTTAATCGTTGAGTTGTACTCTAAATAAATCATTAAATTAATGGCGATATTAGCATTTCAAAAACCTGATAAAGTAGTAATGCTGGAGGCTGATGATAAGTTCGGAAAGTTTGAATTCCGTCCTTTAGAGCCTGGCTTTGGAGTTACCATCGGTAACGCCTTACGCCGCATTCTCCTTTCATCGCTGGAGGGTTATGCAATCAATACTATCCGTATTAGTGGTGTTGAGCATGAATTTTCTTCAGTTCCTGGTGTAAAGGAAGATGTTACCAACATTATCTTGAATCTCAAGCAAGTTCGATTCAAGCAAGTAGTAGAAGAATTCGAGAATGAGAAAGTTAGTATCACCGTTGAGAATTCTACAGAATTCAAGGCAGGTGATATTGGTAAGTATCTGACTGGATTTGAAGTGTTAAACCCTGATTTGGTGATTTGTCATTTAGATGCCAAAGCTTCGATGCAGATTGATCTTACTATTAACAAGGGTCGTGGTTACGTTCCTGCTGATGAGAATCGTCAATTCTGCACTGACGTCAACGTTCTCCCAATCGATTCCATCTACACCCCTATTCGTAATGTAAAGTATGCAGTTGAGCCATATCGTGTTGAACAGAAAACTGATTATGACAAGCTGACTCTTGAAGTTACAACAGATGGTTCCATTAGTCCAAAGGATGCATTGAAAGAGGCTGCGAAGATTCTTATTTATCATTTTATGCTCTTCTCTGATGAGAAAATTACTCTTGAAAGTCCAGACCAAGAGAGTAATCAGGAGTTTGATGAAGAAGTTCTTCACATGCGCCAGTTGCTTAAGACTCGTCTCGTAGATATGAATCTTAGTGTTCGTGCACTCAACTGTCTGAAGGCAGCTGATGTAGAGACCTTAGGTGATTTGGTTCAGTATAATAAGACTGATCTCTTGAAGTTCCGCAATTTTGGTAAGAAATCGCTTTCAGAGCTTGATGATTTGCTCGAGAGTCTGAATCTTTCTTTTGGAACTGATATTTCAAAGTATAAATTAGACAAGGAGGGTTAATCTCTTGTCTTAAATGATTTAAATTAAAATGAGACATAATAAAAAATTCAACCATTTAGGTCGTACTGCTTCTCATCGTAATGCGATGTTGGCTAACATGGCAACATCTCTTATCTTGAGTGAGCACAAAAGAATCACTACGACTCTTGCAAAGGCAAAGGCTCTTAAGAAGTATGTTGAGCCATTAATTACTCGTTCAAAGAATGATACTACAACTTCACGTCGTGTTGTTTTCCGTTATCTTCAGAACAAGTATGCTGTTAAGGCTCTCTTTGGTGAGGTTGCAGAGAAGGTAGCTAATCGTCCTGGTGGTTATACACGTATTATCAAGTTGGGTACTCGTCAAGGTGATGCTGCTGAAATCGCATTCATCGAGCTTGTTGACTTTGATGAGAACATGGCTAAGACTCCTAAGGCAGCAGCTAAGAAGACTCGTCGTAGCCGCAAGGCTAAGGCTGAGGATGCTCCAGTTGCTGAGAATGCAGCTGCTGAGACTGTAGCTGAGGAAGCTCCAAAGGCTGAATAATTTCAATATCTCAATATGAGCGCTTTCATCTTTTTGATGAAAGCGCTTTTTTGTTTTTTAGGGATTTTCCCTATATTTTTAGGGATTTTGTTGTTAGACTTTGCTTTTTATTTCTTATTTTTGCACCATCAAATGAATATATAGTATGTTCACAAATGTGGGATTTAATTTTATTTAGATATGAAAAAGCCTTTGATTTTATTATTTAGTTCTGCGTTACTTCTTAGTAGTTGTGGAACTTATACTGGTAGTGGCGCATATGTTGGTGGATCGTTTGGTTCTATTTTAGGTTCTGCTATTGGTGGAATAGCTGGTGGCCCTCGTGGCTCTGATATTGGTACAATCATTGGTATGGCTGGTGGTGCTGCTGTAGGTGCTGCTATAGGTAATCAGGCTGATCAGCAACAAGAGGAGCGTATTCAACAAAGACGGGAGCGTATCCGTCAAAGACAAGATGCAGATTATCAAAGAAACCAAGGATATGACAGGTCTTCGCATAATGCTGATGATACCTATTTATATAATCCTAACACTAACAGTGGTTTTGATTCCACCAATAGTGGAGATGATAGATTATATGATTTTACGGGTTCAGACTATACAGGTTCATATAGTGCTCAACAGCCTATAACTTCTTATCCAAGTTCAAGCAGCACAGTTGATGAAATTAATACTGCTGGTTTATCTTATTGTCCTTTATTGGAAATCGTCAATGCTCGTTTTGTGGATGATAATCAAGATAACGCGCTGAATAGGAATGAAACTTGCAAAGTTATATTTGAAGTCTTCAATCGTGGAAATCGTCCTGTCTATGATGTAGTTCCTACAGTTGTCGAAACCACAGGAAATAAGCATATCTACATATCTCCAAATATACATGTGGAAAAAATAGATGCCGGTAAAGGTATTCGTTATACTGCAATGGTAAAGGCAGACTCACGTTTAAAGCCTGGTATAGCTCGATTTTGTGTATCTGTAATTCATGGAGATAAAGCAATTTCTAAGGTGAATGAATTTAATATACCTACGACTAAGTAGTGTTAGTGTTTTCTTAGTTTTTTAAGACATTCATTTTCTCTTATTTATTTATGA
Organism: Segatella hominis; assembly: GCF_004535825.1. Taxonomy (GTDB): domain Bacteria; phylum Bacteroidota; class Bacteroidia; order Bacteroidales; family Bacteroidaceae; genus Prevotella; species Prevotella hominis. Next base: position 18,219 of record NZ_SGVY01000014.1, on the reverse strand, counting down.
GAATGGTATTTAGAATATTTTAAAGCCTCAGTAAGATCTTGAAGTTTTCTTACTGAGGCTTTTTTGCTTTTATTTTGAAAATGATAATCTCAAATTATTCTTTATCTTTGTTTATTCTATTTCCTTTTTGTCTTATTTCCTTCTTTGCTTTGATAGTGTTCTGTATTATGTTTATGTTCTGAATTATGTTTTTGCTCAGCAAAGTTCCCGGTTTTGTTTTTATGCTCTTGTTGTTCTTCTTTAATATCCTTTTGATGTTTGTTTAAATGTTCTTTTTTGCCTGATTCTGTTCCATGTTGGTGTGGCTTACTCTCATGTTTTTCTTTGTGATTCCATTTCTGCGGAAAATCATAGTCTGATTCTGCTACTTCAAAGTCGATATGAGGTAATTTTGGATCTTCTGGGCGATAAGGAATAGGCTTGTCTATCATTTCTACTTTTACAGTAGCTACACCTTGTGATAACATACCTATAGCTTTAGCAGCACCCCACGAGAGATCAATAATTCGTCCTCTACCATAGGGGCCTCTGTCTGTAACCTTCACTATAACTGTTTTTTTATTACTGAGATTTGTTACTTTCAGCTTGGTACCAAATGGATAGAATCTATGGGCGCACGTCAAACTGTCGTGGTGAAGTTTCTGTCCACTGGCAGTTCTGGCTCCCGTTGTTTTTTTTGAATAATAGGATGCTTTTCCATGCTGCTTTTGCGCCATACACGGCATGCTGAATATAGTGAAAAAGCACGGCAAGATTTTCAGGAGGATTTTTCCTCCCTCTTTAATGTCTGCTATCGCTTTTCCTTTATATTTAGCAAGAAATGCTTCTTTAAATCTAAACATAGTTTATGGGTTTATCTATTGATTTTACAGCGTAATATATCAGTAAATTCTATTATAATGCTGCAAATTTAAAAAAATATGTTGAAAAATGCAAGTAAATATAAGAAAAACAGTATCTTTGCATTGCTAAATCTTACAATTATGGAGAATAATGTACCTCAAGAGTGGAATAAATTCTATTTAAAGGATGTATCATTTGTTAATCTGATGATGCGTCGCATATACAATGTACTTATTGTAGCTAACCCTTATGATGCCTTCATGTTAGAGGACGATGGGCGTATTGAAGAAAAGATATACAATGAGTATATGGAGTTAGGATTACGTTATCCGCCAACTTTTACCCAAGTTTCTACCACAGAAGAGGCAGCTGGAGTCTTGCGTTCTACAATTGTAGATCTGGTGATTTGTATGCCAGGTAATGCTGATAATGATGCTTTCGATGTTGCCCGCGATATCAAAGGTAAGTTTCCTAATATTCACTGTGTTGTGTTGACTCCATTCTCTCATGGTATTACCAAGCGTATGCAGAATGAGGATTTGAGCATCTTCGATTATGTATTCTGTTGGTTGGGTAATACCAACTTGATCCTTTCTATTATTAAGTTGATAGAGGATAAGATGAATTTGGAGCATGATATTCAGGAGGCAGGTGTCCAGATGATACTTTTGGTAGAAGATTCTATACGTTTCTATAGTTCTATTCTGCCAAATCTTTATAATTATATTCTTGAACAGAGTAAGAACTTCTCCAAAGAAGCGCTGAACCGTCATGCAGCTACCATGCGTATGCGTGGTCGTCCGAAAGTGGTATTGGCACGTACATATGAAGAGGCAAAAAAACTATATGACAAGTATTCTGATAATACCCTTGGTGTCATTAGTGATGCTCGTTTTCCTTTAAAGAGTGCAGCCAAAGCTTTTGGTAATGTTGTGGATGAGGATGTGCAACCAAAGCATGCAACGGATACTTTTGGTCGCGAAAAATGTCCAGATGCGGGTTTGCAGCTTTTCCGTTATATCCGAAAGAATGATTCCTTTGTGCCCCTTATCCTCGAGAGTTCTGAGAGTGAAAATCGAGCAAAGGCAGAGGCTGAAGGTTTTCGTTTTGTAGATAAGAACTCCAAGAAGATGAGTGTAGATTTGCGTCGTTTGATGGAGGAACACATGGGCTTTGGAGATTTCATTTTCAGAGATCCGAAAACTCATGAGGAGATCATGCGTATCCGCAGTTTAAAGGAACTGCAGGATAATATTTTCAATATTCCTAACGACTCGATGCTTTATCACATCAGTCGTAATCACATGAGCCGTTGGTTGTGCGCCCGAGCCATCTTCCCTGTATCTGCTTTCTTGAAGCATGTCACCTGGCAAAAACTTCAAGATGTGGATGCCCACCGTCAGATTATCTTTGATGCCATTGTGCAATATCGTCATATGAAAAATCTTGGAGTCGTGGCAGTCTTTGATAGAATGAAGTTCGATAAGTATGCCCACTTTGCCCGTATTGGTGAAGGCTCCTTGGGTGGAAAGGGTAGAGGACTGGCTTTCCTCGACAATATCATCAAGCGCCATCCGGAGTTCAATCAGTATGAGAATGCCACTGTTCAGATTCCAAAAACAGTCGTGCTTTGTACTGATATTTTTGATGAGTTTATGATGAGCAATAATCTCTATCCGATAGCTTTAAGTGATGCAAGTGATGATGAGATATTGAAGCATTTCCTTCATGCTCAGTTACCGGATTCCCTGATTGCTGATTTTTTCACTTTCTTTGAGGCAACGAAGAGTCCTATAGCCATCCGTTCAAGTTCGCTTCTTGAGGATGCTCACTATCAGCCTTTCGCAGGAATTTATTCCACCTATATGATTCCATATCTGGAGGATAAGTATCAGATGCTCCAGATGTTGGCTTGTGCGATAAAGGGAGTATATGCTTCTGTTTTCTATCGTGATTCGAAGGCGTATATGACAGCTACCAGCAATGTGATTGATCAGGAGAAGATGGCTGTTATTCTGCAACAGGTAGTGGGTAAGAATTATGGCGACCGGTTTTATCCGACGATGAGTGGTGTGCTACGCTCCCTCAATTATTATCCGATTGGCGACGAAACGGCGGAGGAAGGTATTGCCAGTCTGGCTCTTGGATTGGGGAAATATATCGTTGATGGTGGACAAACCTTGAGAGTTTGCCCTTATCATCCAACCCAAGTGTTACAGACTTCAGAGATGGAGATGGCTTTGCGTGATACCCAAACCCAGTTCTATGCTCTCGACATGAAACATGTGGGTGAGGATTTCAAGGTGGATGATGGCTTCAATATCCTCAAGCTCCGTGTGAAGGATGCGGTAGAAGACCAGAGTCTTACCTATATCGCCTCTACTTTCGACCCATACGATCAGGTCATCAATGATGGCGTGTATGAAACGGGAAGAAAGCTGATTACCTTTGCCAGTGTACTCCAGCATGGCGTGGTACCACTGCCGGAGCTGATGCAGATGTCGATGAAATCTGGATCCGAGGCGATGCGCCGTCCTGTGGAAATCGAGTTTGCATGCAATATCAATGATGATAAAACCTGTGAGTTCTATCTTCTCCAGATTCGTCCGATAGTGGATGCTAAGGAGATGCTTGATGAGGATGTGAAGGCGATACCAGATGCAGATTGTCTGCTCCGTTCCCACAATTCATTGGGACATGGAATCAGTGAGGACGTCACAGATGTAGTCTATGTTAAATATGATGATCAGTTCTCTGCGATGAACAATTTCTATGTGGCTGATGATATAGAACGAATCAACCGCAAGTTCCTTGCCGAAGGAAAGAATTACGTCTTGATAGGACCTGGCCGCTGGGGTTCAAGCGATCATTATTTAGGCGTTCCGGTCAAGTGGCCGCATATCAGTGCCGCCCGTGTCATCGTAGAAGTAGCGTTGAAGAACTATAATATCGACCCAAGTCAGGGCACCCATTTCTTCCAGAATCTTACCTCTTTCGGGGTAGGTTACTTTACGGTAGATACAAACACAGAAGAAGGAGGATTCGTCAATAAGGAGATATTGGATGCGATGCCGGCGGTAGAGGAAACGCAGTATGTGCGCCATGTTTGCTTCGAGCATCCGATGAAAATTCTGATGGATGGCAAGAAGCAGGAGGGTGCCGTGCTCCTGCATGGGTAGTTTAGATTAATTCCATGAGATAATAATTATAGTCATAAAGAATGGTAGCAAGGAATTTTTCCTTGCTATTTTCTTTGGGCTGCACCTTGAGGAACTTCGCAACTTTATCTGCCAAGGTCTCTATTTGGTTTTCATGGTTGCCATTGGAGGAATACAGGGCTTTCTCTATGACGGCGACTTGTGCTTGTGAGAGATTCTTGGCTTCCTCATATACAGGATGGTAATCTTTCTTGGCATAATAGAATTCGTCCAGGGAGATGTGTATCTTTCGGATGTCGGTAAGTTTGATGACCATTGTTCCTGCTGCCAAGTCTCCTAATCGTTGTGAATTTTTGGTGAGTATGATGAAGAGCATGCCAATACCCCCACATCCTACGTCTATTGTGCTGAGAAGCCATCTCATGAAAAAAGAACCCATGGTTGGTCGTGACCCATTCTTGTTGATGACTCTTAACTTCATGATATATTTCCCCGGAGTCTGTCCGTTGTTTAATGTTTCCCACCAGAAATCATACATCCAGATAAATATGACAAGCATAAAGAATAAGAACATGAGCCAACGTGTTTCGTCCATGCTCCCCATAAGCCCATCAAACAAAAAATAGACACCAGTGAATCCAAAAGATATGAATATGGTGTCAAGGATGCGAGCCAACACTCGTTCACCGATACTCGCTGGTGTTTGGTTGATTCTTACAAATTGATTGGTTATGATGTTTGAATTTGTCATTTTTCTATTGTTTTAAGAAGATAATGCTTAAATTGTTTGCAAATATAAGAATAATTACTTAAATTTGCATCAATTTTTAGGAAAAATAAAATAATCGTAACCGAATTTTCCCTTATAATAAAAGAATTGTGAAAGAATTTGCCTTTATAAGAAATAACATAGATAAATGGCAACGTGCAGAGATCATTATTGACGATGCCGCTTCCCAAACGCCGGATGTTTTGGCCGATACTTATACCGACCTTACATCTGACTTGGCTTTTGCGCAAACACATTACCCTAATTCTCGTATTACCCTTTATCTCAACAATCTGGCTTCAAGCCTTCATAATTCCATTTATCGTAACAAACGGGAGAAGTGGTCTCGCCTGATTACGTTTTGGACGCAGGAAGTTCCTTTGACGATGTTTGAGGCTCGAAAGTTACTTTTGGCTTCTTTCTGCATATTCTTCATCAGTGTATTCATCGGTGTGGTATCCCAATGCTTTGATACCGACTTTTGTCGTATTATATTGGGAGATTATTATGTGGATATGACATTGCAGAATATCAAGGATGGAAAACCGATGGCGGTTTATGATGGTGGAGATGAACTGAATATGTTCTTGGGCATTACCCTCAATAACATTAGTGTGTCATTCCTGGAATTTGTTTCTGGTATATTTACCAGTATCGCCACGGGTTTTCTGATATTCCAAAACAGTGTGATGTTGGGATGCTTTGAGACATTCTTCGCCCAGCATGGTCTCTTGTATGAATCTTTTCTTGCCGTTTTCCTTCATGGAACACTTGAGATTTCTGCATTGATTATTGCAGGAGCGGCAGGGTTGGCGATGGGTAACAGCTGGCTGTTACCTGGCACGTATTCGCGTATCGTATCTTTTCGTCATGGTGCGAAAAGGGGAATGAAGATTATTGTCGGTACTGTACCTATATTTATATTCGCTGGTTTTATCGAAGGATTTGTAACACGACATACGGAAATTTCTAATTATTTTCGCTTGTCGATTATCATCGTCTCTTTCGTCTTTGTCATAGGTTATTTTGTGGTTTTACCCCAGATCAGACATCGGCAGAAGAAAAAGTAAGTTGATAGGCAGAAAAGAATGTCCTTTAGATTACAACTTCATTCATTAAGAACCAGTCAGTTTTGAATTATTTAATAAAGATAGCTTATGGATAAAATCGTATTTTACAAAGAGAGGGATTTCGGAGAGAAGTTTAATGTCACTTTCGAGTTTGTCAAGCAGAATTGGAAAATACTGCTTCGTTATGCTTTGTATGGTATCTTGCCGTTGGCATTCGTAGGAGCCTTGTCGCTGAACAGTTTGATGCAAAATATGGTGGATGTTAGTTCTGGTAATTCCATGTTTGATGATGAACTCAGTTACAGTATGCTCTTTTCTTACGCCCTCTTGTTGCCAACTTCTTTGGCAGCTTATATTTGGATAGGAACGGTTGTGTTTTCTATGATGCAGTTTTATAATGCTCATGACGATGGCTTGCAAGGTGTTACTTTCCAGGAGTTGAAACCTTCTTTCCGCCGAAATGCTTGGCGTTTGTTCAAATGCGGACTGGTTGGTTCTCTGATAGGCATCGCGTTCTTGGCAGTCTTTTTTACCGTGATAGCTTTAGGGGTAGCGATAAATTCTGGAGCGATGACAGCCATCTTTTGCTTCTTGGCAGTAGCGGCGGTCGTTGCTTTTGGTGTACCTTTGATATTGGTTACACCTACCTATATATTTGAGGATATCTCTGTATGGCGGGCTTATGTTCGTGGCTTTCGCTTGGGATGGAGCACATGGGGAGGAATCTTTGGCTTGGGATTTGTCTTGAGCCTGTTGTCGAATGTCGTTTCTTTTGTCTTTGTCATGCCTTGGGAGGTGTGTGTCTTTGTCAAGACGCTATTCGTGCAGGCTTATGCAGGTGAGGAAACATTTGTTGGTAGTGTTGCCTTTGTTATTCTCCAATATATCTTTGGCGTTGTCATGTGGATAGGCTCTTATTTGATTTACAACTTGTTTTTTATCAGTACGGGTTATCTCTATAGTCATGCCGCTGAGAAACTTGATGATATGTCTGTTGGTCAAGGTATTGACGATTTTGAGGAAATGGCAGACAAGAGTCAGGATGATGACGATCTATTCAAAGTCTAATCATTTTATACATTATTTATATTTGTTGTAGAGAGATATGTTTTCCAATCCTTCCGACACCTTGGTTATTGATACCGCCCGACTGCAAGTTTGGCGGCGGGATGACGATTACGCTTATGGTCGAGAGTTAGTGCCTTCCCAAGATAGCTTGATGGACTGGATAGCGAAAAGGCTGAACGAATTTTTCGAGAATATCTTTGGCAGCAATTTCTATCAGGACCATCATGACACTTTATGGATATGTATCGGATTGGCGGCATTGGGAGCAGTCTTGGCGTTCCTCTTGTGGAAGCATCCTGAGCTGTTCGCTCGTTCAGGACGAAGGAAACCGATGGAATACGAGGTTACGGAAGATACGATATATGGCATTGATTTCCCAAGTGAAATAAAAAAAGCATTGGAGAATGAGAATTTCCGTGAGGCATTGCGATTGATGTATCTTCAGACATTGAAGTCTTTGAGTGACTATCACCAAATAGAGTGGCAACCTTTCAAGACTCCTACTCAATATACGTTTGAGTTCCGACAGGCCGACTTCAAGAGAATGACCAGTCTGTTTGTGCGAATTCGCTATGGTGGCTTTGGTGCTGACAAGGACATGATTCGAGATATGCACAATCTGCAGGCAAGTGTGGATAACTTTGTAAAGAACTCAGATAGAGATGGTTCTGCCGAACAAAATGTAGGAACTTTCAAGAAGGAAGGAGGTCGTGATGAAAAGTAGTCGTAATTTCCTTTTTGTCATGTTAGTCCTCTTTGTGCTGTTCTGTCTTTTGCAAGTCAATCTGCCCAAGAAGTTCGTATGGTCTCCTACCTTTAGCCATGTAGATAAGCAACCTTTGGGCTGTTTTGTCTTTGACAGTGTCTTGACCCAATCTTTGCCCAATGGTTATCATGTGACGAAAAAGACGTTTTTCCAACTTGATCAGGAGCATGCCAAGGAGAAAATCTCCGTGTTGATGGTCGTGGATCAGCAAAATTTGAAACAGTTGGATGTCAAGTATCTCTGCAATATCGCTCGCCGTGGAGGCAAGGTCATGGTGGTTGCTTCAAGTAGTTTTGATGATGGTCGGAATGCCGATACGGTAGTGGTGGATGAATTGGAACGTACCTTCAATGTGAGAATAGAAGACGGAACGTACTTTTCGTTGCGTGGCATCTTAGCCGGTCTCAAAGCGCATGACAATGATATGTACGATACCATTTATTGGAATAACCGGGAGACGATGTATGCAGCTCAGTCTTATAGAATGTTCTACAATATGGTAGGTGGAACCCTTTTCGTGGATTCTGTTCCAAAGGTGAAAAGACTGGCTTATACTTTGTCAACGGCAGGGTATGATTACAGACAAGACTCTTTGTATGTCGGAGATTTTACTGGCTTTGACACTATTGTGGATGAAAAAGAAAGGATAGAACGAATCGATACTTTCGCCATCAAGAAAGTACCTACGGCGGTGTCTGTTCCGTATGGAAAGGGTGAGGTCATTTTCGTCTCTTCGCCATTGCTTTTCACCAACTATGGAATGTTGGAAGGCAACACATTTGTCTATATATTCCGATTGATGTCTTATCTGGCGGATTTGCCAGTGTATAGAACGGAGGCGTATGTCAAGACCGATGCCATGCTTGTGGCGGAGCAATCTCCATTCCGGGAGTTCATCAAGCGCCCACCATTGCGATGGGCTCTTTATCTTGCGCTGTTGGGTGTCGTTCTCTTTATGATATTTACCGCTCGTCGTAGGCAACGGGTCATCCCTATCCTGTCGAAGCCTGCCAATCGGTCTTTGGAGTTTATCCAACTCATTGGAACACTCTACTATCAACGTAAGGATCATGTGGATTTGGTCAGGAAAAAGTTTAAACTCTTCGCAGAGGAATTGAGAAAAACGGCTGGTGTGGACATATCTGATGTGAATACTGATGACCGTGAATATCTGCTCCTTGCCGAGAAAACTGGTATGAACAGCGATAGATTGAAGAAGGTGATTCGACAAATTCGCTTGGTCCTACATTCGGAGGGCAATATCTCAGTTGAAGAAATGCGGAGTTTGATAGATGCAATGGATACTATAGTTAGGCACGCTAAGAATGGTTAGCGTAGGATAAGAAAAGTAAGTCTTTTATTTAAAATCATAGGAAACAATGGAAGAACAAAGATTGGATTTGACTCTTTTTTCAGAAAAGATAGAGTGTCTTCGTGAAGAAATATCCAAGGTGATAGTAGGACAGGACAAGGCGGTGGATCTGGTCTTGACTTGCCTCTTGGCTAATGGTCATGTGCTCTTGGAGGGTGTGCCTGGAGTTGCCAAAACCCTTTTGGCGCGATTGATGGCCCGGTTGGTAGATGCCAAGTTTAGTCGTGTACAGTTTACTCCCGACTTGATGCCGAGTGATGTGTTGGGTACAAATATTTTCAATGTCAAGAATCAGGAGTTTGAGTTCCATGAAGGTCCTGTGTTTGCTGATATTGTATTGGTAGATGAAATCAACCGTGCACCAGCAAAGACTCAGGCTGCTCTTTTCGAGGTGATGGAAGAACGTCAGGTCAGCATAGATGGCTGTACCCACAAGATGGGTGACCTTTATACCATCCTTGCTACCCAGAATCCTGTGGAACAAGAAGGAACTTATCGCTTACCCGAAGCGCAGCTCGACAGATTTCTCATGAAAGTAACGATGGGTTATCCTACGGCTGATGAAGAACTGGAAATATTGAAGCGCCATGAACATCAAACTGATTTGGTGAAACTGACTGATATCCAACCTGTGTTGACAAAGAAAGAATTGCTCCAGTTGCGCTCTTATATGCACCTTGTCGTTGTTGATGAGAGCCTTCTGCGTTATATCACACAGATCGTTCAGCAGACCCGCACCACACGTGCCGTTTATCTGGGTGCTTCCCCTCGTGCCTCAGTTGCCATGTTGCAGGCGAGCAAGGCATACGCTCTTTTGCAAGGTCGTGATTTTGTCACTCCAGAAGACATCAAGTTCGTAACACCATCTATCTTGCAGCATCGACTCATGCTTACGGCAGAAGCTGAGATGGAAGGCTATACGGCTTATAAGGTGGCACAACGGCTGATAGATAAGGTGGAGGTGCCGAAGTAAGTGAAGAGTGAAGAACGAAGAGTGAAGAATTCAATTGATTTAAGGTGTATTTAACGAAGAGATTTTATATAGTACTTGCCTTCTTGGTCTTGATGACGGGGGCTGGGTATGTTTTCCCCCTGCTGTTTGATGTAGGGAGATGGATGTTCCTTGCCCTTGTCATTCTGGTTTTTGTTGAATTATTCCTGTTGTATCATGAGCGGGGAATGATGGCCAGTCGCACTTTATCGGAGCGATTTTCCAATGGCGACGACAATGAAGTGAACATCCGGGTGGAGAGTATCTATTCCTTTCCTGTTCGGTTGGAAATCATAGATGAGATTCCGCCGGTTTTCCAGCGCCGAGATGTTCTCTTTCGTTTGAAGTTGGCGATGGGAGAGGGAAAGAATATCAGGTATAAGCTACGTCCTACGGAGCGTGGAGTTTATTCCTTTGGGCATGTCCGTGTTTTCGCTTCCACACCGATAGGTTTGGTGCAGCGTCGGTTTACGCTGTGCCAGCCTTGTGATGTCAAGGTGTATCCTTCCTATCTGATGCTTACCCGTTATGAATTGTTGGCTATGAGCAACAATCTTGCGGAAATGGGTATCAAGAAAATACGGAAGGTGGGCAATCATACGGAATTCGAACAAATCAAGGATTACGTTTCGGGCGATGATTTCCGGTTGATCAACTGGCGAGCCACAGCCCGCACTTCCAGATTGATGGTGAATGTATATCAGGACGAGCGTTCTCAGCAGGTTTTCAATATCATTGATAAGGGTAGGGTGATGCAACAGGCTTTCCGGGGTATGACCTACCTTGATTATGCCATCAATGCCTCGCTGGTGCTTTCGTATATTGCGATGAGAAAGGAAGACAAGGCAGGTGTTGTAACGTTCAGCGACCATTTTGAGGATTTTGTTCCAGCCTCCCGTCGTACAGGGCACATGCAGAATATTCTTGAAATGCTTTATCGCCAGCAGACCCGCTTTGCCGAATCCGATTATTCAGCTTTGGTGGCAGAGGTCAACCAGCACATCACCAAGCGTTCACTCCTGATACTTTATACGAACTTTGCCAATCGCATCAGCATGGAGAGGCAGTTGCCTTATCTCCTTCAGCTCAACCGCCGTCATCGTCTTTTGGTGGTGTTCTTTGAGGATCATGAAGTGAAAGACTATCTTGCCACTCGTTCCGAAAGTGATGAGGAATATTATCGTCATGTTGTTGCCGAGCAGTTTGCTTACGAGCAGCGTCTCATCGTTTCTTCGCTCAAGCAGCGTGGCATCTTGGCTTTGCTTACCACGCCCGAGGCTCTTTCGGTTGATGTACTTAATAAATATCTCGAAATCAAGACTCGTGAATTGTTGTGATATGAAAATGATTTAAGAATTTGATATTTTTATTAACAAATATATATTTAAGTTCCATTTCCTCTAAAGAAGTGCAAGTACGAACTCTAACGATGCGCTTTATTAAGGTCTAATGATGCGCATCGTTAGGTGTTAATGATGCGCATCGTTAAGTGTTAATGAAGCGCATCATTAGACCTTAATGAAGCGCTTCGTTAGGTCATGCAGATTTTCTATCATCTATATTACTGGAAATCAGTAAATTACACTCCACCTCAAGACTGCAAACTCTTGCCACCAACAGGAGAACAGAAGTATAAAAGTTTGTTTCATCATTATTTTGTATCATTAAACTATGCTATTGCAAAAGTATAAAAACTTTTACAATGGCATACTATTTTATACCTAAAGAAACGCTTCCACATTGCACAGCTTAAAGCTGCTGTCAAAGTGAAATACTATGATCCAAGAGTAAGTTTGTGGCTTTGTGTAGATCCTTCAATGGAAAAATATCCAGATGTAAGTTCATTATACTTTCCAAAACTATGAGATTCAACTCTGGCTCAATGTCTCCCATAGGACAAGATTGAGTATAACACTTGCCGTCAATCATGTGAATAACACAGTTGTCCTTCATTGCCTCAATATAAGCAATGTCAGTGACGGTGATGCGCTTGCATCCCATACCACAACTAACCAAGAATACATCGGTAGGGTACAAACACTCGTTTGATGCTTTCATTTCTGTTCTCATAATATAATTTTGTTTGAGCACCTCACGATTAACGCAAAGGTACTTCAAACCATGAAAACAGGTAGCACGAAACCACCATACAGCCATATTATCCACCAAACAGACATCAGGGTACGATGAAGGGTCTATACGCCACTTGTCATCGTGGCATATAGACCCTTGTCGTTTCCCGTGAGGTGCGGGTAAATATAATTGCTGAGCACCTAATACTCCTGCCCAGCTTAGGAGTTTATCTAATGTTATTAATTTCTAAATATTTGTTGATTTATATATTCTACTTCCACATTTTATGGATAGGAAACGTTTTCCAAGAAATTGTACACTTTTATGATCCTCAGAATTTATATAATTCTTAGATTCATCAGATTGCCACGCTTCAATATCTTTTTTTGTCATAACCTTTTGATCTTTTGACAAAGTTAAATCTACAACTTCAGTATATACATTATCAAAGATACGGATACCTGCAGCGGAAATATTACCTAATGTCACCGATTTTAGTTGTGGACAATCGGCAAAGGCAAAGTCACTTATAGATGAAACTCTCGGAGCATAGATTGTTTTAAGACCAATACAATCCTGAAAAGCCACCGACTCTATACTCTTTACATCTTGCAAGTTAATAACTTTCAGCGGTTTACAATTCAAAAATGCACTAGACGGCAAAGCCTCAACTCCATAAACAGTTAAATCTATACTGCCTTCACTTGCACTGCTTAGAGCTTCTCTTATAGCATCAAACACACTCTTATCTGCATTTGCAGGCAAATTTTTGATTTCAATGTTCTTTTTGCCCGCAGCCAAAGCATTTTTTATAATTAGTACAGCATTTTCTGTAGTTGTTACAGCATCGCCACCAGTAATGTCATCGCCAGGACCCCAATCCGTAACACTTACATTTCCTATTGTAGCTTTGTCCTTACCTATTTTTACATCATAGGTATAGCTCATAGCTTTGTCAAGAGCAGGAATTCCCGTTACATCCAGTTTTGTAGTCTGAGTTGCCTTGCCCTCACCATCATTGTATGTCACAGTGAGTTTGAGGAATTTCTCTGTAGAATTGGCATCTCCAGGAGATACCAAAGCATAGAACACATTGTTGCCACTTTCTTCTTTTTTATAAGTTTTGATGGCTGCGTAGCTGTCACTTTCTCCTGCAGGAACTTTCAGCTTAGAATAAACTTCTACGGCAGAAAGCGTAGGGTTAAGATCTTTGAACTCATCTCCAAACCCGCTTACTTTGACAATGACGCGAGCCGTCTGACGTTCAAAGTTCAATGTCAACTGTCTGTCGGAAGGTATATATGCCTTTTCTATAGCTTCTCTGCTTATCATATAATCTGACTTCTCTATTTTGTCAACTGTAGATTGGTCTGCTGAGACATAACCTACAGAGAAAGAATTGGTGGTACTTTCATCCGCCTTCTCAGGATAACAAGCCTCGAAAGCCTGGGCATTACCCGTCCAGACCAGATAGTCACCAGCATTCGCAGGTGCCCATACCTCGCCCGTCTTCTTATAAATAACGGTTTTGCCCTCAGTCGTTACACTGATTACATCGTTCTCATTAAAACTCTGTTGTTCCGCTTCTGTACCCAATGGATTACTACGGGTAAAAATGCTGTTTCCACCAACGTTGGCAGTAATCTTCACCTCATTGGCAGCAGTGTTAGTGCCCTGCTCGTCATCTGTAGAGCAAGCGGCAAGCATTGCTATAACTGCAAATGCTCCCATATATCTTGTAATCTTCATATCTTGTCTATTTTAAATGTCAAACAATTCTTTAATCAGTCTCTTTTTCGATAATGGTTTCTTCTCCCCACGGCCTCGCTGTTATGACGCCCCCTTGCACTACATCCTTACCAACCAACAGATGCAACTCATATTTTTTACCAGATTCAAATAGCGCATTGTCGGTGCCAGTCCAGATGTAATCAGTGCCATCCACCTTGAACTTAATACATAATTGTCCTGCGTAAACTCTCTGCGGAATCACAATGGCAGAATATTTGAAGGTGGCATGGTCGGTTGTTTTATCAGCCTTCGTGAATGCTACAGTTTCTGGAGTAATGGCTTTTGATGCCATGCCGTCAAATTGAACACTTATAGGGTCTGCTGCAAAATTCACCTTACTGCGGATAAAGGTGCCATCCACCTTGACATCAGTTACGGTTGCTGACGTAACAGGCTTTTTTTCATCCTGATTAAACTGGTCTCTCAACTCGATAGTGAGATTCAGCTGGCTGAGAAGATGGGTGAATGCGACATTAACCGCCTGGTTGGTATTCAAATTCGTACCAGGCGTGAATCCCGTTTGCTTATATACAATAAGGTCGGATGAATAGTCTTCAGCATTGCTTTGGTCTTCTTTTACAGAAAAGGCATAATCAGTCTTTCCGAAGACTTTAACTTTGCCAGTTGCATCTTCGGTAGTCTCCTGATATGGCGCATAAGCCAGAATGTCAACAGCGGTAGTTGAATTCTGCCACAACATTTGGGTAGCAGGATTCCAATTGTTGCCTTCCTTTGTTACCTTGATATTATCATAGGTATACTTGTCACTACCTGCATTGTTGATGCAGAAGCCAAACGAATTAAGTTTATCGGTGCTGTTTCCGTAAGAGGCACGGGTATTCATGCCATCTACACTTGTCATGATTCTAACCACATTGTTCATTGGATAATTGCTCTGTGCCAAATCCTCATCGTTGGAGCAGCTGGCAAAAACTGCCGTTGCCAAAGCTGCCATTGTTAATATTTTAATTGCTTTCATATTGTTGAATTTTATGTTTTAATTTTAAGAAAGTTAATCGTAAGCCTCACCCTTGATAGGTTCGCCTGTAGAACCCCAGTCAGAGATGTTTACATCGCCAAGTTTTATGACGTCACGTCCTACCTCCAGGTTGATGGTGGTAATCTTGCCACTCTCAAACTTGAAAGGTGTGCCGTTGTCGTAGATGAAGTCCTTGCCGCCAATGGTGATGGTAATCTTCTGAACACCATCCTGCGGGATGATGATGGAAGCATATTTCTTGTTGGCAGTTAAAACCGGCATGTCGAAATCTGCTTTATCTTCTGCTACAGCAGATGGGGTGACAACCTTGGTCAGATAATTGACGGTTGCTTTTTTTGCGGCATTGCCTACAACTACCTTATCTACGGTAGGTCCCTCTGTTCCCCACTGGTTCTTATAGGTAAGGTTCACCACAAGTTTTGCCATTACATGGGTAAAGGTAAGAGGAACAGGTTGCTGTTCATCGACATTATAGGATAAGCCATCTTTGTTGACTGCCACCAAGAGGTCGCTTTCTGTTTGCTTGTTCACATCGAATGTATATTCTCCGGCAGAAAGGTCGGATATTGCTGCAGTTGGATACACACCGATGAAATAATGCTTGTCACGGTTGTTCTTCCAAAGCATTTGTGGAGTGGATACCCATGAACCGTTAGTCAACTTGTTGATGGCGTTATTCACCACACGCTCGCGTGTCTCTGGAGCAACAGTTGCATCGCCAGTCCAGGCATATACACTGATTTCATCACCCTCTTCAAAGGTTTGTCCACCCTTCTCATCTGTGGCAACACGTGTCATATTGCCGATACTGGTTGAAACGGTGATATACTTGGAGGTCTCGCCTCCGATACCGTTCTCGTTGTCAGAACAACTGCCCAATGTCAAAGCCATTGCCATCAGGGCAAAGAGATAAGTCTTCTTTTTCATTGTCTTTTACTATATTTATGTTTATATTCTTGTTTTGATTCTTGCTTAAATGAGAGGATTGCTTAATCTTCAGGATTCAGGATTTCACCACGATAAATCCATTCCTCAGTCCAATCATCTATCTTCGTGCTCGTAAGATACATGTAAGGTTTCATCTCCTCAAATTCCAAATTAATCTTGTACTTGCCGCCAGATTTCATGACGGGTGCTTCGATGTCGTAGTTGCTAACTACTCCCCCAGGAGAAATCAGTTGGATAAACAACTTGGTGGTATGTAAACCGTTGGCTGTCGGCATCAAGCGTAATGTTTCCGTTTTTAAAGTTTCGCCAGGCACTGCGATTCTCAAAGGTATATCACACTCTTCCTTGGTATAGCTTGCCGTCCCGAATGTTCCATCCTCATTCCTTTGCAGGGGAAGGAGTCCGGTTGCCACATTCAGAACCTTACCTATCATTGCAAAATTGTCAGGAACTCCTTCAATGAAGATGGTCAATTCTGCAAGTATATGGCGCATTTCATTTTTTGTTATGTAGTTGACATTTGATTTGTCTATACCGATGTCCGTGACACCATAATAGGCATGGTCGGGAGAGGCACTTGGATTGGACAATCCAAACATGAGTTGGTTCATGTTGAGGGTCGCCCTTGTAGCCTCACCGATAAAGAATGGTTCTATAAGGTTAGTGGCAGCCAGAATCTGATAATGCCCAACTGGAAGAGCGAAGCGTTGGCTTGCCACCTCCTGCGCACTTCCATAATGTTTTTCCTCTACAAGCGAACCGTCATCGGCATTGAATATCCAGAGTTTCACGTCATTCACATCCGTACCTTGGTCGGCTTCATCTGCCCAAGGGAGCGATACTGACAAGCCACCTTCTTCCTCACCATCATGAACATTATGGTCGCAACTTGCCAACAGGCATGGGACGCATAACAGCACCCATAACCAAATATTAAATCTTCTTTTTGCTTTCATTATCTGTCTTGTTTTATGGGTTACTTATGATTGTCTTTAGTCTCTACTCGGCGAGCCTTATCCGCATCTTGGGTGTCATCGCTACCATTTCCTATGGCAGTAATGCGATTAGCCTCTATGCCATTCTTCACAAGCCAAGTTTTTACGGTTTCTGCACGCTGGCGAGATATACGTTTATTGACAGCCACGCTGCCTTTTGTGTCACACCAACCTGTTACCGTCACCTTCATGTTCGGATTCTCTTTCAATGTTTTGAGAATATCATTCAATTTAGTCTCTTCATTTTGTTGGATGTCGATACTATTGAAGGTGAAATATATGACAGGGAAAGTCACCTTTGCAGATTCTTTTATGTCTTGTTCAACAACTTTTGTTTCAGCCTTATCCACTGTTTCTTTCTGATTGACATTCTCCGAAGAAGTTGGTTCCTGTTGTAGAACCTCCTGTTGTAGAACCTCCTGTTGTAGAACCTCCTTTTGTGGAACTGATGGAGTTTCTGCTACCTTGTTCTTCTTTTTTGAGAGGTTAATTCCTAATCTTACGCCACTTTCCCAAACAAAGTTGTTCTTATGCAGATGTTCTGGCATTCCGTCCATACGTTCGCCAGTAAGACGAGTCAAACCGGAATAGATGCCCAATTTCAGACATGAAGTCAGTTGGTAGCCCACCTGCAAGTCTGCACCATAACCCAAATGCCAGTTGGTAGAACCTTTCATTACCTTGGCATCATCTGCCAAAGTCTGAACGTCTGCCTTGGTTGTCACCATATATATATGAGGTGAAACAGCCAAATCCCATCGGCTGTTAGCTGTCTTATGGAACAGCCCAAGGAGATGAACGTTCACTCTTGCTCCGTATCTGCCCATCCTGACATGGCTTTTCAGATTAGCATACTCCCAACTATCCATGCCTAAGACACCTGCGTTGTAAAGCATACCGTCGCTACCCAACCAATAGTTACGTTCTACGCAGCAGTCTTGTGCAGACAAGTTCATCTCTCCATACTTAGCAGATAACTCTGCCGAGAAGATGGAGTTAAAACGATAGCCCCCATATAAGCCAGCAGCCCAACCGAGGTGCGTCTTGTCATGTCCGAAACTTGAGAAAGTAGAGAAACCGAAAGGCATTCCACCCTCAATACCGACGTACCAGCCTTGCGAAATAGTCTTTCCATCTTCTTTTACTTCTGCTCTCGCAAAAGAAAATGGAAGAATAAATGCAAGTATTGCAACCAGCAACCGATTTTTTGTTGTCAAATAATTTATCATATCATTCATTTTTTTTACCCCTCAAATCCGCAACCTATAGGGTTTAGTGGGATTTTGCTTGCAAAGCGACAAAATTCATTTTATTGTACATATTTCTTGCACAACAGAAATGTCGCAGACACAAAATCCCCTTACCCCATAAAGCG
>NZ_SGVY01000146.1 GCF_004535825.1 Segatella hominis | reverse complement strand
CAGTTGCCTATCATATATAATGTATGCAACAATGCCAAGGCACCAGAAGGTCAGCCATCCCTGATTACCTGGGATGAGGTAACCACCCTGTTCCATGAGTTCGGTCATGCCCTTCACGGAATGCTCTCAGACTGCAAATACAACACACTATCCGGAACAGCAGTAGCACGCGATTTCGTAGAGATGCCATCGCAGTTTAACGAGTCATTCGCATCCATCCCAGAGATATTCGACCACTATGCCCGTCATACCGAGACAGGCAAGCCGATGCCAAGTGATTTAAAGGACCGCATGCTGAAGAGCATCAACTTCCAGACAGCCTATTCATTAGGCGAGAACCTGGCAGCCACCTGTCTTGACATGGCATGGCACAAGATCAGTGAAGATGAAGTACCATCCCCATATATGGCAGGAGCCTTTGAAAAAGAAGAGCTTTACAAGATAGGTTTGCTCAACACACAGATACCACCACGTTACAGCACCTCCTACTTCAATCACGTATGGGATGGCGGATATGCAGCCGGATATTACAGTTATCTATGGACAGAAGTACTTGCAGTAAACATTGCCGATTACTTTGCGAAGCATGGCGCTTTAGATCCAGCCGTAGGACAGTCCTTCCG
>NZ_SGVY01000145.1 GCF_004535825.1 Segatella hominis | reverse complement strand
AGGTAAATGCTAATCATAAAAGGCATTTGCCTCCTATTTTCACATTTACCGACCTCCCACACCACCGTACGTGCGGTTCCGCATACGGCGGTTTCGTGCTTTCTCATCTTGCGATGTGTGGCAAGTTGATTTCAGTTATCCCTATGAGTAGCGTCACTTCTATCCTATTGTCGGATTCCGTCCTATCGTCTTGGATAGAGAGTTCCTTTCGGACATCTGACGAGGAGTCTCATAAGGTAACATTCAATTACTATTGCACTGCACGATTCAGTCCTTCCCTATAAGCACACGTGCCTTGGGTACTATGACCTCTGCTGACTTCTCACGGCAAGCTTTACTCCGTCATGGTACATCGAATGATTCATCTTCACCCATGCGTCCGTGAGACCTCCTCGGATAAGGGCTTATTCTTTCCATCTTATACCCACTTCATTTACACCAACCATTCCGAATAGCTATGGGACTTTGATTTGTCTTGCAATCTCATCCATGGTCATATGCCTTGTATGAAGTTTCTGTACGTTAGGTCAGATGTTTGCCGCCAGCTTCTTTCAGATTCCACCTCGCAGTGGACACCCTTGCTATTGGCTATACGATTCCCGCTATTAGGGCTCGTTAGGGACTTGCACCCATTAGAATAAGCTCATGCCGAGCATACAAG
>NZ_SGVY01000144.1 GCF_004535825.1 Segatella hominis | reverse complement strand
TTTTCGTTTATTGAAGCTTAGTAAACCTGATGTCAATTTCTTGACGGTTCGTTTCTTTTACCCAGTCAACTTGCTTATTTCTAAGAAGTTAACCGCTTCTTGTACTACTTGTCTGTTTATGTAAAATCTTTCAAAGAACTCTCTCTTTTATGCCTTGAGGAATGCTTGATTTCTCAAAAGCGAGTGCAAAAGTACTAACAATTTTCCATTCCACCAAATATTTCAAGAAAAAAGTTTCAAAAATAGCAAGTTTTTAACATTTAATTACACATTGAGAGCTAATTAATGTAAGTGCACATTATAATATACATACGCACTCCTGCCTGTGCGCGCTGGTATGTATACACAGGCATAAACATAATATGATTGGAAATTTGAAAAGCGAAACGAGAAAAACCCGTAAACTCGAAGCACAGATTTCTATCTTTCAGAGATACGAGTCGCAAACAAGTCATTTGGACTTTGCAAACAAGCGATATACTACATTGAAATGACAGGCAAACGATTATATAGAAATGGCATAAGTAGAGAATAAATGTTAATTACCTCAAATCCGCAACCTATAGGGTTTAGTGGGATTTTGCTTGCAAAGCGACAAAATTCATTTTATTGTACATATTTCTTGCACAACAGAAATGTCGCAGACACAAAATCCCCTTACCCCATAAAGCG
>NZ_SGVY01000143.1 GCF_004535825.1 Segatella hominis | reverse complement strand
GATAAATGATAATTTAGAGGCGATGGCAAAGCAGCTCTATGACTATTGGTTTGTGCAGTTTGACTTTCCGAATGAGGAGGGCAAGCCGTATAAATCAAGTGGTGGGGCTATGGTCTGGAATGAGAAGCTGAAGCGTGAAATACCGCAAGGTTGGAATGATTGTAAAATCAAGGATTTTATGAGAATCTTTACAGGCAAGAAAGATGTGTCTAAAGCTGTGCCTGGGAATTACAAGTTCTTTTCTTGCGCACCAGAACCGATTTCTTCAAATGAATATATTTATGACGGATATGCCGTGTTGGTTTCAGGAAATGGGAGTTATACTGGGCGAGTTGGCTTCTATAAAGGTAAATTCGATTTATATCAAAGAACGTATGCTTGTGTTTTAGATGAAGACGAACATAACATATCTTTTTTCTATTATACATTGAGATACTTATTTCAACCTATATATAGTGGTGGTAAACATGGCTCTTCTATACCATATATTGTCTTAGGGGATTTGGCTGATTTCTGTTTTGCTTTTAATGAAACGATATGTACGAAATTTGTAGATGCAACAAAACCAATGTTTGACGAACAACTTTTGCGACAAAAAGAAATCGAAGCCCTTACTAAGCAGCGAGACGAACTTCTCCCCCTCTTGATGAATGGTCAAGCGTCGGTAAATTATCATTTATC
>NZ_SGVY01000142.1 GCF_004535825.1 Segatella hominis | reverse complement strand
TCCTTAGCTGATAGGCTTTAATGTCTTTGTCTTCAAAGTAACGCCAACCGGTTTTGTTGTTCCATGGGATTCTCCATCGCTTTCTAGAGCCCTGCATTGTGACAGCTTTGACGGCCTCATAGGTGTTGCCAGTAGCAATCTCCCTAATGGTAAGACCATCCTCGTCATGTGGTATCAGTTCCCATCTGCATCCACCTTGCATCTTGCCAGTCTTGAGCTGCATGGCATTGTGGTTCTTTGCAAACTCTCGATTGTCCGGACTTTGATAGGCCCCATCTGCATAAAGGTCTTCAATA
>NZ_SGVY01000141.1 GCF_004535825.1 Segatella hominis | reverse complement strand
AAATGGCAGTCTGCAAATACTGCAGTTTCAACCTGAACGGAAGTGATGATGTTAGGCTTGCCTTCCTCTACAGTCTCTGTGATGTTGGTCACATAGCCTTGCACCTTCTGGTCGTTCTTGGCACGATAGGTTGCATCAGGATCGTTAGAATTCTGAAGACTGTCTGCCTTTACCTCCTTCTTGTCTCGAAGTACAGCCTTTCCGTCCATTACGACATACTGTTCATCAAACAGACGCTGAAGAAGATCATGTGCAGGAGAAGTAGCTGGAAAAACTGCCAGCATCTCCATGATAAAATTACCAATTCTGGCAAGATTGCTCTGAAGCGTATCAGAGTCAGAGCGATAAACAGTCTTGGAGGAATCCTCTTTCAAGTATTCCTTTGCCCGTTCTTCCTGCTCTGGGGAG
>NZ_SGVY01000013.1 GCF_004535825.1 Segatella hominis | reverse complement strand
AATTTTGCATTCATAACAGTTACTCTTTAAATCGTTGTTTTTTTGTTCTTTAGCGATTACAAAGATACAACTTTTTATCGAGAAACTGTTATTTTTACCCTACTATTTTGGGGTGGGAAACTTTAGTCATATAACCAACGGCAGACTGAGGCTTGCCATTGCGAGTTTCGTGGTCTGCCATCCACTCCAAGGCTTTCCTGAAAAAGTCTTGGCGAATAGGCGAACCATTCACCAAGTCTTTACCCAAACGATATGCAGCACAATTGGTCTTGGAGAAATGCTTCTTGGCATCGCTCACAAACGGGCCTGCATAGACGGCATTCCTTATTTCTTGCTCATTCAATGGCTTACCGGCGATATTTATTGTCTTGAACCATTCCAACTTCTCCGATTCTTCTCCCTCGCAGACATAGATGGTCAATTTATAGTCGAGAATCTTCTTCCGAATATCTGCAGGTTGATTGAAGAAGTTCTTGAAATCAAAAGAGAACTTTCCTGCCACATAATTACATAGAGACAAAGTACGCTGTTGACCGTCCATCACCTCATATGGGCATTCTGCATCATTGCTTCTTTTTACCCAATACATTATATTGAGGGGATAATTATGCAAGACGGTGTTAATAACCGCACATTGCTCTTGCTCATTATAAATGAACTCACGCTGATAAGGTGGACGTATATCCAAGAGGCCATTATATCCTCTTACTCCTTGTTCGTCATTATTAATGTAACCCTTGGTGATTTCGCCAACGGTTATTTTCTTTTCTTCTATCTTTAACATGATGCTTGCGGATGTTTGTTACGGATTAATATTCTACTATATTGACGTTTACCATGAACTACTCCACATCCTCCTCTATCTTCAGGATGCATTTCATAACCCATTCTTTCCAATACTTCTTTTGGAGCAGAAGCTCGTGTATTGCCACTTGCTTGCCAAATTATCTCGAATTGATTTGGATTATATTTGTCCAAGAATGTTATAGGAACACCCATTAATCCAGCATAATCACAAGGAATATCTTGGGTTCTGCCAACATTTATTGCATCATAATTATCATACTTCGGATACTCATCCTCAGAATAACGACAAACCAAATCTAATTCTTCATTGCGTTTAGGAATCTCAAGATTTGTGAACCAATTAACTCCCGACACACGAATCATGTTCTCCTTATGGTCTCCCGCAGAGGCTATATCATCATATGGTGAATAAAAATGAGCAGCCGCACCTTTAAAACCATAGCCAAGCCACACCTCATTATTTCTCAACAAAGGAAACACCTCTTTATAAGTTATGGCATTCTGATGCCCAACAATTACAAACTTCTTCCCATACTCCATCAACTGCCCAATATACTCACGAAACAAAGAGAAAGGAGGATTGGTAACGACAATATCCGCTTCTTTCAATAATTCTATACATTCCTTTGAACGGAAGTCACCAGTCTTTAAAATCGACAATACATTCTTGTCATTCTTCAAGAGATATTGAACATCTGACAAATCGACTGCCCCATCGCCATTCTCGTCTTTCACTTCCGTAATCTCAACCTTATAGGCAATCTTCTTTGGTTCATCATCATCGAAGCCATCGAAATGAATTGCCAGTTCATTGCCTGTTACAGGCGAACCATTGTAACAGGTACAGATGAGTTTCTTCAATTCTAACTGATTGAATCGAAGAGCGAAGTATTTGAAGAAATTGCTTTCGTAAGGATCGTCACAGTTGCAGAGCACCACTTTGCCACGGAAGTGCTGCCAATAATGTTGCAACTCTCGTTCTATATCAGAAAGCTGGGTATAAAACTCATCTTTCTTTGCCACCTTAGCGGCATTCAAATTCTTGTTTGCCATAATGCTTGATTGTTAGTTATACGATACAATAAGTGCATACAACTATCAATCACGCCAAGACGCAAAAAGGGCGTGATGCTCTTATTGCGTTCAGCTATGAGGCAGCCTCGGAATGGAAACCTCAACCCTTCAAATAAGAATGCACCACGCCTATGCGTAGATGCATTGCTAATACATGAAGGATCAAGGCACCCCATACCGAATGCCTTATCACAATTATTCCTTGTTACGTTATTTCCAATAAGTTTCCGAGGCTTTTGGCTGAACGCGAAATAATAGCGAATGCTTTTGTTTACCAACGATGTCTTGGAAATGGCAGTAGCCAAATCCAATTGCAAAGATACAACAATTTATTGAAACGAGCGCACCTTTTCATCGAAAAACTTCTATAAAACCTTACCTTTTTCTTCTTTAGATACCAGCAAACAACTCTCTCTATGCCTATATACACCTTATTCAATCATAACGTAAATAAGGAAGGAATTGCAATAATAAAGGGAGTTACAAAAACTACTGCACAACAACTGGCTTACGAGCGCACAACACGTGGCAGACAACCGCACAACAGCTGATGTGCGATTGCATAACAGCTGTTGTGCGGCTGACGATCCTATCTCTTACGACAATTTATCCTATCTCTTCAAACAACTATTTCTGTCTTTTCAAACAACCAATCACAGTATTTCCAAATTCTATCTGTATTTCTTTCCTCTTTTCTTCTTGATTCTCAGAATAATTATTTATCTTTGCGACATCAACCAGACAATAACGGGTGATAACAAGGACATATTATTCTTGCTGACATAATACTGAGAAAACGATGGCTATAAAATATGAAATACATTATCTTCCCAATGCTGGAGGAAACGAAGAGACACGCCGATTCGCCCATATCTTTGAGCAACCTGCGATGACAGACAAACAGATGATAGAACGAATAGCCCAACATAGCTGTTTGGGAAAGGGAGAAGTGGCTACAGTCTTCATGCAACTGCGTGACATTATCGAAGAAGACCTGCAAGATGGAAAGCGTATCAACATCCCGGAAATCGGATACCTCTCACTCTCGGTAAATCTGGATATGGATGAACTGAAGCCTGACAGCAAGGTGAGAGCCGACTACGTTAGCGTAAGGGGCATCAAGTTCCGCCCCAATGAAGATCTGCTGAAACAGGTGAAGTATCATACTCATTTCGAGAAATCACAATATACTTCCCGCTCCTACCCTTTCTCTGAAGATACCTTGAAGGAGAAAATAAGAGAGTATATGAAAAGCCATCGCTCCATCAACCGCAGAACCCTGGAAATGGAATTTCATATCCGCAAACAGACTGCCCTCAACTGGTTAAAGCAACTGGAAAAATCCGGTTTTCTGATTAAAGAAGGTTCACGCAATGCTCCGGTTTATTTCCTGGCAGAAGAATAGAAGCCTGCATCAGAATTATCGGCTATAGCCATAGGAAATAGCCAGAAATCAAGCTTTTCGAAATCTACACCCTAAAGATAAAGTAATATGCCAAATAAAGAAGAAAAGAGAATAACTGAGCAGAGTTCGTTCTACGAACATCTGGAAAAGATGAGCGTGGATGAACTCACCGCTCATATCAATGCAGAAAACCAGAAGGTGGCTCAGGCAATAGAAAAAGCATTACCAGCCATCAACCAACTGATTTCCGCCATCGAAGGGCAGCTGAAGAAGGGCGGAAGACTTTTCTATGCCGGTTGCGGAACGGGCGGAAGACTTGCTACGCTCGATACTATCGAAGTGCAGAACACCTATGGCATAGACGGTTCACAGATACAGGCCATCTTCCCGGGAGGCATCGGCTGCCTTACCCAAACGAAGGAATCACGCGAAGATGATCTTGAAGACGGATGGCAGCAACTCTGCACCAAGCATATTTCAAAGCAAGATTTCGTGCTGGGGTTCTCCGCCAGCGGCACCACACCCTTCGTACTCGCCATCCTGAAACATTGCAAGGAGGAAGACATTCCGACAGGATGCATCGTCAACAATCCTCACGCTCCCATCGCCCAGGCTGCAGATTATCCCGTAGAAGTCATCACGGGACCGGAATTCGTAACAGGAAGTACCCGTATGAAAGCCGGTTCATCGCAGAAGATGATTCTGGATATGATCAGTACTTCTCTTCAGATAAGACAAGGACGGGTGGAAGGCAACAAGATGGTGAACGCCAAGCTTATCAACCATAAACTCATCGACCGCGCCTGCCGCATCTTCATGGAACGCAATCCGGAATACACGGATTACGAGGAAGTGAAACAACTGATTCTGAAAGCAGGAAGCGTAAGGAAGGCAGAAGACCTGCTGAAGAATAAAAGCGATTTAGATATTTAGATAGAGTTAAACAAGACTTCACCTTAATATAATAGGACAATATGGCAAAGAAAGCAATCGTAATGGGTGCCACTTCGGGCATCGGAATGGAAGTGGCAAAACTGCTTGCTGCAAAAGGATGGCAGGTAGGAATAGCCGGAAGAAGAATCGAAAGATTGCAGGCTCTGATTTCGCAGGGCGGAATCACCTGTTATCAGCAAATCGATGTGACATCCGCCGAAGCCCCTTCCCTGCTTCTCGAACTCATTTACAAGTTGGGAGGAATGGACCTGTACTTCCACAGTTCAGGCATTGGCTGGCAGAACAACTCGCTCGATATAGAAAAGGAGTTGAAGACTGTAGAAACCAATGGTTTGGGATTCACACGCATGGTAGATACGGCATTCAACTGGTTTGTCCACCACCATAGTAGCCAGAAGGCCCGCATTGCCTGCATCACTTCCATCGCCGGAACCAAAGGTCTCGGTGCAGCTCCTGCCTACTCTGCCACCAAGCGATTCCAGAACCATTATCTCGAATGTCTTTCCCAACAGGCAAGAATGCGCCATCTCCCTATCTCCATCACAGACATCAGACCCGGATTTGTAAAGACAGACCTCATAGCAGGCAGTACTTATCCACTCCAGCTCCAACCAGAAGATGTAACCAAGCACATCGTTCGTGCCATCGAAAAAGGAAAAGAAGTGAAAGTCATTGATTGGCGTTACGCCATCCTCGTGTTCTTCTGGCGCCTCATCCCAAGAGGACTGTGGACCAGACTGAAAATCACAACCTGACGGTCGTAGCGATACCCCCTCAAGCAGGAACGTTACAGCGTTAGCCCAATGAACGCAAGGTCAAATCCGTGAAAATCAGCAAGTAATCCGTGAAATTCCGTGAATAATCCGTAGAGCAAGAATGTTCCATAAACTCAGCGTAATCCGATGAATAAAACTATGAGAAACATGAAAAGAATATGATTAAAATAAAAAGAGGATGTATCATGAACTTATGACACATCCCCTTTTTATTTTATTCAGGAATTATTCCCACTCAATTGTCGAAGGTGGTTTTGAAGAAATATCATAGCAAACGCGGTTAACGCCCTTTACCTTATTGATAATTTCATTACTTACCTTAGCCATAAAGTCGTATGGCAGATGAGCCCAGTCGGCAGTCATTGCGTCAGTACTTGTTACGGCACGCAATGCAACAGGGTGCTCGTATGTACGCTCATCACCCATTACACCTACAGAACGAACAGTAGAAAGCAGCACAGTACCAGCCTGCCAAATCTGATCGTAGAGAGAAACCTCAATCTCGCCATTCTGCATATCAGCAGGAACACCGGCAGCCAGGACACGACGAGCTTCCTCACCACTCAACTTCACCTTATACTCACGCAAACCACGGATATAGATATCGTCAGCATCCTGAAGGATACGTACCTTCTCAGGAGTGATATCACCCAAGATACGAACAGCCAAACCTGGACCTGGGAATGGATGACGGGTAATCAGGTGCTCAGGCATACCCATAGAACGACCTACACGACGAACCTCATCCTTGAACAACCATTTCAAAGGCTCGCACAACTGGAGATTCATCTCCTTAGGAAGACCACCTACATTATGATGACTCTTGATCACCTTACCCGTGATATTCAAACTCTCGATACGGTCTGGATAGATAGTACCCTGAGCCAACCACTTCGCACCAGTCTGCTTCTTAGCCTCAGCATTGAACACCTCCACGAAGTCACGGCCGATAATCTTACGCTTCTTCTCTGGGTCTGTTACACCAGCCAAGTCAGTGAAGAACTTCTCAGAAGCATCCACGCCAATCACGTTCAAGCCCAAGCACTTGTAATCTTCCATGACATCACGGAACTCGTTCTTGCGGAGCATACCGTGATCCACGAAGATACAGGTCAGGTTCTTGCCGATAGCCTTGTTGAGAAGAACAGCAGCAACACTTGAGTCAACACCGCCGGAAAGACCGAGGATAACCTTGTCGTCACCCAACTGAGCCTTCAGTTCAGCCACAGTAGTCTCTACGAAAGAGTCAGCACTCCAATCCTGCTTGCTGCCACAGATGTCAACCACGAAGTTCTTCAGCAACTGTGTACCCTGCAAAGAGTGGAATACCTCTGGGTGGAACTGAACAGCCCATACAGGCTGCTTGGTAGAAGCGTATGCAGCATACTTCACATTAGCAGTAGAAGCAATGCACTTGTAATCCTCTGGGATGGCAGTGATAGTATCACCATGACTCATCCATACCTGCGAGTTCTCAACGAAGCCCTTGAACAAAGGATTCTCCACATCGAAATGCTCCAAGTTGGCACGTCCATACTCACGGCTGTCTGCAGCCTCAACCTTACCACCCTGAGCGTAAGAGAGGAACTGAGCACCATAGCAGATACCGAGCACAGGGATGCGTCCGATAAACTGGCTCAAATCAACCTTGAAAGCTTCCGGATCATGAACGGAGTAAGGACTACCGCTCAAGATGACACCAATCACAGATGGGTCATCCTTTGGAAACTTGTTGTAAGGCATAATCTCGCAGAAGGTATCAAGTTCACGAACACGACGACCAATCAGCTGCGTGGTCTGTGAACCAAAATCCAAAATAATAATCTTCTGTTGCATATTGTCTAATTTATAATTTATAATTTACAATTTATAATTCCTTCAGGAACGCCTCTGCCTCTTTCAGCGTTTCCTGCTTTCCCACATCCATCAACTTGAGGTCGTTTTTCACGTACCCCTCAATGCGCACCTTGTCACAGTTTCTGAGATAGAAGTCCATGATAGGGAACTTATCTGGTTCTTCTTCCATCAGCGGGAAGATAGTTGGAGCCACCATGTGAATACCGGAGAAAGCATACTTCTTATATTTTTTAGGGTCAAGATGCTGATAAGGACTCTTCACCTCACCCGTTTCAATATTCGTCCAACCCACCAGTCTCATCGTATCATCAAAGAGAAGATAGCGCTTGGTCTTGCGTTCACTTACCAAGAGTCGGGCTGCCAATGGAGATTCCTCAGCATCAGAAACCGAAGTTTCCAATAAATCCTGAGTCTCCATCTGATAGAACTTCTTCAGATCCACATTACTGAGAATGTCCACATTATGTATCAGAACAGGCTCATGAGAATCAAAGAGAGGCCAGGCTTTCCGGATACCTCCACCCGTTTCGAGCAACTTATCCGTTTCATCGCTGATGCGGATGTCCATGCCGAAATTGTCATTCTCCTTGAGATAATCTGTAATTTGATTTGAAAAATGATGCACGTTCACTACAATGCGAGTGAAACCTGCATCCTTCAGTTGAAAGATGACACGTTTGAGCAAAGGTTCTCCCCCCACCCTTACCAAGGCCTTCGGAATACGGTCGGTAAGAGGCTTCAGGCGAGTGCCCAAACCTGCTGCGAATATCATTGCTTGCATCATTGCCAAATAGCTATCGTTTAATGTGCGTGCAAATTTACTAACTTTTTGCGATATAGCCAAATTTGCACGCCAAATATTATTGTTTTGCAGGCAAAACCTGCTCTATCTTCTGTTCCCGATGACAAATTCTTACCTCCACACCAAACTTTTCATGGATATGCTCGGCAAGATGCTGGGCTGAATAAACACTGCGATGCTGACCGCCTGTACAACCGAAACAGAACATCAGGGAGGTGAAACCACGCTGAATATAGCGATTCACATGATGATCGGCAAGCGCATAGACATGATCCAGGAACTTCAGGATTTCCCCATCATCCTCTAAGAATCGGATCACAGGCTCGTCCAGTCCTGTCAACTTCTTATAAGGTTCATATCTGCCCGGATTGTGCGTGCTGCGACAGTCGAAGACATAACCGCCTCCATTGCCAGAAGGATCCTCTGGAATACCTTTTTTGAAAGAGAAACTGAAAACCCTAACCACCAGCGGCCCCTTGCCGTCATACTTGGAGAAAGTAGCCGGACCATCCTGTGGATGCGAAATATAGATATTGTTGTCCGTTGTCTTATATCCGTCAGCTCGGTTGACTGCCGCACTTTCGATACAGGCAAACTGCGGCAATTCGGTCAGTCGGCGCAACATATCCATCATATAAGGATAAGGGAACACCTTTTCCCCCATCTTCAGGAGATCACGCAGATTCTGGATGGCAGGAGGTATGCTTTCTAAGAAATGCTTCTTGCGTTCGAAATATCCCCTGAAACCATAAGCGCCCAATACCTGAAGGGTACGGAAGAGAACAAAGAGACTCAGGCGATTGACGAAATGACGGACAGATGGAACTTCCGTATAATGCTTGAGCGACTGATAGTATTCCCATACCAGTTCCCGTCTCAACTTGAATGAATATTGAGCAGAAGCCTGCCACAGGAAAGAAGCCAAATCATAATAGAACGGTCCCTTACGACCACCCTGGAAATCAATAAAGTATGGATTTCCTTCTTTGTCAAGCATGATATTTCTCGCCTGGAAGTCACGATAGAGGAAACAGTTCATCGGTTCAGAAGTCAGATCCTTGGCAAAAAGTCGGAAGTTAGCTTCCAGTTTCAGTTCATGGAAATCCAGATCCGTAGGTTTCAGAAAACAATACTTGAAATAATTCAGGTCGAAGAGCACACTATCCACATCAAATTCCGGCTGCGGATAACAATTCTCCCACTCCAGTCCACGTGCCCCACGCAATTGGATGTTAGGCAATTCACGAATGGTCTTGATCAGAAGACCCTTTTCCTTCTGATTATATCTGCCACCCGCATCTCTACCACCCTTGATGGCATCAAAAAGAGACACACTACCCAGGTCTGTCTGAATATATCGGAGTTCATCATCGCTGACAGCTAAGATTTTCGGCACAGGCAATTGCCTGAGATTGAAATGATTAGCTAAATACACGAACGCATGATCCTCGTCACGGCTGGTACCGATGACGCCCACCACCGTTTCACCACTTTGCTGGGTAATACGGAAATACTGGCGATTACTCCCCTGTCCAGCCAACTTAACCACGTTGGCAGGTTCTTCACCCTTCCATTGCTTATAGAGTTCTATTAACTTTTCCACCCTTGATTATTTCCATGTTATTTTATCAAAATTCACGCAAGAGCCAGTCCCGGGCTACTTGTCCTCATCATTCTCTTGCAGTTTACGGCGCTTACGCTTATCATCTATTTGCTGGGCGAAATTATCCCCCACAAAAAGAATCAACAACACACCCAAAGTAGCAAGGAAAGAATTCAGAGAAGTCATTCCCAATGCAACCTTAGTAATATATATCAGTCCACCTATCACGATCAGGAAGACCAGCATTTTTTTCCAATCAATATTTCTCATGCTGCAAAGTTAATACTTTTTGCGGAAAACACAAAGGAAAACGAAAGAAAAGGGCACAAAAAAAAATCGGATGTCTCACGACAACCGATTTCCAAAAAACAAACTACTTAAAAACTAATCTACTAAAACAAATCAAAAAAAATATCTTTGTCGGCTCAAAGCCGATACTTTTCTTTTCACGTTGCAAAGATACACAAAATATCAATAACGTGCAAGGTTTTTTGCAGAAAAATGCAGCAAGAAGTGCTAAAATACCTAAAAATGGGGATAATTCGTAAGAATCATCCCCATTTTGTTATTTGTAGTTTACATTTTAGCTACTTAAATGTAGTTTCTGATATTTGCCGCATCATCTACCGTGAAATGCTTCTTCTGCAGAAAAATACATCTTCAGCAGAAAAATACGTCTTTTTCTGTCAGACACTGCTTTTTCTATCAGATGCTTTTTACATCATGCCACCCATACCAGGTGCAGCTGCTGGAGCAGCAGGAGCTGGCTCAGGTTTATCAACCAACACGCACTCTGTAGTCAAGAAAAGACCAGCGATAGAAGCCGCATTCTCCAAAGCCACACGCTCTACCTTAGCAGGGTCAACGATACCAGCCTGACGCATATCCTCGTAAACATCCTTGCGGGCATTGTAACCGAAGTCACCTTCACCCTCGCGTACTTTATTAACAACTACAGAACCCTCGCCACCTGCGTTAGCAACAATCTGACGGAGAGGCTCCTCGATGGCACGCTCAACGATGCGGATACCCGTAGTCTCATCAGCGTTATCACCCTTCATATCCTTCAAAGCCTCAAGAGCACGGATATAAGTAGTACCACCACCAGCAACGATACCTTCCTCGATAGCAGCACGAGTTGCGCAAAGAGCATCATCTACACGATCCTTCTTCTCCTTCATTTCCACCTCAGAGTTGGCACCTACATAGAGGACAGCCACACCACCGGCGAGCTTAGCCAGACGTTCCTGAAGTTTCTCCTTGTCATAAGAAGACTTGGTATTCTCAATCTCGTTCTTGATCTGAGCTACACGATCCTGGATGTTAGCTTTCTCGCCATGACCATTCACAATCGTAGTATTATCCTTGGTGACAGTAACCTTGTCAGCAGAACCAAGCATATCCAATGTAGCCTGTTCCAACTTCAAGCCCTTCTCCTCAGAAATAACAACACCACCAGTCAAGATAGCAATATCTTCCAACATAGCCTTACGACGGTCGCCGAAGCCTGGAGCCTTCACAGCACAGATCTTCAAACCGCCACGCAAACGGTTAACAACCAAAGTAGTCAAAGCCTCAGAATCAACATCCTCAGCGATAACCAACAAAGGACGACCGCTCTCAGCAGCAGGCTGGAGGATAGGCAAGAACTCCTTCAAGTTAGAAATCTTCTTATCATAGAGGAGGATGTATGGGTTATCCATTACGCACTCCATCTTATCAGCATCAGTCATGAAGTAACCGCTCAAGTAACCACGGTCGAACTGCATACCCTCTACTACACCGATATTGGTATCACGGCTTTTGCTTTCCTCGATAGTGATCACACCATCCTTAGAAACCTTGCGCATAGCGTCAGCCAAGAGCTTACCGATCTCAGCATCATTGTTGGCAGAAACAGTAGCCACCTGCTCAATCTTATCGTAGTTGTCATCTACCTGTTCAGCATGCTCCTTGATGAAAGCAACGACAGCAGCCACAGCCTTGTCGATACCACGTTTCAAGTCCATAGGATTAGCACCAGCAGTAACGTTCTTCAAGCCCTCAGTCACGATAGCCTGAGTCAGGATAGTAGCAGTAGTAGTACCATCACCCGCATCATCACCAGTCTTGCTGGCAACACTCTTAACGAGCTGAGCACCTGTATTTTCAAACTTATTCTCCAACTCTACCTCCTTAGCAACGGTAACACCATCCTTAGTAATCTGAGGAGCACCAAACTTCTTTTCGATTACCACGTTACGTCCCTTAGGACCGAGAGTTACCTTCACTGCGTTAGCCAACTGATCGACACCCTTCTTCAAGAGGTCGCGAGCATCCATATTGTATTTAATATCTTTAGCCATAATATTTTCTTTCTAATTTAAATATCAGCAAAAAGTTTTTTTTACCTTTTTACTTTTTTACCTTTTTACCTTTAAAACTACTCTTCTACCACAGCGAGCACATCGCTTTGGCGCATCATCATATACTTCGTACCACCAAATTCAAGTTCAGTACCAGCATATTTTCCGTAAAGAACGGTATCGCCCTCTTTAAGAATCATCTCTTCATCCTTCGTGCCCTTACCTGTAGCAACGATTTTACCACGTTGTGGTTTTTCCTTTGCTGTATCAGGGATAATGATTCCACCTACTTTTTCCTCGGCTGGTGCAGGAAGTACCAGCACTCTGTCTGCTAATGGTTTAATATTCATGATTCTATATTTTTTAATTGTTATGACATATGATTGCGTTTACACCGGAATCAGACCCGATGCTTCACACCCACAACATATACGAAAAATGTGCCAAACCAGAAAGGCTGACACATTGACACTCTTAGATACTGACATTTTTACATAAACGCAGCATATCTTTACTTTTTTCAGAAATTTCAAGCATTTTATTTTTTCATTCGGGATATTCTTCTTAATTTTGCCATCGAAAAGAATCATATACATTATTAATATATACATTTATATAATATACAGCAATAAAATTATGGATTACAATATGATAGGCACCGCATGGTCGCTCCTTCCCCCTATCGTTGCCATTGCACTGGCTCTGAAAACGAAGGAAGTTTATTCTTCACTCTTCATCGGCATCATCTTAGGAGCCGTAGAATACTGCATATCTATGGGTACGGGCTTAGACGGATTTCTCGTCCATCTCACCAACCATACCGTCATAGAAGGAGACGAAACCAAAGGATACGGACTGATACATTGTCTCTCAGACCCATGGAATGTCGGCATCCTGATATTTCTGGTATTATTGGGATCCATCGTATCCCTGATGAACAAGGCTGGAGGTTCAGCAGCATTCGGCAGATGGGCATCCAAGCACGTGAAGACCAAGATGGGGGTTCAGATAGCCACCATCCTGCTGGGCATACTCATCTTTATCGACGATTACTTCAATTGTCTCACGGTAGGTTCAGTGATGCGCCCTATCGCCGTTCGCAATGGCGTGACCAAGGAAAAATTAGCTTATCTTATCGACTCCACGGCAGCACCCGTCTGCATCATCTCCCCGATCTCCAGTTGGGCTGCAGCAGTTTCCGGTTTCGTTTCTGGAGGAGAGAACGGACTCGCCCTCTTCTGCAAGGCCATTCCTTTCAATTTCTATGCCTTCTTTACCATCCTCTTCATGTTTGGTATAGTTTGGTTAGACTTTGATTTCAAGGCGATGAGCAAATACGATGCCCGACTGAAGGAATGGTATGAAAGAACCAATGGAGGAAAGCTCGACGAAGTGAGCGGCACCAAACTGCACATCGTAGAACATGGTGTGGGAGCCAAGAAGGGCGAAGAAGCAACAGCCAGCAAGGGTTCCGTAGCCGACCTTGTGATACCGATAGTCCTGCTCATCATCTTTTGCATGACGGGCATGGTATATTCCGGCGGATACTTTGATGCAACCAGCGACAACTACCATCATTTCGTAGATGCCTTCGCTGCAAGCAATGCCTCTGTAGGACTGGTCATCGGTTCATTAGGTTCCTTCATCCTGACCATCATCCTCTTTGTATCCCGCAAGACATTAGCGTTTACCGATGCCATGAGTAGCCTCATCAAAGGCTTCGAGGCGATGGTACCAGCCATACTGATCCTTACATTGGCGTGGACGTTGAAGAGCATGACCGACTCATTGGGAGCAGCAGAATACGTATCAGGCGTAGTAGCCAACAGTGCAGCCGGACTACAGCAACTCTTACCAGCCATCATCTTCATCGTGGCAGCATTCTTAGCCTTTGCCACAGGCACCTCATGGGGCACCTTCGGCATACTGATTCCAATCTGCATCGCAGTATTCCCAGCTGCCGAGCCGCTTCGCATCATCTCCATTTCAGCATGTATGGCAGGAGCAGTGTGTGGAGATCATATCTCCCCAATCTCCGACACCACCATCATGGCAAGTGCCGGCGCCGAGTGCAAACATGTGCATCACGTATCCTCCCAGTTGCCTTATGCCCTCACGGTAGCCACGGTATCCTTCATCACCTTCCTGGTAGCTGGTTTCACCCAACAGTTGGGCATATTCGGCAGTGCTGTCGTATCATGGATATGCGGCATCAGCTTATTGGCAGGAGCCCTCTATGTATTGAAAAAGAAGTTCTAATCCCTTACCACCACACATTCCTCCAGTCTCAACACCCCTTCAGCAAGCCGGTTCTCACCATACGTGAGGTGAAACTTATCGAGGAATTTCTGGGCGAACCAGCACGCTCTATTGAAGATGTGCTTTAATGAACTCTCATGATGCGCATCGTTAGGTGCTAATGATGCGCTTTTATAAGTGCTAATGAAGCGCATCATTAAGGTGTATAAAAGCGCTTCGTTAGGTTGCTATAAAGAACTATAATCGCGAAAACGATTTGTACAAATTTTCAAAACGAAATGTGCATTTTTCCCCATTTTTTCGCGGTTCGTCTTCCAGCTTGGAATATCATTTAAAAGGCTTTTAATCGGTGTTTAAACGCTGCTTAAAAGCCTTTGTTTTTCAGTATTTTACAGTCGTGAAAAAAGTTTGTATTTTCCGTGCAAATAATACTTAAAAAGTTCGTTTTTCTCAGTAATTTTTCGTATCTTTGCAAAAGAATTAATGAGGCTGTTTTCGGCTTCAATTTGTCGTGTTGCATCCATTTTGGAACGGCGAAAGTTTGCGCTTTTGTCGTTCCATCTTCAAGTTGTTTCGCGTCTGTTTGTCTCTGCTTGTGAAAGCCTGAGCAAATAAAAGTTTACAGTTTCGTGATCATAATGTCTTTGTAAGCTGCAAAATCATTTATTCTGCTGTTCTGTTCGTACTTTTGTGCGCCATTCAGCAGCGTAGCATTAAACTGTTTGTTTATCCAGTCGCAAAGCTCAATTATCTGGCTTTTGCCTGATGTAAATAAAACATATTTTGTGCCGTTCAGTAGCGTAAGAACGTCTAAATAGTCTTTCAGCTGCCAATATGTGTCGGCTTTGTATGCGCTGTGTTCTGTCTGCAAATAAGGAGGATCGAGTAAGAACAAAGCCTTTTTGTTTTCCTTGTGAGCCTCGAAAAGTTCGCGGTAGTCGCAATGTGTCACTTCAAGTCCTTGCAGGTAATTTGTCACGTCGTAGTCGGTTTTTACCATTCTATTGTACATGGTTTGTTTGCTTAGCTGCTCATAACTTTGCGCCCAGTTTCCCGAAAACAAAAGTGAGCCTGAAAGCGTGATGTAATCGACCGCGTGTTTCTTCTCTGCCTTAGCACATAGCTCCAGTATTGTTTTTTTTGTTTCTGCGGGGATTTTCTTGTTGTCTGGTACAGTTGCAACCAATGGCGCAATAGAACGCAACAGCGCGTTTGTATTGGCCACATTTGCCAACCTTTGGTCGTAATGGTCGAAGTCGTTATAAATAACGCGGCAATTTGGTAGCATATCTTTTGCCACACGCGAAAGTAAGCCAGAGCCGCCGAAAAGGTCGACCACTGTGTCGATGTCGTCAGCTTGTGCAAGAACCTCACGAAAACGCTTAATATAGTAGCGTTTAGAGCCTCTAAATGGCAGAGGCGAGCTTGAAAACCGTTTATTCATTCAGCTTTTTGCAAATTATATTTAATTTATTTTGTTTTTATTTTTATAAAGTGTATCTTTGCAGCAGGTTTGTTAGCTACGGCGACGTGCAGAACCCTGCCGCAGGGTTTTAAGTTCGAAATGCTATGGCCGCGAGAGTATCGCGAGCTCCCCTATGTTGGGGTTATAAGCAATATTTTGACCCGTCCCTTTGCTCCACTGTTATTCTCCGTTTGGTAGCGAAAATGCTCCCGATTATTTGGATAACAACTAAAAACTGGCAAATAACCATTTTTTAAAAGCACGGCATACATTGAGTTACGACCGCAGGGACTTAAAAGAGGAACGCAAAGCGCACCTCTTTTTTTTTGCCCTATTCCATGGAAAACGAACGATAATAAGTGTACTTATATACGGGATAAGTCTTTCCTTTTACAGTCTGTGTCCCTATCTTTCGTTTTAGCCGTCTCAGATGATACTTTAGCTTTAGGATATTACCGCCCACGGCAACCGAGCCGTCAGCGTTGTAGCTGACTATTTGAATGCCTATCTGAGTGTAGGCACTGTTTTGC
This sequence comes from Segatella hominis, assembly GCF_004535825.1. Taxonomy (GTDB): domain Bacteria; phylum Bacteroidota; class Bacteroidia; order Bacteroidales; family Bacteroidaceae; genus Prevotella; species Prevotella hominis. The sequence continues at coordinate 68,558 of NZ_SGVY01000013.1, read as the reverse complement.
GTGTGGCTACTTTTTTTATTTGTCACCTTGTTGCGCACGCCTGCCATTCGGTAAATCTCATTACCGCTTGCGTCGTTGGCCTCTTGCACCACAAAAGGACGGCACAGGCCGCCAAGTTCGCAGTTCAGCATATTGCCATATAATTTCTGGTCTTCCACCTCGATGCAGCGCGGCACATACCAAGTGTTTGGTGTCGATGTATTCAAAACGACGCCCTTATAATGCACATACTGGCGTTTTGGTGCTCTCTTGATGCGCTTTCCTTTGTTCTTGGCGTATGACTTCGCGCCTCCAGTGCTACGCCAGCGCGAGCGGCGTTTCTTGCGCACCATGATTATTTTGCAGCCCTCTGGTAGGCTTCCGTGACGAATATAAACCGTGCCGCTCACAATCTTGCATTCCAGATTAAGGCTCTGTCCCTCCAATTTCCAATCACACAGCCAGTCGTCGCCGTCGTTGATGCGGTAGTATTTGCGGCCGTCAGGAAGGTGGACGTACTGGCTTACCCCAGTGTTCTGTCCGCTATTGCCATTTGGTAGAACCACAAGCCCGTAGTCGGCAAAACCGCCGATTTTTACCGATTTCGAGCACCTTACGACACACGGGGTCGTAAGCGTGTCGAGCTGAGTTTGTGTTATGTCCTCCTTGGTCAAAAGCGGCATTTTCTCAGCGAGAATGTCTTGCAGGTAAGTGAGCACCACTTGCGGCACCTGCTTTATTTTCTCGCTTAGTGTCTGATTACTCTCCAGCACGGTAAATTTTGCGTATTCGTAGGACTCGCCACTGGCAGAAGAAGCAAGCGCGGCCGTGCGGTAAGTTCGCGCCTCCTTGTATGTCTCGCCGTCTGCCTTTATGTCCTCCGTCTTCGTCGTGACGTTTACAAACTTGATGTTAGCCGACGGCGTAGGCTTTGCGGCCAGCGTGAAAACTTCTCCGCCGATGAAAGCGAGCCCCGTCTGTGTGCCGTCTGGCTGTCTCAGGATGTATTTGTTGCCGCCGATGAAACCAAGCTGCTGTAAAAGGGTGATTTGCTGCTGTATGAAGTCCAGCGTTTGCGTGGATAGCGGATATTTCCCCTGTCCGCCAGATGCGGTTGCGGTGTTTGTATAATTTCCTTTTTGCATGATGTTAAGTTTAACTTATCGGCGTATATATCGCCTGTTTTGATATTAATTTATAGCTATCGACCAAAGCCTTGATGTCGGCGAGGTTCGTTTGGTAGAGGTCAGCGGGAACGGCCACCATGAAGCTGTTTTGCTGTGCCGTAAGCATGGCCTCGTTGGAAAGCACAGGGACGACCAGTTTGTTGTCCTGATATTCGCCCTTTTCATTGAAGCTGTCTTCTGCCGTTGCTATCGTTATACGGCTGCCGGCCTCAGTGATGGCATACAGCCAGTCGCCGTCCCGCTCTATCGTCAAAATCTCGAATTTTGTGCCGCTTGGACTTGCAAAAGCATCATTCAGCACAGCGCGAAGATAACAGACCTGCCCGTTATGGGTCAGTCGGTAGATGTGGACGACACGCGCTTTCGTAAAAGCGTCGTAAACCGCTTGCAGTCCGCCGAGAGCCGCGCGAAGCACCCCGAAAATGAGCTGCTGGCGGTAGAATGTCGGAAGAAGTTGCAAAACGAGCTTCTTTAAGTCGATTTCAAACATTATTCTATCGATTTATATTCTTTATATGTCACGTTGGCACTGCCGCCCTCTATCTCGTAATATCCGCTATAAGGGCGGTTGTAGCCCACAACTGAAGAATAGCGGTCGGCGTTTCGGGCTTTCGCCTGTATGCCACCGCTTGCGCTGTCGATGTCCACGACCACGACCGCGGGTATCGACTTTATGGCCTCCAGCAGGTCGGTGTTCCTAAAGATGCCATTAAACGGCAAATTTGTGATGACGGACAGCACGGCATCGTCCACAGGTTTTGAACCGTCCGAAAGTTCGCCGCGCTCATTCATAAGGGTGGGGTCATAGTACACAAAGAGGTTTATTTTGATAAGGTCGGCCTCCTCATTGCGAAGCTGCACGCTTACACCTGCGTCCTTTATCTCGTTCACATATTGCTTCAGGGCGGAAAACTGGCTTTTGTTCAACAGGCACGGCTTGCCGTTGTCCGTCTGTCCTGCTACCTTGATGTAAACCATGGAGTCGTCCTCCGTGGCTACGGCATATTTAATGATGCGGGCTTTATTGATGTCGGTGTCACTCATTCCGCTGGTGTCGTAGCGGTCAGTGTCGGAAACGAGCTTATAACCATACATAAAAGCCTTTACCTTGTTCACATACCAGCGTAGTGTATGAGGTTCGAGCTGTTCGATGCGTGTGTCCACCTCCGCGCTGTGCTTGTCAAAAAGCGTCTCGACCGCCCAGACGGCGACCGCGAAGCAATAAAACAAAATGCTTTCGATGCTCACGGCACTAAACTGCTGGTCGAACGACTTGCGAGCGTCCAGCCCGTAGGCATTGACAACAGCGCGCTCCTGAGCGAACGCCGTTGTCATTTCCTTTTTGATGTCTGATATACTGCGAGCCATAGGCGTGATGCTTTAGAGTTCGCGGGCTAACAGCTCGTCGATCGTCTCCTTAACCACGCGGCGGTTGTCCTCAAAGTCTTTGAGTTCTTGCGCGTGCTGGTCGGTGTCGTTGCCATTTGCGAGGATGGCTATCTGGCTGTCGATGTCGTATTCCGTGCCTATAAGACCCGCCACGAACTTGGCGCGGCGGTTGTCGTCGTTCACGTCCTTGGCTTCCACCAGAGTGCCGCCGTCAGGCTGCGAGCCTGTGTAGGCATAGCCCTGCATGATGTCGTCCGATTTCTCGTTCTTAACTTCTGCCTGTTCCTCATTGAGGTAAAGCAGATAATGTTCGTCGTCGAACTTCACAAAGTTCTTTCTGCCGATGTAACTAACCTTGTACATGATGATATTTTTTATTTGTTGTTAAACTGGTCTTACCGTATAGAAGCAGTGTCCCTTTTCGAGCGGCTGGCGGATAATCTGACAGCGCACGGGTTCGGAAAAGTCCACGCCCGTGAAGTCTTCCTCCAGCTTCTTGGAACCCGTAAAGGTGATATGCTGCACCCAACCCATGAGCGCGGCGGTCTTGGCTTCGTCTTTCCAAAGCAGCTCGCCGTCCTTGTTTTTCAGTTGCTCGAAAATTTCGTACTGAATGGTCAGGCAGTTGCCGTCGTTTCTGCTCGATGGCTTGATGTCCACCGCCTGCACGTGAAGTTCACGGTTCAGTATGGTGTCGATGTGCAGCTTAGAGCCAGTAAGGGTCGTGCCCGTCTTCTTAACCTCAGTCCATTCTTTCATAATATCTAAACTCCTTAATAAATTGATGCTGTTACAGTGAACCATGAAGCCGAGGCGCGAGGCCACCATCAAGCGTATTTCTTTCGATGTATGGCCTTTCTTCCTTAGCTTCGCCACAATTCTACACAGTGCCTTTTTGTTGCGCTTGCGCGCCTTGCAATAGGCATGTCGCGTGACATAGCCCACAAAGTCGATGCCGCGGGCTTCGACGGGGAATATCTGGTAATTGCCTTTCATCTGCAAAAGCCGCTCAGTGTTTAAATAGTGATTAATAAACACTTCAACACCCTTTAAGCGGTCTTTGCTGCTGTCGAGAACCACGATGTCGTCGGCGTAGCGGTAATAATAGCGAGCGTGCAAAACTTCCTTTACCTGATGGTCAAGCTCCGAGAGGTACACATTCGCGAAATACTGGCTTATGTAGTTGCCGATGGGCACGCCGTCCGCGCTGTCGATGATGTCGTCCAGCAGCCACAGCAGGTCGGGGTCTTTGAACTTCTGCCGTACCACCTGCTTCAGTACGCTGTGAGTGATGGACGGGTAGAACTTGCGAACGTCCATTTTAAAGCAGTACCGCGTCCCGTCGGGGTCTTTTCTCAAATCGCGGCGCAGGTTGCGCAGCAGCGTATGAAGACCGCGCCCCTTTACACAAGCGTAGGTGTCGGCCGTGAAGCATCTCACCCAGATAGGCTCAAGCACTTGCATTATTGCCCACTGCACCACGCGGTCGCGGTATGGCAGTTTGTAGATTTCACGGCGTTTAGGCTCATACTTGATAAAGACGCTATATTCCGATGTGTGGAACGTCTTGTTTACGAGGTCGTTTCTTATGCTCTCGATATTGGCCATAAGGTCAGACTCGAAAGCGATTACCTCAGAGCGTTTGCGCTTCTTCCTGCTTGCATTGAAATGGGCTTCCAACAAATTGGGCACCGAGCAAATTTGCTCAAAAAGATAACCTTTTCTTTTCATGTCATTTCTGCTTTGCATAGTCGGGAACTTTCGAGGCGGCGAGCCGTCCTACTAATACCCTTTTTGACTTTTATCTTTTGCCGAGAGGCATGGCTCCTTCCATATCGCTGTATTTCTCTATTTGCAAAGTATAGGGGCGACGAGTAGTTCGTGTTCGTATTCGTGGCCGCGTTGTTCGTATTCGTGTAGGACGCGCCTGCATTCGTACCGTTGTTCGCGTTACCGCCAGCCGCACGCACGCGAAGACCCGACGCGGGGAAGTCCGCCAGCGGTTTACTCCAAACCGCAAATTATATCTTTTTCGTGCCTCAGAATTTTGGCCGCCTTGCGGCGGCGAGAGAAACACCCTCGCCGCCTGCCGCCTCACTGTTTCAGCTCAACAAGTCAAAGAACATTTTTATTTAATTTATTCACTTATTTTTTTCGGTCGCTTTCGCCCACGCTTACGCAGCCTGTTCGATTATCGGGTCGCTCTCAAAATAGCAGAGGGGCGACGAGTAGTACGTGCTCGTATACGTGGCCGCGTAGTCCGTATACGCGTAGGACGCGCCCGCATTCGTACCGTGGAACGCGCTACCGCCAGCCGCACGCACGCGAAGACCCTTGCTTGTGTTGGCGTTTGTATAGAAGTAGTCACAATAACAGGTCGTAGGACTGCCGCCCACTTCCGTAGGCATACAGCAAAGACCGTTGTAACTCTTGCGTTTGATGTAGCCCTCAGAACGCGGGCATTCCGCCACTTTGATTTTGTCGCCTATTGTCGAGGGATCGAAAGCTGCAAACATTGAACGCGAAATGTACACTTCGCTCTTTTCGTCGCCAGCGTTCATAATGAGGCCGCGAACCCAACGCCACAGACTGCCATAGCCCGCGTGAACCAGTCCGAAGAAAACGGGAACCTTGAAAGCCTTGTATGTGCCCTCGTCGGTCGCGTCTGGCAAATTGTAGTCCACCAAGCAAACGCCGTCGCCTGCCTCCAGTCCCACACTTGTAGGTATTACGGGATAATAGCCGTTATAGTTGCCCCAGTCTGGCATATCGGTGACTCCAGTACCGAAGCCGCCCTGATAAAGTCCGTTAGCGTCTTTGTCGGCGTTAAATGTCGCTTGGCTGTTCTGTGTGCCCATGATAACCTCGAAAAGGAACTCGACCACGAACTGAGCCACAAACCAGTTGGCCTCCCAGCCCTCACCACGTTTACGGGCGTATGTGCCGAAACTGGTAGTGCTTATGTTGGTGGCGGGCATTCCCAGCATGGTGAGTTGTGCCGCGTCCGCCTTTGGTGCCTTGGTGTAGCTGCTTGCATTGAGCGCGGAACCACCGCCGCCACGGAACTGCTCAGCGTTTGAAATGACGCTGCAAAGCAGCTGGTTCGTTCTGTCCATTACACCCGCGCCGAGCCAGCTTGTGCCGCCCGCAGGGATGCGGATGCTCACGCCGTTGCCCACAGGCTTGTCGAACGTGATGCACTTAACCTGCACGCCGCCCTCATTGAAGATATTCGCGATAAATCCGTTCCAGCACCACATACACTGCCCCTGTGAGCCGTCGAGAGCCGCGGGGCTGCCGTCGGCGTATTTCGTGCTGTCGGTGGGATCGAGCTTTCGCTTCTTGCGGTCGTCGGTCACGAGGTAGCGACCGAGCCCCAGCTTTGCAGGCAGGTCGCGCAGTGCCTGAAGACTGCCGTAGTAGCCCGCCGCCGTAGGTGTGGCGTTCGCGGTGTTCCAGTAGCGACCCGCTATCGGGTTGCCTGCCTGAGACACAGCGTTGGCCAGTTCCATGCTGTGCGTCTCGCCCGTTTCGTCCATTACTTCGATGCGCATATCCTTGAGCGCGCCCTTTGCAGCGTCCAGCTCGTTGATGCGCTTGCCATTCTGAAAGGCTGCCAGCATTGCCACCACGCCTTTTTCCTGTTCTGCTGTTAATGCCATAATATTTATATGTTATGTTAAACGTATGTTTCCTTGTTTGTCGAGGCGTATGCCGCCGCTGGTCAGTCTGATGCGTGGCGGTACGACCTCTATTTTGATAGTCTTGTAATACTTAGTCCCTTGCGTAGGGATGACATGTACGCGGGTGCTGCCCGCCTCACGCGCCTGTATCTCGCCGCTTGGCTCCACCTCGATGCTCTGTCCGTCCGTCTGGTATATGACGTTTTGGGCGCAGCCGTCTGGCTTCACTCGCGGCTTTATGTATTGCTTGGCGGGGTTTCCCAGCGTGACGGTTTCTGGTGCCTCCACCTTTAGACCGTTCGGGACACCCTGCACCACCTGCTCGGCTCTCGCGATGGCAATCTCCATTTCGCCGCGTGTCGCCTCCAGTCTTTCGGCGGCTGCCGCTGCCTGCTGTCCCGCCTCATTTGCGTAGGCGGTCGCCGTCTTGGCCTTGCCCGTCGCGTCAATGCTCTCTGTGGTTGCCTTTTTCGTCGCGTCGGTTGCGGTGGTCGCCTCTGTGGTCGCCGTCTTTGCGTTCTTTGTCGCGGTGTCTGCCGTGGAAGTGGCGGCGATTGCCTTTTTCGTCGCGTCGTTCGCCGCGTCGGTGGCTTTCTTACACGCCGTCGTTGCTGTATTGGCGTTTGTCGTGGCCGTCACCGTGGCCGTGGTTGCCGTCTTGGCCTCAGATGCGGCGTTTTGCGCGTTTTTAACGGCCGTGTCGCTTTTTTCCTGCGCCACCCTTATAAATTCCCGTACATCTGTGTCGGCGCGTTCTGCGGCCTCCATTGCGGGCTTTTGCAGTTCCAGTATGTTGGCGGGTGTGAAGTCTTCCCACGTGAACTTATAGCCGCGAGTATATGCAGCCACACAGTCGCTTTCTATCACTCCCTCGGTGTCGCCCATTTTGTCCCAAAGCCAGATATGCAGACTTTCGGGATAATAGACATTTTGCACGCCGTCGCAAAACAGTGGGTTGTTCTGCGCGAGGTGTAGCTCATGGTGCAGCTCTCCCTCGCCGAGCCCGTGGTCTTTGAATATCACCAGCAGGGCGTCGCCGTCCGCCACGCAGTTGGTGAGCACGCCGTCCTTCCGCGATGCCTTAACCGATTTGCTGCCTACCCAGTAACGTAGCTCGAAGTCCACGTCGGGCAGTGCCACGACCTTGCCTGTTCCGTCGCGGAAACGCTCACGGATAACAAAGTCGGATTTTACGTTTATGTGTCTTGTTTCCATTACGTCAGCCTTATGTTGCCTTTTCCGTCGAGCCTCATGCCGCCGCCCGTCAGCCTGATGCGCGGCGGCACTACTGCGATGGTCAGTGTCTTGTAAATACTTGTTTTAACCGTGGCTACCACGTTCACCTTGCCCATGCCCTCAGCCAGCGGGATGATGCGGCCGTCGGGTGTCACCTCCAGCACGTCGCCGCCGCCGATGAAAAGCAGCGAGCCGATGCCAAAGGCGGGCAGGGCTTTCGCTTCGATGCGTGGTCGCTGCTGGTTGCCCAGCGTCACCTCCTTGGGGCAGTCGGTAATTTCCAGCCTTGTGGGCGCGGCGACGTTCTGAGAGCTGAGCACGCTCACGAGGTTGTCCACCAGCGCGCGGGTCGCCTCCGTCTTCTGCGTGGCCGCGTTTGCCTCCTTGGTTGCTGCGTCCACGCCCGCCAGCCTGTTGTCTATGTCGCTGGTTATCTCCTGCACGTTGGTGCCGAGGAACAAAGCCAGCGCGTCCCTCACGTTGCCGCAGGCTGTTATGAGGTCGGCGAAGAGGCTGCCGACCATTTCCACGGTAACACTCTTTGTTACCACAGCGTCGCGAATGTCCCGCGCCCGCTTCTCCAGTGCGGAGGTGTCTATCTCCGCAACCTTGTTTTCTGTCAGTTTCACCATTATGCAAATGTATCGTCGAATTGGTTGCCGAATATTCGGGCGAGTGTCTGCCCGCTCTCGCTGGTCACCTCCTTGCCCTCACTCAGTTGTTTAATAACTTTCTTAGCCCTGTTCACCACGATGCCGTCCTCACGCTCCGTTTGCGCGTATGTGCCGCTGTCGAACTGTGAGCCGATGCCAGAGAGCGTCCAGCCCTTTGCCGCCGTCACTTCGTCCACGATCGTGAGTTCGCGGCGCGGTGGCCGTGGAATGATGCAGCCAGCAAAATATTTCTTTGTAGCCGTCAGCAGGGCTTCCATTTCCTTTTGCGGAATGTCGGTCGCTGGCTCTATGCCCTGCGCGGCGTATGTCTTTTGCACAGTAGCGTCCACAGTGTCGGCCAGCTCCCAGTCGAGCGTCTGCCCGTCTTCCAGCTTCGCCGTGATGCTGATGCCGTTGCGCTCCGCCAGCGCGAAGATGCCCTCCACGCCGCCCAGATATTGCACGGCGATGTCCGCGAGGCTCTGTCTGTCCTTTACTGTTATCTGCATAGCTGTATTATGTTATGTTTATCGTGCCGTCAGCGTCCACCTTTACACGGGTGACTTCCACGCCTGCGGCCTTTATCATTTTCTTTGTCTCTTGCGGCCAGAACACGTCCTTGCAGCCGCCTTGTAGCTGCCTAACCGCCGCGCCTATGAGCGGGCGTTCCTTGAACTCGCCGCGCTGTGCGAGGAGCACGGCTTCCACCGTCTGCCCGTCGCTATCCGTGACGACCGCCCTCTTGTGCTCCACAAGCAGGTCGCCCGTGCCGATGTCCGTTATTAGTCCGTTCATTGCTTTACCTTTTCGTTCTCGTAGTCGCCGCGCTTGCTCTCCGTCAGCTGCTGACCCGCCCAGCTTGCCACGCCTCCCTTCAGGGCTGCGCCGCCGTCTTGCGGAACTGGCGACCAACTGGCAAACGCCTGCTTGAGGTTGTTGATGTCCTTTTCTATGAGGTTCAGCCGCTTGGTGATGTCTTCCACCTTTACCAGCCCGCCGAGCGAGCCGCCGTTCATACAAACTCCCTTCTCATTTACCACGACGCTGGCCGTGTCGGTGTCCTTGACGACCACCTGCGCCTCCTCTATGTCGTCGCACAGCAGAACCATGCCAGCCGCGCCGTCCTGCACAAAGCCCACCATTACAAAGCTGTCCTTTCGCGGTATCTGCACCACGCCGACCGCGCTCTCTTGGTTCGCTTGCAGGTTCACGCCCAGCAGCGGCGCGTCCTCATTGAGCGGCTGCACGTCCACCGTGCGGGCTGTTTTGTCCACCGCTGTGACGGTGCCTACCGTGAAGCCCATGCCCTTGCCGCTGTCTCCAGCGAGCTGCCTAATCATTGTCGCGATGTTCATGTCCTTACTCTGCTACCCTCAGCCCCAGCGTTATTTCTTGGCGATAACCGCCAGAGCTGTATTTTATGACATTCTTTTTCACCTGATAAATGCCCATGGTTGCGCCGTCTATCTTGATGCCCACCGTGTCGAGCTTGTCGACCAGCTTGTAGCCGAATGTCGTAAGGCTACCCTTGAGGCCATCGCGTTTCAGTCGTTTGATTTCCTGCTCCGCCCATGCCTTTAGCTGGCTTTCCGTCTTGTTGTATGTGGTGATCGTTCGGCGTTCGCCGTCAGCGTCGCCGACCTCCACCTTTATTTTTTTGTTGTTGGGCATGATGCTCACCGCTTTCACGTTCAGCCGCATGGTGTCGGCTTTCTGCTGTTCGAGGCTCTGGTCGTTTATGATGTTCACGCCAGTGGCGAACACTTGCGATGCGGACGTGCCGCGCTCGAATATCACACCCGCGTATAGCACGGGCTTGCCGTCCTCATACCGGTAGAAAGAACGAATGCCGCTCTCTTGCAGCTTGCCCAGCAGACTGGCCACCGTGTCGGCCGTGACGCGGTACGCGCCCAACGCCTGCTCGCCCATGACCTTAACGTCCGTTAGCCCTTGGTCTTTCAACAGCTGCTCCACCGTCACGCTCTTGTAGGTCTTCTTTACGGCTGGCATTTGCTTTAGCTTAAACATTTCGTCCTCGCAGTACAGCACAACGGGCGTTTTGAAGCCCACCTCCTTGACATAGCCGACGAAAGCCAGTTCGTTGCTGCCGTCGTAACCGAGCCACACCTTGACGGTATCGCCGCGCTTGACGGGGATTTCCGCCGCGCCGTCCCACTTTATTTTCTTGGGCAGGGTGATTTTGCAGATGTCCGTCAGCTTCTCAGTGTCGCGGGTGATTTCCACCTCAGTGACAAAATCGAGCTGCCACGTCTTTGCGCCCGCTATCTCTATTTTTGCCGTTAGCCTGTACATGATGAATGCCGTTTAATGGGGTATTAAATACCGTTTAACCGTTTATTTGTATTCCGTGCTGTACACGTTGTAGTCGCCGTCCGAGAGCAGGGACAACTCGATGGGCTGGTAGTTGCTGTGTGTGGCTTGCGTCACGCTAAAGTCCTGCACCACCACCTTGCTGATGTCGAAAAGTTCCAAGAACTCAGAATGCACATAAATGGCCTCTTTCACGTCGAAGAACTTGCGCAGCTGTGTAATGCCGTCGGATGGGTATTCGTCCACGATTTTGCCGCCCTTGATGGCTTGCACGCCCACTATGAGGTTGATGCCATAGTCCCCGTCGTTTATGTATTCCTTGACGGTTCCGTCCATTCCCACCAGTTGGGTGGTGACGATGTTCTTGCGCTTCGATATGGCGGCTATCGCGTCGTTCACCGTCAGCTCCTCGCCGCTCTCTTTCCTGAATGTCAGCTCGCAAAGCGCGTAACGGCCAGCCCAGAAACTTTTATCTGTGTACGGGCTTGCCACTTCTTCGGCCAGTATGCTGCCGCCCGCGCCGTCCCAGCTTGGCGATGCCGTCGTGCGGGCGGGCTTGAAGCGGTAGAGGTACCCCTTGGCCTGCACGGCCGCGGACGCTGCCACAAACTTAAAACTGATTGGTAACATTTCCTTTTTTACTCCATTGCTAAGTTGGTATCGTTCAGGGCGGACAAAAGGGCTTGCGCCACAACGTCCTTCACACGCTCCGCGCTCTCTTGCAGGTTGGCGGTGTGTATCTCCAGACGTTCCACGAGTTTGTCCACGTGAATGCTCACGTTTCGGATTTTGCCGCCGCTGTCAGAACTGCCGCCGCTGCCCGTCTTCTTGCTGCTGGTCTTCCCAGCCGTGCCTCCCGTAACGTCTGGCACAGACGGGGTCGGCACGTTCGGCACGCCTGCGGGCGATGTCGCCGCCTGCTTGCCCTGCCTCTTGGCCGTCTTCTTGGCGTTCTCCTTTTCTCCCGCTTTCATTTCGGCGGTGTAAGCGTCGTTGAACGCCTTGCCCACCTCCTTGCCGTAGCTGCTGTATGCGCCCCTGAGCTTGTTAAGTGCCGCCGTGATGCCTCCAGCGTCCAGCTTAAAGGCCGCCTTTATGAGGTCGCCTATCGCCCCGAAGGTTTGCTTTGCGAGCTGTCCGATGCCGACAAACACGGCTTTGAACGCCGCCCACAGTCCCTTCAGCACCGCGCGGAACTTCACCGACGTGTTCCAGAAGTAAACGCCCACGGCGATGAGCGCGGCGATGGCCGCCGCTATCCAGCCGATAATCGGGATGTTCATTATGGCGATGCTCACAGCCCTGCACGCCGAGACTGCCGAGAGCTTGAAAGCCCCGAAGCTCACCGATGCGATGCCAGCGAACGTGGCGGACGCGCCGCCAGTGGTGACAAGAGAGAGCATGAACGCGCCCAACGCCTTGATGCCAGACCAGATGCCAGCGGTGGCGAAGCGAAGCAGCGAGAGGGTGGCGCGCCCCACGTTTCCGACGAAGCCCAGAGAAATGCCGTTTGTGATGGCCGTCTGGCTGCCCATGAGCGCGATGCTCACCGCCGCCGAGCGTGCCATGGTGGCGATGCGTCCGAGATAGGAGGCATAGTTCAGCGTTACCACAAACTTGATGGCCTTGCCTGTTCCAAGTATAAGGGGCATGAGCTGAGACACGGGGACGAGCATTCCTGCCATGATGCCGATGTAAGAAGACACGCCGCCCGTGAGTTGTGCGAAGCTTATCTTTAGATCCTCTATCTTTTGACGGAAGCGCGCCTTTTTCTCAGCCGCGCTCTCCATGATAACGCCCGCCTGTTCCACCGCGCTGTTTGTCCCAGTCACAGCCTCAGTGAAGTGCGCCAGCGAGTCGGTGCCCTGCACAAGCGCGCGGGCGGCGTTGGCGTTCTCCATGCCGAAAAGTTTACTGAAAAGTGCCGAGTCGCTAAGTATGGGCTTCAGCATCTCGAGTCGTTCTTTCAGGCTCTTGCTTTTGTCGCCCAGTGCTATAACGTCGATGCCCGCTTTCTCCAGTTCCTCGCGTGTGTCCTTTGGCAAGAAACGCCCCTGCGATAGTATCGACAACGTGTTACGCAAAGCCACGCCGCCCTCGCTGCCTTTCTTGCCCGCCTTGTCGAGCACCTGAATGGCGGCGTTCGTTTCCTCAAAGCTCACGTTTGCGGCCTTTGCCGCCATACCGCATTGCTCCAAGGCCGCCTTGATGGCTGGTAGCTCCGCGCTTCCTGCCTGTCCGGCCGCTGCCATTGTGTTCATCATCTCAGCCATTTTGCGGCTGGCCTCCATAGGGTCGGCGAGACTTACGCCGTACTGGTTCATGGCGGTGGTCAGAACCTCAGCCGCTGCCGTGCCGTCACCTCCCATTAGCTTGCTGGTCGTCTGTATAGCGTCGCCCATGGCTTTGAGGGCTTGCGGGCATTTGCCCAGCTCTGGCGTGAGCTGAGAGAGAAGCAGCTTGTAGCCCTGCACGGCCGTGCCTGCGTCCGACCCGAACGTCTTCGCGCTCTCGCGGGCGTAGCTCTCTATCGTTTTAAGACCCTCGCCAGTGACACCAGCCACAGCCGAAAGGTCGTGCATCTGACTGTCGAGCTCTACGTTTGCCTGCCCGAAGTTGCGGAATGTGGCAGAGAGCTGCTGCACGTAGTCCGATGCCAAATTGAGCTTTGCAAGTCTTCCAGCCCATTTCTCACACCACGCGCAGGCACCCTGCGCCTTTTGCGTGAAAGCGTCGGTCTGCTGTGCCATTTGGGTAATGGACTGAGAAAAATTCCCGTTTATGTTAAAATTGTAATTAAAAACTTGCATAGTTCAATTTATTTTGTTATATTTGCAGCCGTGTTAAATATAACGGCAAAATTATGATAGAGACGGTATTTTTATTTTTGGCTAAGGTGGTAACGGTGCTCGTTGGCGTCGGTCTCCTTGTCATGCCGTTCTATCTGCTCGCCACTTTCTGCCATGCCATTTACATGGATTTGCGCTCGCCGAACAAAGCGGACAAAACGCGCGCTAACACCTCAGCTTGATTTTTCAGCCTTATTTCTTCCAGCCACAAAGCCTCGGCGTACCATTGCGCGAAGTCGTCGTCGCTGCCCGCCGTCGGGTCGATGTGCAAGTTGGAACGAATGAGCGCACAGGCTTTCACGAACCCGTCCTTGTCTTCCTCTCCGTCTTCCACGTCCACCCGAAGCAGGTGCGACGTTATGCGTTTTTTAGGCTGGCGGACGCGCCGAGCATGATGTTGTTTAGCTGTGCCATTGTCGGTACGAACAAAACAGGGTCGGTGCGCATAAACTCGCTGCCGCCGAGCCAGCAGCCGTCGAACAAGATGCCGCCCGCCTTTACTTCGTCGGTCTTCGCCACCTTGGTGCTGGCCGCCATGGTCTCCATGCTTGGACGCTTGAAATAGCCGACGTGCTTTTCGTCGCCGTCTTCCACCTCGATGCGGGCGACCTTGCGGTGCTGCCCTTTCCATATTTTCACCTGCTCAGCGGTAACACCGCCGTCATATACTTTTTGTTCCTGTATCTTTGCCATAGCCTAAATACTGTTTAAATACCTGTTTATTGTTGTTTAAATGTTTATTTGTTGTGCCACTCTATATGCGACATGATGAGGTCGAGGTCGATTTCCTGCTTGGTGTCTCCCTCTTTCCAGCTGCGCGAGTTCTTCGAGAAAAGGCAGTTGCGTAGCTTGTCGGTCACGATCATGCCGTTTGCGGGCAAGTAGCTCACGGTGATGTTAAAAGGCGCGATGTCCTGCAAGCGTCCGCTTGGTGCCTGCCGCTGTATGGAAACGACCTCCTCCTGCAAAAGGGTAATTTTGCCTTTGCACGTGATGCGCCCCTTTCCGTAGCCGACGGGGTAACGGCCTGCGCCGTACACGGCGTTCACTTCTTGGTCGTCCTCATATTCCACGCCAGTGATGCCAGTCACGGGCACGCCCGCGAGGGAAACAACGATGTCCGCCCAGCCCACGACCTCACCGTTCACGTAAGGCACGCCGTTCTTAATCTGTATTTTCATTCTGCTGTTACTCTAAGGATTTGACAAAACCGATTTTAACCTTGAACTTTCTAACCACGCCCACGGGCACGTTCTTGATTACCACCTCGATGGTGCTTGTGCTGAGCACGTCCTGCTCGGGGTCTATCTCCGCCTTGTAGCCGCTCAGCTCTCCCGCCTTTTCCATTTCCTCCAGCGGTATGTTTGCCGTCGTTTCGAGGTGGCTTACGGTGTAGGATTGCAGCTTGCCCGTGTCGGGGTCTATATAGACGTTTCCGCCCAGCTCAGGTGTGAGGTAGGTGCGTATTCCGCGGACGGCCTTGTCCATGGTTCGCACGCTCTCTATGGCGGCGTAGTCGCTGGTCGCGCTGTCCATGGTGTGGCTGTCGTTCCAGTAGCTGCCAGCCACGCCCACCACGGTGTTGAGGAACAGGTAACGGGCTTTGTCGAGCTTTTCCAGCTCCGCCTTGTCTATGTTCCTGATGAGCTTGCCGTCGCCCAGAGCTGGCACACTGATGCCAGACGGGAAGTTCTTTACCCACGCGATGCACTCATGCACAGCCGCCTTTGAGAGCGTGCCGAGTGCCACGCCGATGGCCGACACGGAGGCCTTGGTGCCGTTTCCTTTGTCCGCGTAGAGTTTCGCGCCCGTCCCGCTGCCAGCCTGTGCGATAACCACGCTTACGCGCTCAGAGCTTGCGGCGAGGTTGGTTGGAAGCGACTTGTAGTCTTTCACCTTTGGCGCGTAGAGCACCGAGAGAGGCGCGTTCTGCTTGTCGAGAGCGTCGGCGGCTGCCTCCAGCTTGGTGATGTTGTCGGCGGTCACTTCCGTGTCGCCGTTCCAGATGGCCATTTGCCTGATGGCACCCTCCGCGTAGTTCTGCACGGTCGCCACCTCAGCGAAGGTCATTTGCTCAGGCTTCGAGAAAAGACCCACAAAGAGGCTTATGCCGTCGTTGATGCGGAATATCTCCTCAAGCTGGTAATGCAGCATCTTGACGCTCCATTTGTCCGAGTCGGCCGTGATGCCCAGCTCTTCGGCCTTGTCGATGGTGCTTATGGCCTGCACTTGGCCGTTTGCGAAGGCGGCGGGTATGTCGCCCTGCAAAAGGTAGGCGATGAAGCCGCTCACATGGTCTTGGCCGTCCAGCGACTTGGCCACGTTGCCATTCTGGCGCACGATTGTTAAACTTGTTGCCATTGTATTATTTTTTGTTTTTACGTTTGTACTTGATGAAGCCCCAGACCAGCAGGACGCACAGTAGCCCGCAGAGCCATGAATTGAAAATCGTGTGTGCGGGCTGTGTTGTCTTTTCCTTTGTCTTGCTGTTCGTGTCTGCCAGTCTCTTGCCTTTGTCCTGCGTCTGCCTCTGCACGTTGGTTGCGGCCTGCTCGCTGCTTCGCTGTGCGGTGCTGTCCTTGCTCTGCACGCTCTTGCGGTGCTTCACGGCTGCCTTCACTGGTGGCAGACCCGTCGAACTGTCGGCGGGCTGTGTGGTGTCGAAGATGATAACGTCCGTTTCGCTCTGGCTGTTCTGCTCATGCAGGTGGGTGAGCGTCTTGCCTATCTCCACCCTCACCATGCTGTCGAGCCTTTGCTGGTAGTCGTTATTTTCCTGCGTCGTCGTTGTCTGCTCCGTTGTCGCGGTCTTCGAGCTTTTGCAGCTGGCGAGACACAGGGCAATTGTCAGCGTGAGCGCAGGAAGGTATTTTCTCCACTGCTTTTCTGAATTTATCCACGTCACGGCGTAAACTGTTTATTTCCTTTTTAAGCGGCGTTACAATACCATCGACCAAGATGTCGTTTGCCTTGCGCACGTTCTCCAGTTCACTGTCTTTCACGCCAGCGAGTTTTTTCTGTACCTCCGCCCGCAGGCTGTCGATTTCCGTCTTGTACTTCTGGCTTTGCAGCTTCGCGCCGAGCCACGCGCCCAGCGGTGCGCTAATTGTCGCCGTCAGTGAAGACACGATGAGGGTTATTATTTCGCTGCTCATTCATTTTAATTATTGTTTGATACCTATGCTTTCAAGCCACGCGGGTACGTCGAACGACGGGCACGCCTTGGCCTTGTTTAGTTGGTGATGGCCGACGATCATTACTTGCGGGTGTCGCTCGTGGAAGTCCAGCACGTATTTTCTGAGGGCTTCTTTCTGCGCCGCCGTGCGGGTGTCCTGCGGGGTCTTGCCGTCGGCTGCCAAGCCTCCGGCATAGACGACGTGTCGGCTTACGCTGTTGAAGCCTGCCGCCCCGTTGGTTATCTCCCAGCTGTCCACGTTGTCGTCTTCGTTGTTCCTCACCAGCCGCTCCACACTGCCGTCCAAGTGGAAAAGGTCGGTATATCCCACCTGCTTCCACCCGCGACCCACAGGCGGCGGCGAGGTGTGCCAGCGGCGTATTTCCGCTGCCGTCACCTCACGGCCTGCCTTTGTGGCTGTGCAGTGAATGACCAAATATTTTAGCTTTGCCATTCTTTAGCGGGTTATATTGTTAAGATGCCTTTGCGCTCACGACGGCTGCGCGTGTGCAGTTGTCCTTGAGCGGTAGGGCTAAGTTCCATTTGCGGAAGTTTACGAGGTTGCGGTGGTAGAGCGGATCGGTCACAGCGTCCTGATGGTAGAACTGCACCGAGCCGTTCGCTTTCATCATGCTGCCCACATGGAAAGCGACCGATGCCTGCGCGTCCGTTGCCCCTGCCGCCTTTCCAAACGCAATTTTGTTGAGCGTTGTCTGGTTGAAGTAAGGACAACCGTTGTATTCGTAGATGTCGAAGCCGTACAGGCGGGTAATTTTGCCCTCCGTGTCGTTGATGTTGTAGTGCTCCGCGTAGTTCTTCGATGTCTCCAGCAAGTCGTTGCTGTGGTCAGGGCAAAGAACGAGCACGCGGCCGTCCTGTGGCATTTTCATCTTATCGCACTCGCGTTTCAAGTTCACGAGGTCGGCGACGGTGAACTTCTTGCGGCCGTCCACGGTTTCGCCCGTAGTGGCGAGGACTGGCGTCTTGCCCGCCTTGTGGCCGTCAGGCGCATAGGCATGGATTGCCTTTTGCCATGTGGTCTCCTTTAAGGCTTCGCGGTGACGCTCCAGCACGCTGCCCATTTTGTCGTAGCTTACGGCGTGCAGTTCGTCGTCGGTCACTGGTGTGGCCTCTGTGTCGAAGCGGTCGAGAGAAACGGGCTTGTCCGCGTCGTCCAGCTTGGTGATATTGAGCGGGTAGGTCTTGTTGTTCACCAGCACCGTAGGGTCTCCGCCAAGCTCAGTGAAGTGGATTACGTCGTTGTTCACATACTGGTCGTATGAGCGTACACGGTCATACCAGCCCACCGCTGCGGGCGGTGTGCGGAACGCCTTAATCATTTCGCCCGTCCACAACTCAGTGAACACGCCAGCGCGCGCCACCGCCTTGGGCAGGAAAGGCAAGAGGAAAAGGGCTACCAAGTTCGCCACTACTGCACCCGCCAAAGGCTCGCCGCCCAACATATAGGCGATGCCCGCGCCGATGGCTCCGTTGATAGCCACCTTTGCCGCGAAGCTGAGCGAGGCCAGCAAAAGCATGATGCAAAAACTCAATACTTTCTTAAATCGTTTCATTCGTTTTGTTATCTGTTTTAATTGGTGTTTAATGCCGTTTAAATAGTCGTTTAACGCGCCCCTTAGTCGTCGAGCTTCGGGCAGTCGATGCCGTACTCTGCCTTGTAAAGGCGCATATACTCCTTTGGGTTCTCCTTGCGCATTTTGCCGATTTGGTCGGCTGGCACCTCCGAGAGCTTGGCAAAGGTGGCCTGTTCGTGCTGGCCTCCCTGTGGCGCGTCCTTGCTGGTGTCGATCACGTCGTTAGGCTTGCGCACAGGCTGCATAAGCTCCAAAGTCTGGCGCAGGGTCTCCGCGCCCGATGTCTTGCCGAGATTGATAAACATATCCTTTTTGTCGGCTGTGATGCGGTGTTCCTTGATGGCGTTCTCCACCTGCGCCGTGATGGCGGCGAGGGTCAGCGTCTCCGCGTTGTCCGCCTTTGACTTCATGGCCTTAATGGCGGCGTGTACCTGTTCCTCGGTCGCGGTCTCAGGCAAGCCGAGGAGCAAAAATGTCTCTTTCTTCATGTTGAATGTGTTAATGTTATCGTTTGACTGTGCCTCCGCCTCTGGCTCAGGCTTCGGCGTTTCTTCTTTCGAGAGCTTCACAAGTGGCAAGAGGTCGCAGTCCTGACCAGCCGCCAGCTCCAGCAGCTTGCCGCCGCCGTACAGCTTCAGGGCTTCGTCGTTCGCCCCTATGTCCACGATGCTGACCTCCACCAGCTTCGACGATGTGGCGGTAGCGCGGGTCTGTCCCTGCAAAAGGTCTTTAGGCTCCACGCTGTACTCAAGTATTTCGATGCCTGCCGAGCACATATTGAGGTAGCCGTCCTCCCATTTGCTCGCTATCTTCTTGGCAAACTCGTCCTTTTCGTCAAACTTGGGCGTGCCTATCAGGCGGTCGCCGTCCACTCGCAGGTTCTCCATTTTGCCGATGGGCATATTCTCGCCGCCACGGCGGTGCATCCAAAGAAGCACGGGGTTCCTGCAATATTGCGTCGTGTCCAGTCCTGCCGTCAGCACGCGGCTGCCGTAACAGTTCAGTCCACTGGTGTTAATAACTACTTCTTTCATATCCTTGTTTTTAATTTAAAAGTTCTACTTAAAAGGTGGCGGGCTTCACAGCTGGCCACCGTTCCGATGGTGTTTCGTTACCCTAATAAATCTAATAACCTTAAACTCAAAAATCGTAAATTATGACTAAAAACTAAAACCTAACCGTTGCGGTGGCAGGACTCGAACCTGCAACCTCTTGGGAATGAGCCAAGCGAGCTGCCGTTGCTCTACACCGCGATGAAACACGACCGCAAAAGTCGCGACTTTTCCTGAGCTACAAAAATAGAGTGTCGAAGTTTGACACTCTTTTTTTATTTTCGCCGAAAAATGGGGACTTTTGCACTCGTATTACGCCGATGCCTGCCGCTGTGCGATGCGTCGGCGTTTGTTTTAGTAGTAACATAAAAGCGTTTAAATTATGAATGATTACAAAGAAAGAACTTGAGGATAAAAAGGACTACGCCCGCCTCCTCTATATGCAGGGCGAACAGCAGAAAGTAATAGCCGAGAAAGTGGGCGTGTCAGCCCAGACCATTACAAAGTGGGTGAACGTCGGCGGATGGGTAGAGCGACGAGCAGCGCAAAACATAACACGCCCCGAACTTGTTAATAAGCTATTGCGCACGGTCGACAAGATGATAGAGACCGTTAATGACAGCGACGACCCAGACGCGGCCAACGGCTTGGGCGACAAGCTGGCCAAGTTCGCCGCCACTATCGAAAAGCTCGACAAGCACACCAGCATCGTGGACGTTATCGAGGTGTTCATGGCTTTCTCCAAGTGGTTGCAGTTTCAGGCCGAGTTCGACGAGGATATTACGCCTGAGCTTTTGAAGACCATTAACAAGTATCACAACCAGTACATTAATTATCTGATGCAAAACAAACTTATCAATAAGTAAAAATGCCAAAGTACGACAAACTTACGCCCAAAGAGGCGTTGGAACTGTGGAAGGCTCACTGTGAGGACGTGCAAGAGGCCACCACCGTGAACACCCACGAGACAGATGCGCAGAAGAAGCAGCGCATTAAACGCCTGCTTTCCGACTATGGCGCGTTTGTCGACTATTACTTCCCACACTACACCACGAACCCGCAGACGGGCAAGCAAACGCCGTGCGCGCCGTTCCACCTCAAAGCCGCGAAGCAAATCATTTGCGACAAAAATATAAAGGCGGTCTATAAGTGGCACCGTGGCGCGGCGAAGTCCACACACTTGGACATATTTATCCCGATGTGGCTAAAGGCGCAGATATACGGCGGGGCTTCGCTCCGCCAGTTTTGGGTCATGGTGCTGGTGGGCAAGTCTCAGGACAACGCAAACACGCTGCTGGCCGACTTGCAGGCCGAGCTCCAGTACAACAAGCGTTACGCCGCCGACTTCGGCGAGCAGTACAACAACGGCACATGGGAGGAGGGGTCTTTCGTCACAAAGGACGGCACAGCCTTTTTCGCCCGTGGCCGTGGACAGTCGCCGCGTGGTCTCCGCTATCGTTCCCACCGTCCCGACTACATAGTCATAGACGACTTGGACGACGACGAGCTTTGCGAGAACCCCGCCCGCGTCTCCCGCCTCACCGATTGGGTGAAGGAGGCTCTTTTCGGTGCCTTGGACGGCGGCCGCGGCCGCTTCATCATGGTGGGCAACCTTATTTCCAAAACGTCGGTACTGGCCAACATCTGCGCCATTAAGTCCGTAAAGGTGTCGCAGGTCGATATTTTGGACAAGGAGGGTCGCGTGTCATGGGCGGCGAAGTGGACGCGCGCCGAGGTGCAGGCGATTGAGGATTTCGAGGGGTACCGCTCTTTCCAGAAAGAGTACATGAACAACCCGATCGTGGAGGGTGCCGTATTCCGTCAGGACTGGATAAGATGGGCGAAGCGTCCAGCGTGGCGCGACTTCACCGAGATAGTGCTGTATATCGACCCCGCTTGGAAGTCCACCGCCAAGAACGACTACAAGGCGGCGAAGCTGTGGGGAAAGGATAAACAGACGCGGCTCTGGCATTTGCGCGCCTTTGTACGCCAGACCACCCTCAGCGAGATGGTGCGCTGGTGCTACGACCTCTACGAGTGGGCGCAGCAGCAGGGCATAGCAGTAAAGTTCTACATGGAGGCCAACTTCATGCAGGACAAGCAGCTTGAGGACTTCGAGACCGAGGGACAGCTTCGGGGCTACCAGCTGCCAATATTGGGCGACAAGCGAAAGAAGCCCGACAAGTTCCAGCGTATCGAGGCGGTCGCGCCGCTGTGGGAGCGCGGCTTCGTCTTCTACGATGAGCAGCAAAAGGACGACCCCGACATGGTGCGCGCCGTCGATTTCACGCTGGCGTTCCAAAAGGGCATGCGCGGCCACGATGATGCGCCCGATGCCGACGAGGGTGCTATCTTCCTGCTGCAAAAGCATTCGAGCATTTCCAAATTCACGCCGTCTTTCGGTAAACGTCGGTCGGCTAAAAACATAATGTGGTAAAGACATGAAAAAGTTAAAGCATTTCTTTCGTGCCGTGGTCTTCGACTTCAGGGCACGTCGAGCCATTCGTAAGGCTCAGCGCGATGCAAACCTGCACCGCCGTAAGTTCTTGGTTCTTGTTTGGGGCGGCCGTCCCCGCGTAGTTTCCATGCAGGGCGTTAAGAAACTCATACGCCAGCACCGCTTTGGCAAGGGCTTCACAGCCGAAAAGGCGCGAAGCGTTGCCATGTTCGAGGCCGTGCCCCAGCCGCTGTCTAAGAGTGATTGCCGCCGTTGTTTCCTTATTTTCAGAAAGCGCGATGTTTCTAAACGATGACGACTACAAGGCGGTATGCGACGACTTCGAGTTCGAGACGTTGCAGGCCAACACCGACCTGCGCCTCACCGCCGAGCGCGCGGCGCAGGAACAAATAAGCAGCTACACCCGTGGCCGCTACGACATGGCGCGCGCCTTTCGTCAGACGGGCGAAGACCGCAACCCCCAGCTGGTGCAGTGCTGTGTCAATATCGCCTTGTGGCTCATGGTTCACCGCCTGCCGCAAAACATGGGCATAGAACGGCGTGAGAGCCTTTACAACGAGAGCATCAAGTGGCTGCGCGACGTGCAAGCCTCCAAGGCTTCGCCCAACTTCCCCACATACGTGAGCGAGGACGGCGACACCGACGCGGCAAACCCAGTAAAGTGGGGAAGCCAGAAGAAGACACGCCCCACATGGTAGTAAACAGATTAAACGCCGTTTAATGGGCTTTTCACGGCTTATTAAACGGCGTTAAACACTTTATTAAACAGCATCATAGTTATGGATATTTTAAACAGACTTAAAACAGCCTACGCCGCCGTCACGGGCGAGCAGGTGTATAGCCGCTATGACATGCAGCGGCTGGCTAAGTTCGCGCGCTCAAAGCAGGGCATGAAGCTCACAGCCCAGTTGCTCCAGCAGACCGACGCGCTCACCAAAAAGGACGTGGGTATGTGGCGTCAGGCATGGCAGGCGGCCATTAACGTGGATAACCCGCAGCGTTGTTTGCTTTACGACATTTACACCGACAACCTCATAGACCTGCATTTGCAGGGCTGTATCTCCCAGCGCGTGGGCATGGTGAAGCGCAACAAATACCGACTTGTGGGCAAGGATGGCAAGGAAGACGAAAAGGCCACCGACCTGCTGCGCAAAGAGTGGTTCGACGACTATTGCACACACGTTTTGTCCTCACGTTATTGGGGACATTCCCTCATTCAGTTCGGCGACATTGTGGGCACGGGATACGATATGCGCTTCGAGGACGTGGAACTGGTACCGCGCAAACACGTTTGTCCTGAGCATGGCGTCCTCCTCAGAACGGTGGGTGAAGACTGGCACAGCGGCATTCCTTACCGCGATGGCGAGTTCTCTCAGTGGTGTTTAGAGGCTGGCAGTAAGACCGACCTCGGTCTTCTGCTTGCCTGTTCGCCCCAGTGTATCAGTAAGCGCAATATGTTGGGCTTTTGGGATATGTTCGGCGAGATATTCGGCGCGCCTATGCGTATAGCCAAGGCCACCACCACCGACGAGGGCGAGCGAAAGAAGATAGAAGACGCGCTCGAAAACATGGGCTCCGCCTTTTGGGGTTTGTTCCCTGATGGCACCGACATAGAGATTAAAGAAAGCAGCCGCGGCGATGCTTACAACGTCTTCGACAAGCGTATAGACCGCTGTAACTCCGAGATGTCAAAGGGCATTCTTAACCAGACCATGACCATAGACAGCGGAAGCAGCCTCTCACAGTCTGAAACCCACCTCGAAGTTTTCGAGAATGTGGTCGAGGACGACAAAACCATGCTGGCGTACAACATCAACGACAAGCTACTGCCGTTCATGCTCATGCACGGCTTTCCTGTCGCTGGCTTGCGCTATGAGTGGGACGACGCGGCCAGCTTCACGCCGTCCGAGCAAAGAGAGATAGAGCGCGTTTTGCTCGAATACTATAAGATTGATCCCCAGTATTTCATCGACAAATACAACGTCGGTATCACTGGCGAGCGCGAGGCGAAGACACAGCCCGACGCGCTTAACTCTTTTTTCCAGTAAGCCCCGCGCAGGCCGCAGACCTGCGCAGCTCTTACGGGGCGTTTCACTCTGCTTTGCTCCAGCTCTACTATGAGGGCGACACCCTCCAGCTGGCCAAGGGCGAGGATGACGATGTGCCGACGTTCGACCCCGCCGTCTTCGACGATGCCGCGCAAATGGTGTACGACGCGGGCGGCTTCGATGCCTCACAACTCACCGACCCGCGCGCCCGAAAGGTGATCGACGCGACCACGCAGATAATCAACCGCGCGGTCGAAACGTCCATACCTCACGACGTGCCTGAAACTCTCCGCTACGCGCTCGAAAACAACGGCTTTATTTTCTCTGGCTTTAAGACGTTCCACGCCCTCCGCGAGGTGGGGCTGTCCATGCTCGACGACAAGGGAAACGTGAAGCCGTTCGACGATTTCCGAAAAGACGTGCAGCAGATTAACCAGAACTACAACGTGAACTGGCTAAACGCCGAGTATAAGCACGCCCTCGGTTCTTCACTCATGGCGGTAAAGTGGGCAGACCTCTCCAAGGACACAGACCGTTATTTCCTCCAGTACCGCACGGCGCAGGACTCCCGCGTGCGTCCCGACCATGCCGCGCTCGACGGCATTACGCTGCCAGCCGACGACCCGTTCTGGTCGAAGTATTACCCGCCAAATGGTTGGGGGTGCAGGTGCCAAGCGGTGCAGGTCAGACGCTCCAAGTACCAGCCGAGCGACCCGAAAGAGGCCATGAAGTTGGGCGATGAAGCCACCGACACGCTAAAGCAGCGTATGTTCCGCTATAACGCGGGCACGGAAATGCAGCTTTTCCCGCCTAAGCACCCGTATTACAAAGCACCAGCGGCGGCAAAGAAAGTTATAAAGCAGCTCACGGCGGAACAAAAGAAAAATAAGCGAGTGGCAGAGCTTCGCGCACAGCTACCCGATAATTTGACGGATGCAGAGAAAGACGCAAAGGCTCTGAATAATTACGAGATTGCCGAAAAGTTAGGCGTGAAAGTTGGCAAGCCTATGAGCGTAGAGCAAGCGGACAAACAGCACGCAAACCCTCACCATGTGGAAAAATTCATATTAGACCCTAAAGGGGCGTATGTGGATAAAAAGGGCAACCGGTACAGACTGAACACGAAATATAACAAAGCAAAGGACAGACCTTACGAAATTAACTGCCAAACTTGTGCCCCTGCCTATATGCTTCGCCTTATGGGTATAAACGTAACGGCCAAAGGTAACACAACAGGTTCCAAGCTTGAATATTTAAGTCGTGGGTATAACTGTTGGGAAGTTTGGAAAAACCCAGACGGGACACCTGCAAAATACACAAAGGTGAACGACTGGCTCGCCGCCAAGAATGGCAAACAAATGACAGAAAAGCGGTGGTTGCAGTTCTTTGATGAAACGTGCAAGGAGGAGGGCGTTTATGGTCTCTCTATAGGATGGGGCGCGCGTAGCGGGCACATGACTATTTTACAACGTTTTAAAGATGGTACGCTTAAATATATAGAGCCACAGCATGATAACTCCGAGGGTTCGGGGCGTGAATGGGATAATATAAAGAATTTGGCCAAACAGGGCGGAAAAATACAACATGATTGTCGCGGTATCATGCGAATAGACAACAAGCTATTCAATACCGATTTCGTCGAGATTTTCGACGTATAGCTCTGCAAAATCAAAAACGGACGAACCTGTTATCTCCACAGCTTTGCCGTCTTTGAACAAATAAAGAAACGGATAGCCATTCGTCACCTCCTCAGGGTACACAAAAAGCCACGCCTTTTGGCCGTCCACGTCGCCGAGATATTTAAGACGGTCGCCGTAGCGGTCTATAAGGTACTGAGCCTCCTGTTTTACTGCCTTTGGTATTGTTATCTGTTTCATGCCGCAAAGATACGTCGATTTTCTGTAAAGTAGTATATTTATTAACAATAATTTAGCAAAATGTCTGATATTATCGACGGCCAGAAGCTCGAAGCCGACATTTTAAAGGATATGCGCGTAGAGCTTTCCGAAGAGTTCGACAAGAACTTCCAGCGCAAGGCGTTCTTCACGGATGCGTGGAAGCCCCGAAAGGATAAGAAAGCCCTCGGCTCTCTCCTTGTGGTCACGGGCGCGATGAGGCGAAGCATCAAAAGCGAGGTCGTAGGCCACGGCGTGCGCTTTTCTTCCTCACTCCCTTACACCACGATCCACAACGAGGGCGGAAAGGGCACCCTCACCGTTAAGGCGCATTATCGCACAAGCAAAAAGGGAAAACGCTATCAGGTCAAGTCCCACCAGCGGCGGTTCAATATGCCGCAGCGTCAGTTCATAGGCGACGGCAAAGAGACCCAGCAGCTCATTAAGGACGTAATCGACGACAACCTCCAAGCGTTCAGCCTCAGTATGTCCAACTTTATAAGCAGTAGAATTAAGAAGAAATGAGAAAGCAGATTTTTAAGGCTATCGCCCAGCGTATCGCCGAGCGGTGCCCAGACGTTAAGTTTATCGACCTTTGGAACGAGCACGTCGTCGAGGTCTCCACCTCAGTGCCGTGGCCTTTGCCCGCCGTCTTCATTGAGTTCGAGCAGTACGAGGTTCACCAGCTCAGCAACTGGCAGAGGGATGCCGACATTCCCGTGCGCCTCCATGTCGTCACGCGCTGGCAGGCTTACACCGCTGGCGCGGCCGACAAGCGCATAGACATAGCCCTCCAGTATTTCGACCTTATCGACCGCGTGAACGCCGCCATGCAGGGACTGAGCGGCGACGGCTTCGGCTGCTTCATGCTCACCGCCAGCGCGACAAACCACAACCACGGCGAGCTCATGGAAAACATAGAGAGGTGGCAGACCCACGCCGTGGATGCCACCGCAAAGCGACCATGCAGAGCCGTGCCGCTCACCGACATGGACATTATCGACCGCGTCTGATGAAGACAAAAAAAAGGCTGCACCATTTCGATGCAGCCTTAATTTTTCAAGATTGATAAACTGGCATATCGTCCCAAAAGTCAAAAAGCGACTTTTCCAGTGGTGTGGGGTTGTCGGGTGGTGGTGTAGGAATGTCCAGATAGCTAAGGAACGTCCGGTAGCTCATAGGATAGAGCGGGTTCACATATCGCCGCCACACTGCCTTGTAACATCTGCTATTATTGCCACTCTCATAATAGCGATTTACTATCGCACGCACTTTTTTTATGCGCTCAATGGTAGATTTATGGTGATTTCTGCACATTTCCCGAAAAAATTTGTTATTTTTGCAACCGCTTTATTAACAAAATTCGGGGCGTGTTGTCTTGTGGTATTCTTTTCGGGGAAATGCACAGGCGGCACGCTTAATCTTTTTTTGCTTCTTCCTCCGCCTTTTCTTCGTCGGTGTCCGCGTCGGTCACGCTCAACGGTATGATGTGCCACTGTCCCTTCTCGTCTTTCCACTCAGCGCGGATAAACTGGCGGGTCATGGTCGGCTGGTATGCCTCCTCGATTATCTGCACACCCTCCTTGAACTTGTCGTCCTTGCTCTCGTCGGCCATCTTTCTGAGCTGCAACACGCGGCTCGCCTTTAGGTTGCCCATGCCGTCGCGGCTCAGCAGTCGCATAATGGCCTTTACGAGGGTCTGTGTCTTCTCGTCGGTGGCGAGGCTCTGTATGTAGTCCTTCACCATGGCGATGCCGTCCTCCACCGTGTCGCGGTAGCCGTCTATACAGTTGCAGCCCAGCGTCAGGCGCATTTTGCCGTTCGAGTGGGTGAAGGTGTGCGTGCGCTGTGTGTCCTTGGTGATGCGCAGCACGTTGGCTTTCATGTCGAGCACCTGCGCGAAGCTGCCGTACACCTTGGCTTTTACCGCCTTGATGCGGTCGCTCAGGGCGCGCAGCTCTGGTATGGCCGCCGCTATTTCCTCGTCCACGATCTTGGCATAGGTCTCGCGGTCTTCCTTGCGCTGCTTCGTCTCTGCCTCTTTCTTCTGCTGTGCCTGAAACGCTGCGAACGCTTCGGCCTGTTCCTTGGTCATTTCGACCTTTACTTTGTCCTTTGTTTCCATTGTTTTAATACTGTTTAAATGGTTATTTAATGCTGTTTATAGCAGCTTTACTTGTCTTATTTCGTCCGTGGCGTGCTGGAAGTCGCCAAACAGCGCGTAACCCGCCGCCTTGAATATCATGCCCGTGGCGATGACGATAACGCCAATAATGGCAAACGGCGCATATACCAGCGCGATGCCCAAACCCTTGAAATACTTTTTCATTCCGTTGCTTGTTTTAGATGTTATACAATAAGATGATTAACGCCACTTGCAGCAGCTGCCCCACGATGCCGCCCAGCACCGTGGCGGCGATGTCGAGCCAGTCGAACCGCCCGCCGTACATTCTGTCCTTGAACTCCATGCCGACCGCCAAGCCCAGCACAAACAGCTCCGTGCCTACAAAGCCGCACGGTATCGCATACGCGAAATGCTTCATTCTGTTACTTTCATTCAACCACATAAGCCATTATCTTTATTTTAGGCTTGGCCTTTCGGCATTACGCCGTACAGCTTCGCCATGTTGTTTAATACGTCTTCCGCCGCCGTCAGTTTGTCCACCGCCTCACTGTCTTTCACCTTGTTGTTAAACAGGGCGATGAGGTTGCGCAGCCTCTCGCGCGGTATCTTGTTGAAGTCGTCGTGAGCCGTAGCCCTGCACGCTATCGCCTTTATCACGCTGGCGTTGCTCTTGCGCCCGCTCTTTCTCAGGTACTGGCCTATCGAAGCCATGACACGCTTGCGCAGTTTGTCCATGTCGCCCGTGCCCGTCTTCTGGTTGGCCTGTTCCGAGAGCTTCGCGCAGATGTTCACGAGGTCGTGGGTGTCTATGTCCCTGCTGCTCTCCACGCCGTAGCTCTCCGCGATCGCTCTCTTTTCCTCCGCGCTCAGTCCGAGCACCGAGCAGAGGGTGTGGTATTTTTTCAGCAGCCCCCTGTGTATTTCGTCCATTGTCTTGTTTTCCCTTGCCATAGTCTTTTTTTTATTTCGTTGTAATGTTTGCCCAGTATTCCGCCGCGCCTTTCTCCCAGATGGTGAAGTCTGCGCCGCCCTCATGCCGTTCTGCCACTTCGTAGCGGGTGGTCGTGAATGCCTTGTAGCCCTCCACCCTTATTTTGATGTCAGCGTCGTAGCGCAGGTTTTGCGCCAAGCTGCCTTTCGGCTCGCCCTTGCGCTCATGCGCCACAAAGATGAACAGCTTGTCGGGGAACTGCTGCCGCAGCTTCATGTAGTCGCTCATTTTGAAACCAAGCCAGTAATGCACCGAGTCTATTACGATGATGTCGGGGCTTTGCTTCTTCTTTAGTCTCGCCGTGAGGTCTTTCAGGCTCTCTTTGTCCAGCAGGATGATGCGCGTGCCCACTTCTTCCATGCCCACGCGCTCCCATGCCTTTTGCAGAGAGAGCGAAAGACCTTGCTCCAGCGAGTTGTAGGCCACACGGCGAAAGCGGGTCAGATACTTGCAAAGCTGCATTACAAACGTGGTCTTGCCGCAGCCCGAGCCGCCGTATATCAGCCATTCGCCACGAAGCTCCGGCCGTCCGAAGCTGGCGAGGAAAGCCCCGTCGAAGTCGGCCACGTCAAACTTTGCCTGTAATACGTTCTTGTTACTTATCGCCCTTGCCATACGCCGTTTATATGTCTTTGATGTCCACTTTCACGCCGTCGAGGTTCTGCACGCACCATGATGCCCAGATAAGCCCCGCGCCGTCTTTGTCCTTGGGGTCGGTCTCTATTGTCACCGCCACCATGCCCTTGGTCTTGGCTCTGCGCACCCTCATGTCGCAGGGTGCCTGTCGGTAGAGCCATTCGTCCATCGCCTTGCTCGCCTCCTTGGTCTTCATGCCGAGGGTGATGCGCTGGCGTTTCGTGAAGTCCGCGCCGTTCATGCCCTGCCCCCTTTCTTGATAGTCCAGCAGGCGCGTTTCACGCGGCGCAGGTCGCAGTCCGCGTCCTTGATTATCGCGCCTATGTCGGCCGCGCTGGTCACGCCGTTGGCTCTGCATACCGCCGCGATGTCTTCGTCGTTCACCACTTGCAGCTTCACGAACTTGCGGCCTATGCGGCTGTAAATCTCTTGGTAGCCGCGGCGGTTGAACCTCACGCCCCGTGTGATGCGCTTCTCCAAGAAGCTGGTCGCGCACAGCACGAGCCCGCACTGACCCTCGAGCTGGTTGTAAAGCGATATGAAGAAGTAGAGCACTTGGTCGCTCAGCTTGTCGGCTTCGTCCAGCACGATGAGCGGCTTTTCCACGGCTTGCAGTTCCTCCACTATCGCGTCCATCTGCTCGCTCACCGTGCCCGCCATGTCCTTGCCCAACGCGCGCAGCAGCTTCGCGATGAATGTGCGGCGGTTCCAGTATTCCGAGCAGCACAGGTGATAGGTGGCGGCGTGTCCCGCCGTGTACTGCTTCACGGCCTCCGTCTTGCCGCAGCCAGCGTCGCCCGTCACGGCTATGGCGAGGCTTTCCTGCTTGGCGTTGTCCAGTATGAAGCCCATGCGCTCAAAGCCTCTGGTCGCCACCGTCTGCCATGCCGTCGCGTCGTGTCCCGTCTGTGCCGCGATGCTTCGCCACATGTCGTCGCTTATGGTGTCCCAGTCGCCGTTCAATACCTTGCTCAGCGTCGCCGAGCTGATGCCCATGCTCTTGGCTGCCTTGTTCTGGCTGCCTTTCTGTGCGCAGAAACTTTTCAGGCGTTCTGCTATCTGTACCTTTTCGTCCTTTGTCATGTTGCTGTTATTTTTTATTGTTTGTTACTTAAAATATTGAGTAGTCGTCCGCGTCGCTGCCCTTTGGCGTTGTCGGTATTTCCCGCGCCTCTGCCGCCACCACCTTGGTGCTCTCTATGCCGAGCCTCTTTTCCTCGCGCGGTAGCTTGTGTTGTCCTCTGCTGTCGCACAGGCAGAAGCGGTTCAGCACGTTGCCCAGCCGTGGGTTGTCGGCGATGAGTTCCTCCGTCTTGTGGTAGGCTTCGGCCAGTTGGTCGGTCACGTGCGCCTCCAGTCGGTCGTTGTAGTCGAACACCTTTTGCAGCTCCCTTGCGTCGCCCTCCGTGCGGTCTGCCAGAGCCATGGGCTGCACATACTTTTCGGTGAGCATGTAGCGCAGCGTTCCGTCCTCGTTCACGGCCAAGACTTGGTTTAGGTCGTTCGGGTCGTACAGCACCCGCCACTTTTCGCCCGCGTGCTGCCTGAATGTCAGGTCGAACGAGTCGTATTCCCTTTTCACGCCCAGCAGGGTAGGCTTCAGCCCGCCGCCGCAAATGGCGTTTGTCTGTCCCGTCGTGTCGCCGAAGTAGAGCAGGTAGTTTTCCTTTGTCAGCGGTAGCCGTCTTTCGGCGGGCAGGTTGGCGAGCATCTGCATCATTTGCGCGTGCTTCTTCTGTCGCTCCGCCGCCATGATGGCGTGTATCTGCTGTCTCACTCCCTCCTCGTCGGGGAACTGGTGGCGCAACATGTTCAGTGCCTCGCTGTTCGGCTGCTTCTTCGGGTCGGTCGTGATGCCGAAGCCCGACCAGTTGTTGCACCTTTGGCAGTAGTTTTTGTTCAGGTATCCGAAGTATGCCTCCACCGGCTTTGCCTTTGCGTTCTTCACTCTCGCGGGTGTCAGCTTGTCGCTCATGGCGAGATAGAGCGGGGTCATGGCCTTGATGCCGTAGTGGTCGCATTGCAGCTGGTTGGCTCTCAGCATCTGTCCCGCCAGCTCCGCGCTGTGCTGTGCCGCGTTGCGCAGTGCCTCAGTGATGAGGGCGGGCGTTTCGTGCGTGCCTATCGCGTAGCCTATCGGGTAGTCACAGCAGGGGTCGAGCACCACTTCCAAGCACAGGCGGTTCGAGTAGGTGGTCACGTGGTGGCCTTGCGCGTCTTCCCTCACTGTCTGGTAGAGCAGCTCGCAGTCCCAGCCGTCCAGCGTCCACATAAGGAACGCCGCGCTTGGTCTCCGCCGCTTCACCTGCATGCTCCTCTCGTTTCTGAAGTTCGTTGCGCCGCGTCTGCCCGCTGCCGTCACGAGGTCGAGCTTTTCTTTCCACACGCCCACCGTGCTGGCGGTTATCCGCTCCCAGCCCTGCATGTCCGCCACCTTGTTGTAGTATTCGGCTACCATGGTGTTGTCGAGGTTGTTGTGGTGTGCTATCATTTGCGTGAGCACGGCCTCTTTCTGCCCGTCGTCCACCTTGGCGGCGTTCGAGTTCTGAAACTTCTTGCTGATGAATACCACCGCGCCCGCCTTTTGATATTCGTTGAACTTCATGTGCAGCCTCCTTGCGTTCTGTGGCAGGCTGTTAGGCCATGCGTCCGATATGCGGGGCAGTGCCGCCGCTGCCTTTGTCCAGAACTCGCCGAGCTTTATCTTCGCCTTGCTCTGGCGGATGCGGTGGCTGTTCGCGCGGTCTATGCACAGCCTGAAAGCGTTCATTATGGCGCAGTTGTTGGCGTATTCCGTTTGCTTCTCGTTGCTCAGGTGCCGCCCGTCAGCCAGCACATAGTCCGCATAATACTGCATCGCCTCGCCGTCTGGCTCTATCGCCTCCACAAATGGCTTGCTGTCCGCCTTTTCCTGTGCGTCGGGGTAGCGGCGGTAAACCTCTGTTCGATATTTCAAAGGCAGGCTTTCGACGGCAAACAGCGCAGGAGTACCATTACAGCCACGGCGAACGCGTTCCACTTTGCCGCGTTGGGCGAGCTTGAGCAGACTGTCATTTGTCATAATGCCAGCTGTTAGCTCAGTGTGACTAATACAAAGCGTGTTACCGTAATACTCCATAATTAAAGCCCTCCAGCAAAGGTTTGTTCTATATAGAACTGCTCGATCGTGCAGTGCTTCACCTCGCGGCGCACGTTGCCGTCCTTGTCAAACACTTGCACCGTGCCAGTGCCTTTGTCGGCCTCCAGCATGGCACCGTTCTCGAAATACTGGCGCATATACCCGTCGGCGTCGTGTATGGTCTCAGTGGCAGGGGTGAGCAGAAGCAGCACGCCGCCCTTCTGCTTCGCAAACTTTCTGATGCGCAGGCTGGTGGGCGTATCGTTGCTAAAGTTCAACGCGCGCCACAGTGTCATATCTGAGCACTTAAACGCTTTTTTAATCTCTGCGCGTACCTCTTTCGTTACCTCGATTTGCTTTCTTGTTGCTTCCATATCTTTACTTGTTTAAATGGTTCAAAATATACTTCTTGTCTTCCTCTCTCAGGCGCAAGCCTATGCGCACTTTGCGCTCCACCACTTCGCGGCGTGTCACCAGTTTAATGGCTGCCTCGTAAGCGTCCACGTTGTCGTCTGCTTCATCTACAGCCAGAAGCACGTCAGCCGCGTGGCTCATGGTCTCGCGTTCTGCTGCCTGTTGGTCTGCCATGTCGTCGAGCTCTTGCTCTTTGTTGGCGAGCACCTTTTCCGCAAAGGTGACTTTTGCGGACAGGTTGCGTTCTACCTCCAGCGCGATGCTGAAAAGGTCGTTTTTCTTCCAAAGACCGCAAAACGTCTGTTTGTCCATGTTGCCCGTAGCCATATACAGCTTGGTAATGTCCGCGAACTCGCTTTCTGTAACTTCTTGCCCTGTTAGGGTTCTAAATTCATCAATATTCATTGCTTTATTAACTTTTAAGTTATAAAATTCGTTATTTTCGACCTTTTTTCGTATCTTTGGCCGCTGTGTTATACTTAACACGGGTGCAAAGATAATACGCATTTGCGGAAATACCAAATTTTTTGGCAACTATTTTACGCATCTGTGGAAAATTTATTAAAATTATGACTATAAACGAAAGATTTACCCAGATAATAGGCACTTTATTCAAAGGTAATAAGAGTGCTTTTGCTAATGCAATAGGCGTTACACCGTCTGTTGTTGATAATATTGTAGGCAAAAGACAGGGAAAGCCGTCTTTTGATGTTGTTGAGAAAGTTTCCGCACTTGCGGAAATAAATATTAATTGGCTTATTACTGGCAAAGGAGATATGCTTAAAAGTTTAAAAGGAATAAAGCCAACAAAGGACGGCACGGGCATTCCTCTCATTCCAGTGGAAGCTATGGCGGGCTGCTTTACGGGTAGCCAAACCGTTCTTTTGCAGGAATGTGACCACTATGTCGTGCCAGCTTTCAAAAATGCCGACTTCCTTATATATGTACGTGGCGACTCCATGCAGCCACGTTATTACTCTGGTGATATGGTGGCGTGCAAGATGCTATCACCGACCGACCTGTTCTTCCAGTGGGGTAAGGTTTACGTCCTCGACACCGACCAAGGCGCGCTTATTAAAAAGGTAGAGCAGGGCACCGACGACGAAACCATTACGCTGGTATCTGAAAACGAAAATTATAAACCATTCCAGATCCCGCGCCGTGCCGTCTATCATATAGCCATAGTTATGGGCTTAATACGTACCGAATAAAAAAACGAGGCTTCATTTGCTGTTAAACACCCGTTAAACACGCCAGAACCCCGATAAATAAAGGGCTTGCGCCATTTCCCAGTCTCTGCGTTTAATGGTAATTAAAGGGGTGTATTCTCACCATAAAGCCGCTTTTTGAAACCTTAAAAGTATAGTTAGTGGTGATATTCGAGACAGAAATGTCCTCCCAACTGTCCACCCAACAGTCCACCCAATGGCTAAAAACAAACGAAAAGTGCAGGGTTCAGCCACCGCCACCCTGCACCGTTTGGCCTCCTTTCTGGCCACCGATTAACCACCATTTAAACGCTGTTTATGCACCATTTAAACGCCCACCCCTGAGCATCATGCAGCTGCACCCCGTCAAAGCCCCCACGCGCGCCAAAAATAGCTCCAAAACACGCCCAAACGCCTGCCTTTCCACTCCTTTCACCCTCTTTTCTTTCCTCTGCGCCCCGCCTTTGCCCCTTTTAAGCCTTTCTCCCGTCCTTTCTCCCTCTCGCCCCTCCATCTGCCCACCGCGCCCCGTAGAAACGCCCACGCACGAAAAAAGCGACCAAAAGCAGCCCCGTCGCCACCTTTGCCCGCTCTCAATTCAACCAAATTAAACCGCGCCTCGTTCAAAATTCGCCCCAGATTAAACGCTTCCCTAAACAGAATTAAACCCAAATTAAACCCGATTCAACCTTTTGCACATTTCGTTTTATCCTCTGTTCTCCCTCCACACTCTCGTAACTCCCTCATATACACGCCTTTCCCTCTTTTCAGGTTCATAGGCTCTTTGTACATTTCGTTTTCATGCCCGTAGAACGACATTCAACGACACACTTCGACAGTAACCATCTATATTTCCATACACTCTCTGGATTTCATATATAATAAATAATTGCGACAATATGAAAATAAATTGGGAAAAGGAGGGGATTATCGGATTTTATTTGTATTTTTGCCATGTGATTCAGAATTCTAATTATTTTTTTGGCAACTAAAAGATGAATTGTTATGAGAAAAAGATTACTACATTGGACACTGGCGATCGTCGCAGCTGTCCTGCCAGCCATTCCATCTCTGGCACAAATTCCTGATGGATATTACAACTCGCTCAAAGGTAAGAAAGGAGCAGAACTGAAAACGGCCATATACAATATCATCAAAGACGCCAAGGTTCTTGAATATGGTAGTGGAAAGGGGAAAACCTGGTGGGGATTTTGGGATACAGACCGTGATGAGCGTGGCTATTTCATCGACCGCTACTCTGCTGAGAAAGAATGGGTGAAATCTACTTCACAAGGTGCTGTGGGGGCAGGAATGAATATCGAACATTCCTTCCCGAAGAGCTGGTGGGGAGGTGCCAAAAGTCAGGCATACAAAGACCTCTACAACCTCATGCCTTGTGAGAGCAGAATTAATTCCACAAAAAGCAATTATCCTATGGGTACCGTTGTGAATGGAGACAGGGGTAATGGCTGGACAAAGGTTGGAAAAGGTAATGATGGTAATTGGTATTGGGAACCTGCCAATCTTTGGAAAGGCGACTTTGCCCGTGGTTATATGTATATGGCAACCACCTATCAGAACTACAACTGGAGTGGCACCCAAGCTCTCCAGATTCTCCAGCAAGGTGCCTACCCTACCCTCCAACCATGGGCTTACAAACTGTTTATTCAATGGGCTAAGGGAGACAAACCTGATGCTCTTGAGATTAAACGCAACGAGGATGTCTATAAGATACAGGGCAACAGAAACCCATACGTGGATTTTCCTAACTTGATGGAATATGTATGGGGTGACAGTATCAACTATGCCTTCAATCCGGAAACAACCCTGAAATCCACCGACTATAAGAATGGTGAAGGCGGAGGTACCATCACTCCTTCTCCTGACGAACCTGATAACATCTACAGTGCCGACTTTACCAGAGAAAAAGGTGGCTGCACTGAAAAGATTGTTAAGAATGAAAGCAGTAACACCTCCATCTGGAAACAAGACAGTCAATTTGGTTGGAAAGGAACTTCGTATTCTAAAGATAAGAATCATGTAGCAGATGCTTATCTTTACTTACCGGAACTCGATCTGACAGATTACAGACATGCTACCCTGACCATCAATCAGGCCATCAATTTCGCCAAGGGAAATGCTTTGAAATATCTCTCTGTAGAGGCAACGGTGATAGATTCGGAAACCGGCGAGGATAACGTCAGCAAATTGCCTGACTTAGCTGTACCAAGCAAGGACAGTTGGAATTTTGCTGACTTCGACCTGGATCTGTCTCAATATTGTGGCGGCAAGGTGAAACTCGCTTTCCACTATACAAGCGATAACGAGATCGGTCCATACTGGGAAATCAAGAAACTGAATATCACAGGCACCAAGGTTCCTACTGGCATCAACACTCCTGTCATCACAACCGACAACCGCGGTGAGATTGATTTCAACCTGCCATACCAGATTTTCACCATCGATGGAAGACAGATGACATCCACCTCTGGAATGAAGGGTGTCGTGATCATCAAACAGGGAAATGCGACTCGCAAGTTGATCAGATACTAAACTGAAATATTAAATTCAGATATGAAAAACTAAAGATAAAGCGTACTAAATGTGTAGCCAAAAGCTTGCATTTAGTACGCTTTTCCGTTAAAAGTTGCAAAATAGAAGAAAAAAGATTTCCACAAATTTGTAATATTGGAAAAATTACAATATCTTTGCAAAGAAGTTAGGAATAAGATTATTAACTTTTAAACAGATACATTATGAAAGAATTAAAAGGAACAAAAACAGAAAAGAACTTACAGGAAGCATTTGCAGGTGAGTCACAGGCTCGTAACAAATATACATACTTTGCTTCCAAGGCAAAGAAAGATGGTTATGTTCAGATCGCTAACATCTTCGAGGAGACTGCTGCTAACGAGAAAGAGCATGCCAAGTTGTGGTTCAAGTATTTGGAGGGCGGTGCTATCCAGGATACTGAGAAGAATCTGGAAGCTGCAGCCAATGGTGAGCACGATGAGTGGACTGAAATGTACCCACGCATGGCAAAAGAGGCTCGTGAGGAAGGTTTCGAGGAGATTGCAGCCAAGTTTGAAATGGTTGCTGAAATCGAGAAGCATCATGAGGAGCGTTATCGCAAGCTCTTGAAGAACGTACAGGACAAGCTCGTCTTCTCTCGTGATGGCGATTGCATCTGGCAGTGCTCCAACTGCGGCCATATCGTAGTTGGCAAGCAGGCTCCTGAGGTTTGCCCAGTTTGCAACCACCCTCAGAGCTACTTCCAGATTGAAGCAAGGAACTATTAAAGGTAAAAAGGTAAAAAAAACGTTGGCTTTTAACTCTATAAATGGTCGAAAGTTTTGTTAACAACTGAACTTTCGACCATTTCTCATTTCTCATTTTTTAAAACTTTCTCATTTGTAATTTGCTTAACTTTCTCTCGCCTTTAAAATCTCTTTTTTACCTTTTTACCTTTAAAAAGGGGATCTGAATACGATAGAAAGTGGCACCATAACCGCACCAGTACCCCAAAGCACCTCTGACATTTGACTTCAGATTGGTGCTGACGGGTACGAGTGGGACGCGGGAGAGGGCTGCCAAATCCTCAAAACTGCGCCAATACTCATACGAGGTGGAATCGAGCGTAGCAAACTTCACACGCACCATTTCTCCTTCATGAAAATATGGATCCCTGTTCTTGATCAGGTTGGAACGACCTCTGCGAACGGAAACTTTCCCCTCAGCACCTATCATTCCGGCATTCATCAATCCCAATTCCGCAGAAAGAAATTCCTTATCCTTTCCCATCACTTGGGAAAAGAGTTTGCATCGCTGCTTGCAACTTGTGTAAGCATAAATCTGATACAAACTGTCCACCATCGCCTGCTCTACATGAAAACTGTCGATAACTACCGGCTCCGGAATGGTCGTTGTAGCCTCTGCCACCTGTCCATCAGGTGTCTCTACTCTTAATGTATATTCCTTACCTATCTCGCCCCGCATATCATAAGTGGTATAGACGAAAGGTGGGAAATAATTGCGATCATACCTGCCCACCATGGTCTCTGTACGGGTACCGTCGGAGATGGTTACCTTTGCCCAGCGCTCCAGATAGTTGGAAAGACTATCGAGCATCAGTTCATTCTTGCTCAGATAAACCGTATTGGTCAACTTTACCTTCGGGAAATCGCCTGCATCTATCCAGCCCTCCACCACAAGAAGCTTATCGGTAGAGGTCTCCACATGATCATAACAACTGCTCAGCAGACAGCAGTTCAGCAGGATGAAAACCTGCAAGCAGCCCACTGAGAGAAGCCATTTCCCTGCAAAATATCTTAATCTTTCCTTCATATCTAAAAACGGATCATCGTGTTTAAAACTTATAATAGTAATTAATGGATGGCATGATTGGCATCAGAAAACGGAACACTCCATATCTGACATGACCATCATACACCTTGATGCGATAAAACAAATCATTCTTATGGAGCGTAGCATTATAGAGCGAGAGATTGATTCCACTCCTGCAGTCGCCCCTGTTGACGAAATCATAACTTGCCGACAGATCGAGTCGGATATACGGATTCATTCTTGCTGCATTATGTTCACCATATTCCGTCAGGAGATTATTGGACACCAAGTAGGCATAGTTGATATGGGTATAGGGAGTGCCTGAAGCTACCACTAATGTACCGCCAAAACTCCATCTGTTACCGAGATGATAGGTGGCTACTGCATTCAGTTCATGGATACGCTCGTGATTGGCAGGAAACCAGCCCTGATAATTTCCATCATCATACTTTCTCCTGGCTCTTCCCCACGAGTAACTCAACCAGCCCGTCAACTTTCCCCTCCTCTTTTCCAGCAGCAGATTGAAACCATAGTTGCAACCTTTGCCATAGAGCAACGAACCGTCCAGGGAATAGGAGGAATAGACGATGTCAAAGACATTGCCCGTATTTTCTATCTGATGTTTCAGCGACTTGAAATAGATTTCCGTACTCAGGCGGTATTCTTTGTCGAAAAGCCAGAACTCGCCCTGCAAAGAGGCATTATAGGAATACTGGGGACGGCGCAGACTATCGGCTGAAAACCAAAACTCGGATGGCAATCCGGACGAGGAGAACCCTGTCTGGAACAGATATTGGCGATGAATGCCTACATGCAGGCTCAACTTACTTTGGGAAGTAGGATTCCAAAGGAGCTTGAAGTTAGGTGACAAACCATAATAACGGGTCTGATGATGATAAAGACTCGCCCGCAGACCCAGTTCGCAAGAGAGATTCTCCGCTAACGGTTGACGATAGAGAGCATAAGCACTCGACTCCACGGAAGACTGGGTAGGTTGAGCAGGAATATCATTGGCAAACTCTCCCTCCAGAGAGATCTTCTGCGGTTGGAAATCATGTCTGATTACTTCCAAACCTCCTTTCAGATTTCCCCATTTCACATCCCCCTTATAGCCTATATCATAGATCCAAGAACGCAAGTCCACATCAAAAGAAAGTTCGTCAACTCCTATCCGATTGGCGTAACGGGAGTAATACAGCATCTGTTCGGAACTCACATTTCCCCATTTCGAATACCAATGCAGTGCAGCCATCGTATTGTTCCACCGCAGTTTGGCACTCAATCCATAGTCAGCCTGGGTGAGTTTCACACGATCATATCCCCAATAAGCCTCCCATTTCAGTACATGATGGGCATTGAGTTGGGTGATGAAAGAAAAATTGTAGTCAGAGAAATCATAGTTGACCCTATCTCCTTCCACTTCGAGCCATTTGGAATAGAGCAGATTGAGGTAGGCTGCACGTGCCGATAGCAAGAGCAGGGAGCGCTTGCCTACGGGCAACTTGAGGGTGCCCTGAGACGACATCGGACCGACAGAAATTTCACCATGGACGGCTTTCATCTGCATACTATCCTCGCCCAAGATCCATGTAGGTGTACGCAGATCCAAGCTTCCACCGAGACGATTGGGGAAGTCGGCTGAAGAAGAAGACTTGCGCAGACTCATGTCATTGAAATGTCCGGCATTGAAGACGGAGAAGAAACCTAACAGATGGGCAGCATTATAGACAGGAGCCCCACCGATGGAAACGAAATTGTGAGAATTGTCGCATCCCTGGATATGCAGTCCGGCATCATATTCAGAATTGGTCTGCACGCAAGGCAACAGTTGGGCATAGTGCATAGGGTCCGCATTGCCGAGAATACGGGGCATATCGTCCATCAGACTCATATTGATGACGTTAGCACCCTCTATCTCTTTGAGCGAAGAACGCACTTTCTTTCCGGTGATTTCAACTCCCTGGAGCTGATAATGATGAAGCGTGTCGGCAACTATTGCCGACACGCTTTTCTCTGCACTTAATATTCCCAAAAGGAATAAGAAGAATATCTTTCTATTCACTATTTGTCTTTGATTGTTTATCTAAAACAATGATGATTTGCCTGTATTTATACAGGAATTACTTTTTGGGAATGACGGGATGAACTTCATCATCTACTTCATCGAAGTCGAACAAATTCTTGAAATCATCGATGAGGCTCTGGATCTTGTCTGAAACTGTCTTGAAATTCTGCTCATCAAAGTAATCCTCATAAGAATACTTAGAACCATCGGTGAACTCCAACCAGTATTCATAATCCCAGTACTTATAGGTACCATACTCCTCATCCAAGTATGGAGCCAGATAGATTTTAGCAGCAGGAGAAGAAGCACCATCCAGATAGAGCTTTGCATCCATCTGCTTGTTAGCATTCTCTATAAACAGCTTAAATGTGCTCTCATTATTATAATTGCTATCAGCCTTATCCAAATTATTATAGAACAAGGTACCATCCAGGATCTTGCAGACAATCTTCGCCTTGCCCAAGATATTCATGGTGATATTGATCTGACCGAATTCAGATTTCTCACCGCTTGGAGTAATATTACCATTGCCGTTGCCTTCCAGCGTGATGAGTTCCTCACCATTCTTGCTGAATACAACCTTAGCCTCAGCAGTCTTGCCAGCCTTATAAACAGCCTTCTTCACTTCCGCCTTGAAAGCACCGATGGTA
Organism: Segatella hominis; assembly: GCF_004535825.1. Taxonomy (GTDB): domain Bacteria; phylum Bacteroidota; class Bacteroidia; order Bacteroidales; family Bacteroidaceae; genus Prevotella; species Prevotella hominis. Next base: position 27,477 of record NZ_SGVY01000013.1, on the reverse strand, counting down.
ACGACAGAAGTTACATCCACTTCATCCTTAGACAAATCCACTTCCTTACCGGTCTTCACCTGAGAAGTAACAGAAACTGTACCCATATTTTTGCCCTCACGAGTAGCAGTAATATCAATCTGCTTAGGGAGCATGAAGCGGTTTTCATACCTTGTTACGATTTCCTGACTACCAGTCCATTCCCAATCTTCATCATCAAAAACAGAGTGATGAATCTCTGTAGCCTCAGCACTTGCCTTCAGCGTAATGACACATTTCTTCTGCTGAGCATCATGATAGATGAAGCTGAGATGGTCGCCACCTTTCTTGGTCTGTACCCAAGTACCCTGCTGGAGTTCAAACTCGCCCACGAAATTAGCGGCATTCCAAAGATGATTATCGGGGTTGGCTTTAATCTCGCAAGCTTCGACACAAGCCTCAAACCAGTCTTGGATAACGCCTGCCTTATCGCTGACATCTACATCCAACATCTGTTTGTATTCCTCAAACTCATTGGCGCTGATTTTAGACAGCAATTCCTGAGAGGTATTGTTCAAACTCTGTTTAGCCTGAGCAGCAGTAACGATGGTTTCTGTACCGCCACCTGCATTGCCACCACCAGGGTTATCAGGATTTGACGGATCATTAGAACTATCTCCACACGCAGCGAAAAACATCATAGCCATGGAAAGTAATGAAACTAAAATACTTTTATTCTTCATAGGATCTTAAGCATTATACTCGCCCCATCCCCAAGAGCAAGTTAGTTAGTAATTATAGTGCGAGGATGACCAATAGGCACTAAACGTTCTTATTATAGCTACAAATATAAGGATTTTATTTTGATTCTCTATTCTTTTTAACATATTTTATGTGTAAACTTTGATTGGAACAGCCTATACGATCTAAAAGTCCCACGGATTTACATAGTTTTTTTTATTCATCGGAGTTTTTTTCTCACGCAGATTTCGCTGATGACGCAGATTTTTTATCTCACAAAGATCTGTGTTAATCTGTGAAATCTGTGGGACAAAAAACACCACGAAGAAAAATCTGTGGAATATGTGGTATATTATTTGCAAGAAATCTTTTCAAGCAGGAGTTCTATCAGTCTTGGAATACCATAGTCTTCTATTTCCTCCTCCTTGATCCAGATATAATCATCGGGAAGCTGGGGATGGGCATCGGTATCCAACAGGTAAAAGTCAGCCAAAAGAATGCGATGGGTCAAGACATGCTTCACATCCTGAGCCAGCAGCTGCAGGGCATCTACGTTTGACAAGTGAAGGTCTGCTGCAAGTTCTTTCTTGAAAGAAGAAAACTTCGTGAGAGAAGTCGAAAACTTTGTGGAAGACAGAGATGCCTGTGCGGAAGAAGGAGAGGCACAGGCTTCAGCGATATCTGAAGCATTGAAAGGTTCCCATAATCCTTGCCAAATATCTCCCTCTCCCCTACGATGAATGGCAGTCTCACCCTTACACCTTATATATATATAGGAAAGATGACGGGTCTTCACCTTCATGGTCTTTTGCTTGACAGGCAGTTCGGCTACCCGATTGGTTCGCATCGCCTCGCAGGTTTCAGCAAGTGGGCAGAGCAGACATTTCGGAGACTGAGGGGTGCACTGAATTGCACCAAAATCCATCATCGCCTGATTATAGGCTGCAACCAGAGATAAAGACGATTGAAAATCGGAAGCCGGAGAGAAAGACGAGAGAGAATCGGAAGCCTTTGATGAAGGCAACAGAGACTGCGCCAAGGCTGCAAACTCCTTTTTTCCCTGCGTGGAATTGATGGGAGTATCAATGCCAAAATACCGGGCAAGGACACGATAGACATTACCGTCCACCACAGCAGCCGGAATATCGAAAGCAAAGGAACCGATAGCAGCTGCCGTATAATCTCCCACACCCTTCAGTTGTTTGATGCCTTCAAGCGTATCAGGAAAATGACCGAGTGCCACAATCTGCTTAGCTGCCGTATGGAGATTCCGGGCACGGGAATAATAACCCAATCCCTGCCAAAGTTTCAGGACTTCATCCTCATGGGCAGCCGCCAAATCCTGCACAGTGGGATATTGAGCCATAAACCGCTCCCAATACTCCCACCCCTGGGCAATGCGGGTTTGCTGCAGGATAATCTCACTCAGCCAGATGGCATAAGGATCACGAGTCTCTCGCCAAGGCAACGCCCTGCCGTTTTCACGAAACCAAGAAATTATAGTATTAGCAAATTCCATCCCTGCCTTTTTACCTTTTTACTTTTTTACCTTTTTACTTTTTTACCTTTAAAACATTACTGTTCCGGATATTGCTCATAAATCTTCAGTTCGAACTCATTGGCAAGCGCATAGGCATGCTCCATGATGTCAGCAAGAATATGCTCATAATTGACCCAAACCTTATCCTTGATGAAGAAATAAAACTCAATCGGGAGTCCGCACTGCGTGGCTTCCAAATGGCGCACCATCAGTGTGAGTTCCGTATTGATTTCCGGACGCTGGCGCAGATATTTCTCCATAAACTTACGGTAGAGTTGCAGATTGGTTGGGGCAAGAGCTGCCGGATTCTTCAGGTCTTCTATATCCTTGCCTTCCTGTCTGTCTTTCTCCAAAGCCTTCTGGAGAGATTCTTTCAGTTTGAAGGAATCTTCAGTTGCAAAATGCTTAGAAATCAACTTCTGTTTCAGCAAGTCATCTACCAGTCGGATGCTGCGGAAATCGAAGTAAACCAGGCGTTTCACCCGTCGTCCCCCACTATTCTGCATACCAATCCAGTTTTGGAAAGAACCATTCACCAAGGTGGTAGGAGAAATGGTGACGATGGTATTATCGAAGTTACGCACCTTGACAGTAGTGAGCGACATTTCCTCCACGATACCGTTGGCATCCACCGACTTCACCGTAATCCAGTCGCCCTTATGGAGCATATCGTTGCTCGTAAGACGGACACCAGAAGCCAAACCCGTAATCGTATCCTTGAAAACCAGCATGAGGACTGCAGAAGTGGCACCCAATCCAGCAAACAAGGTAAGCGGACTCTTGCCCAACAGGATGGCCACCACCACGACACCTGCTACAAAGAGCATGAGAACCCTGAGCACGCCACAGAAAGTATGAAAATACTGTTGAGCAGAGGACCGGCGATCCTTGGCATCTTCCAGTCCTTTGAAAGACCCGATGAAAACCAGGACGGTTCTCACAGACATCACCACGATATAGATGCCCGTAGCTCTTTCGAGGATTTCCTTGAAAATCGGATATTCCAGATAGATGAGTGGCATGAGCGACCAGATGACGACAGCCGGCACAATATGGCAAGCCGAGTTGAGTACCTTCTTATTGAAAAGCACATCATCCCAGGAAGCCTCCGTCTTCTCCGTAATCTTGGAGATAAGCGGCACGAGAATCTTACGGCAAAGGAAATCGCTTATAATTGCCAGCAGAATAGCGGTAACTGTAAGCAACAAATGGCGGAGAACGGGTACGGAATCGCCCGAAACACCAGCCCACACCATCATTTCATCCACAAATTTACGTATTTCTTCCATATATCAAGTCTTTACGGTTGGCAAAGCAACTCACACACCTTGTCTGCAAAAGAGCGTGCATTATTGCTATGCATAATACCATTATTGAGAATCGAGAAGCAAAGATCGTGGCCATTTGCCGCCTTGCAGTAACCGGCAAGACCAATAACACCTGTCACCGTGCCCGTTTTAGCCTTCACATTGCCATGAGCAAAACCGGAGCGCATTCTCCTCTTCAAAGTACCATCCACACCAGCAATTGGCAAGGACTGTTTGAGATGCGGCAGGATGTTCTCGTCCTGGTAAGCATAGCGAAGGAGCTTGACCTCCAGTTCGGCAGAAACATAGTTGTAGAGAGAAAGACCGGAGCCATCCGCAAACTTATATCGGGCAGGATCAAGTCCAATCTTTCTAACCAGCTGGCGCTGCACATTTCTGGCACTCTTGGCACTTGCCGGACGGTTGCCAGTAGAAGATGCTATCTGATAATACATGCTTTCGGCATAGAGATTATCACTGTCTTTCATCATCTTATGCAAAATCTGATCCATGGTATGGAAACGGGTACAGATGGTGAAAGCACTTGCCGGACAGCGCTTCACGGAAGTTCCGGAACCGGCATAGAAGATACCAGCGTCCTTCAGCTTGGCGAGAAATCTTTCCATGAAAATATCCTTGCGTCCGAAAACCAATGGGGATAGCACGGGATTATCATCATCCCAGCACCAACCTTCGCCCAACAGGTCTTCGTCCTTCATCGAGCGGTCGGCATAGATGCTGCCCTGAATACTATCCACGCCCATATCTTTGAGACTGGTGACAAAGGCGGTCATATCATCATTATTAAAACGAGGGTCCATACCACCGATGCAATACACATCGCCCTTGAGTACCCCATTATCAATCGTGCCCGTATATTTCAGGGTCGTTTTAAACTGGTAAGAACCACCCAACTTATCGAGTGCCGTAATCGCCGTCACGAGTTTCATGGTGCTGGCAGGACGCATCAGTTGGCGCTCACGGAAGCGGTAGATGCAGGAATCAGTCTCCAGGTCCCAAACCATGATACCCACCTGAGAAGTTTCAAACATTTTGCTCTTGAGGAGTTTGTCAAGTCCCACCTTCACGGTTTCCGTCCAAGGCAATCGCAAAGTATCAGCAGCAATTGTCTCCACCATCGCAGAGTCTGCCACAGCAGAATCTTCACTATCCTCCACTACCTCCTCATCATGCTCAGGATTCGCATCATTTACCAGAACGTCCTGATTCTCCTGATTTTTTACAATTTGAGCCTGCATATTGGGGAGACAGAGCGTCATCACCATCAAAAGACTCATCACATATTTTATCATCTTATTCATTTCTAATTTTTCATTTCTCATTTTTTATTCTTTTCTCGATTTCCCTGATAAAACTTTCCTCATTATCAGGCTGCAGGCTGACCAGTTTGTTAGCTCCCACCTGAATGACGAGAGCATGGTCGAGTCCCCAACACATCTTCATAGGCTCCACGCTGACAATATCGCACACTGGAATGGTCTGGTTTCGGGAGAATCGCCCCTCATTGATGACGATGAAATCCATTTCCTCATCCCGGTCGATAGGTTGCACCCTTCGGAAAGTATAAGTTGTATTCAGAATGCGCTCGATCATGCCCACAATGACGATGGCAAGCAGGATGCCGATGATAGCCACCTTCACCCAGAAGAAATAACCGGTGAGAAGCGCAAATACCGCCACGCCACATTTGGCAGGAACCGAAAAACGCTTATGAAAAGTTCTGTCTGTCATACCTTATTATATATATGTTAAGTCACCCCGAAGCCACCAATTAGCACCTCACAAGGGTTTAGATTTACAAAAAACACTGCAAAATTACAAAAAATCCGTCTCTTATTACTCATTTTAAAGATAAATTATTACTTTTGCAACGAATTAAGGTTTCATCCCTTACAATCTTAAGGGAAGTACAGGGTAAAACCAACGCAAAATGAAATAAAAATGAAGACTCTATTCCATAGGAATAAGAGATAAATTGATAAAATAAACTCAAATGGTTTATAAGTATGATTTTCTGATTATCGGTGCAGGAGTTGCCGGTATGAGTTACGCCCTGAAAGTAGCCAGAGCGAAAAAAGGTAAAGTGTGCATGATCTGCAAGACCTCTCTCGACGAGGCCAACACTTCATTTGCACAAGGTGGTGTCGCATCAGTTACCAACCTGGAGGTGGATAACTTCGACAAGCACATCCAGGATACAATGATTGCTGGTGACTACATCAGTGACTACAAAGCAGTTAAACAGGTTGTTACCAAGGCACCAGAACAGATCAAGGAACTGGTGGAATGGGGAGTCAACTTCGACAAGCAGCAGGACGGCAAGTTCGACCTTCACCGTGAGGGCGGACACAGCGAGTTCCGCATCCTCCATCACGCCGACGATACGGGTGCTGAAATCCAGAGAGGACTGATGGAAGCCGTACGCAACAATCCAGACATCGACATCAAGGAGAACCACTTCGCAGTGGAGATTATCACCCAACACCACTTGGGCGCACGCGTTACCCGTCGCACTCCTTACATCAACTGCTACGGAGCCTACGTCCTCAATCCTGACACTCAGAAAGTAGATACTTATCTCAGCAAGGTGACTGTGATGTGTACAGGTGGTTGCGGTGCGGTCTATCAGACCACAACCAACCCAATCATTGCCACAGGCGATGGTGAGGCGATGGTCTATCGTGCCAAGGGAACAGTTGCCGATATGGAGTTTGTACAGTTCCACCCTACTGCCCTCTTTCATCCGGGAGAAACTCATCCTGCGTTCCTCATCACAGAGGCCATGCGTGGCTACGGCGGTATTCTCCGTTTGCCTAACGGCGAGAGTTTCATGGAGAAATATGATGAGCGCCTGAGCCTTGCCCCTCGTGACATCGTGGCTCGTGCCATCGATAAGGAGATGAAGATTCACGGTCTTGACCATGTTTGTCTCGATGTGACCCATAAGAATCCGGAGGAGACCAAGCATCACTTCCCTAACATCTATGCAAAGTGTCTCAGCATCGGCATTGATATTACGAAGGATTATATTCCTGTTCGTCCTGCAGCCCACTACATGTGTGGCGGTATCAAAGTAGATCTGAACGGTTGTTCCAGCATCAACCGCCTCTATGCTTTAGGCGAATGCTCCTGCACAGGTCTTCATGGCGGCAACCGACTGGCGAGCAACTCACTCATCGAGGCCGTCGTTTATGCAGATACAGCAGCCAAGCACAGTATTGAGCATGTGGATGAATACGACTTCAACGACAAGGTGCCTGAATGGAATGATGAGGGTACCATGACCAATGAGGAGAAGGTGCTCATCACCCAGAGTATCAAGGAAGTGGGCGAATGCATGAGCAACTATGTGGGAATCGTGAGAAGTGACCTGCGCCTGAAGCGTGCCTGGGATCGTCTCGACCTGTTGTATGAAGAGACTGAAAACCTCTTCAAGCGTGTGAAGGTAAGCAAGGATCTCTGCGAGTTGCGCAACATGATCAATGTAGGTTACCTCATCACCCGTATGGCCATCGAGCGCAAGGAAAGTCGCGGTCTTCACTATACCATCGACTATCCGGTTCATGCCTACGACAAGAAATAAAGATTTGATAATCAGCAAAACTTTTAAATATTTGTGCTCCCCGCATGGGAGCTATTCAACCACGAAAGGGCTGGAGCCTCATCGCTACCAGCCCTTTCGTTTTTCAGGAACCCTATCTCGTCAAGGAGAACTTGATGCTCAGACCGAAGTCTTGTGTCGTCGTCGGATAACTGCTGCTTGAAAGCAGAGGCGTATTCGTCTGACGATCGTAGTAGAAACTCATGGTGAGCATCTTACTCAAGGTATAGTCGGCAGAGAAACTCAACTTCAATGCATTATTGCCGCTGCTGGCACTGCTCATCATGGAGGCAATGTCTCTTACGATGGCAGCCTGCTTGCGGAAACTGAAGTCCAAGCGCAGGTTCAAGTCATGGTTGGTGCCATAAGAATTGCTATTGGAAGAATTCTTCTGCTTGTCAGCCGAACCTTTACCCTTACTCTTGACAGCCTTACGCTTACCTCCCATTCCGAAGAGATGGAAGTTGTTCATGCGATAGCCCATTCCAATCACCCAGTCCTTGCTCACAGCCTCATTGAGCTGAATACTTGTCATACTGAGGTTCATCACGCGCGTCTGGCGATATTCACCCTTCAGCGTCATATTATTATTGAACGTCAGATCAAGTCCCAACAATGGCGAGAAAGCCTCATTGATACTCACCTGCGAAACATTGAACATGCTGCTTGGTGAAGGATTGCCGGTAGTGGCATCCTCGATGAAGCCCAAACCATTCATATACTCCTGGAAGGTGCTGTAACTGTTGTAGCTTCCAACGGCAAACACACTCTTATAGGAATGATTGATGTTCACACTCTTGAAGTGGTCACGGAACCAAGGCAACTTACCTAATCCACTATACTTAACAGTCCAGTTAGGCAGCAATCGGCTCAAAGCCGGGAAGATGGAGAGCGACTTGCCACCCATGCTGGTATAAGCATTGAGGAAGGCAGGCACCATCACATCAGCACTATACTGGTTGACAGGTGTACGGGAAGCATCAAACTTGCCGCCAGCGAGACTGGAACCAGCAGGATAAATCATTCCAGCGTATTGCTGTTCCACCCGATTGCGGAAGTCCTGCAGAGAGCCCACGAACTTTTCGAAGGTCTTGCTGCGGTAACCACTGTTAGCATCTCCCATTCCCTCGAAAGCAGAACCAATAGAGATGGTAGTCATTTGGAAGCTTCCGCTCTGGGTAGTAGGAGTTCCCTCATACATATACTGTATGCTCTTCTGCGTAGTCATGGTACGCATGGCATTCAGGTCAATCTTCAAGTTCTTCACAGGTTCCAGCGTCATACGAATCTGGAGATCTTCCGTTTTGCTCGTAGCAGCAGGAGTAGCGATGGAATCGTTGAGCAACAACCAGTCGTGCTCTCTTGCCTTCTCGATGTAACTATCGCCAACGAAACCGAAGGCGAAATCCAAACCCGGTGACATGATGCCCTGTTTGGTTTGTCCGAAAGCATCACCGATCGTAGGCAGGAAGCCTGGCAACGTGAGCTGGTAGTTGTTGCGATAACTGAAGCTCACATTTCTTGCCATCATTGCCACACGTGAAATAGCCTGCATGGTCTTGTACCAAGCCTTCTCCTCCAGCGGAGCCTTCGGAAGCACATTCACCTTCAACTTCGTAGCAGAATCCACCTTAGAGGTAATGCGGATTGTGTTATTATCCAACACCTTATATTTCAAGTGGAAGGCCTTTCCGTCCTCAGTCTTAGCCGAGACAATCAGACGCTTCGTATTCTTACCGTGCTTTACGTCCACATATTTTTTCTTCGAATCATCCTTTTTGGAATCATCCTTCTTGGACTTATCCTTTTTAGACTTCTTAGACTTTTCTGCATTCTTTGTTTCAGCCTCATCTCCAGAAGCCTCAGTCTTTTCCCCGGCAGCCTCATCCTTCTCTTTTTTCAAGTCTTTAGCATCAGCTAATAAAGGCAGGAGGGTGATTTCCTGTTCGAAGGATCTCTTGTTGAGCGGCAATCGCTTCTTCTGCTCCTGAGCTTTCTTATTATTCTTACTTGTCCACTCCTTCACAGCCTCCTCAGGATCCTTACCAGCATCGATTGCCTCCTGGCGAACCTTAGCCAATTCCTGTTTGCGCTTCTGCGCCTCCTGTTTAGCCTTTTCCTTCTCCTGCTTCTTTTTCTGAATCTGCGAGCGGGAAGGTTCCTTGTCAAACTTCTGGTTGGCAGCCTTGAGGAACGGTACATGATTGTAGAGTTTCACCAGATTGAACGTACCATTGAGGTTTAAACTGCGATTTGTGTTGATGGTATTTCCATACGAAACACCGTCCTCATCCTCCGTACCCTTGTTCCAGGAATAGGTGGAATTGTAGGAAGCATCGGCATTAACCCAGTCGAAGATTGGAATCAGATTGAGCGGCAACTGATAGGAAGCCGTAAAGGTCTGATTATAATCCAATGGTGCTCCCCAGTGCTTGATGCTGGTCCAAACAGAATCTTTCCAGGCATGGTACTGGTCAGCATAGAGGTCCTTATTGATTGGGGTATAAGGTTCTTCTATCTGCGCATGGGTGGCACTCTGGAAGTTCATGTGCAGATTCTTGGTCAAGTCCCAACGCATAGAGAACTCACGGTTCCAGAGGAACTGTTCGCTGAACGACAGAGGCAACTGTGAATTCTCCGTCGATTCCATATCGCGTTCCTGCAACTCATAATAGTTGCGGGTCATCTCCGTATTGAACGCCACATTCTGCGGCAGCCAGTTCAGTCCGAAGCGCTTCAGGATATCCAACCACTTGCTCTTGTTCTTCAACTTCTTGAAAGGTTCCCATGCCTTATAGACCGGAGTCCAGGAATAGTCGAGCGAACCGCGCCAGTTGTCTTCATTCTCATAGACCGTCGTCTCGCCCTGTGTATGCTGGTGGGAATGACTGTAGGAGAACGAGAAGTTGGCAGGGTCGTAAGGCATCGGATGGCGCTTAGTAGCAATTCCGACACGGGCATTGGAGATGGAGAAGTTGGTATTCACCACCTTCGTTACAGCAATATTCTCGATAGAATCCCGTTCCGCCTTAGAGCCTGTAGCATCCAGTGCATCCTGGAGTTCCATATCTGTATCCAGCGGATTGTACTTCGGAGAAGTCTTCTCCTTGGTCACACTATAATATAAAGGTATGCTCACCTTCGCCTTGTCAGGGAAGAACTTACCCATTTCCAAGCTCGTAGTCACGCTGTACGCCCCATAACTGTCGGTACTGCGACTTGCCACCTTGTCTTCCAGTCCACCGAATCCCTCGCTGGTATAACGACCAGTAGCATTGACACTACCCCAGTCAGACAACTGAACATTCAGATTGGCATTCGCAGCCCATCCACCCTTGTTGTTATGTTCCAGAAGTCGGAGTTCGTTGACCCAGACTTCACCGCTCTTCACATCGCCAGAGTTGTTGCGAACACCAATCATCATGGTTTTCACCTCACCCAAGGTAGGATTTCCCACCAAGGTCATCTTGTTGTTCGGATGATTGCTGTCATAAGCCACGAAAGGCTGCGAGAACGAAGCCATGCCCATTGCCTTGGCCTTGTTGCGTTCCTTCTTCAGGGCGGTGAACACACTCATCTGGATATCGAGCATATTTTCCTCAGGCCATACAGCCTTGCAGTCTTCCAATGAACGGCGACTGTACTTACCTTCCGGAGTCAACTTCAGCGGAATCTCATATTCATAATAGTTGTTCTTATAGTCATTACCCAGACGGATGAACACAGAGAGTTGGTTATCTCTCAGGTCGGTGGTGTTCTGAGCGAGTGCATTGGCATGGGTAAACATCTGGATGCGCTTATACTGACGCAGGTCGAGGGTGGTATTCTTGTAAACCGCCTTGGCCTCACCGGTACTTAAATTCTTGACCACAAGGCTCAGCGCCTGTTCATTCTCCTCCACCAACTGAGGTTGAGAAGGGTCCTGCCCACGACGGATGCCAGGAGGAAGCACATAGTTGACCGGAGTTTTCTCGGCATTTTCCTCGATGCTCACCGCACTTGCTTCCAGCGTACCACCATTGGCAGCACTGAGCGGCTGGTCGTAAGTACGCCAGGTGCCACGTACCAGATCCAGAGTTCCGAAACGCATCACGATAGGTTTCTCAAAATTGGTAAGGAACATACGCATAAAGCGGATGCTGGAGAAGTCATTGATATTGCCCACCCTCGATTCATACTGATCTACCGGGATACGGAACTGGTACCAGGTGACCGTCTCATTCTTCGTTCCATTAGGTAAACTTGGTGTATATTCCCGTTTATCAACGATATAGTTCTTACCCACCACAAGGTCTTCCGGACGGATGCTGACATGATACTGGAAATACTTCTCATATTCATTGAGGGTGTAGTCCTGGTTGATATCTTCCACATCCGGTGTAGATTTATAGGAAGTATCATAGCTCTCGGTACGGCTATCGCTATCCGGAGAGTTGCCCTGCGGATTGTTGATGAATTTATAGCGGTACAAGATAGGCGCCTGCATCTGATCCCAGTCAGAACCACGGTAATAGTGATAATCATCACGGGCTGGGTCAGCAAAGATACTGTCGAAAACCGCCTGATTGACCTTGCCCTGTATCTGGTCGAGGTAGGCGCTGCGATAGAATTCCTGTTCCTCCGCATCAGTAAGTCCGTTGAAACCCACATCCTGCAAGGCACGGCTTCCACTGGTTGTGGCAAAGGCATAAGTAACCGTACTCTGCGTAGGGATCTTACCCCACTGAGAGTAGGTAAAACTGTTGCTGCCATCCACAGGCATTCCACTCTCATAGAATTTCTTTCCATCACGGAGAATATCCTCACTGATTTCTCCTAAGTTGATATAGAAATCACCGCCATAGAGACGGGCATCAGGCTGCTGATTGCTATAGATGAATGGGTCCAGCATCCAGAATTCGATATATTCCACATTCGCCTGCTCGAAGTCATTCGTATCCAACTTGCGCATCATACCACCCCAGTGCTTCTGAGGATTGGCAAGGGTTCCGTCCGCCTGGAGATCAGCCACATTGAAGTTGTACGGACCGCGCTCATTCGGATAGAAGGCAATGTTCATCGCATTCACTGTACTCGTCTCCGTACTATAGGTCTGTTGTTGACGAAGTGGGAACAACTCTCTCATGTAGATGGCTCTCACATAGTGATTGCTCAACTGGTTGAGGTCGCTCTTGATATGTCCCGGAGTCAGCGTACTACCCTTTCTGTTGAAAAGTGGGTCGATTGTGTACCATGCCATCTGGCTTCTGTTGAATCCACTCGTCAATCCCGTTTTGTCCTTATTTTCAGGGAACATGGAAGGAACGCTGGAGAGGAACCATGAGGTAGGAGTCATCACATCAATACTGCTCTTGGTGGACTCGAAATCATCCAGATAAGAAGCATTGTCCTGTGTTCCGCTCGCCTGTCCGGCAATCAGTTGGGCAAACTCTCCAGTAAAGGAAATCTGCGATGGTTGAGTAAGATGCAGGAACGGAATCTTGTCGAGCACATTCGTCAGCCACTGACTTTCCTTCTTCCAGTTGATGTTGATACCCCAGAGGGTATTCTTCACCGGTTCCTCTCCCATAGCCACCTTGGTGAGGAGCGGTTGTTCACTCAAATGCTGGAACGTACCGCTCAGTTGGAAATTCTTCGAGAAGTCGTATTCCCAGTTGAGTCCAAACATCGTCTTGCGCATCATACCATAGTCGGTATTGCTTTCAAGCGAAACATTGACGGGTGTTCCTGCATCGATGATGCTCTGATTGAGAATCGTCACTTCACCGGCATTGTAATCTACAGAATAGTCAGAACCTTCGGTGAGCGTAACACCACCGGCAGTCACCATCACCGAACCCTGCGGAACATTGTATGCTCCGAGGGAAATGACATTGGAAGAAGAACCCTTGAACTGACCCACCAGCAGGTACTTGTTCTTCTCGGCTATCTGTTTGGCTACCGTCTTCGTACTGTCATAAAGAGCCGTAAAGGCATATTTCTCCGCCTGTTCAGCAGCCACGCCCTTACTCTTCAGATATTCGTACATATAACTACCGAAAGGTTCTACTTTAGGAATGAAGACGCTTCCGTTGGAAACCGTATAACCCTCTACGTAGTCGTAGTAACCATTGCTATGAGCATTGTTATTATTGTCAAGACGATCGGCTCCCAATACCTTGATGAGTGGTGTCTGCTTCACTTGCTTTTCAGGGATATAGGTGATATAAACACCCGTCGTATCGCTCTGGAATTTCACGTCGAGTCTGAACTTTTCCTTCTCTATCTGGGAAGCTAAGTTATAGACGTTTTTCATCATCAGTTTCCAGTTGCCCTGCTGCGGATTGTTGCTGGTATTCTTGAGAGATTTCACGAAGAGACCCTGCTTGGTGTCAGTAACGTCGCTGGCAAACTCACCCACCTGATAAGTGACACCACCATACGTATATTCGTATGCCACTGCCAGAACCTGGTCGGTCTGCAACTGGTTTCGCAAGGAAATATAACCCATCGCTGTATTCACCGTATATTCCGATGAATTCAGAAGACGCGCATTCTCCAACTTTTCAAAATCATTACCACCGACAAGTCCAGCACCTTCCAGCGTAGAAGAAGTCTGATTCGCATCACGGGCAGCACTATACTGGTTGACCATTGCATCATACTCCGTATTCGCCTTGTTGGCTGGGACCACGGTTCCTCCCACAGCCCACATCGGATTGCTTACCTTCTCGTTTTCACCCAAGTCGGTAAGCGCCACGATGTTTCTCGTATTCTCAGACGAACCCGTCTTATTGGTAACCCAAACCTCCACGCGGTTGATGGTAATACCGGTAGTAAGGTTAGGCAATTTCTGCATCCATCCATCATAATGGTTGCGGAAGTATTGTGAAAGGAAGAAGTGCTTGTTCTCCTCATAGTCGGTCACGTTCTTTTCAAAAGGCGTAAGCTGGACGCCACCCTTAGAGGAAACGCTTTTGGAGGAAGACTTCTTCTGGGAAATGACGGTTTGCAACTTGAGTTTACCAAACTGCAAATCGGTGCGGAAGCCGAAAAGACTGCTGGCTCCACGAATGAGTGACGAGTTGGAAGGAAAAGACACATTACCCGCCTCTACGAGTTTGATGATTTCATCTTCCTTGCCATCGTACTTGAGCTTCATATTCTGAGCATCATAATCGAAAGTAGCATCCGTGTTGTAGTTCAAGTTCATATTGACCTTATCACCGACACGACCATTAACATTGAGATTGATTTTCTCATCGAAATCCATCATCGTCGTCTTGCGGTTTCGGATAGGAAGCGAAGGATTATCCACATTTTTTTTCTTCACACCAAACTTCAATTCGGCCGTACCCTGCGTTTTCACACGAATACCACCCGGACCGAAAATCTTCTCAGCCGGTCCTAAATCAAAGTGCATATCCGTAAAGTCGAATTTCTCCTTACCCTTAGCCTTGAAGATTTCATCATTCTGCTTACGGTAATAGGCATTACGTTCCTGCATCTCGCTCCAGACGAGATACTCCTTCGGTGTAAGCATGATAGGCGCAGTAATCCAAGTATTCCCGAGCCGATTACCAATCACATATCGGTCGAGCGTATCATTATACTCCACCTGATACTTCATGTTGTCAGGGCGCTGCAGGTCGAGCGGACTTTGGTAAAGGTCGCTGAGGGTAATCGGTTGGGTGCGCTGCACAGGCCAACGGGGGTGCAGCAGACTATCAGGAATAGAATCCTCATCAGAAAGAATTGGCTGTGCTGTGATTCTATTCTTCGCAGCAGTCCCGTTCTTTGCAGCAGCTCCATTCCTTGAATTTTGTGTATTTTGTCGTTTCTGAGAGCCCTGTTTTTTTTGCCGCGAGATGTCAGACTGCTGGTTTCTGTTGCGAGTTCTGTCATCTTGAAGGTACGGCAAGCCGATGGCATTGCCAATGACTGAAGTCAAGAGCAATGCCATCAACAAATATGCGTATTTTATATTTTTTATTCTAAACATCAAAAAACTGTCGTGAAAATTATTTAATCTGCTTCAAGGCCAACTTGATTACTTCCTCCACCTTGAGATCAGGTTTCGCTTTCAGGATTTCTATGACCACCTTAGCGGAAGGAGCTGGAGAGAATCCAAGCATGGTAAGCGCACTCACTGCCTCATCCTTCACATCATTGTTGACCATATCCACATTACCTCCATTGGCAGGTAATTCATTGGCAATACCCAAAGACACAATTTTGTCCCTGAGGTCAATAATGATACGTTGTGCCGTTTTCAGTCCGATGCCTTTCACGCTTTTCAGTATTTTCTCATCTCCAGAGGAAATCACATTGCAGAGTTCAGAAGGAGACAAGGAGGAAAGAATCATCCTCGCGGTATTAGCACCCACTCCAGACACAGTGATGAGCAGGCGATAAAGTTCCCTTTCCTGTTTGCTGGCAAAGCCGAAAAGAGTATAGGAATCATCTCTTCCGCCTGCCACCAGTACTTCATGTACATAGAGTTTCACCGTTGCTTTTCCCTGAATAGCCGTATAAGTATTCAGTGATATGTTAAGTCCATATCCTACCCCAGCAGTTTCCAGAACAGCCATGGTAGGAGTCAAGTCTGTCAGTTCTCCCTTGATATATTCTATCATCTTTATGCTTTTTTATTTTACGCTACTTTATTTTTGCTATCATTCAATACATCTCGGAACAATTCCCCCAAAACAGGGAATTATCATAAATAACAGAGAATCTATCCATTAAATATCAGAGAATCTATTAAATAATATTTAATAAACGGAGAATCAGGGAAAATATTGCCACAAAAAGTATTTTATTACCAAATATCACTAAAAAAGAAAGGATGTGGTATCAATCAAATCCTATACACACTGAAAAATCCCACAGATTTCACCAATTTACACAGATCTTTTTGAAGTCAAAAAATAAATCTGTGTAAATTGGTGAAGTCTGTGGGACTATGTATTTTATTTTAAGAGAAAAGGGTTATGATCTCTTCTTAGAAACCTTTTTGGATTTCTTTGCTTTTGCATGAGACTCTTTCGCTTTGGTTCCCTTCTCAGAACTTGTCAAAGCCTCATATACGATACCAGCCAACTTCTCAGCACCCTTGGCATTCGGATGAATACCATCACCCAACATCATATTGCTGAATGTAAATTGGAAATGGAGGTCGAGATAATGACACTTATTCTTCTTTGCCAACTTCTGCAACACAGGAATTTCACCATTCACGATTACACTATCATTGATGGTCCAACTGCCCTTGAAAGCAGGAATTGGAGAACAAAGATAAATCTCTGGACGACTTGGCAATGCCTTCAAAGTGTCTATCATCGCTTGCATACTCTGACTATATTCCTCTGCTCCATGCGCCCAATTATGAGTCTTGGAGTCATTGGTGCCCAACTTGATCACTACGATATTAGGCAAGAAAGCCTGCGCATCCTTCCAAGCTAACTCCTTCATGTATGGAATATCACCCTTGTTCATCATCGTACGGGCAGACACACCAAAGTTTTTTACCTCATAATCTGCTCCCAACTTCTTCTGCAACTGAGCTGGATAACCTTTATCCTCCGCATTCATAATGCCAAATCCATCCGTAATCGAATTGCCGATACATGCCACACGGACAGCATTTTCTTTAGGAGCCTTAAAGCTCTGCAGCCACGCCGTCAGATCTGCAAGCATCTGGTCGTGATGCTTGAAATTGCTGCGGAATCCCCAACCATGACCGCCAGTTGGATAGACATGCAGTTCACAATCGTTTCCAGCCTGGTGCATACGGGTATAATAAGCCACGCCATTGGTAACAGGAGGAACCACATTGTCGTCATTCGACATCAGAAGAATCGCACGAGGCGTCAGATGACCACGAACAGCCTTGTCATTAGACCATTCTTCTATCAACTTAGGATTAGACTTGCGCTCATCACCCAGGAAATTGACGCAGGAGCCTTTATGAGTAATGCGCTCATCCATCGAGATAACCGGATAGAAAAGTATAGAAAAATCAGGACGAGCAGCATATTCTGCATGCGTACTGACAGAAGAAGCAAGATGACCACCAGCAGAGAATCCCATGATACCTACATCCTGAGGATTTATATGCCATATAGATGCACTATCTCTTACCGTACGGATAGCTTGATAAGCATCCCCTAAAGGAATATTCCTATCTCCATTAGGCATGCGATATTTTAATACAAAAAAGGCAATACCCTGCTTATTGAAGAACTCAGCCCACTGATGACCCTCATGATCCATTGCCAAGTGAGAATAACCCCCACCAGGACAATCTACGACTGCCCGACCTGTAGGATTCTGAGGAAGATAACAGGTGAGTTCACTTTTACCATCTGCACTGTTTTTCAGTACAAATTTACGGGCTGTTGACTGAGCTGACAGATTGATGACCGCCAGCATCATAGCACAAAACGCAAATAACTTTTTCATTGCTTTATCATTGATTAGGTTTACATTTCATCTTTTGTATGCAAAGTTACGTAATTTTCGGCTAACACAACGCTTTATTTTCATTATTTTTTGGTTATTTTCGTACAAATAACTTTGTTGTTTGTTTCTTTTTTACTAAATTTGCAGAAAATTCTGAACTTTAACGTAACAAAGACGTGATATGAAACAATTTTTCAAGTATGCAGCAGCCACCATTGTTGGTCTTTTTGCCTTTTGCCTCATCTTCGGCATTTTCGGCTTCATCAGTCTCATCGGCATGGTTGCTTCCAGCAGTAGCACTCCTACCATCAAAGACAAATCGGTCATGGTGCTCACGCTACAAGGAGAAATCATCGACAGAGCAGAAGATAATTGGTTGGGGCAGATTACCGGCAACCAGTTCAACACGCTCGGCATGAACGAAATACTTTCTGCCATCAAGAAAGCCAAGACAGAAGAAAAGATAAAAGGTATCTATCTGGAAGCTGGTGCCTTACAGGCTGACTATGCCACAATCCAGGAAATACGCAATGCACTCGCAGATTTCAAGAAAAGCGGCAAATGGATTATTGCTTACGGCGATGCCTTCTCGCAAGGCAGCTACTATTTAGCCTCCATTGCCAACCAGGTTTATGTAAACCCAGAAGGTAATATAGATTGGCACGGAATCTCATCTCAACCACAATATATCAAGGATGTGGCTGCCAAGTTTGGCGTCCATTTCACGGTGGTAAAAGTGGGTAAATATAAAAGTTTTACGGAAACCTACACCGAGGATAAGATGAGTGATGCCAACCGTGAGCAGGTTTCACGCTATATCAACGGACTCTGGCAACAGATGCTGACGGATGTTTCCAACAGTAGAAAAATCAGCAAGGATTCGCTCAATCACTATGCAGACGGGCTCATGGTGTTCGACGACAGCAAACTCCTGAAATCACGTAAATTCGTAGATGGTTTCTGCTATTATGATGAGATCAGGAATATCGTAAAGAAACAACTCGGTTTGAAAGCAGACCAGAAGATAGCTCAGGTTTCCATGAAAGATGTCAACGCTGCTATCAATGACAACAATATGATGGGCGACGAAATCGCTGTCTATTACTGTCAGGGTAGCATCGTGAGAATGGCTACTCCAAGTATTTATGGAGACGAGCAGCAGATAGTCAGTTCTGATGTCGTCAGAGATCTGGAAGAACTGGCAGAAGACAAGAATGTAAAAGCCGTGGTTCTCCGCATCAATTCCGGTGGCGGTGACGCTTATGCCTCAGAACAAATCTGGCATGCAGTAAGCGAGTTGAACAAGAAGAAGCCTGTAGTTGTTTCCATGGGAGGCATGGCTGCTTCTGGAGCTTACTACATGAGTATGGGAGCACGATATGTAATGGCCCAGCCTACTACCCTGACAGGCAGTATCGGTATCTTCGGAGCATTACCAGACTTCAGCGACTTGCTGACCAAGAAATTAGGATTCAAGTATGATGAAGTAAAAACCAACAAGAACAGCGCCTATATGGGTGCCGGAACAGCCCGCCCATGGAGTCAGGAGGAAATCACCCATCTACAGGCTTATGTCAACCGTGGTTATGCCCTATTCCGCAAGCGTGTGGCTGACGGAAGAAAGATGAACGTGGAGGAAGTTGAAAAAATCGCTCAGGGAAGAGTCTGGCTCGGAACGGATGCCAAGAAGATCAAACTGATTGACGGATTCGGAAGTCTGAACGATGCCATTGTCAAAGCGGCACAGTTGGCAAAGATTTCAGATTATCAGACGACAGAATACCCTATGCAGGCAGACTGGATGGAGCAACTCCTTTCTCAGGTATCAGACAATAGTGGCAACTATCTGGACGAGCAGTTGAAACTGACGCTCGGCAACCTCTACCAGCCATTTGTAATGATACGTAATATGAAGGAAAAAGAACCAGTGCAAGCAGCTCTACCATTCTTCCTGAATATCAACTAAAGGGATTTATATATATAATATAATAAGGTATAAGAAACAATGAGAACAGAAGGCGACCTTATCAAGATCAACGATTGGCTGCTACCATTCAGTTGGATTTATGGCAGCATAGTGAGATTTCGCAACTGGCTCTTCGATATGGGTCTCAAGAAGAGCAAGTCATTCTCCATACCCATTATCTCAGTGGGCAACATCACAGTGGGCGGTTCCGGAAAGACACCCCATGTGGAATACTTGATACGCCTGTTGCACGACAAAGCAAAGATTGCCGTGCTATCACGTGGCTATAAGAGAAAAAGTCATGGTTATGTACTTGCCGAGGAAAGTACTACCATGCCGGAAATAGGTGATGAACCTTTCCAGATGCACCAGAAATTCTCTGATATCTATGTGGCTGTAGATGCAAAACGGGCAAGAGGTATCGAGAACTTACAGAATGATGAGGCAACCAAGGACGTAGATGTTGTCCTGCTTGACGATGCTTTCCAGCATCGGTATGTAAAACCAGGCATCAACATCCTCCTGGTAGATTATCACCGTCTGATCATCTACGACAAGATGTTGCCGGCAGGTAGATTGCGTGAACCATTGAGCGGTAAGAACAGAGCAGACATCGTCATCATCACCAAGTGTCCAAAAGACCTGAAGCCGATGGAATTCCGTGTGCTGACCAAAGCCATGGACCTCTATCCTTTCCAGAAACTCTACTTCACCAGCATCGACTACGACACACCGAAGGGAGTATTCGAGGAAAAGCAGATAGAGCTCGACAAGCTACAGGATTATCATGTCTTGCTACTCACAGGAATCGCTTCACCCAAGCAGATGGAGCATGACCTGAAGCCAATGACAAAGGATATCACCAACTTATCATTCGGCGACCATCACAGTTTTAAAGGCAAGGATATCGACCGCATCAACGACGCCTTCGAATCCATGCCAGAGCCACGCATCATCATCACTACAGAAAAAGATGCAGTAAGACTGAGAGAAACGGAGGGACTATACGAAAAAGTAAAGTCAAACATGTACGAACTGCCTATCAAGGTAAGCTTCATGCTTGACCAACAAGATAATTTTAACGAAAAAATAATAAGCTATGTACGAAAGAATTCAAGAAACAGCATCCTGGCTAAGAGAAAGGATGACAACAAGTCCAAAGACAGCTATCATTCTGGGAACAGGTCTCGGACAATTAGCTTCAGAAATAACTGACAGTTATTCATTCCCATATAGTGAAATTCCAAATTTCCCAGTATCAACCGTAGAAGGACATGCAGGAAAGCTCATCTTCGGAAAATTGGGCGGCAAAGACATCATGGCTATGGAAGGCCGTTTCCACTTCTATGAGGGTTACAGCATGAAAGAGGTGACATTCCCTGAGCGCGTCATGTATGAACTGGGCATCGAGACCCTCTTCGTCAGCAATGCTTCAGGCGGTATGAATCCAGAGTTCCACGTAGGCGACCTGATGATTATTGATGACCACATCAATTTTTTCCCAGAGCATCCATTGCAGGGTAAGAATTTCCCTACCGGGCCTCGCTTCCCTGACATGCATGAAGCTTATGACAAGGGATTGCGCGACCTTGCCGACGGAATCGCTAAAGAAGTAGGCATTGAGGTGAAACATGGTGTATATGTAGGAGTACAGGGGCCAACCTTCGAAACTCCAGCAGAATACCGCATGTACCGCATCTTAGGAGGCGATGCAGTAGGCATGAGTACCGTGCCTGAGGTCATTGTAGCCCGACACTGCGGCATCAAGGTTTTCGGCATCAGCATCATTACCGACTTGGGTGGATTTGACGTTCCTGTACAGGTAAGTCATGAGGAAGTGCAGATTGCAGCCAACAATGCTCAACCTAAGATGACAGAGATTATGCGTGAGATGATCCGCAGATCTTAAAGAACAAGAAATAATTAGAGGGAAAGTGAAGGGGCCCTTCACTTGTTTTTTTAACACTTAACATTTTCAGAAATTGGACATAGCAAAATTGGGTGAGTTTGGTCTTATCGACCATCTCACCAAAGGACACGAAAACAAGAATGCCTCTACCGTTTATGGTGTAGGTGATGATTGTGCCGTGATGCACTATCCAGACAAAGAGGTATTGGTAACCACCGATATGCTCATGGAAGGTGTGCATTTCGACTTGACGTACATAGACTTACAGCACCTTGGATATAAAAGTGCAATGGTGAACATCAGCGATATCTTTGCCATGAACGGAACTCCAAGACAAATGGTTGTAAGTTTGGCACTGAGTAAGCGTTTCAAGGTAGAAGACATTGATGAGTTTTACAAAGGACTCCGTATGGCTTGCGACAAATGGGGTGTTGATATCGTAGGTGGTGACACCACATCTTCCTATACAGGACTTGCCATCAGCATCACCTGTATCGGTGAGGCAAACAAGGAAGATATCGTATATAGAAGTGGAGCGAAGGAGACTGACCTCATCTGCGTAACGGGTGACCTCGGTGGTGCCTATATGGGTCTGCAACTTCTGGAGCGTGAGAAAGCCGTTTACTATGGACAGGTGGAAGATATCCGCAAGAAAATAGCTGAAGCCAAGCGTGATGGTGATACGGCGAAAGTATCCGCACTCAATGAGGAATTGGCCAACATGCGCAACTTCCAACCAGACTTTGCAGGAAAGGAATACCTACTGCAACGCCAATTGCAGCCAGAAGCACGCGGCGACATCATAGCCAAATTGCGTGAAGCAGGTATTCGTCCAACAGCCATGATGGATATTAGTGACGGACTCAGTAGCGAACTGATGCACATCTGCGAACAGAGTCACTGCGGATGTCGTGTATATGAGAAGAATATTCCAATAGACTATCAGACGGCAGTAATGGCAGAGGAATTCAATATGAACCTCACGACCTGTGCCATGAATGGTGGCGAGGATTACGAACTTCTCTTTACCGTACCAATAGGCGACCATGCAAAAATCGAGGAAATGGAAGGTGTAAAGCAGATAGGCTACATCACGCAGGAGAATCTCGGAAAATTCCTGATTACCCGCGACGGACAAGAATTTGAACTGAAAGCACAGGGTTGGAACCCTCTCAAAGACTAAAATCAACAAGGAAGAGCCTTTTGATACAATTTCAGAGGACTACAGAAAGGTGATTTTAGTTAATAAACATTAAGCAAGAGAAATTATCAGAATTTCTCTTGCTCAATTCAAAAACTTATTGTACCTTTGCAACCGCAAAAGAAAATGGTGCCATAGCTCAGTTGGTAGAGCAAAGGACTGAAAATCCTTGTGTCCCCGGTTCGATTCCTGGTGGTACCACTCCTCCTTTCATTAGGGCGGTTTCCGACTTCGGTTGGAGCCGCCTTTTTCGGTATTTATACCCCAAGGAAACAGTTGTTACGAAACTGTTACAAACAATTGCAATCATAAACTATTATAATTTAAAACAAAAAGCAAACTTAAAGACTTATGAAGAAAATTCTTATTTCTTTAATGGCACTGTTCGCGATAGCGAATACGTTTGCCACTGATTACAGCAAGTATTACACCAACTTGCCTGTTCAAATGTCACAACCTACCCTTCCTACTATCCCGGATAATCAGGTCAGCATCCTGGAATGCGGTGGTAAAGGAGACGCACTGACAATGAATACCCAGGCTTTCACCAAAGCCATCAGTAAACTAAACAAGATGGGCGGAGGTCATCTGAATGTTCCTGCAGGTGTTTACCTCACCGGATTGATTTCTCTGAAAGACAATATCGATCTGCATCTCGAGAAGAATGCCATTATTGTTTTCTCTGAAGACAAGAACGACCTCATCAAAACTGACGAGGCAACAGGTAAGAAAGAAGAGAGAGCCTCAACAGCCATTACTGCCAGCAAGCGCAAGAACATTGCCATTACTGGTGAAGGAACCATCGACGGAAATGGCGAATGGTGGAGACCGGTCAAGAGAAGCAAGGTAAGTGACGTGGAATGGAAAAGATTCCAGGAAATGGGCGGTACACTCAACAAGAAGGGTGACATCTGGTTCCCACTCAACCTGAAGCAGACTCCGAATGTAGTAGATAATATCGATGCACAGGAGAAGGTGCGCAACCACTTGATCCGTTTCACCGACTGCGAGAATGTGCTCGTTCAAGGTGTTACACTTCTGAACTCACCACGTTTCCACCTCATCCCTACCCGCTGCAAGAATGTGGTCATTGACGGAATTACCGTAAAATGTCCTTGGAATGCACAGAACGGAGATGCCATCGATATTTCAAGTTGTAAAGACGTACTGATTGTCAACAACGTAGTTGATGCTGGCGATGACGGTATCTGCATGAAGGGCGGAGCTGGTGCGGCTGGCGTGAAAGCGGGTCCATGCGAGAATATCAACATCCAGGACAACACCGTATACCATGCTCATGGCGGTTTTGTAATCGGTAGCGAATTCTCTGGCGGTATGAAAAACATTGTTGTAAGAAACAATACTTTCCAGGGCACAGATGCCGGTTTGCGATTCAAGAGTGCTGTGAAAAGAGGCGGTAAGAGCGAGAATATTTATATCGATCATATCTACATGACCGATATTACAGGTGATGCCATCACCTTCGAGACTACCTATTTTGACAACCACGTAGGTGCCAAGCAGCAGGCTGCCCCTGTAAAACAGGAATTCTTGCCAGATTTTCAGGATATTCATATCAGTAATGTCTATGTACGTGGCTGCAAGAATGGAATCGTGGCTCATGGCGCAGAAGGTATGATACACGATATCACCATCAAGGACTGCAACATCTTCTACAACAAGAATGCAAAGGATATAGATGCAGCTTGCAAGATTACTTTGGAGAATGTGAACTTCTCTACTTTTGCAAAATAGAAAAAAGAAAAGACAGATATCTGCAGTTAGTCTGATCTGCCAGACAAACAGTTAAAATTATATCATAAGATAAAACCAAAAACTCTCCTGATGTCAGTAGTGCTGACTCAGGAGAGTTTTTTATGTTCCGCCGAGGGATTATTTTTTGCGTGGGCAAGGAAGAATTTTTCCCTGCCCAGGGAATTTTCAAAGTACCTCTAAGGTTTGATGGGAAACCCGGAAGTGAATATCCAAACCCTCGTAGGGCATTCCATAAACCTTGTCAGGATTTTTTTGATAATGCGGACGAGGATCTTGCGCCAACACTTCTTTTAAAACAGAAATCTTGGCATCTGTCAATCCCTGCTTGTTCAGTTTGTCCTTCACCTCATCGCTGACCAGCACCTCGAGTCTATCCCATTTTCTTTCATCCACAAAACCGCTGCGGGCATCAGGATGACAGTCAGCATAGACTACGTAGGGTTTGATATCATATATCGGTGTTCCGTCCATCAGGTCAGCCCCTTTCACATGAATCACCGGTCCCCGATTTGTCTCCCATTCTATCCGGTCTATACGCACAGAAGACAAGCCGATATGGTTGGGTCTGAAAGGACTCCGGGTAGCAAACACTCCAACCTTCTCATTTCCACCCAGTACAGGGGGTCTTACAACGGGACTATTTGCTTTATGTTTATTGGCAGAAAATTCCCAAATCAACCAAAGATAGTCAAACCCCTCTATCCCACGGAGTGCATCGGGATTACGGAATTCGGGGTCAAAAACAATCTGACCCTCCAGTTCTTCTACCAGACCAGCCTGTTTGGGAATACCGAACTTACTGGAAAAGGGCGAACGAAAATGTGCAATTGGTTTTATTTCCATGATGATATCTAATTCATTAAATCAACGAGCCCCCATTTCCACTTCCATTCCCCTATCAATAACCAGATTACACCTTATTATATATATAGGGCAGAAAGGAGGCCATACGTGATTGCAAAGATACTACCTTTTTTGCAAGAAAAGCAAAAGTAAAGAAAGAAAAAACAGTTAATGGCAAAATATAAGGGAATAATTTTGTAATTACCCCAAAATAATGTACCTTTGCAGCAGAAATAAAAACAGAAAACAATGAAGATACAGAAACCTCAATATGAGATTTGGATGCAAAATCCAGGAGAGCTTGGTATCTATCAGCAGATAGAGCGAGCAGGTAGAGTATGCTACAAGAGTGAAAACAACACAACAGAAGACTCAGCCAAGCCATTCGTTGGCCGCATGATAGAGCATGAACATTATGCCATGCTGGAACACGGCACCGTATATTTGACCTGCAACCACGGGGAACTCCCACTCTATGCAAGCAACAAGTTCTCTCATGTGAATACAATAGACGGCAAGGATTACATCACAACCAATCTTCGTGTGATGGCAGAAAACAAAACACTGGAAGATCTGAAGTATCGTGCAGATTTCGAAAAGGGCAAGCATGAACTCCGCATCACCGTACACTTTACAACCCAGATTGCCATTACCCGTGAATACAATCGTCATCGCGCCAACTCCATGGCAGAACAGAGTACACGCTACTGCAATTATACGAAGAATAAGTTTGGTAGCGAAATCAGTATCAACCTTCCAACTTGGGTAAAGGGCGATTTAGAAACCAACGATGAGAAATTCGTAGAACTCTGTGAAGACGTAGCAAATGAAGAGACCAATGACTGGACTCCAATAGATGCCTGGCTTTTTGCCAATCAAGCAGCAGAATTTGCCTACATGAAATTGATTGCTATGGGATGCAAGCCACAGGAAGCACGCGTCATTCTTCCATTGGATACAAATACAGAACTGGTGCACACCGCATTCGTAAGCGACTGGAAGCATTTCTTCGACCTTCGTGCGTTAGGCACAACAGGAGCACCTCATCCTGATGCCAAGATTTTGGCTGAACCTCTATATGAAGAGTTCAAAGAAAGAGGTTATATTGATTAAAAAAGGTAAAAATCAGCGCAAAAGATAAGATTTTCCATTTTTCGTACATGAAATAACGGAAAATTCAGTATCTTTGCGATGTGTTTTTCATAGTATTAGATTTAAGGTTATCAAGGTTGGGGCTACAGCGGTAGCCCTTTTTTTTGCCTTTTTCTCTAAAAAGCAGGAGAAAAACAGGGTAAAATCAAGAAATCTGCACTTTTTTTGAGATTTTTGAAAAAAAAGTTCTCAAAAAATTTGGTGGAACCAGAAAATAGTAGTACCTTTGCAACCGCTTAAGAAAACCAAGCTATAGTCATCCAGACTGAATTTGGAGAGATGGTAGAGTGGTCGATTACAACGGTCTTGAAAACCGTCGTACCGAGAGGTACCGGGGGTTCGAATCCCTCTCTCTCCGCAAAGCCTTCTGAAAGAAATTTCAGAAGGCTTTTTTCATTATTGCCCGATAGATCGTTTAAATCATTTTTAAGACGAAAAGAATCGAGACGTTGAACCAACATCACTAACTCACAATTTAAGTGATATAAAATGATGTCAAAAAAATATTTCCAAAATTCCAGACTGGTAAAGTTTCTAACCTCGTAGGCTACACCTACCCCACATTGCATAAAGGCAAGGATTGGTATGTCGGCTTTTATGCGTTAGACCCAGCAACCAACAAGATGCGTCGTAAGAAGCACTTTGCTTGCAGGCAAATCCACTTTACTCCAACGTCACGCGCGTCTGTGTGCTTGACGGTTTTCACATTCACCAATCTCTCAGCTTTGGCACGAGACTCCTCATCGCATTTCTTGACCACGTCAATCTTGCCGAGTTCTACCATTTGGTTCCAATACTCCTTTGCCTTGGGGGCATGAAGCCGACATTGAGCATGATACGACACCTCACGCAGCCTGTTAGGTTGCGAAAACTCCCCTTGATGCGATAATACCCTCAAATCCGCAACCTATAGGGTTTAGTGGGATTTTGCTTGCAAAGCGACAAAATTCATTTTATTGTACATATTTCTTGCACAACAGAAATGTCGCAGACACAAAATCCCCTTACCCCATAAAGCG
>NZ_SGVY01000140.1 GCF_004535825.1 Segatella hominis | reverse complement strand
GAAGTATGTAAATACTAACTAGGAATAAGATAGAAGATTGACAAGTAGAATTAGGAATAGAGAAAATAATTGTCAACTTACAATAGGAATAAGAAACTATGTAGTCAACTAAATATAGGAAACTACAGTTAGTCTGCCATGACCTTCAAGCGGTCCCTCGGGGATCACGTGATGGGGAACCGATGAACATGAGATGAGCAACCGTTGCTCACGAGACGGGCAACAAGTGCCCAAATAGGTGAACCAAATCTGGGCAATATAGATATGACTTTAATCCATGTGGAAGAGTTCTTCCAGTGGGATGCTGACAGGAGAGTTGTCTGGATTCACTTCCATGATGTCTGCCATCATATCCCACCATTTTTGTGTGATTGGATCCACGTTGGTGGTGTCCTGACTGTTGGTGTCGCTATCACATTTCTGGACGGCAAAGAGTAGGTTGGTGTCCTTGTCCCAGAAGATGCTGTAGTCGCTTACACCCTGGTCCTTGATCATCTGTTTCAACTCCGGCCAAATTGCAGCGTGGCGCTTGGCATATTCTTTCTCGCATCCCTTCTTGAGATACATCTTGAATGCAAATCGTTTCATGATATTCTATGTTTTTTATTGTTCCTCAAATCCGCAACCTATAGGGTTTAGTGGGATTTTGCTTGCAAAGCGACAAAATTCATTTTATTGTACATATTTCTTGCACAACAGAAATGTCGCAGACACAAAATCCCCTTACCCCATAAAGCG
>NZ_SGVY01000139.1 GCF_004535825.1 Segatella hominis | reverse complement strand
CGCTTTATGGGGTAAGGGGATTTTGTGTCTGCGACATTTCTGTTGTGCAAGAAATATGTACAATAAAATGAATTTTGTCGCTTTGCAAGCAAAATCCCACTAAACCCTATAGGTTGCGGATTTGAGGTTAGATATATTTTATTTTGTTCTATGGATGATTTTTTTGTTAGAGGAAACTATCAAACAAATTGAATAACTTGCCCATGCTCAATAAAATGAGAGTTATGGAGTATATGAAGAAGTGTTTAGGAAATTTTCATCAATAGGTTGCTTTCCGATAGACTTTTCGTTGGTAGGTTTCAGAGTTAGGGATGTAGGTTATAATGTTAACGAGCTGTTACCAAGTTCTTTTTCATATAAGCCTCAAAGTCTTACTCCTAAATTAAATAGGTTATATTTGCAAGGAGCGTCTTTGAACTATGGTGCAATATGCCCCAGCTATAAAAGAATGTGATTTTGAATAAAATTAAGAAATTTATTTATCAAAATGGGTTATGCCAAAAGAAGCTCATCTTACGATGTATAGGCTTTTTCCGAACATAAACTGATTGCAAACAAAAACTGCTTCAGAACTACTACGGTATGTCAATAGTAAAGGATAACCTGTTGGCGGAATTAAAAAACCGCCTGAAAATTAGTATATTTTTATGGAGAAAAAGTTGTGCATCTCGTTGATTTTTAGTAACTTTGTAGTGTCAAATTATAAAGTTATATATTTCACGCTATGCACAACTTGTATGCAAATTTCGTAAAAATTCTTGAGATATGCAAGGATTTCTCCAAAAATTTAGTTAATGAGCTAGGAAATATTCCTCGCCCAGGAGT
>NZ_SGVY01000138.1 GCF_004535825.1 Segatella hominis | reverse complement strand
TGTTCCATATTTGTGGGAGCAAAGATAATGATTTTTAAGTAAACTGCCAAAAAACAGATCATTTTTATATAAATCTTTGTGCAAATTGTGCAAAAAGCAAATATATTCTGCATTTTCTTACATAAAGCCGTATCTTTGTGGTAGAGAATTTTAAGAACGCCCTCCTGCCACTCAGCGAAGAAGAGCAGATACACGAAATCAAGTATTTGCCAACAGAACTTGTACTCCAGCTCGAAGGGGATAAGAACACCATTGTGGATGTACTCTGCACAGATGTCAGAGGCAGGAAGTTCTGCGTGGAAATGCAGATGGAATGGTCTGAATAATGAGGCTTTCTTGTTTGTGTCAATGAACTTAAATCCGACAAATGAAATCCCAGAGAAGATTTTGGCTTACAGTACTGAGGGGACAGACGCATCCTTTTAACGCCCGACTACCGTTATCCTGTTCGTGCAACATTAGAACAGGAAGATGCCGTTGCCTTGCTGATGAGTGATGTGGGCGTGGTTTCTTTCATGCAATATACACCTAACGCCAGCGGAACACAGGGCATATTTGCCTATCAGGCGCACATGATAAAATCCTAACTGCTTGATAATGAGC
Organism: Segatella hominis; assembly: GCF_004535825.1. Classification (GTDB taxonomy): domain Bacteria; phylum Bacteroidota; class Bacteroidia; order Bacteroidales; family Bacteroidaceae; genus Prevotella; species Prevotella hominis. The sequence continues at coordinate 250 of NZ_SGVY01000138.1, read as the reverse complement.
GGTTAGGATTTTTTCTTTTCTATTTTTGGCAACATTTTGGCAACGTATTTCGATGCTAATTCATAATGGTTGTCAAAAGCACGTCTTCATTTTACATTCTTTCACACGATTTCATACCATTACCCAACGCAACTACTCAACCTTTCTTTGTTATATCTTGTTAAAGATTAATCTGTAGACACATATTTATAAAAAGAAATCACTATATTTGCATTTAAAGCAACAAATTGAATGTTATGGAAGATTTAAA
>NZ_SGVY01000136.1 GCF_004535825.1 Segatella hominis | reverse complement strand
TCGGGGTTCTTTTCACCTTTCCTTCACAGTACTCGTTCGCTATCGGTCTCACGGGAGTATTTAGCCTTACCGGATGGTCCCGGCAGATTCGCGCAGGATTCCTCGTGTCCCGCGTTACTCAGGATACCGCTATGTCTCAGCTGGCTTCGTGTACAGGATTATCACCTTCTGTGATGTAACTTTCCAGATACTTCCACTCGCCATTTGAGTACAATGTCGCGGTCCTACAACCCCGCTGGCGCCTTGCGACGTCAGCGGTTTGGGCTGTTCCCCGTTCGCTCGCCACTACTGGGGGAATCATTCATTTATTTTCTCTTCCTACAGGTACTAAGATGTTTCAGTTCCCTGCGTTAGCTCTAACACATGAGTGCTAGTAACCGTCCTTCAGACGGTTAGGTTGTCCCATTCGGAAATCCTCGGATCAAGGGTTATTTGCACCTACCCGAAGCTTATCGCAGCTTATCACGTCCTTCATCGCCTCCGTGAGCCTAGGCATCCGCCATACGCCCTTTCTTACTTTCTTTACGACTGTATCTGCTATTCGTTTCCGAACAGCGAATAAGTAGCTCATACTTTCAGCTGTATTCTAACAAAGTGAAATCTCATCTTGCGATTTGATTTACCTTAGTCTGAACTAAAGTTCATTACTTACAGTTTTGCTTGTGTCAATATGTCAAAGATCTTTTAAAGGTAAAAGGGTTAAAAGGTAAAAAAGTAAAAAAATACTTCATACCAACCTTTTCCTTTGGAGTGGAGATTGTGGAGTTGAACCATTCCTGCGGGCCGTCCTATATATTATATAAGGTGTAAACCTGATAAGGTATAAACCTTATAATTTTCGGAGTCCCTGTCTCCTGTATTTAATCAAACAGATGTTGCGTACAAGAAGAGAAGCGAACTTTTATCAGATTCCTATCTCTTCATAGGATAATCGTCTCTCCAGAAAGGAGGTGTTCCAGCCGCACCTTCCGGTACGGCTACCTTGTTACGACTTAGCCCCAAT
>NZ_SGVY01000135.1 GCF_004535825.1 Segatella hominis | reverse complement strand
TTTTGCTTGTTTTCTTTTTGCAACACTAAGATAAGTGAAAATTCTGACATGGCAAAATCCTGGGCAACTTTTTGTTGCTCAGGAACTTATAAATAAAGTTAAATTATAGTGTTGCGGAATTAAGGAAATCTACATAAGGTGCATCCTCATAAGTTCCGCAGAACTTTGGCAACTATGGCGATAGATAAGGGTATGCCGATAGAGCAAGTGCAAAAGATGTTAGGGCATGTGAAAATCGACACGACCTTGCATTATGCTATGGTGAATCAAGCAAATGTAAAGATTGCACACCGTAAATTCCTTAATTAACGTTTAAAGATTATCAAGTCTGCTTAACTTTAGCTATCTTTGTAAGCAAAAAGTGTGCAGATATGAAATTGAATAAATATAAATTAGGAGAACTTGTAGAAGTGACTCGTGGTGCAAGCCTATCTGGTCAATTCTATGCAGAGGAAGGCGAATTGATACGCTTGACCTTGGGTAATTTTAATATGAATGGGGGTGGATTCAAAGAAAACACTTCCAAGACGGACTTGTATTATACAGGTACAGTCAAAGACGAGTTTATACTGAACAAAGGTGACATAATCACTCCGCTTACAGAGCAATCCTTAGGGTTGTTGGGCACAACGGCACGTATACCTGAAAGCGGAAAGTATATTCAAAGTCAAGACGTAGCTCTTGTAAAATGCAAGGAGGGACTTCTTGACCCTAATTTTTGCTACTATCTCATATCTTCTTCTGTTGTTCGCCAGCAACTAAGTGCTGGTGCTCAACAAACAAAAATACGCCATACCTCTCCTGACAAAATCAAGGATTGTACCGTTTGGATGCCAGACCTTGAAGAGCAGAAGAGAATAGGACGCATTTTGATTGATATTGACGAAAAGATTACTCTTAATCGTCAGATAAATGATAATTTAGAGGCGATGGCAAAGCAGCTCTATGACTATTGGTTTGTGCAGTTTGACTTTCCGAATGAGGAGGGCAAGCCGTATAAATCAAGTGGTGGGGCTATGGTCTGGAATGAGAAG
>NZ_SGVY01000134.1 GCF_004535825.1 Segatella hominis | reverse complement strand
CATTATCAAAATGATTATGGAGGCACAAAGCAGTAAGACTCCTGTGCCTTGTGTATGTTTCACTTTATTGCAATGGAAAGTCTTTTTGCCCGATTGTAACTACCTTTACTTATTGCAGTCGATTTTCTTAATCCCTTTCCATAGCAATATAAAATAGACAATAAAACTCACGATATCAGGTAAAATGTCTTCCGCAAAATATTGCCAGTCATCTGTATATTTTATGAATTTACATAAAAATAAACTTTTACAGACTATGCACCAAACTAAAATTATAGAAATGGTAAACCAGTATCCTTTTAAGAACATTTTTTTCATAATTATGCTTTAATTGAAAGATTATCTATTCGTTTAAAGAGTCATTCATGAGTTATTTTATATATACTCTCCCAGAGAAATATAAGATAAGCTATTAAACTAACAAAATCTGGAAATATAGACATAAAGAATATTCCATTGCTTGTACTTTTACTTTGTGACCCTAAGGATATCAGTAAAAGTAAGCTTTTGTTTAAAATGCACCAAAAAAGAACTATAGCCACAATTAGCCAATAATATTTTTTTAAAGATTTTTTCATAATTATCTCTTTGACTTGAAAAGTATAGCGCTAGATATATTTAAATTCGGAAGGTTGACAGAACTATCTATAATCGGTCCTTTTGTTCTTTTTAAAAGGTTATTCCAAAATGATTTCCCTTGCGAATCTATCGGACTTCTATGGCGTGTCGCAAAATCAGAATCATTTGATTTTTCTCTAATATGATAGTCTGCATTTTGTATATCTCCAGGAGAACTCACAAAAGGAGTTTTATTTATGACCCAATCATCTGAATTTTGATAATCTACGGTTTTTACGTTTGGGGATGCATTGGTTGTAATATCTGCAGCTTGAAAAGGGTTAATATGTACAATTTCTTCTACACTATACCCATGACCTATAAGATAACTTGCAATACCTTCAGCAAATGCTGCTCCCATACTATGAGTTACAAATTTGAATGTTTCTCCTTGTTTTAAACCAGATACTATTTTTTTTATATTATCTTCGGCATATCTGTAACCAGCGCTAATACGGCTTTTTGCACT
>NZ_SGVY01000133.1 GCF_004535825.1 Segatella hominis | reverse complement strand
CTTCTCATTCCAGACCATAGCCCCACCACTTGATTTATACGGCTTGCCCTCCTCATTCGGAAAGTCAAACTGCACAAACCAATAGTCATAGAGCTGCTTTGCCATCGCCTCTAAATTATCATTTATCGGTGTTGTTTTCACCTTATTATATTATATATAGAGACCAATACAAATTATATGACATGAAAGAAGCAATTATACAAGCGGTTTTAGACGGTATGCGAGCGGTTTTGACAGAAAATCAGTTGGGACTGCTGACAGATGTGACCCGAAAGGCATTATCTGAGTGTGAGATTACGCCAAAGGCGACAGAGGAAGAACAACGCAACAAAGAAAATGCAGAATTACTTGGCGCATTTATATCTTCAAAGAAAGTGGAGGGCTGTTCAGACAAGACGATTCACTATTATAAGTCTTCTATTGAGAAGCTGATAGTGGCTGTGAAGAAGAATGTGTGTGACATTACGACCAATGACATTCGCTGTTATCTTGCTGAACAGCAGGAACAACGAGGACTAAGTAAGGTGACGACAGACAATTTGCGTCGTATTTATTCCAGTTTCTTCTCTTGGTTGGAAGATGAGGACTATATCACCAAAAGTCCTGTACGCCGAATACATAAAGTGCGCACTGATGCTTTGGTGAAAGAGGTGTTGACTGATGAAAATATTGAAGTGTTACGTGACAGTTGCCAAGAACTTCGTGATGTGGCGATGATAGATCTGCTACTCAGTACAGGAATGCGGGTGGGAGAGTTGGTAAAAATCAATCGTGAGGATATTGATTTCCAAGAACGTCAATGTGTAGTGTTCGGTAAAGGTAACAAGGAGCGTGAGGTGTATTTCAATGCTCGTACGAAAATACACCTCAAAAAGTACTTGGAACAACGAACGGACTCTAATCCTGCTTTGTTCGTCAGTCTCAAAGAACCTCATACACGATTAACAATCAGTGGCGTTGAGGTTCGCTTACGCCAGTTGGGTAAAAATGTAAATCCCTAAAATCCGCAACTATCATCCAATACACGATTAAGGGTAGATTTATGAGTCGTTAGTAGCAGCTTTCAGTAAAAAGCAACAGCACAACATCAATATGTAGCCACCATCCCCTTACCCCACGATGC
>NZ_SGVY01000132.1 GCF_004535825.1 Segatella hominis | reverse complement strand
TTGGATGCACTATACCCTTTGCCAATCAAGAACAACTTATAAGATTTGCCAAATTCCTCAGTCAAATCTTCAAATGCAATGTCATTCATTCCTCGTAACCCGATGAACTCTCGCAAGTTGAGCTGCGATGTCTTCGATTGGCGATAAGAAGATGTTGAGTTAATACGGATGGAGCGCAGCCTAAGGCGTTCACGCTCCTCCTCGCCAGTGGCAAGCAATGTCATCGGGATAGTATTTGCATCAACAATAACATTCTTCAGAATCTCGGCGGTAACGATGCCCTTTTCCTTTGTTGCCTGCTCGTAGGCTTCGTCAATTCTTTGTCTGAACACTTGCAGTTGTCCGTTCACTCTTGCATTCCTGGCTTCACCTTTTTTCGTGTCCCATTCTTCAGGAGCACAGTAAAGACCTGTTGCTATGGCTGACACTTTGCCGTCAATCGTGATACGGCAAAATATAGATGTGGTTCCGTCTGCCTTTACTCTGCCACGGTTGATATAATAAAACTGCTTGTATGTACTTCTCATTGTTATGTTCCTTTCTTATTTTGTGATAATATTACAGGACAAACTTGAAGTCCTTGTTGACTTCGATGAACTTGTCCATATCCTCAAATAGCTTTTTCGGGGTGACACGTGCATAGATTTGCGTGGTCTGAATGTTGCTGTGACCAAGCATTCTGCTGATAGTCTCTATCGGAACACCTTCTTCGAGCGTAACGAGCGATGCGAAACTGTGCCGTCCAACATGATAGACCAAATCCACACGAATGCACAATTTAAGCAAAAGCAACGGAAAGTGAAGATGAGAGGAATGAACTGCAAGTGGTTGAGAATGAGCAATATTTCATAATTCTGCCAATTGGCTGCAAAGCAAAGCCGAGCAGGATATTGAGTTATTTCAGTTACCAAACCGTTAGCGGTCAGTTACCGAAACCAACACTGCTAACGAGGTGAAAAACAAATAGTTTGTCACCAGTGTTTGTTGCACTGTTATGCACAACTTTCAATGACGGAGAATGCTTACTGATTGATTATTTTTGCAAACTAAAAAAGTAAGCAGATGAAAGTTGAAAAATTCAAGGTGCTGCTCTACCTTAAAAAGAGCGGATTGGACAAGAACGGTAAGGCTCC
>NZ_SGVY01000131.1 GCF_004535825.1 Segatella hominis | reverse complement strand
TCGGGGTTCTTTTCACCTTTCCTTCACAGTACTCGTTCGCTATCGGTCTCACGGGAGTATTTAGCCTTACCGGATGGTCCCGGCAGATTCGCGCAGGATTCCTCGTGTCCCGCGTTACTCAGGATACCGCTATGTCTCAGCTGGCTTCGTGTACAGGATTATCACCTTCTGTGATGTAACTTTCCAGATACTTCCACTCACCATTTGAGTACAATCTCGCGGTCCTACAACCCCGCTGGCGCCTTGCGACGTCAGCGGTTTGGGCTGTTCCCCGTTCGCTCGCCACTACTGGGGGAATCATTCATTTATTTTCTCTTCCTGCAGGTACTAAGATGTTTCAGTTCCCTGCGTTAGCTCTAACACTTAGGTGCTAGTAACCGTCCTTCAGACGGCTAGGTTGTCCCATTCGGAAATCCTCGGATCAAGGGTTATTTGCACCTACCCGAAGCTTATCGCAGCTTATCACGTCCTTCATCGCCTCCGTGAGCCTAGGCATCCGCCATACGCCCTTTCTTACTTTCTTTACGACTGTATTTGCTATTCGTTTCCGAACAGCGAATAAGTAGCTCATACTTTCAGCTGTATTCTAACAAAGTGAAATCTCATCTTGCGATTTGATTTACTTTAGTCTGAACTAAAGTTCATTACTTACAGTTTTGCTTGTGTCAATATGTCAAAGATCTTTTAAAGGTAAAAGGGGAAAAGTAAAATACTTCATACCGGCCTTTTCCTTTGGAGTGGAGAATAACGGATTCGAACCGTTGACCCCCTGCTTGCAAAGCAGGTGCTCTAGCCAACTGAGCTAATCCCCCAAATCGAGACATCAATTGAGAATGTATCAAAGTTGAACTTTGATTACACATTGGCTACGCCGATGTGTAGTCCCAGGCAGATTTGAACTGCCGACCTCCACATTATCAGTGTGGCGCTCTAACCAACTGAGCTATAGGACTGTGTTGGTAAAGAGTAGCATCTCTGCCGAACATTCTCTATCTCTTATTTGATTAAACAGATGTTGCGTACAAGAAGAGAAGCGAACTTTTATCAGATTCCTATCTCTTCATAGGATAATCGTCTCTCCAGAAAGGAGGTGTTCCAGCCGCACCTTCCGGTACGGCTACCTTGTTACGACTTAGCCCCAAT
>NZ_SGVY01000012.1 GCF_004535825.1 Segatella hominis | reverse complement strand
CTAGGACTGTTTACCCGAATCATCGGGAAAATCAGCGCATTTACAGTCTTGCAATATATTAATTATGTAAACAACAGACCGGTTGGCAGGGTTAAGTATGCGCTAAATTAATTCCGCCAACGGGTTAACTAACTAAATAAACGACAAAATGATGAACTACAAGAAATTGGCTCTTACCGTTGCGGCAGGAGCAACCACGAGGAGGATATCTATGTAGGTTATCGCTACTTCGACACCTTCAAGAAGAATGTGGCTTATCCGTTCGGTTATGGTTTGAGCTATACTACCTTCGAGTTTGGCAAGCCATCAGTCAAGGCTAAAGGCAACAATATCGAGGTTAGCGTAACTATCAAGAATACCGGTAAGGTTGCCGGCAAGGAAGTTGCTGAGGTTTATGTTACCGCTCCTAAGGTTCAGTTGAACTATCTCAGAAAGAACTAGTCTTCCTCATCGTTATCGCATCTTTAAAGAGAAGACTGGCAAAATACCAACAGAATGGCGCACAGAACGCCCCTAAAAGTACTTATAACAACCCAAAAGTCATTTTTTTTAGGACTTTTGGGTTGTTATAAGCACTTTTTTGTTATCTTTGCACGCAAAAAGCAATAAAATATGTTGATAGGAAGAGAACAAGAGCAAGAGATGCTGCATAAAGCTTACGAGTCAGATAGCTCACAGTTTGTTGCAGTGTATGGTAGAAGACGTGTGGGCAAGACCTATCTAGTTAGAGAGTGTTTTGCGGATAAATTCGTTTTTCAACATTCTGGTGTTGCAAAAGCAAGTACAAAACTGCAATTGCGTTATTTTAAGGAGTCGCTACTGAAGAGCGGATTCCCAAAGGCTCGTTTGCCCAAAGATTGGATAGAGGCTTTTTCGATGTTGGAGCAATTGATAGAGCAATCAGAAGCTGAGAAGAAAGTAGTTTTCATAGATGAAATACCTTGGATGGATACTCCTCGCTCAAATTTCATTACAGCATTGGAATACTTTTGGAATAGTTTTGCCTCTGCACGCAAGGATGTCATTTTGATTGTTTGTGGCTCTGCTACATCCTGGATTATTAATAAGGTGTTGAAAAATCATGGCGGTTTGCATAATAGAGTAAACCTCCGTATATCTTTACAACCTTTCACTTTGCACGAATGTGAACTGTATGCCAAAAGCATCGGTATGCGCACAACCCGTTATGAATTGTTGGAATATTATATGGTATTGGGTGGTGTTGCTTTCTATTGGTCTTTGTTGGACAAAGGAAAGAGCGTGGCTCAAAATATAGATAGCTTATTGTTCTCAATAACAGGTCAACTACACAATGAGTTTAACGAGTTGTATGATTCTTTGTTCAACAATCCTGAACCTTACCTGAAAGTTATCAACGTCTTGGGAACCATCAAGGTGGGAATGTCTCGTACTGAACTGTTAGAAAAGATAGGATTGTCGAGTGGTGCCAATATCACTCGAATTCTTGACGACTTGGAAGCATGTGGCTTCATCCGTAAATACAATGCTTTTGGCAAGAAGCGGAATGATACTATTTATCAACTGATAGACAACTTCACATTGTTCTACTTCAAGTTTATGAAAGACAATAAAGGAGGCGATGAGCATTTCTGGTCGCATAGTTATTTGTCGCCTGTGAGATACACATGGGTTGGCTTGGCGTTTGAGCGAGTATGTATGCAACATGTAAATCAAATCAAGCACAAGTTAGGCATTAGTGGTGTCTTGACAAGTGTTTCTTCCTGGTCTGTCAAAGATGACCCTATTTATGGTCAAGGTGCGCAAATTGACCTATTGATAGAACGTGCAGACAATGTAGTGAATGTTTGCGAGATTAAGTTCTCGCAAGATAAATATGTCATTAGTCAGGACTATAGTCGGAATTTAGCACATAAGATAGAGCGTTTCTTGCAGACCACGAAGACCAGAAAGACTTTGCATCTCACAATGATAACAGTAAATGGTCTTGCTCATAATGAGTATTGGGGGATGGTGCAGAGCGAAGTCGTGGCAGATGACTTGTTTCATGAATAAAAAAACGGTAAAATACCAACAGAATGGCGCACTGGGGTGTCTACTTCCTAGGAAGTGGACACCTAAATGATAAGAAACAGACAATGGTATTCCTTTTTGGAGTAGGCTGCGATACTTCTAGGATTATGCAATAAGTAAAATAAAAGAGAGTGTGACATAGACTTATGACACACCCTCTTGTTTAGAAGGAATACTGGACGGAAATCATCAGTTCGCGGGGGCGAAGATGATAGCTGTCGGTCAATGTACTGATGCCGCTATAGATGGTTTCCATATAGTTCTTCTTGTTGAAAAGGTTTCGAAGCTCTGCTGAAAGGCGGAGCTTTTTCATTCTCCAAACTGCCGAGGCATCGCCAAGGAGGGTGTTAAGGTGGCTGCCCTCTTGCAGTTCATTGTGATAATGTACGAGCGAGAAGGAGAGGTCCACATGGCTGATTGTAGCGGTGGCAGATACGCTTTGGCGCCAATTAAATAACGATGACTTCGCCATTTTTTGACGTTTCGAGTTGTAAAAAGAGAATTCTCCCTCATAGCTAAAGGCACACCAGGACGGCGAGAAGTCGATGTTAGGCTTTACAGTATAGTTGTCGGCGGTGTAGCTGATGGCTTTGCCGCTGCTGTATTGCTCACCCTTGCTGTAGTTGTAACTGCCCTCCAGACGGGTTTTCAGATGAAAGTCGTAGAAACCCTTCGATATGTAGAGTGATGCTCCTAGATTGTTGCTCTTGCTGTCCTGCTTATATAATGAGGTATAGTATTTGCCATCCTCGATGCGTAGGTCGGATGCCGTGTTCATCCAGTTTTTGCTGGCATTGACCGATGCGCTGAAGAAGATTTCCTTGATAGGACGCTTGTAGTCGTAGCTCAACTTGCCATAAAGAGAACGAGTTATCGGAATGATGTCGCTCGAAGTGTACCAAGAGCGATAACTTAGACGATATTGCTTCATGGCGTAGTTGGTGGCATTGCCTGTTCCTGTACTGTATCCTGTGTAGATAGTCAACTCTCTACGGAAATCCAATTTCTTATATAAGTAAAGGTAGGGTGATATGGTAAGTAGAGTTTTCTGTGGATAGGTGAAGCGTTCCCACATGAAATCGGGAGAGAACGACATACGGAACGTCTCGGTCTTGTATTGCCAGTAAGGGGTGAACTTCCCTGTGATGTTAAGACTGTTTTGGCCGATTTCATCGTGACAGTTTTCGATGAATCCGTTGTTTTTGCCGATTTCATTGCTTCTTTCCTGATATTTCGCATAGATGTTGTTGAGGTCGATACTCATTTTATATTCCTGTGTCCAGTGGAAGCGATTCCTCATCCACTGTAAGGCGTGTGCTGTATGCCAAAGGTTGGTGCGGATGCGATTGCGTTCGTCGTTAACGTAGAGGTCCGCCACACCATGGTGATAGTCGGCAGTGCTATGCCAAGAGAGTTGACTTTTCTTGAAGACGAAGAGGCGGTAGATACTTGCCGATAGGTCGAGCTTTGGGATGCGGACACGTTGGGTAAGCGTGTCGTTGATGTTTGATAAACCGTCGCTTTGTGCTACGCTGAGGCTGATGCTCTCGTTGCCATAATGCTCAGCCTTGTTTACCTTGTTCTCCCATTGCAGATTGAAGGCATCGCTGATCATCGTCTTGTGGTTGTGCTCCGTGGTAACTGTGGGAGCTTCTTCGCCGAGGTTGTAGATACTCATGTTCTCTCGCTCTTGTCGGGTTACCGTACGAAGATAGTTGGCTTCTATGCGAGTCTCTGCATCGTCCTTATTCTTCTTGATATGGTTGATGGAGTATTTTTGCGAGGTGTTGAAGCGCAGGCGTTCTTCGTCGATAGGAGCGTCAAGCGATGGTACTGATAGCCATAATGGAAGGGAGGCAGGAGCCAGACGATTGCTGTAAGATGCGAGTTGGTTAAGTGCATAGCCGAGATTTTTACCTGTTCTGTCGTATTCTGCATCATACATCATCTGTTTCTTCTTGCCAATTTGCATGATATTGATGCTTCCGCCTACGTGGGACGGATGCCCTACGAGCATGTAAGGCTTGAGGGTGGGCATCAGTTTGTCGCGAGCACTGTCTTTCAGGGCGATGTTCATCGCTACATTATCCGTAAAGGTCTTGTTCTGGAGCGCCTTGATAGGTTGGTCATGCTCGATTACTTCGGCCTTTTTCACATCTTTTGCCTTGATGTTTTCTTCCAGCTGGTTATATTTGCCACCGGTCAGGTCGAGACCTTCCACAGTGAATCGGTTGATGGGCTTACCATTGTAGTTGATACGGCCATTCTTCTCTATATCCACGCCTGGCAGCTTTTTCAGTACATCTTTCAGTGAGTTATCTCGTTCGTTGGCAAAGCGGGTGAGGTCGAAAGATATGGTGTCTCGACCCGTGATGCGAGAGCCTTTTACTTGTACTTCCTTCAAGACAAAAGCTGTTGAAGTCATACTGATGATGGTTTCTTTTCCCGATGAAATCGCCTTTTTTTGCTTTTTATAGCCCATGTAGGAAGCTTGCAGCATATCGCCAGTTTGCTTTTGTGCTATGGGAATCAGAAAAGTTCCGTCTCCCTTGCTGCGTGTAAACTTTAAGGGCTTTCCATTACGCAGCAGCGTAACCGATACGTTGGTCAGACGGTTGTGTGTAAGTGAATCTTCCACATAACCGCTAATCTTCTCTTGGGCAAACGCATGGCACGCCACGAACAGAAAAGTGAAAAGAACTATTATTTTCTTCATCTTTTTTTCTCTTTTCTATTTTACCTTAGACACTTATCTCGCTAATGTCTTTAAGACGCTTGTCTGGCAAAGAAGTAAACTGCTAATTATCTTTCAATCGGATTGTATGGCTCAGCACGCTTGGAATGCTTCAGGATATTTCCTTTTTCATCCTTGATCTTTACAATTGCAGCATACTTGGCATCTTGAAGCAGATAACCGATTGGATCGGCATAGTATTTTTTGTAAATGGAGGTCAATGATTTGCGGTCGATAGGCTCGAAAGTCTTACCTTTATAATAGATAGGTATGGAGCCTTTGCCTGTTGTGAGTCCTACAGCTGTAAATCCATAATCGTTCTCGGAGTCGTGAGCCTTGAGAATCAATCCCGGCAGTCCGCTCAGCTTCCAGGGACCATTGTCAATAGGGATGTCTTCCGTGTACCATGCAATCCATGTTCTCCCCTTAAACTTGGCAATAGCCTGGTGGCACTCGTAACCGCAGATGGAATCGATACTGTCTGTGAGTTGCCAGTCTATCGGTTCCATCGGTTCAATGCACAAATATCTGTCAGCAGCAAAAAAATCGAGATAGGTAGTCTTGCCCTGTTCTGGATAGTTCTTATATACTTTCCAATTAATCTGTCCGCCATTACCGGAGAAATTTACTGGTATTCCTTTTGCCATATTTGCGGAGATGGTAGAGTCTCTTTGGAATATCGGATAACTGTAGAATGCGGAATACTTGTTGCCAATCTGCAAGAGCATTTTCTCTTCGATGCGGCCAATGAGGGTGTCGGTCTTGGTATATTTCTTTTCGTAAATATACTCGGCATCATATACTACCTGATACTTTACCTGATCAATGGAATCTCCCATGCCAATGCTTGATTCATCGAACAGGTTTACTGTTTGAGCTTGGAGCATGCAAGCATATAATGCAAGCCATGCTATTAATAATACCTTTTTCATAATCTTCGTCAATTATTCATTATTTTATCTGTTTCTTTTGTTTTTGTGATGCAAAGGTACTGAGATCATCCGATGAAATCGATGATTTCTGTTACTGAGTTATTACTTTTGCTTCTTTTCGCCTATTATTATTTTATTACTCTTGCCTTTGTTTACGGATTTTTCTGTAACTTTGCCGTCAAAATTCAAAAGATCAGGAAAGTATGAACAGTAACAGTAAGCTGAAAATAGTATGGATGGTATGTGGAGTAGCAATCGCATTGTTGTTCTGCACGCAGGCTTATTGGCTTCATCTTCAATGTCAATATAGCTTAGACCAGCAGGTAGAGCAATTCAAGAAGGATTGTGATGAGGTGTTGGCGCAAGATTTGAAGAATAGAAAAAAGTTGCAGGAGAATTCATCTACGAAAGGTAGAAGAGATACGGTTATGCTTAAGATAGAATCTGAATATGATATGAAGAAGGGATGTAGCCGTACTACGCTTTCTTTTTGGAACAATCATCGCTTTCTTGTCCGTTTGAATGATCCTGATCTTACGGGTGATGATGCTTATCTCATCATTAGCAGATATCTGGCTTATAAAGGTAAGCATCCCTCGTTGGCTTCTTATCAAAGATTACTGGATGATAAGAGATATGGGAAGATATCCTTTTTTCGCCATCTGGATTACAAGACTGTCTTCCTGAATGCAAAATATGATGTCGAAGGCAGATGGTCACGTGTGGTGACGGTAAAGTATCAGACGAACCCAATGTTTCGCCAAGGTATTTCTTTTCAGGTGCCCATTCCTATTACTCGAACGCTCAAAGCCATGATGTGGCAATTGATAGGAAGCATCTTTCTCTTTTTCATCTTGATAGGATGTCTGTATTATCTGGTTAAGACCATAGTCTTCCAGAAACGCATTGACGGCATTCGCCATGAGTTCCTGAAGAATATGATTTATGAGTCGAAGCAACCGAAAGAAGACGGCAAAGGTGAAGAATCTGCTGTTTTTATCGGTTCCATTGCTTTCTATTATGCGCAGAATGAACTGCAATGTGGTAATTCCAGAGTAGTCATCACATCTCGTCAAGCTGAAATTCTGAAGCTTCTTGCCGAGAACCAGAACCAGCTTGTAGAGCGGGATTTCATACTGAATGAAGTATGGGGTGATGACTCATACTCCAATTCCCTTGCCCTGAACGTGCAGATTACCTATCTTCGCCGGGCATTGAACCTGGATGAAAAGGTAAGTATCGAAGCTGTCATCAAGAAGGGATATATCCTGCGAACCTGTTGATCTTGTTATCAACTCTCATCTTTTTAGAAAGGTGGGAGTTTTTTTATCTTAATTTATTTTGTCCTTCACCTATTTTGTTGTAACTTTGCAGTCGAAATTCGAATTTTAATTATTTTATGTAATTATGGCAAAAAAAGCTCTTTTAATGATTCTCGACGGATGGGGAATCGGTAAGCATGATAAGGGTGATGTTATTTTCAAGACTCCAACTCCTTATCTCGATTATTTGACAGCAGTTTCAGCACATTCTACTCTCCAGACTTGTGGCGAGGATGTAGGTCTTCCTAAAGGTCAGATGGGTAACTCTGAGGTAGGTCACCTCAACATCGGTGCTGGTCGTGTGGTATATCAGGACCTCGTTAAGATCAACAAGGCTTGCGAGAGCGGTGACATCTTGAAGAATCAGGAGATCATCAACGCTTACAGCTATGCTCAGAAGACAGGTAAGAAGCTCCACTTGATGGGCTTGACTTCTACCGGTGGTGTTCACTCTTCTTTGGATCACCTCTTCAAGTTGATTGAGATTGGTAAGGAATATGGTTTGAAGGAGACATACGTTCACTGCTTTATGGATGGTCGTGATACAGACCCTAAGAGCGGTAAGGGCTTTATCGAGGAGGTTCAGGCTTGCTGCGACAAGAACGGTGCACACATCGCAAGCATCGTAGGTCGTTTCTATGCTATGGACCGTGACAAGCGTTGGAACCGTGTGAAGGAAGCATACGACTTGCTCGTTGAGGGTAAGGGTAAGCAGGCTGACGATATGGTGAAGGCAATGCAGGAGAGCTATGATGAGGACGTAACTGACGAGTTCATCAAGCCAATCAATAACTCTAAGGTTGACGGTACTATTCAGGAGGGTGATGTTGTTATCTTCATCAACTACCGTAACGACCGTGCCAAGGAGTTGACACAGGTATTGACTCAGCAGGATATGCCAGAGGAAGGCATGCACACCATCAAGGACTTGCAGTACTATTGCATGACTCCATACGATGCAAGCTTCCAGGGTGTTCACATCCTCTTCCCTAAGGAGAACGTAATGAACACTCTCGGCGAGTACTTGAGCGCACAGGGCAAGAAGCAGCTCCACACTGCAGAGACAGAGAAGTATGCTCACGTAACATTCTTCTTCAATGGTGGTCGTGAGACTCCATACGAGGGTGAGGACCGTATCCTGGTTCCTTCTCCAAAGGTAGCTACTTACGACCTGAAGCCAGAGATGAGCGCTTACGAGGTAAAGGATAAGTTGGTGGGTGCTATCAACACACAGGAGTACGACTTCATCGTTGTAAACTTCGCTAATGGTGATATGGTAGGTCACACAGGTATCTACAACGCTATCGCTAAGGCTGTTCACGCTGTTGACAACTGCGTAAAGGACGTTATCGAGGCTGCCAAGGCTAACGATTATGAGGCTATCATCATCGCTGACCACGGTAATGCAGACCACGCTATCAACGAGGACGGTACACCAAACACCGCTCACTCTTTGAACCCAGTTCCATTCATCTACGTAACTGACAACAACTCAGCTACCGTAAAGGATGGTCGTTTGGCAGACGTTGCTCCTTCTATCCTCCACATCATGGGCTTGGAGCAGCCAGCTGATATGACTGGTGAAAACTTGATTATTGACTAATAATAATTTCGGAAGTCAAGGCTTTTTGGAGCCTTGACTTCTTTAACTTAAATCATTATGGACGTAAAGATAGAAGAAAGTTGGAGACAGCATATAGGAGAAGAATTCGACAAGCAGTATTTTGTTGACCTCACAAACTTCGTAAAAGAGGAATACCTGCGTACGCCCTGTTATCCTCCGGGCCGTTTGATTTTCAATGCCTTCAATCTCTGTCCTTTTGATGATGTAAAGGTCGTGATTATCGGACAGGATCCCTATCATGAGCCCGGGCAGGCGATGGGATTAAGTTTCTCTGTGCCTGAAGGAATTACTTTCCCACCATCATTGATTAATATATTCAAAGAGATTCAGATGGATCTCGGTACTCCGATGCCCGCTACAGGTGATTTGACCCGCTGGGCAAAGCAGGGAGTATTGTTGCTCAACGCCACCCTTACCGTTCGTGCTCATCAGGCTGCGAGCCATCAGCGCAAGGGTTGGGAGCAATTCACTGATGCCGCAATCCAGGCGCTCAGCAAGGATAAGGAACACCTGGTGTTTATCCTCTGGGGCGGTTATGCCCGAAGTAAGGCAAAGCTCATCGACACGAGCAAGCACCTGATATTGGAAAGTGTGCATCCATCGCCATTATCTGCCAACCGTGGCGGATGGTTTGGTAATCATCATTTCTCCCGCTGCAATGCCTATCTGCAGCAGAACGGAATTGCGCCTATCCAATGGTAGGCACACCTTTAATATAATAGCTATCCACTTTTATATATAGCTATCCATCGTGGGTGGCTATCATTCTTTATTATTCATCTCAAAAAACATTATGAAGAAAGACGAATTGCGTATTCTGCAGGTGGGCAACGTATTGGTTTCACCTGATATCATCACCGAAAAGTTCTGTTGCGATCTTGATGTCTGCAAGGGCGAGTGCTGCATCGAAGGCGATGCGGGAGCTCCTGTTTCCTTGGATGAGGTCATGGAAATAGAGAATGCGTTGGATGTCGTTTGGGATGATCTATCGGCTTCAGCACAGGCTGTTATTGACAAGCAGGGTGTTGCATATACAGATATCGAAGGTGATTTGGTAACAAGTATTGTAAATGGTAAGGATTGCGTGTTTACTTGCTACCAAGACCTTCAGGATATGAATGATGGTCATACGATACCTAATTGCTGTCTCTGTGCTTTGGAACGTGCGTATCGTGAAGGAAAATCTCATTTTATGAAACCCATCTCATGTGCACTTTATCCCATCCGCGTCAAGCATTTTGGTAATGAAGTGTATGGCATTAACTATAACAAATGGCGTATCTGTAAGGCTGCCATTAAAAAAGGTCAGGAATTAAATCTTCCTGTATATAAGTTTTTGGAAGGACCTTTAGTACAGCGTTTTGGTCAGCCTTGGTACGATGAATTATGCGATGTTGCTGCTCAGGTTCAAGATTCTGATATTGCTTCAGACTAATGCCGATATGTTTTTTTACCAATTCAGATAAGGTACACTGATTCTTATAGTGTACTAATTCTGCAATCTTTTTTATTGGCATTTGTTTTTTGTTTGTATATTCTGCTATGAGACAGACATACGTTACAAGACGCTTTTGTATATATTCTCTAGGGCTTTGCTCGATGGTACTTCGTACAATCTTCTCTAATTTGCCTGGTGAAATATTGAGGAGTTTGTGATATTCAGAAATATTCCTTTGAGTAAAAATGTTCTTCTCAACTGAATCGACGAATTGTTCAAATAATTGCAGGTCTTTTGTTTGTTCATTGTATTTGTCGTAGAAAATCGCTTGTGACAATGATAGCTCTATGATAACATGGACAAGTTCAAAAGTCATTTGATATCTATTTTGTTTCTTGTCCATGAATGTCTTTATTTGTGTCAGTAAACAGTTTATGCTATATATGTCGTCTGTACCAATTTTTACTTTGTCTATGCTATTTAATTTGTTTGTTAAAGTAGAAATATTGGTGAAATTTTCAGCAAGCTGGCTAATGTTTGAAGTTTTTATAAGTAAAGCCTTTCCTTTAAAAGTAGAAGACATAACTCTGAAGTGATCTACATGTTGTCCACTCGCGAAATAGAGGATACTGTTTTTCTCTGCAATAACAGTATGTCCATTTGTATCATAACGTAGAGTTCCTTCCAAACATAAAATAAGAGTGATGCATTTCACTTCCGTTTTCTCTGATGGCAGGTCTTCTACGTCAATATCTTCAATATAGCAAATTTCGTCATTTAAAAATTTGCATTCAGACTTGATTTCTTTTGCTTGTGCAATAGAAATCTCTTTTTTTGTATTTAAATTTGTCATGGTTTTAGGATTATATTTTTATTTTTTTTTTTGTGTGTTAGAATATTCTTTATTCATTTTCTAATCCCTCTATGTTAACAATTTGAGATTCTTTGAAATACTGAGAATTACTGTAGATTTTAATAATTCTTTGGCTTTTATTAGTGAATCTTCGGAATGCTTGTTCATCTAATTCGCCATTACAAGTATATATAAATCCATCCATGTTAATAGTCTCTTTTCTTTTAGCTTCTCTTAAAGTTATTCTTGGTGTTCCCTTGAATACCTTGCCAAAGTCGTAATAAATACTCTTTTGGTCACGATAAACATCTATTGGAGTCATAATATGTCGAATAGTACAAAGTTTACGCTCAAAAGAATTGTTAATCAACTTGTTGATCCTTGATTGGTTGTAAGCTCCTAATGGATTTAACCACTTTGATCTATCGAAATCCGGAGACTTCCACTGGTTGTCATAACTGCATGCGTCAAATGCTTCTATTTCTTTTTTGACATAGCATCCTTTTAGTATGCAACATTTCCAGTCTCCATTTGCTTTATGGTAGAAATATTTACCCTTAGCATCATATCCATAATATTCCATAGAAAGTTGTTTGGATGGCTCTCTACCACTTTCTGGAGCGTACCATACAGCAATCGTATTCTTATGTGGTTGCAGAAACCTTGTTATATCATATGTATATATGAAAACCGTTGCAGAGTCAGGATTACAGAAATAGGCTTTTGGACTAATATTTCTTTCGTTGACAAATACCTTTATTCTCCCACAACTTGCAAAAGTAATGCTTCCCTGTTTGGGTTTCCCTTGTGAAGGAAAAACGTGGCAGAAAAGAACTTCTGACGAGTCGTTGGGTGTAGGGTAGGAAATCCAATGAGTACTAAATTCGTGTGCATTCGAATTTAGTACCCAAAGCATTGCCAATATAAAAGTTTTGATTCTTTTCATCTGAGAACTTTCTTTGTTCCTTTCTTAAGTGTTATTTTTTGAGATTTCCCGTTGTAGTTTACGGTTAATCTTCCATCCGCATGGCTAATAATCTCTGCCTTTGAAACCTTCTTGTCTTTCCAATAGAGGTTGAGGGTGTAGTTTCCTCTGGCTTTGATTCCCTGGATATTTCCTTGCTGCCATGAGTCTGGGAGTGCAGGAAGCAAGTCCATGTTTTCTCCATCACACTGCATAAGCATCTCACAGATGCCAGCTGTTCCACCGAAATTACCATCTATCTGGAATGGCGGATGCGCATCAAACAGGTTAGGATAGGTTCCACCAGAATGATGTTTCCGGTCCTTGTATTTCTCAGGGCTCACATATGTAAGCAACTTGCGCAGTATTTGATAAGCTTTGTCCTGACGATGTAGGCGTGCCCATAGATTGATGCGCCATCCTGTGCTCCATCCTGTAGATTTGTCGCCCTTTATTTCCAATGTCTTTGTTGCAGCTTGCGCCAAATCCGGCGTTTGCGCTAACGAGATTTGATGGAAAGGGTATAGACCCAGTAAGTGTGATTGGTGTCTGTGATGCCAGTCCTGATCGTCCCAGTCGTGATACCATTCCATGAGATTACCTCTTTTTCCTATATGATAAGGGCGTAAGCGCTCTAATGAACTTTGCAGGCGTACTTGGTAATCTTTGTCTATTCCAAGTGCTTGGGCACCTTTAATCGTATTTTTGAATAGTTCCCTGATAATCGCCAAGTCTGCTGTGCCGCCATATAGTGAACTTCCTCGATATCCTTTATCGGTGATGTAGTCAGCTTCTGGAGATGTACATGGTGCAGTTATCAGTTGTGCGGGATTATGAGGATCTTCTATGAGCCATTCAAGCATGAAATCACAAGCCCCTTTCATGAGAGGATAGGCTGTATCTCTTAAGTAATTAATATCTCTTGTATAGTCATAATGATCCCATAGTGTCTGTACAAGCCAGGCACCTCCCATCGCCCAATTACTCCATTGAGGGCTTTCGTTACCGGTTCCTACAGGATTTGACATAGCCCATGCGTCAGTATTATGTCCTGCACACCAACCTTTGTTTAGGCCATAAAAATGTTGGGCATTATGGCGACCTGTTACAGCCATTCCTTTTACAAGTCCATCAACAGGCATTACCAGTTCTGGGAGATTGGTTGATTCTGCTGGCCAATAATTCTCTTCCAAATTGATATTGATGGTGTAATTTCCTCTCCAAGGTGACTTGAGTGCAGGAGCCCAGAGACCCTGAAGATTGGCTGGTACGCCATTTGTTCGTGAACTGCTGATAAGCAAGTATCTGCCATATTGGAAATAGAGCATTTCCAGATAAGGATTATGCTTATTTTCGTCACTATACGATAGTAATTGTTTATCTGTTGGATTCTGGACATCATATTTCGCATCAGACAAGTTGAATTTTACCCGATCAAAGAGTTTTTTGTAATCTGATAGATGTCTTTGTCGTAATTCTTTGTATGTAAAATTTGTCAGATGCCAGATATCGTCAGTGACATTTTCTAAATAGGGTGCTCCTTCTTTGACAGGATGTTTGTCAAAACCATTATAACTGGTCTCATTGACCAGATAGATAATAGCTTCTGTTACTCCCGTAAGGTGTAGGGTAGAGTCACTGGCACTAATGCTACCATCTGTGTTTTTTACTTGCAGTATGGAGCAATAGTGTATGCTGTTTTCTTCCTCACCCATAACATGCCCCGACATAGTGAGTTGTTTTTCGGATGCTTTCACTCGATGAGGAATGAGCGACGTAAGAGAAATATCACTATTGATGGCCCCTTTTTTAGAGGCGCTCAGTCTTATGGCAATCATTTTGTCCGGATGAGAGGCGAAGTATTCCTTATTGAAGGTAACTTCATTACGCACAAAACTGATGGATACCAGGCTGCTATCTAAGCTTAATAGGCGATGATAGTTGCTGATTTTTCCTTGATTAAAGTCCTTTATCTGAATCAGGCCTAAAGGCTGGTAATATTCCGAGTTGTGTCCTTGCACGAAATGTTGCAAGGAATCGGCTGTCTTATAATCTTCCTTAAACAGAGCTTCCCGTATTTTGGGTATCCATTTATATGCATCACCTCCTTCTTGAGGGTTAACAGGTTGTCCTGTCCACAAAGTGATGTCGTTCAGGTAGATAGAATCATTATCAGCTCCACCATAAACTAATGCTCCCAACTTACCATTGCCGATAGGTAGTGATTCCTCAAAGGCATGTGCCTCTTGGTTATACCATAAGGTAAGTGGAAGTTGCGTTGTAATTGCCTTCTTATGTGCATTTGCTGTAAAACTTATAGCACATAGAGTAAGGCTAAAAAAAAATTCTTTAGTCATTATATTTCCGGTTAATAAGGTAATATTACTGAATATAAATACAAGGCAGGCTTGTTTAATGAGCCTGCCTTGTATTTATTATGCGTCAATATTAGCGTAGGTTGCATTTTGTTCAATGAATTCTCGACGAGGTTCAACATCATCACCCATCAACATAGAGAAGATTTCATCTGCTTGTGCAGCATTCTCTATTGTAACCTGTTTGAGTAATCGTGTAGATGGATCCATAGTAGTTTCCCACAATTGTTCTGGATTCATCTCACCCAAACCTTTGTATCGTTGTGTGTGAATGTTTTTATCCTCTTGTCCTTCTCCGTATTTGTCAATGAAAGCCTGACGCTGCTGCTCGGTATAGCAGTATTCGCTGACTTTATTCTTGAATGAGCATTTGTAGAGAGGTGGAGTTGCAATATAGAGATGTCCTTCCTCGATAACCTTAGGCATAAAGCGATAGAAGAGAGTCATGATAAGTGTGTCGATGTGAGAACCATCGACATCGGCATCGGTCATGATGATAATCTTGTCATATCTCAACTTTTCTGTATTAGCCTCTTTGCTATCTTCACCATCTACTCCAAAGCGTACGCCGATACTCTGGATGATATTCATAACGGACTCAGCCTCAAAGACTTTGTGCCATTGTACTTTTTCTACATTCAGAATTTTACCGCGCAAAGGAAGAATTGCTTGATGGAATCTGTCGCGACCTTGTTTTGCGGAACCGCCAGCGGAGTCACCCTCGACAAGGAAAATCTCGCATTCCTTAGGGTCCTTGATAGAGCAGTCTGCAAGTTTTCCAGGGAGACCGCCACCAGTCATGAAGTTCTTTCGTTGTACGCTTTCACGAGCTTTGCGGGCTGCAATACGTGCTGTCGCTGCCAAAACAACTTTTTCGCAGATGCGCTTAGCTTCATCTGGGTGTTCTTCCAGATAATCAGCCAAAGCTTCATTGACAGCCTGCTGAACGGCACCCTGTACTTCGCTGTTTCCTAATTTGGTCTTAGTCTGGCCTTCAAACTGTGGTTCTGCAACCTTGATAGAGATGACTGCAGTAAGGCCTTCGCGGAAATCTTCAGGAGCAATCTCTACCTTAGCCTTTTCAATCTGCTTGGAGATTGTAGGGTCAGCTTCTGCGTATGCTTTGAGCGTGCGGGTTAATGCCATGCGGAAACCAGTAAGGTGAGTACCACCCTCTATCGTGTTGATATTATTTACGTAGGAGTGGATGTTCTCTGTATAGTCTGTATTATACATGATGGCAATCTCTATAGGAATGCCTTGCTTCTCTGTCTTGAGATAGATGACATCATCAAACAGGTGAGTGCGATGGCGGTCAACGTATCTTACAAACTCTTTCAGACCATCTTTTGCATGGAAAACCTCTTGTTTGGTTTTACCTTCTTCGTCAGGACGGAGATCTGTAAGGGTGATCTTTATACCAGCATTGAGGAATGCCAACTCGCGCATACGGCTTGCGATGATATCCCATTTGTAAATGGTGTGGGTGAAGATTGTAGGGTCTGGCCAGAATTGCTGGCATGTACCTCGCTTTTCTGTCTCACCAACAACCTTGACAGGGTAGAGGGGCTTACCTTTTTCGTATTCTTGCTGATATATTTTACCTCCACGGAATACCTGAGATTTCATGTGTGAAGAGAGTGCGTTTACACAACTTACACCTACACCATGCAAACCACCAGATACCTTGTAGGAACCTTTGTCAAATTTACCACCTGCGTGAAGTACTGTCATAACGACTTCGAGTGCGGATTTGTGAAGCTTTTCATGCATATCAACAGGGATACCACGACCATTGTCTTCTACGGTGATAGAATTGTCTTCATTGATTGTAACTTCAATGTCTGTACAATATCCAGCCATGGCTTCATCAATGGAATTGTCAACGGTCTCGTTGACCAAATGGTGGAGACCCTTTTCTGAGATGTCACCAATGTACATCGCAGGACGCTTACGAACAGCTTCCAAGCCTTCGAGGACTTGAATGTTGCTCGCTGAATAATTATTTGCGTTGTTTGTATTTTCTGCCATTTCTTTGCTTAGTATTATTATCGTGCAAAGATACGGAAAAAACATGAGAATATGCAATTTTTGTTGCTAAAAAACTGCAAAAAATAGTGAAATGCTTAGTTTTGATATAAAATAAATAAGGTTGCAATTCGAAAGAATTGCAACCTTATATATCTTTTTAGCTTTTAACGTTGTATTAACCCAACTTAGCAATGTGCTGAGCCAAACCTGACTTCAAGTTTGCAGCCTTGTTGCTATGGATAACGTTAATCTTAGCCAATTTGTCTAAAAGCTTCTGAACTGTAGGATAGAGCTTTACAGCCTCTTCCTTATCAGTCATGTTGCGCAACTTGCGTACAGCGTTACGCATTGTCTTTGCATAGTACTTATTGTGCAAAGACTTCTTTTTGTCCTGACGGATTCTCTTGATTGATGATTTATGATTTGCCATCTTAATATTTTATTTTTTTATTTTCTTATGTAGTCCCTAGCAGAGTCGAACTGCTCTTTAGAGAATGAAAATCTCTCGTCCTAACCGATAGACGAAGGGACCATTTGTTGTTTTGCGGGTGCAAAGTTACTACATTTATTTTAATCCTGCAAATTTTTTCTGGAAAATTTTCTCTAAATGCGTGTTTTTTTGTAATTTTGCCCTCAAAATCATCTAAAAACGTTCGTATGATGGAAAAAACAAGAGCAATTGTCCTACATTCTATTAAATATGGAGAGTCGCAATTTATTGTGGATTTTCTGACGGAATCCAGAGGAAGAGTGTCCTTTTTGGTGAAAATTCCAAAATCTTCAAAGAGTAATTCCAAAAGACAATATTTCCAGCCATTGACTTTGGTGACTTTAGAATTTGATTTCCGGGCTAACCAGAATTTACAGCGTATTAAAAATATAGGTATTCTCTACCCTTATGAGGATATTCCTTTTTCTCCTATAAAAATATCTGTTTCTCTGTTTTTGGCAGAGTTCCTGCTGTATGCTACCAAATTAGAACAGAAGAATCTTCCTTTGTTTTATTTTGTTTATGATAGTTTGGTTTGGTTTGATGGTGCTCATGAAGGAATCGCTAATTTTCATTTGCTGTTTTTAATGAGATTGAGTTTTTATATGGGAATAGGACCCAATTTGAGTGAAGGACTGGAACAATCTAAGTATTTTGATTTGGATGAGGGGAAGTTTGTACCTTTCGTTCCTGCTCATTCTCATTATTTATCAGAAAGTGATTCTTTTCATCTTTTGCAAATGTTCCGATTAGACTATAAAACAATGCACCTCTACAAGATGTCCCGCCAGGAGCGGAATCATTCTGTAGAGGTGATGATAGAATATTATCGTCTTCATATTCCCGGATTTCCGGAACTGAAGTCTTTATCAGTACTTCAGGAATTGTTCTACTGAATCCTTTGTGAGGATTTTACTTATGCAAAACTGATGACTCCCTGGACAGGCTCACTTCCATCTGCGTTTCTGTTTTCATCATCTTCGATTTTTCCAGAAGCGATGTTTCGGATTTCCTCAAGAGTCTGTCTTGTACGTTTATATGTTGGTGTGTTCTCTACTTGTAGAATCACATCCTCATTGTCCAGATCTTCTGGCTTGAACAGGAAGATATGTGGGTGACGTTTGTACTGAGTCGTTGTACCGTCACTTCCATAATATCTCTTTCTTCTTTCCTCGTTCTCTGCTCTTTTTTCTTCTTGTTCTGCAATGCGTCTGGATTCTTCTTCTGTATGTTTCTTGAGATGACGGTTCATACCTTCTACATCTTCCAATCCGAAACCTGTAGCCAAGACGGTTACTTTGACTCTGCTTCCTAATTCTGGGTCAATGGCAAGTCCCCATTTCAATTCAAAGTCATCACCAAATTTTTCCATGAAGTCGTTTACGTCATTCATTTCGTCCATGGTAAGACCCGGATTGTCTTTCTTTTCACTTGCAAAGGCAATGCTAAGAAGAATCTTTTTGGAATTGAAAACATCATTGTCATTGAGCAGAGGTGAGTTCAATGCATCAGCTATCGCTTTCTTGACGCGTCCTTCACCTTCACCATAGCCCGTACTCATGATGGCAACGCCTCCGTCTTTGAGGACGGTTTTAACATCATTGAAGTCAAGGTTGATGAGACCGTGTACAGTAATGATTTCTGCGATACTCTTGGCAGCTACACTTAGCGTGTCGTCTGCCTTGCCGAATGCATCCAAAACCGCCAGATCAGGATAAATCTGACGAAGTCTTTCATTGTTGATAACCAACAAGGCATCTACATGTTTAGACATTTCTTCAACGCCGTCGAGTGCTTGGTCGATTTTTCTCGGACCTTCAAATTTGAAAGGAATGGTTACGATGCCGACTGTCAATATGCCCAGTTCTTTGCTGACGCGTGCAATGACAGGAGCAGCTCCAGTACCTGTTCCTCCGCCCATACCTGCAGTAATGAAAGCCATCTTGGTACCATCATTAAGCATATGTTTGATGTCTTCCAATGTCTCTTCGGCAGCTTGTTTTGCCTTTTCAGGTTTGTTGCCGGCTCCAAGTCCTTCTTTTCCTAATTGGAGATGGACAGGTACAGGAGAATCATTAAGTGCCTGATTGTCGGTATTACAAAGTACAAAACTTACATCGTGAATGCCTTCCCGGTACATGTGGTTGACTGCATTGCCGCCGCCACCACCAACACCGATTACTTTGATGATGCTATTTTCCTTTTCCGGTTCACCGAAATCAAGGATATGTGGTTTGCTATCTTGCATAATCTTTATATTCTTTAGAGTTTATCCTAATTATAGTCCATTTTTAGAGAGTTTACCCTACTATTCGAGCATTTTATTCTTCTTCAGAGATTGTATCCAGGAAGAAATCCTTGAGCTTTCTGAATCCTTTATGGAGGAAACTGTTTTCTTTGCGCTTTTTCTCTTCGCGCTCTTTTTCTTCCTCTTCTGCGATTTTAGCCAGTCTTTCTTCTTCCTCTTTCTTCTTTCTCAACTCCTCTTCACGTTTTTGAGCAGGAGTAGGTACAACTCCTGTTCCTGCAGTTTCATTAGGGTTGCGAGAAACCTTTGGTGTACTGTCTGCGGTAAGAGGTCGTTCTATGTTATTGGTGAACAAATCGTTGCTGATTTCATCCCCACTGCAGTTCATGTCACCCTTGGCAAGAAGTCCCAGAATGGTATTCATGGTACCATCGTGGTTGTTGATCTTTGCATCTTTCGCTTTTACGGTTTGGGTAACAAACTTAGCAAATCTAATCTTAGGAGTATTGGTGTGGTTTCTGAATACCTTCTCTATTTCAGGCATATTGCTTCCGCCACCCGTAAGGATAATACCTCCCAAAAGTTTGTCTGCAAATTCTATAGGGACTTGATACCAGGCATTTTCAACGATTTCCTCTACTCTGGCTTCAACAATTTCTATAAACTTTTTGCTCTCTACTACTCTGTCCTTGTCAATAGAATAGTTGAGAGTTGGGTCGATATTCTTGATGTCTGTATATGCCTTAGCATATTTCAATTTCATTTTCTCAGCCTCTTGCTCTTCTATCTGAAGACATGTCAAATCCTTGGTGATATTATTACCGCCAAGTGGAATGACTGACAGATGGCGAAGAATATTTTTGTAATATACAGATACCGTCGTCGTGTCAGCACCCAAATCTATCAACGCGCAGCCAGCTCTCTTCTCAGAGTCTGTCAATACGCTGTCTGCCAAGGCGAGAGGTGCCAAGTACATTTCTGCTATCGGAATGTTGGCTTTCTCAAAACAAGCGTAAATATTGTTGTAGAAATTCTTTTTCCACAAGATATTGAGGAAAATACCTTCCAGGTGATTGCATTGTATGCCGACAGGATCTATCTGATATTGGTTATCTATCTTATATTCCTGTGTCGCAGCATCCAAAATCTCCTGATCAGGATATGTCATGTTGCGGTTGATATCCATCAGCTCATTAATCATTTCCTGAGTTATGATGGTTGCGGTAGGTAAATCTTTTACAATTATGTTCTTGACGCTCTTGATAGATCTTCCTCCTACGCCGACATAGACCTGAGAAATGTCTTGCTTGAGAATTGTTTTCAATTTATTTATGATGTTAGTCAAGCTCTGGCAAGTCTTGTCTATGTTATAGATGACACCTTTTCTGATGCAAGAAGACGAGTCTTCCTCCACGAGTGCTAGTACAGTGATGCTGCCATCTAAATTCTTCTGGCCTGCTATACCCGTCATCTTGGATGACCCTAGCTCTATTGCTACTATAAATTCCTTTGGCATAGTCTTTATATATTATCTGATTCTTTTTATTTTTATTAGCTATTTATACTAGCTGTTGCTATTATGCTTTTTGCAAATAATCTGGTTGTCAAATTCCAGATTGATATATGAGTATTTGTTCCAACCAGCTTTGGATAGTCCATATTTGTAGAAATTTTCCAAGCGTGACATCTTTCGGTTTACGAAGTCTTGAATGTCTTTCTCCCGTTTTTCCACAGCGTTTGCTTCTGGAAGATTGCCCAGATAGACGACATGGTTTCCTACTCGAGGAACAAGTTCTATTCCTTTATCTTGTAGAACGTTAATTTGTTCTATTTGATTTCTCCACAGCTCGTTAGTCATCAATGCCTTGCTTAATAACGAGACATATTTTTGAGCATACCATTTATTGATGTAGCCCGTGGCGATAATCATATCGCTGGTGTATTTGGTGTTGGGCATAATCTGATAATGGTCATCTACATAATAGTCTTCATTATTGATGCTCTTGATTCTTACGATCGGCATGCGTTGAGTAAGGTTGATATCAACGAGACCGTCTTGAGTCTTGTAGCATTCGGCAGATTTGACGAAAGGACTTTGCATCAGAGTCTCCTCTATATGGCGAGTACTAATCTTGTTCAAAGGTTTCTCTAAAGGATAGATCTTTTTTGCTTTCAGTCTCTTTTTTATTTCTTTTGCATCAAGAAAGCCATTGGTCATCTCATCTTGTATGTTGATGTTTACCTTGGTGCATATTAAGTTTGATTCATCAGGCTTGTTCAGCTTGGTGAATGCAAACACCAGATATATACCTATGGCGAAATCCAGTGTGATGATAATCGTTTTCTTCCAGTTGATGCGCATTATTTCTGCTTAAGAATTTCTGTCATTTGCGGAACGTAGTTGTCCAAGTCGCCAGCTCCCAATACGATAAGAACATCGAAATCTCTACTTTTTACAAGATCCAGTACATCTTCTTTGTGTATCATGCTCTTTTCTACTCCTGGCTTGAGATTGTCGTAGATGAGCTTTGAGGTCACTCCTGGTATCGGAGCCTCTCTTGCTGGATAAATGTCACACAGGATTACTTCATCAAGCATGCTCAGGCTTTCTGCAAAATCCTTGTAGAAATCTCGTGTTCTGGTATAAAGATGAGGCTGGAAGATTGCAGTAATCTTTCGTGTCTTATACAGCTCTCTGATGCTCTTTACACTCTGGTAGATTTCTTTTGGATGATGGGCATAGTCTGATAGGAATACGTGCTTGGCATCTTTGATTTTGAAATCAAAGCGTCTTTCTACGCCTTCGTATGTCTTCATTCCTTGTCTGAGTTCTTCTGCCTTGCAACCATTCAATTGTGCCATTGCCATTGCGGCAATACCATTTTCGATGTTGATTGGCACAGGCTGACCGAGTTCTACGTTCTCTACATTTTCGATAGGAGAAATGAAGTCAAATGTGATTTCGCCATTCTCTATCTTGATGTTTTCTGCGTGGAAATCTCCTTCATGAAGACTGTACTCGTAGATTCTAACTCCATCCTGTACGTTCTGTTTCATTTCCAGATTCTTATGGATGATGAGTGCACCTCCTGGTTGGATAAGTTCTGTATAATGACGGAAACTTTCCAGATATGCTTCTTTTGTTCCATAGATGTCCAGATGGTCTGGGTCTGTTGCAGTAATTACGCTCATCCAAGGACGCAACCAATGGAAACTGCGATCGAATTCATCAGCTTCTATGACTACATAGTCGCTCTTGTCGGAAAGTATGTAGTTGGTGCCGTAATTTTTAGAAATACCGCCCAAGAAAGCGTTACAGTCTATATGACTCTGATGCATGATGTGGGCACACATGGTTGATGTTGAAGTCTTACCATGAGTTCCTGCTACGCACAAACCCTTATGTGTGCGAGTCAAAGTACCTAATACCTGTGCACGTTTTTCGATGGTAAATCCATTCTCATGGAAATACACAAGTTCCTTGTGCTCTGCTGGGATGGCTGGAGTAAAGATGACCAATGTTGTTTTTGGATCCTTGCAAGCCTCTGGTATCAGGTCTGTATTCTCCTCATAATGGATGAGCATGCCTTCTTTTTCCAAATCATGTGTAAGGTGAGAAGGGGTCTTGTCGTAACCAGCAACAACCAACTTTTTGTTGAGGAAATATCTTGCGATAGCGCTCATGCCTATACCGCCAGCTCCTACGAAATATACTGCTTTAATATCTTTCAGTTCCATTACTTTCTTGCTAATTTTACAACTTCGTCGGCAATGACGTCGGCAGAGTTCTTTAAACCTAATTTTTTAATATTCTCACTGAGTGAGTTTAATTTCTGAATATCTGTGACTGTATTGATAGCCTTGTCGATAAGTATGCCAGGTGCTTCGCAGTCTTTTACATAGATGGCTGCATCTTTATTTACCAGTGCCATGGCATTCTTCGTTTGGTGATCTTCTGCTACATTAGGGCTTGGAACCAGAATGACAGGTTTGCCTATAAGACAGAATTCGCTGATACTGCTGGCACCAGCTCTACTGATAACTAAGTCAGCAGCTTTGTATGCCGCTCCCATGTCGCTGATAAAATCCATGATTTTGAGATTTGGCAATTCCTTGCCTTTCATCTGTTCAGCGATGGATGCCTTGTAATACTTACCTGTTTGCCAGATAAACTGGATATCACTTTTGGCAATTTTATCCAAGTTTTGCAATACGCTTTCATTGATGGTTCTTGCTCCGAGACTACCACCTACCAGAAGAATGGTTTTCTTTTCAGGTGCAAGTCCGAATTGTTTTCTTGCTTCTTCCACCGTAACAGTAGTCTCCAATACGTTTTGGCGTACAGGGTTTCCTGTCATGCTGATCTTGTCAGCAGGGAAGAAACGTTCCATTCCTTCGTATGCCACACAAATTCTGTCAGCTTTCTTTGCGAGTAACTTGTTGGTTACTCCTGCATATGAATTCTGTTCCTGAATTAAACAAGGTATACCCTTGCTTGCACATACGTTAAGAGTAGGGCCGCTGGCATAACCACCAACACCGACTGCAGCCATTGGCTTGAAGTCGTTGATGATTTTCTTTGCCATTCTTTGGCTTTTCCATATTTTGAAGAGCACGGCAATATTCTTGAACAGATGCTTACGATCAAAGCCGCAGATAGGTAATCCCTTAATCTCATATCCGGCAGCAGGAACACGTTGCATTTCCATTCTGCCTAATGCTCCAACAAATAAAATCTTTGCTTCAGGGTATTTGGCCTTGATGGCATTGGCGATGGATACAGCTGGGAAAATATGTCCTCCAGTTCCACCTCCACTTATTATAATTCTCAGTTCATTATTCATAATTTTCTAATTTATTACGCAAAGATAAATAAAAAAATCAACAATTCTACATTTTTCACTATTTTTTATAGTGTTTTTTTATGCAGTAGCCAATTTTGATGTATTTGCTTCTGTATTGCACTCGTCTTTTTTCTTGGCACTTCTACTGATACTCAATATGATTCCAACATATAGACAGTTGATGACGGTGGAAGTTCCACCTCTACTGATGAGTGGAAGCGGCTGACCGGTAACTGGTGCTAAACCTACTGCTACGAGCATATTGAACAATGCCTGAGTGACGAGCAGTATGGCAAGTCCCATGGCGAGAAATGCAGGAAAGTTGTTCTCACATCTGTTGGCTATACTTCCTACTCTATATAATAATATAATGTATAGGAAGACCACAAATACGGCTCCGGTTATTCCCATCTCTTCTATGATGATGGCGTAGATGAAGTCGGAGAAGGCTTGTGACAGGAAGTCTCGCTCAACCGAGTTGCCTGGTCCTTTGCCCACGATGTTGGATGAGGCTATGGCTATGTTTGCATGAGCAACCTGTGCGTCTTTATCCAAGTCAACATCTTCTGGAGCAACATCTTTGTGGTTCAGGAATTTGTCTATTCGCGACTTCCACGTATCTGCTCTATGGAATAGCTTTTCGATGGAGCCAGGTTCTTTTTCCTCTTTCTTGATATTCTCTGTAAGCGTATTGTCACCTGTTGACTGATTCTTGTCTTTTCCTACAAGCATCACAGTTGCAATTACTATCGCTCCAGATGCTATGGCTAATCCCAATAGTTTTCCGAGTTGTGCCTTAGGAATTCTTCCGATGATCATCATGAAAAAGATGGTGAGACATAGCAGCATGGCTGTGGATAAGTTCTCAAGACCAATCAGTAGGATGAAAATGGATGATGCAACGATAATATACTTGAGTGCGCGTTTGTCGGCGCCATTCTCTGTCTGCATGGCACTGAGAATCTGAGCCACGGCCAGAATAACTGCTCCCTTAGCAAATTCGGAAGGCTGAAATTGGAAACCAATGAAGTTTACCCACCTTGATGCACCATTGGTAGCCTGACCGGCTATCAATACCCAAATCAGCATGATTAAAGAAATGGCAAGCATGAATGGAGTGGCAATCTTGAAGTACTTGCATTTTACTTTGAGCATGCAAATCATGGTGAAGATTCCAAAGATGATGAATCCTATATGTCGGATGACAGGCTTCATGTAATTGCCGCTTTTGTATGTTAGCGAACTTGAGGCAGAATATACCTCAATAATGCTAATCATGCAAAGGAAGAAAAACACCATCCATATTACCTTGTCTCCTTTAAATATGTTGCCTATTTTCTTGTTCATTTGATTATTTCCTATCTTTATTATAATCTGACTAAAGTCTTGAATTGCTCGCCTCGATCTTCCATGTTCTTGAACAGATCAAAACTTGCACAACAAGGACTCAGTAAAACGGTATCGCCAGGCTTAGCAAGTTCTTTGCAGGCAGCTACACAGTCCTTCATGCTATGGGTGTCACGTACAGGAATACCCAGCTCGTCAAAATTATCGTGTAACTTCTGGTTGTCTGCTCCGAGATATACGATGCCGGCACACTTCTGTTTTACCAGGTCTTTTATTTGATTGTAATCGTTACCTTTGTCCTTACCTCCAATGATAAGAATAGTAGGAGTTGTCATACTTTCAAGTGCATACCAGCATGCATCCACGTTTGTCGCCTTGGAATCGTTGACATAATATACACCATCAAACTTTCCTACTTTTTCCAGACGATGCTCCACGCCAGGGAAGTCGCTTAATCCCTTATGGAGGATTTCTTTGCTGATGCCTACAATGTTGCAAGCCAGACCTGCAGCCAGACTGTTGTAGATGTTATGCTTTCCGCTGAGGCTCATGTCTGCCTGTGGCATTTCAAATGCCTGTGGAAAATCGAGTATGTACTTGCCATTCTCTATGTAGCCAACAGTTCCTTCTTCTTTGTTCTCTGCAAATGCACAAAGATGTGACTTGAGGTTGTATTTCTCTAATTCTTTTTTCACGATAGGATCGTCGTTCCAGTAGATGAAACTATCTTCCTCAGTCTGATTCTGTGTGATGCGCATCTTGGCATCAGTATAGTTCTGCATGCAGAAATCGTAGCGGTCCAGGTGGTCTGGAGTAATGTTCAGCAAGATAGCTACGTTAGCTCTGAACTGATACATATTGTCTAATTGGAAACTGCTCAGCTCAATGACATAGTATTGATGAGGAGTTTCTGCAACCTGTAATGCAAGACTTTTGCCGATATTGCCAGCTAAACCTACGTCATAGCCAGCCGATTTGATGATATGATATATCAGAGAAGTAGTTGTGGTCTTACCGTTACTACCTGTGATGCAGATCATCTTAGCATCTGTATATCTGCCAGCAAATTCGATTTCACTGATGATAGGTGTGCCTTTAGCTATCAACTTCTGAATCATAGGTGCTTCCTTAGGAATACCAGGACTCTTGATAACTTCATCGGCATCCAGAATTTTCTCTTCCGTATGATGACCTTCTTCCCATTCGATATTGTGGTCATCCATCAGTTTCTTATAGTTGTCTTTGATTTTTGACATATCAGAGACGAAAACCTCGAAACCTTCCTTCTTTGCCAGCACGGCTGCACCTGCACCGCTTTCGCCGGCTCCTAAAATTACAATTTTTTTCATATTGTTATTTTATATGTCTGACAATTACTGCCAGTTTATCTAATCTTCAGAGTTATGATGGTCAATGCGGCCAGAATAATGGTAACAATCCAGAAGCGGATCGTAATCTTAGACTCATGGAATGCACCCTTTGGCTTCTTGAGAAGATACTTGCATTCTGGGTCCAGTTGGCTTTCCTGCGTACGGAAGTTGTCGTGTATAGGAGTGCGCTTGAAGATGCGTTGTTTTACTCCTTTTCGCTTTCCGAGCTTGTAGTAATATACCTGAACGATAACACTCAGACTTTCTACAAAGAAGATACCGCAGAGGATAGGTAACATCAATTCCTTGTGGATGATGATGGCACCTACAGCGATAATTCCACCGATGGTCAGCGAACCGGTATCGCCCATGAATACTTGAGCAGGGTAGGCGTTGTACCATAGGAAACCGATGAGCGCTCCAATGAATGCGCAGAAGAAAACTACCAGTTCCTCTGAACCCGGAATATACATGATGTTGAGGTAGGCGGCAAATTGGATATGTGACGAAACGTATGCCAAAATGCCTAATGCCACACCTATAATTGCTGAATTTCCTGCACACATACCATCCATTCCGTCATTGAGGTTGGCGCCATTTGAAACGGCTGTAACCACGAAAATAGTCATGATGACGAACAGTATCCAACCGGCAGCAGTCTTGTATTTACCACAGAAACTTGTGATGTTGGAATAGTCCAGGTTGTGCCCCTTGATGAAAGGAATGGTAGTCTTCAGAGATTTTGTAGCTTCTGTACGATGCTTGACCACGGTTTCCTGTCCCTGACGCTCAATGGCTAAGTTTTCGTTCATCTTCACATCCGGAGAAGCCCATAGCACAAGTCCAACGATAAGTCCAATACCTACCTGACCTACGATTTTATATCTTCCTTTTAATCCTTCCTTGTCTTTCTTGAAAATCTTGATGAAATCATCCATGCCTCCAAGGAATCCCAACCAGACGGTGGTAATAATCATCAGGATGAGATAGATGTTGCGCAGACGGCCCAACAGAATCACAGGAATCAGAATGGCCATGATGATGATGACACCTCCCATGGAAGGAACACCGATTTTCTTGACTCCGAATGGGTCAATGCTCGCATCACGCTGTGTTTCTGTGATTTGCTTACTCTTGAGGAACTTGATGAACTTTTCGCCAAACCAGGCAGAGATGATCAATGATACAATCAGAGCCAGCAGCGCGCGGAATGAAATGTATCCCCACATGTGAGAGCCAGAGATACCCCATTGCTCCAGAAATCTAAAGAGATAGTATAACATTTTCTTATTTTTCTTTTAAAGTTTCTTCTTTTCTATTTGATTCCTCAGATTATTTTTGGCTGATTCCAAATATATCACGTATTACTTCCTTATCATCGAAATGATGCTTTACGCCCTTAATTTCCTGATAATCTTCGTGACCCTTTCCTGCAACGAGGATTACATCGCCCTTCTTGGCCATCATGCAAGCTGTACGAATCGCTTCCTTGCGATCTACAATGCTAATGACTTTCTTCATCTGTTGCGCATTCAGACCTGCAAGCATATCGTTGATGATGTCCTGTGGCTCCTCGAAACGTGGATTGTCACTGGTGATGATCACTTTGTCGCTCTGCTTTACTGCCTCCTGTGCCATGAGAGGACGCTTACCCTTGTCTCGGTTACCGCCAGCTCCGCATACGGTGATGACTTCACCTCCCTTGCCGTCCAGTACCTCGTGGATAGCATTGAGCACATTCTCCAATGCGTCTGGAGTATGTGCATAGTCAACGATTGCGGTATAGCCTTCTGGTGATTGGATTGGTTCCAAACGACCGTTGACACTATGCAAAGTGCTCATTACTACGAGTATATCTTCTGGCTGTTTTCCCAGCATAATGGCTGCGCCATATACGGCAAGCAGGTTGCTTACGTTGAATTTGCCAATAAACTGCACCCCAACTTCTCTGCCATCTACCTCAAGATACATACCTCCGAAATGGCATTCCAGAATTCTTGCCTTGAAGTCTGCCATGCTTCTGGTAGAGTAGGTTTTGATAGTTGCCTTGCAGTTCTGTACCATAATCATGCCGTTCTTGTCGTCAGCATTCGTAATGGCGAAAGCTGTCTTTGGAAGACCATCGAAGAATGCTTTCTTGGCATTACGGTAGTTCTCGAATGTCTTGTGATAGTCGAGATGGTCACGGGTCAGATTGGTAAAGATACCGCCTGCGAAATTCAAACCGCCGATACGCTTTTGTGCAATAGCATGAGAAGAACATTCCATGAATGCATATTCGCATCCTGCCTCTACCATTTTCCCAAGAAGTTCATTCAGTTCTATCGGGTCAGGTGTGGTGTGGTCTGCTGGTATTGCCTCGTCTTCAATATAGTTGCATACTGTAGAAAGAAGACCGCATTTATGACCGAACTTTCTGAACATATTATATAATAAGGTGGCGATGGTCGTCTTTCCGTTTGTACCGGTGACACCTACAAGTTTCAATTTTCTGGATGGGTCGCCATAGAAGATGGTAGCAGCTTTTCCGACTGCATCTTCTGTAGAAGCTACTTGAATATAGGTAACCCCTTCAACAGGTTCCTGAGGTAAATCTTCACACAATATGGATTTAGCCCCAAGCTCAATGGCCTTTGGGATAAATTTGTGTCCATCTACTTGTGTTCCCTTCATTGCAACAAAGAGATGACCATCCTTAATCTTTCGAGAGTCGATGTTCACTCCTGTGACTTCGATTTCTGCATCTCCGATTATTTGGATCGGTTTGATGTTTTTGAGCAATTCTTGTAACTTCATATATCGTTTCTTTTTTTATATGTTACTATTATATATATTAAATAGGTATATCATATACCTTATTATATTGACTTTAGCGTTTTGCTGCAAAATGTAGCAGTAAGATGTAATCTGTGCTCATCACTCAAGTGTGATGACACAGAAGGCACCTTGCTTAACCGGTTTGCCCGCCATGAGGGATTGTTTGGTAACTTTTCCTCTTCCGTACAACCTGGTTTTTATGCCTCTGCTTTCCATCATGAATACTGCATCTCGGGCTCCCATACCGATGATGTCTGGTACCGTTCCCTTACCATATTGCTTTTGCTTTTCAAGTTTCACATAACGGTTGCCAACTTTTTCGGCTTTTCCCCAAATTGGATTTCCTGTCAGGTAACTTCCGCTCCAGTTGGTATTGGTCTTTATACCGAGATGGGTCAGGACGTAGTCAGCAGCCAGTATGTTTCCGTTCTTAACATCTGGTATGATGACTGATGCAGAGTCTTGTGCATCTTTTACATCCAGTTTCAGACTTTGAGCCATGATACCTTCTGAGATTTCATGGAAGACCTTACCACTCATTCCGCCACCTGATGCAGGAAGTCCTGATTTCTGTATGCAGACGATGCAACTGTAGCGTGGGTTGTCTGCAGGGAAATAACCGGCAAAACTCAGGAGGTAGTTGACGCCACCTGATTTATAACCGCCAGCACCTTTAGACATTTGGGCAGTTCCGGTCTTTCCTGCAACGAGGAAGTTAGGTGAACCTGCTTTCTTTCCCAATCCGATACTGACCACCTGCTCAAGGATGGTCTGTATCTTCTTGATGCTTTGCTCCTTGGCTATACGCTCATGGAGAACTTCCGGTGGAAATTCCATGATTGTTTCTCCATCCTTGACAACCTTCGTTACAAAACGGGGTCTCATCATCTTGCCGTTGTTGGCGATTGCGTTGTAGAACGTGAGCGTAGAGATAGGCGGAACTTGCGTCTCGTAGCCGATACTCATCCATGGCAAAGCCGTCTTACTCCAGTTGTCGTACTGTCCATGACTGTTTTTGTGAGGCATTCGGATTCTTGCCGGTGTTGCACCTACAAGTGGAATTTTTAAATCATCCGCCAGACCTATACGATGTATGCCTTTTACAAACTTTTCAGGGTTGTTGCGATAATGATCATCGATGATTCTGCTCACGCCGATGTTTGAACTGTACCATAATGTCTGGGCAAAAGTAAGTCTTCCATATCCTCCCTTTCGCCAGTTATGGTCTTTCATGTCTCGTCCGTACATCGGCCATACACCTCCGCCGGTCTCTACAGAGTAAGTCGTGTCAACCACGCCGTCATCGAGAGCCACCAGTAACGAGGCGGTCTTGAATACCGAACCTGGTTCTAGCAAGTCGCTGACAGCATGGTTGTGGATTTCTCGGTATTCGCCATCAAAGCATTTTTCCATGTTTACAATGGCTTTGATGTCGCCAGTCTTCACATCCATCACGATGGCTACGCCTACGTTTCCGTTGATTTCCTTCAACTCGTTAATGACCGAACGTTCTGCAAGGTCTTGCATGCCGACATCAATTGTGGTTACGATATCTGCACCATCAATAGGTGGAGTATCGGTAATGTCAAGGAACTTGTTGCGAACTTTTCTTCTGTGTACAATACCATTGGTACCGCGAAGAATGGAGTCGTACGACAATTCCAGTCCGAATCTCGCCGTATCTTTAGCACCGAACATCGCTCCGATAGTTCTGCCAGCCAGCGAACCATACGAACGTTTACGGGCATTGTATTCCTCCCAATGGAATCCACTCTTGTTGGTTCCAAGTCTGAAGAGAGGCAAATCTTTCACTTCCGTGAAGGTATTGTAGTTGATACGCTCGTTGTAGATCACCCAATGCCTCTTCTTCTTGGCTTTTCCTTCTTCCAGGTGAGCCTTAAACTCTGCTGCACTCTTGTCTGGGAATATTTTATGAAGTCCATCGCAGATGGAATCTTCCTTGACGTTCCATAAGGAGTCTCCTTTTGCCTCGCTGAGGGCAACAAAGTCCATGAATACCTTGAACTCAGGCAAGGAACTGGCAAGGAGTTGTCCTGTACAGCTCAGGATATTTCCTCGGTTAGGCTTAACGGTCACCGAGTCTTTCTTCTGTCTGCTGGCTACCTTCATCCAGTAGTCGCGCTTGGCAGTCATGATATATAGTGACTTGCCGACTACTAATACGGCAAAGAAAATCAGGCCAAATGAAATGGCACGATATCTGGGCATCACTTTTTTTGCATCAAACTTGCTCATTGTTCGGGTACATTTATTATATATGGAGGTTGTGTGGCAATGTGCAGAACGCTGTCTTTATTGTTTTTGAGCATTTCTAATACGTTGCTTTCACGACTCTTCTCTGTTATCTGGCTACTGCTGGAAAGTGCTTTGTATTTAGCATCCTGTAGTTCTTTTTGCAATTGGTCTATTTCTATCAAGTCTTTTTGAATACTATATCTGTTGGATATGTAAATGATGACGAAAAAAACGACCAGGATGACTAACCATATCTGCCGTCGTATGATGCGCGCAGTCAGGATGTCACCACCAAGGATTTTACGTAGCGAGAAGTTGGAAGATAGGGGAGCTTCACCCTCTATCGCCTGTTCTGCGATAACTTGTTTCAGTTCAAGTTTATCGTTGTTTTCCCTCGGCTCGCCTTTAGTCTTGTCTTCCTTCAGTTCCTGCTTGGACTTATCTTCTTCGGCCTCCAGCTTGGACTTGTCTTCTTTATTGTCTTCCATCATTTCTTTTCTGCGATTCTAAGTTTGGCACTTCTGCTTCTTGGGTTTCTTTCCAGCTCTTCAGCGTTAGGGACGATTACCTTATTGTTGATAAGTTTAAACGGTGTCTCTATTCTGCCGAAGAAGTCTTGTGTGATTTTTCCCTCGGAATTGCCTGATTTCATGACGTTCTTGACGATTCTGTCTTCCAGAGAGTGGTAAGTGATGACGGAAAGTCTTCCACCAGGTTTCAATATTTCTGTAGCAGACTTCAGCATTTCCTTGAGTGCATCCATTTCGTGGTTTACTTCGATGCGGAGCGCCTGGAAGAGCTTAGCCATATCTTTCTTCTCCCGTTCTCTCTTGAAAAGCGGCTCTACTGCCTTGATGAAGTCGGTAGTAGTCTCTATCCTTTTTTCTGTTCTGGCTTTGACGAGAGCAGAGGCGATACGTCGGGAATTCTTTAGTTCTCCATAGAGATAGAAAATATCTGCCAGCCTGCTTTCTTCATAGTCATTCACAATGTCTGCAGCAGTTTTTCCAGCTCTCTTGTTCATTCTCATGTCGAGTGGGGAATCGTATCTGAAAGAAAAGCCACGTGTCTCGTCATCAAAATGATGACTGGAAACACCTAAGTCTGCGAGCAGACCATCGATTCCGTCCACACCATAGTATCTCATCCAGTTTTTCAAATATCTGAAGTTGGAACATACAAAGGTGAAGTCTTTATTGGCCACAACATTTCTTTCTGCATCAGCATCTTGGTCGAAACTGTAGAGATGACCGTTGCCGTTGATTCTGGCAAGGATTTCCTTAGAGTGTCCACCACCTCCAAAGGTAACATCCACGTAGATGCCACCTGGTTGTATATTTAGGCCATCTATACTCTCGTTGAGAAGTACCGGCACATGATATGTTTCTGCTGTCTTTACCAT
Source organism: Segatella hominis (assembly GCF_004535825.1). GTDB lineage: Bacteria > Bacteroidota > Bacteroidia > Bacteroidales > Bacteroidaceae > Prevotella > Prevotella hominis. The sequence continues at coordinate 52,514 of NZ_SGVY01000012.1, read as the reverse complement.
CTCTCTTGTAGCTTAATCTTCGTTATTAAATGACATTACTTCCTGTAATGCCTTACTGAACTCTTCCTGTTCCATGAAGGTTTCTCCTTCTTCCTCGTTTTTCCAGATTTCTATGGTATCTCCCATGCCGACGAAGCGGATGCTCTGTTCTATGTCAGCCTGTTTGAGCAGTCTCTTCGGAATCAAAAAACGTCCGTTGCCATCGAGCGTCAGCAAAATGGCGTCTGCTATGAAAGTTCTGTATATCTGCTGTTCCTTGGCATTCCATCGGTTGAGTTTCTTTCTCAACTGGTCCAGCAGTTCATTCCATACGGATTCTGGATAAACGACCAGGCAGGGCTGAAAGACGTCTTTTCTGAGGACAAGGTTTTCCTCGCCAGAAACTTGTAGAATCTTGCGGAAAGAAGCTGGCAGGAAGGCACGTCCCTTCGCGTCAGTTTTAGCCTCTATGTTGCCTAAAAAACGCATACGTACATCTTATATAAAAGAATTCGGGTTCAAAGGTACACATTTTTCCCCATATTCCCCCACTTTTCCCCACAAATTTTTAAAAACTTAATAAAAAAGTTGATTGTGTGGGGAAACGAGCTTGTTTCGTAAGTGTACTTTGATGCGAGGAAAAACGTATTAAAGTGGGCAAAAATAAAGAGAAAACTGCCTTTTTCCAACTAAATTTATGTGTTTTTTGATTTTTTTTCGCAAAAATGGCACGTATTTAAAAAAGTTGAGTTATTTTTGCAGGTAGTTTAGCTGAATAATGAAATGAGTGAAGCAATAGAAAAGACAATCGACATAGATAGGATACTGAAAGGCAAGATGGGTGCAAAGGCTAAATTTGTGCCTGGATTTGTCGTGTCTTGGCTCAAGAAACTCGTTCACGAAGACGAGGTTAATAAGTTCTTATGGGAAAGTCGCCATCTGTCGGGTACGGAGTGGCTGACTGAGTGTGTGAAATATCTGAAGATGGATATTGAAATTGTAGGAGCAGAAAACTTGCCTGACAAGAATGATGGCAAGCTCTATACTTTTGTTTCTAATCACCCTTTAGGTGGTCAGGATGGAGTGGCTTTGGGTTCCATCATCGGACAGCATTATGATGGTAATTTCCGTTATCTGGTGAATGATCTCCTGCTCAATCTTCCTGGTTTGAAACCTGTGAGCATCGGTATCAACAAAACCGGACGTAACAGTCGTGACTTCCCTCGTATGGTAGAGGCTGGTTTCCAGAGCAAAAATCACATGTTGATGTTTCCTGCAGGACTTAATAGTCGCAAGCGTGATGATGGTACGATTCATGACATCCCTTGGAAAAAGACTTTCATTTCTAAGAGTGTTGAATATCAGAGAGATGTCGTGCCGATTCATTTCGGCGGTCAGAACTCAGAACGTTTCTATCGTATTGCCAGATTTAGTGACAAGCATCTGCCGTTCAATCTCGCCATGATGTTTCTGGTAGATGAGATGTACAAGAATGTGGGCAAGCATTTCAGAATAGCAATAGGAAAGCCGATTCCGTGGCAAACTTTTGATAAAAGTAAAACGGCTACAGAGTGGGCGCAGTATGTAGAAGATAAAGTTTACGAATTATAGGATTTCTATAAAAAGAAAATGGAAGAAGAGATTATACAACCAATAGACAAAGCCTTGCTGAAGAGTGAGTTAACTCCCGACAAGCAACTTCGTATGACTAATAAAAGTCATAACGAAATCTATATTGTAACGGCTAATGATTCTCCTAATGTACTGAAGGAAATCGGCCGCTTGCGTGAGATTGCTTTCCGTACCGCTGGTGGTGGTTCTGGAAAGTCGATGGACTTGGATGAGTTTGATTTCGGAGAGAATTGCTATAAGCAACTCATTGTCTGGAATCCCGAGGCTGATGAGATTATCGGTGGTTATCGCTATTTGTTGGGAAAGGACTGGAAATTGGGTGAGAACGGACAGCCTATATTGGCTACAAGTCACATGTTCCACTTTTCTGATAAATTTTTAAAGGAGTATATGCCTTATACGGCAGAATTGGGTCGCTCATTTGTTTCTCTTGATTATCAGAATGTGCGCAAGAATTCGAAAAGTATCTTTGCTTTAGATAATCTATGGGATGGTTTGGGAGCCTTGACGGTTCTTTATCCTGAACTCAAGTATTTCTTTGGCAAGATGACGATGTATCCTTCCTACATCCGTCGAGGTCGCGACATGATTCTCTACTTCCTCAAGAAGCATTTTGATGATAAGGAAAACCTGGTTATTCCGATGAAACCTCTTCGACTGGAAACTCCAGAATCTGAGTTGGCTGCTATCTTTACAGAGTCTGATTTCAAGGCAGACTATCGTATTTTGAATAGCGAGGTGCGTAAACTTGGTTTCAACATTCCTCCGTTGGTTAATGCCTACATGAATTTGAGTCCTACGATGAAGCTCTTCGGCACAGCCATCAACTATGGTTTTGGTGATGTGGAGGAGACCGGCATCTTGATTGCCGTTGATGAAATCTTGGAAGAAAAGCGTGTGCGCCACATCAATACGTTTATCCAAGAACATCCTGAAGCTCTTAAGATTACGAGTGGAGCTAACAATGTTATTTATAAAGAAAAAGACAATTAACCATGATATTTTGTGCTCCCATTTCCTCTTCTTGAATAGGTGAGGAAGTGGGAGCGTTTTTTTGTTCTTATGTAATATGAAAAGTAGAATTATTCTATTTTTACTAACATTTCTCTTGCTGATAACACTAAGTGCCTGCAGGCATCGATATCCTAAGGTCTTGGTAGAGACGGATTGTTTGATTTGTTCGAATCCCCAAATAGCTTTGGCAAAATTGGATTCTATTGCGAGTAACATGGATACTACAAAAACGGAAGACGTTATGTATCTTCGTTTGTTAAAGATGATGGCGAAGGATAAATTGTATATGCCTTTAGGAAACTTAGATAGTATTAGTACATTGGTGGATTTTTATAAAACCAATGATGATTACCCATTGTTGGCAAAAGCGTATTATTTGTTGGGAAGGAAACAAAGCGATATGGGAAATTATCCATCTGCTTTAAGAAGTTTTCGAAAAGTCGTCGCTCTGTTGGATGAGAATGAGGATATAAAGCTACGAGGCTTAACCAATGCACAGTTAGGAGAAATCTTTGGACATGAAGAAAATCTTAGCTTAGCTATTTCTTTTTTCAAAGAATCCTACCGTTGCGATAGTATAATGAAAGATAAAAAAGGTTTATTGTATGATTTGAGGGACATCGGGCTTTCTTATGATTATTTGGGTTATATGGATAGTGCTCTGTTTGTTTATAATCGAGCAATACCCCTAGCGAAAGAGCTCAAAGACAAGGAGTTGGAACGTGAAATATATCTTCAAATATCAAATTGCTATATAGATAATAATTCAGATTCGGTAGTAAAATATATGTCTTTAGTAAATTCGATGTCAAGCACATGCGATGCCGAGGAGATATATGTAAAAGCGGTTTATCATCAGATGAAAGGTGATGATAGTTTGGCTGCATCTTTGTTCCATAAAATATTGCCGATTTCTGAAAGAACTTTCAGACTTGAAATTTTAAGGAGATTAATATGTATAGATGGCAACCAATTGAATGTTCAAGAGGCAAATAAATATGTAACAGAGTACTTTGAACTATCGGATTCTTTGAAGCGGATAGATGCTGACGAACAAGCAGCTAAAGGTAAGGCATTGTTTGATTACGCTTATCAAATCGAGAAAGTGGCTGAATTGGAAATACAAAATAAAAATAAACAGTTAGAGTTGTTGGCGCTAATAGTTAGTGTTGTAATAATATTTTTCTCATTTTCCTTTTATTGGGAATTGAGTCTTGTAAAAAAGTTGAAGCTTCAGAATAAAATCAAAGATTGGAAACTCATGGCTTTGGGAAAAACTTCAAGTAAGAAAGGTTTTATGTCAACTAAATGGAATTATTACTTAACAAAAAACAAACATTTAACAGATGAAGAATGGGGGAAGTTGGAGATGGAAGTAGAACAGTCTTATCCTAAATTTAAGGATAAATTATATAGTTGCAATAAACTGTATAGTCAGCAGTTTCATGTATGTCTGTTAGTCAAAATTAAAATGCCAACATCAAAGATAGCAATATTGACTAGTAAAGCTCCTTCTACAATATCAACGACAAAACAGCGGCTCTATGAAAAGATAACTTCTAATAAAGGAAAAGCAGAAGATTTGGATGATTTCTTGGAACTGATTTAGTCGATGAAATCGGAGGTTTTGAAATGTGAATCTTAATGCGAATACTGGTTTGATGAATTTTCTCTGTTTTTTTATACTTTTGCGGCATTGAATGTTTTAATATTAAAAAGTATGAAAAAAGTATTTTTGTTATTTTTAGCGTTAGGGCTATTTATGAGTGTTGGTGCTTCAAATATGAACGGAAGACGTGTCGTTATGAGACCAACGGCAAATGGGTGGTTTAGCACCCATAGACCACATCGTGTTCCTGCTAAGGAACTTGTGAGTCTCTATCAAGAGAATGATATTTTGCATATAAATGCAGAAGTTGAGTTAATGATGACGATTACAATTAAGGATGAGGAAGGTAATGTTCTTTCTCAGACAATTGTATATAGTTCTGAAAATGATGTTGTTGTTCCAACCGATGGAACCATTGTTGAGGTGAGCTATAATGATATTGATTTAGTGGGTATATTGTACTAAATTTTGTAAGGCTTATGAAATTAAAAAATAAATTATTATTATTTTCTTTTCTATCTTGTAGTTTGGAATTTAGTGCCCAAAATAAGATAGGCTTTAGCTATGATGAGGCAGGAAATCGAGTAAAAAGAGAAATTATTATGTGTCAATCTCAGAGTAATGCTAAAAAACGATCTGTTTCGTATTCTGATATGGTTTCAGATAGGCAAATTAAGATTTCTCCCAATCCAACAAAGGGAGTACTACATGTTGAGTTGCTGAATAATAAGGAACAAGTAGCTGGGAATATTGCTGTTTATTCACTTTCAGGGGCAAAAATTACGTCTTGTCCTATAGCGAACAATAGGGCTGATGTTGACATTAGTTTTAGTGCCAGTGGCATCTATGTGCTTCGTATAAACATAGGTGAGTATTCTAGTAGTTGGAAAATTATAAAGGAATAATATCATGAAACAAAGAATACTTTTTCATTCAGTACTGACAATGCTGTTGGTGTTGATGCAATTTTCATTTGTGTTTGCGGATAACATATCTACAAGCAAGAGTGTTGGTACTCCAAAGGGTGTATTGGAAGTTTCTGCAACGGGAGCAGCGACTTATACAATCCCTATTAGCTGCCCGAAAGGTTATGGCAAGATGACACCTAATTTGTCTTTGGTGTATAATAGTCAATCTGGTTATGGGTATGTTGGCTATGGTTGTAATGTCTCGGGCTTGTCTGTGATTACGCGTGGTTGTAAGGATATATATCATGATGGAACGGCATCTGGGGTTAAATATGCAAATGACGATGCTTATTTCTTGGATGGTAAACGGTTGATTTATCAATCTGTTGAACAAGGTGAAGCAGTGTATGTTCCGGAAGGTGAGCCTTTTTCCAAGGTGATTTTTCATGTCAACGAAGGCTGGCTGGAACTGAAAACCAATGACGGCCTTGATTATTGTTATGGAAAATGGTCTGATTCTAGACAAACGATAGATAATTTATCAGACAATCCAGTGAATGCATGGTATTTGACTTATGTCTCTGACACCCAGCACAGATTTATGCGTATCTATTACTCAAAACGTTCCTTGTCCATTTATCCTTCTTCAGTTTCCTATGGAATGGAGGGAGGAGTGACTAGCACAATTCGTTTTACTTATGAGAATATAAAAAATAAGAATACCGCTAAGTTTAATATGGGTGGTACGGAGGATGCTATTCTTGTGCGGCTAAAAAACATAACCACAGAGACTAACAACCAGGTGTTTCGTAAGTATGAGTGCGTATATGACTCTACGCTGGATGCTTCTGGTGTTAAGTACTCTCGATTAACACAAGTAATAGAGAAAAATGGCAAGGGAGAGGCTTTGAATCCGATTCAGATAACTTGGAAAGGTCTTCCTAATGTTAGTTATAAGATGAACTTGCCAGAGATTCAATTTCTGCGTACAAGAAATATAAATTCCAGAATATTCTATAGTGGGGATGTAAATGGTGACGGTTTATGTGATGTCATAGAATTTACAGATGTAACAGATGAGAGTAATAGAAGTGTATATGCAACTTATTATTTGGCTAATCCTAACAAGGATGGAACGTTGCGTTTTGGTCTTTCAAAATCCTACAATTTAGGTCCTAATTTCTCTACGAAATGGATAGGCAGCAATAGCTCCAGTTTGCTCATGGACATTGATGGAGATGGCATCAACGAGATGGCTTCACCGTCAATAAACAGTGCTAAGGGTGTGCCTGCTACGGTATTTGCCAGGTATTATAAATATGGTCAAACGGATCCTATAGGGCATGCTTTCAATCTAAAGGTAAGCGAGGGGATGCCTCTTTTTATTTCCTTTGATGCAGACAAAGATGGAAAGGATGAATTCATAGGTTTAGAAGTGGACGGAAAGAACGGAAAGTATGCTGGCTTCTTTGACAAGTTGGCTTCTGGCACAAACTTTGAAACAACTGATTTTACTTTAAGTTTGCCACAGCAGCCTAAGCGTCTTTTTGTTGGCGACTACAATAATGATGGCTTGGCAGACCTTTTGGTTCTCTATCAAGATGGTTATACTGTCTTTTATAATCAAGGAGGTAGAAATCTGCGAACATTATTTGATGACAACCATAAGTATAGTTCGAATACCATCTCGGAAAAATGGCGTATAGAACAAGGTGACTTTGACGGTGATGGCTTGGTGGATTTTATTTATGCAGAAAAAAGCGGTGATACATATTTCGCCTTGAATAAGGGAAATGGAACATTTGAAACGAAGTATGCCATAAAACTTGATATGGTAGATAAAAAGACCGGGCAGGATGATGAACGGTTCTCTTTCTTGACTTTTGATATGGATGGTGATGGAAAGATGGATTTGTTGGCAGCAAAGACGGACTATGGTTATCATGGCGGAATTTTTCATACAAAGCATTATACTTATAGGGAGACTAGAATGGAATGGTTGCGTTCTAATGGTAACAATTTGGTGTTGGATAAGACAGTACTAACTAATAATGAGGATGATGCACGTAATGGATATGTTATAGCAGGTGATTTCACGGGGAATGGACATACTCAAGTTCTCAACTATGGCAAGAATATTTATGATGCAAATCCTTCCGATGTGGTTAAGTTGAGAATGTATTGTAATACTAATCTCAATGTAGCTTCTGGGAAAATATGCAAGATTGTGGATGGCTTAGGGAACGAGAGTACGTTAAATTATGCATCTTTGTTGGATAGGTCAGTAAACCTTGCTACTTTAAATAATTATGGACTTTCAACTTCAAATTCGAGTTCGTATCCTGTTCTTCATGTCTCTGTTCCTCTTTCTGTTGTAAGGAGTATGCAGTCCAATGGTAATGTCATTAATTATCAATATGGTAATTTGAAAGTGCATGTGTTGGGCAAGGGCATGTTAGGCTTTGATAAATTGATTGCCAAGAATGAAACAACAGGCGAAACAGTCGAAAATATCGTTGAAAAATGGGATTCTATATATTGGACACCCACAAAAACGAGAGTACGCACTCTGGTGGGAGAGGATTGCGCATATACAAATTCCACTAATACCGTAGTTCCATTGAACCATACTTATTTCTCATATATGTCCCGTCAAGATAATACGGATTTGGATGATGATTATACTTATTCTGAGTATGTTTACAATACGCAGTATGGTTATTTGATGTCTCAAAAGACAAATTATAGAAATGACAGTATGTATAAGTTAACCAGATATGATAGCTATGTTAAAATAGGTAGAGTTTATCTTCCAACAGAGATGATAGAGAGCAAAATGCATGCTGATAGTAATGAAGAGACGTTTATAAGAACCTTTTGGGGATATGATGACTATGGACAAATTGTGCTTAAGGAAAGACATGGTCAATCAATCTTGACCACCCATTACGAACGAGATAAGTTTGGAAACATTGTTTCCATGCGACAAGTAGGTGATAAGGTTTCTTCTGTTCAAAAAAAATACAAATATGATTCGACTGGTAGATTCCTTGTAAAGGAGTATAGCGTTCCTTCTTTTACAACGATATGTTATTCGGTCGATAATTGGGGTAATATTACTTCTCGAACGGATTTAACAAACGAGAACCATCCATTAGTAACAACTTACACTTTGGATAATTGGGGCAATGTGATACGTACAGAGGCACCAACTGGCGTAATAAAAACGGTAACAAAAAAATGGGGTAACTCAAAAGAACGCAGGTATGCTGTTGTAGAAGAAGAAACTGATATGCCTGCTGTTACAACTTGGTATGATAGCCTGGGAAGGACAGTAGAGAGTAGTTACTATGGTCTTTTGGGTACTCCATTCAAAAAGGCCTACAGCTATGATAAGAAAGGACTCTTGATTGAGGAGACTCAACAGAAAGGAGAAAATTGTATCAAGGACACAAAGAACTATGATGCAAGAGGTCGGGTAGTTTCTGAAATAAACAATTCAAAGAGCATATCTTATTCTTATTGTCCAAAAACAGTGACGACTCGGGTAGCAGAAAAAACATATACGAAATCGTGGGATGCCTGGGGTAATCTCAATTACATAGAAGATCCTTTAAACACGGTCTTTTTTACCTATAGCTCAGTAGGAAAGCCTGAAAATGTAAGTATAGGAAAAGTCTCCATAAAAATGGGCTATGATGATGTTGGCAATAGACTTCGGTTGGACGATCCTAATGCTGGAACCATACTGTCAAAATATACGGCAGACGATAAAGTTCTATCTACAACAGATGCAAGAGGTGTGGTTACTAATTACGCATATGACGAGTTTGGACGCTTGTCCTCTATTAATGTAGGTGGCATCGTTACGACTTATCAATATGGTGGAAGTTCAGACCGTATGCAACTAAAAAGTATTACGCAAGGTGATAAAAAAGAATCTTATGAGTATGATGAATATGGGAGAATGATAACCAAAAGGAGAACGATTGGTAATAAGGGGTCTTATGAGTACAATTATTCCTACGACTCCTCTAATAGGCTGTTGACAAAAACATATCCTGGTGGGTTAGTTGTGTATTATGACTATGAGGCAGGCTTGTTGAGAAGGATTATGACTAATAGAAATATTGTATATTTTTTGGCAAAAGACGATGGATATGTACAAAAAGTAACTGTAAACGATGGTAAAATGCAGTATGATTCTACCCTGGACGAGCGTGGTAAGCTCTCTAATATAAACGTCAAGAATCCGTTGACAGGTAAAGAACTTTTCGACATGAACTTGTCTTATGATGCCAATACAGACAACCTTATGTCTCGTACCGGTATGAGACCTGAAAAGGAAACTTTTGCTTATGACAAGCTGGACAGACTCGTCTCTGTTTCTCAAGACGATTCCACGATAATGAATGTTAAATATTCAGCGGATGGCAATATTTTGTACAAGACCAACGTTGGTACTTATGAATATGGACTAAAACCTCATGCAGTGATGAACGTAGAAAATCCAATAGGCTTGATACCTCATGCAAGCTTGACAACCCAATTCAATGAATTGGGTAAGGTTGAGCGTATTGAAGACGGCAATACCTTGCAGTCTTTAGAAGTGGAGTATGGACCAGACCAAGAACGTTGGATTTCTACTTTGTCTCGTAATAATCAGATGGCAAGTACTCGAATATACTTTGACGATTATGAGAAAACAACAGACTCGACAGGAACTCATGAGATTTACTATCTGGGCGACCGTTCCATTTACATTCGGGATAATGGTGGCGATTTTAAGTGCTATTTCTTGGTCAAGGACAATTTGGGCAGTATTGTCAAAGCTTACGACACAGATGAGAACCTCGTGTATGAGGCTTCTTATGATGCCTGGGGCAAGCAGACCGTCACGAAAGATTCAATAGGCTTGTATCGTGGCTATTGTGGTCATGAGATGTTGAATGATTTTGACATCATCAACATGAATGGTCGTTTGTATGACCCTGTACTCGGTCGTTTTTTGAGTCCGGACAACTATGTCCAAATGCCAGATAACAGCCAGAACTTCAATCGTTATAGCTATTGCTTGAATAATCCGTTAAAGTATATTGACCCAAGTGGCAATTTGTTTGGTATAGATGATGCAATATGGGCATTTGCGTTTTTTGGTGCAACATCAAATGCTATATTGGCAAATAAATCTGGAAAATCGCCTTGGAGTGGAGCCTTGGTAGGTGGTTTGTCATCATTGGCAAGTTATGGGGTAGGTTCCTTGTTTGGACATAGTATGGGTACCTTTGGTCACGAATTATTGCGTGCAGGTGCTCATGGTCTAACTTCTGGAACATTAAATTGGATAAATGGTGATAATTTCTTTACTGGTGCGGCGAGTGGAACAGCAGCGTCACTGATGGGGTCAGGTGCTCAGTCTCTTCGTTTTGGGGCAGAAGGAGTTTTGGCGGCCGCTTCAATAGGTGGTGGCATTGGATCTTTGGCAACAGGGGGCAATTTCATGGATGGCTTTGGAATTGGTTTTAATATAGGCTCTTTAAATCATAACGGAAAAGCTGGAAAAATAATAACTATTGAGAGAAAATTACCTCCAGTTGTGTGTGTCGCAGATAATTTAAGCTATCGTAAAACATTTGGGTATTGGTTGTTAGGAGTTGGTAGTGGAGCATCTTCTGGTCCTTATAGAATGTGGAATCCTGATGCGATAAGTATGAGTGTCGGTGGAACTGTTCAAATAGGTTCGTTTCATCTAGGAGGGGATGTTGGCTTGATGATGGGACCTGGTAAATTGTATCCTTATATAAATTATGATAAAGGTGTTGATATCACTTCTTGGGGATTTAATATCTCTTCGTCTTTAAATGTCAATATGTATGTCAATAAGGGTGATATGCCTTTGTCTTTGTCGGCTTTGGAAGGACAAGGGTATAATGCTGGCGTGAATTTGGGAGTGGGTTCTTTGGATTATGGTGTTGGTGTTGATTGGCTTGGTCTTCCAACAAGTGCCCAATACAAATCATATGGTATAGGTATTGGACCTGGTGTCGGTGTCCATGGTAACTTCTCAACAACACAATATCTTGTACATTATTAATAACATTGGCTATGGAAGATTTAAAAAATATAATTAAAATTGTAGGTTGTTTAGTTGGCGGATTGTTGTTCTTCTATTTTTATTTCTTTATTTTGCCTTCTAGGAATGAAGATATTGACAAAGATGTGTTAGATAACTGTTTACCTTTGCAGTATGACTTTAAAGTAATGTCGTTTTATAGTGACCGATATTATAATTTTGAGGGTAGAACAAAAGAAGGGCGTGTTGTCAGGTACAAATTACCTCGTAATTGGAGTCTTGAAAACGTATGTACAGAAGGGGATAGTATTCATAAACTGGCAGGTGAAAAAGAACTTTATTTGATAAAAACAGACACAGTTATTAAATTGCCATTAAAAGTACATGGTGAAGGAATATAATTGTTAAGGTTTTAGATTGGAGTAATTTATGAAACAGCTAAGAAAAAAAATATCAATAATATTGAATGGATTGAACATCGTTGTCGGCTGTGTATTGCTTGGTTATGTGATGTTCCGTTTTTCACACAAACAATATGTTATGGATGATGATGTAAAGGAATATTGTGTGTCAATGCATTATGATTTTAAAATTTTGGATGCTAATGAAAATTCATTTTACAATTTTTATGGCGTGACACGAGAAGGAAAACGAGTAACCTTTAAGATTCCAAAAGTTTGGAATCTTAAAGGTGTTTATTCCGTAGGTGATAGTATTTGTAAAATCTCAGGAGATAGTGTCCTTCGTGTTGTAAAATCAAATGGTGTCGTGTCGTTAAATCTAAATGAATAAGCTACTCTCCATGCCTTTGACTTTGGGTATGGACTTCATGGTGGCGTTGTAGAAAATCCTTATATATTTAATTTTTAAATTATGGATGATTTTAAAAATATATTTAAAGTTGTTTCTGTTCTTCTGCTTGGAATGGCTTGGTTCTTTTTTGAGTTCCATTTGTCTGATACAGATGCGAATAAAAAAAAGCAACTTATAGAGACAGAACTTCCCAAGGAGTGTGATTTTCGTATAGAAACGTGTGAAGAATACCGTGGCTTTAATTTTATGGGAAAGAATAAATTTAATGAAACGAATTTCTGTAAGTTTTCTTCTTCTTGGGATTTAGATCAAAAGTATCATATTGGTGATAGAATTGTGAAGAAAAAAGGTTCTTTAGAAATCTTGCTGATTCGTCAGGATATTGATACTATTAAGGCTCATTTGTATTTCAAAGGAGATGAAATCTTGGAAGAAAAGCGTGTGCGCCACATCAATACGTTTATCCAAGAACATCCAGAAACTCTTAAGATTACGAGTGGAGCTAACAATGTTATTTATAAAGAAAAAGACAATTAACCATAATATTTTGTGCTCCCATTTCCTCTTCTTGAATAGGTGAGGAAGTGGGAGCGTTTTTTTTGTCTCTGTACCCACTTTTATTTTTCCCTGCCCACGGAAAAATTCTTGCGTGGGCAGGGAGAAAAATATACCAGGGCAGAGAAGGGAATTGATAACTACCATCTTACAGAAATCTATATTGCTTATTCCCTAAGTACAAATGACTTGTTTACAACTCGTATCTCTGATAGATAGAAATCTGTGTTTCGGGTTTACGGGTGGCGTCTGACTTGTGCACCTTTGTGCTTTTCGGGGGCACAATTGTGCTTTTACCCGAGCACAAAGGTGCCCTTACCTTGGCGCAATAGTGCCCTTTCTTAGGCATTTTACTATCTTGACGAAACAAGAATATCTGCTTGGCATTCTGTTCTCTTGTTTCCTTATTATAGGAAATGTTAGTAGCGGTATTTATATAAAATGTATGTGGTGGGTTTTGGAAAAATCTTTACAGCAAAGAAAATTTAAAATCGGAATGCGATTTTATCCTTCACCCTTCATCTTTTCTCCTGAAATGCCGATAAACACAGGAGATCTTAGGGTGAAGGGTGATTTTAAGTTATTTTCCTTGTAACCGCTTGGATGTCAGGTGCTTATGATATATTGATGAAGGGTGATGGGTTTTTCTCGTTTCGCTCTTCAAATTTTCGATTACCTTCCGGATTACACAATCGGCAAACTGATACCATTGATTTTCTGATAGATGTCTAATGCGTAGATATCTGTCATGCCGCTGATGTAATCTATCACGGCCATGATGCGCTCTTCCAAATCGGGATTGTTGATGTCGTATTGGCTGCTTACACGGCGGATGAGTTGCTGGGAATAGAAACGGGTCGGGTTGATGGCGGCATCAATAAACACCTCCATCAGCGTAGCCATAATTTTATAACCAGACAGTTCTATGTCAAGTACTGGTTTGCTGTGGTAAATCTTGGCAAAGGAAATCTTTTCGCATTGCTTGTAGGCATTGCGTTGTTGCTCTGCAATATGGTCGATGAGGCTCCCCTGGAAAGTACCGGCAAGTATTTCGTCCTCATGCTTGATGAAAGTCTTGACGCATTCGTTCTCCAGTCTGCCGATAACGCTGGCTCGCATATAAACCACCTTTTCGTTTTCATCGGTTACCCCTTCGTCGATTATTCGCTGTCGAATCCTGCGCTGGGTGTCCTCATCAAAGAAAGCTAAAAGCAACTCTTCTGTTTCCTTGAATGATAGGATTTTCAACTTGTGGGAATCCTCAATATCCATGATTTCGTAGCAGATGTCGTCTGCAGCCTCTACCATATATACTAAGGGATGACGGGCATACTTGAGTGGTTCGCCAGGTTGGGAAAAACAGGTAATGCCCAATTCTTCCGCGATTCTCTGATACGATTCTGTCTCGGAAGTGAAAAAACCGAACTTGCCGTGACTTCCAGCCAGACTGCTGGCAAATGGATATTTCACGATGGAAGCAAGCATGGAATAGGTCATCACAAAACCGCCCTGACGTCTTCCCTTAAAACAATGAGTAAGGATGCGGAAGGCGTTGGCATTTCCCTCAAAATGGGTAATGTCGTCCCAAAACTTCTTGCTAACCTTGTCTTTAACAGCAAGTCCTGCTCCTTCAGTAAAAAAGGTCTGGATGGCTTTCTCGCCTGAATGGCCGAATGGAGGATTGCCTAAGTCGTGGGCAAGACAGGCTGCACTCACAATGGTGCCGATTTCCTCGAAAAGAGTGTCTTTTAATTCAGGACGTTTCTCTATGATGCGGCGGGAAATATCGTTGCCAAGCGACATTCCTACACTCGCCACTTCCAGACTATGGGTGAGGCGGTTGTGCACGAAGATGCTACCTGGCAGAGGGAATACCTGCGTCTTGTTTTGCAAGCGACGGAAAGCTGAGGAGAAAATAAGGCGGTCGTAATCGCGCTTGAATTCAGAGCGATCGTCATGGCGCTCGGCATGCTTATGCTCTTGTCCGAAACGCTTGTTTGATATGAGTTTTTTCCATTCCATGACGCAAAAATACACCTTTATTTGCATAATGCAAAATAAAAAGCACTTATTTTTGTTTAAAATCTTGCATTTTTCTTTCAAAAATTCCTTATTGTGCTCAAAAAGCAGTATTTTTGCACAATCTATGCTGTGCTTTACTTTAAAAAGCCAAGCAACTTGAAATATTTAAAAGTGTAATTATGATTAAAATCCAGATTATCAACAAGGGGCGCCAGCCTCTGCCAACATACGCCACACCTCAGAGTGCGGGCATGGACTTGCGTGCTAACTTTGACGAGCCTATCGTACTCCATCCCATGGAGAGAAGACTTGTGCCTACAGGACTTTATATGGCTTTGCCTGCAGGATTGGAGGCGCAGATTCGCCCTCGCAGCGGTCTTGCTCTGAAGCATGGCATTACCGTGCTCAATACTCCTGGAACAATCGATGCAGACTATCGTGGTGAAATCATGGTATTGCTCATCAATTTCTCTCAGGAAGATTTCGTTATAAATGAGGGGGAGCGTATTGCACAAATGGTTATTGCCAAGCACGAACAAGGGGAATTCGTTGAGGTGGAAAGTCTTGATGAAACTGAACGTGGCGAAGGCGGATATGGACATACTGGAGTCAAATAAGAATATAAGGTATTCTGGTGTTAAATCAATATTTTTTAAGAGGAAACGATTAACGTGAAGATTAGTGCTAAATATATAGCTTTGGGAATGGTGGCTCTGTTGCTCGGAACTGCCACTTTGCCATCTTTGGCGCGTAAGAAAAAGCAAATTAAAGCTGTTGCTGCTGAACAGGATACAATTCCTGCAAATGATAAGAAACGCTTTGATTACTTCTTCCTGGAGGCCATTCGCCAACAAGGTGCAGGCAACTATAGTGCTGCCTT
Organism: Segatella hominis; assembly: GCF_004535825.1. GTDB lineage: Bacteria > Bacteroidota > Bacteroidia > Bacteroidales > Bacteroidaceae > Prevotella > Prevotella hominis. Next base: position 37,029 of record NZ_SGVY01000012.1, on the reverse strand, counting down.
CGACTTGTTGGAGCATGCCCGTGCCATCAATCCCCATGCGGCTGAGGTGTATTATTTCCAGTCGGTGTATTACTCACAAATGAAAAAGGACTCCATCGCTTTAGCCTGTCTGGAAAAGGCTGTTAGTCTTAATCCTGAAAACCAGACCTATCCGGAGCGACTGGCGCAGTACTATATTGGCAATCAACAGTATGACAAAGCGATAGATTCGTATGAGCTGATTTATGCGCATAATCATGATAATACGGATGCTTTGCGCATTCTTCTCCAGCTTTATCAGCAGAAGAATGATTTCCAAAAAATGCTTTCTACGATTGCCCGATTAGAAAAGGAAGAGGGCGAGAGTGAGCAGTTTACCCTGTCTAAAATGCGTGTCTATGAAATGATGGGGGATAGCAAAGCTGCTTATCGGGAATTGGAAAGCCTTTCTGATAAGCACCCTCTTGATATGGTCTATAAGACGATGTTGGGTAACTGGCTGATGCAGCACGACAGACAAAAGGAAGCATATAAGCTCTTTACGGATGTTCTCAAGGAGGAACCTGACAATGCCTATGCGGAGTCTTCGCTATATGATTATTACAATGCTACTGGTCAGAAAGAACAGGCACGACAGATGCTGGACCGTATCTTGCTGGGAAAAAATACGGAATTGGAAACAAAAATCGTGATGATTCGTTCTTTTATTCAGGAGAATGAACGTAATGGCGGTGATTCGACTGAGGTCTTGAATCTCTTCACGAAGATACTCAATGTGCCTAAACCTTCTGGTGAATTGGCAGAACTGAGAGCTGCTTATATGGACTTGAAGAAGATGCCGCAGGATTCTGTAGATGCTGCTTTCCAGAAAGTTCTGACGATTGCTCCCGATCATGCGAGTGCCCGTTTGCAACTGGTACAAAGTCTATGGGAACAAAAGAAATATGATGAGGTTATTGACATGACCAACCAGGCTCAGGCATACAATCCTGATGAGATGGTATTCTATTATTTTGGAGGAATGGCGCATTATATGAAAGGGGATGATGATGCTACTCTCGTGACTTTCCGAAAGGGATTGGCACAGATAAATGAAAAGAGTTCACCTGCCTTGGTATCTGACCTGTATATGATTATGGGAGATATCTTGAACAAGAAAGGCTTGGAAGATGAGTCGTTTGCTGCCTATGATTCCTGTTTGCAATGGAAGGATGATAATGTGGCTGCGCTCAATAACTATGCTTATTATATCAGCTTGAAGGGAAAAGAGTTGCACAAGGCGGAGCAGATGAGTTTTAAGACCATCAAGGCGGAACCGAAAAATGGTACTTATCTGGATACCTATGCCTGGATTCTCTTCATGGAAGAGCGTTATCATGAGGCAAAAATCTATATCGACCAGGCTATTGCCAATCTGGATTCGACTCAGAACAACAATACCGTCATCGAGCATGCTGGGGATATTTATGCTATGAATGGACTAACAGAAGAAGCTCTGAAGTTTTGGAAACAGTCGTATGATGCTGGCAATAAATCGGAAGGTATCATGACGAAAATTAAGAATAAAAGATACATCACGGAGGAAGAAATCAAGAGAATGACAGGTGGTTCGACTGTAACTCCTGATCGCAAATCTCAAAGTCGAAGTGGTGCGAAAAAGAATAATAAATTGAGAAATGGAAAGAAAAAATAAAAACTTCGTCAAAGTGATAGCTCTTTGTCTGCCGCTTTTACTGGGTGCATGTGGTACCAAGAAGGTTGTAGAAGGGAATGGTTCGACTTCTACTTCCCAGTCCCAGAATGCAAATTCCAGTCGCGGACATCAGAGTGAAGCGTTAAAGAAATTGGCCTTCGTGCAGAAAGTTTCTGACAATCAGGTCTATTCTAAGAATATTGTTGGCAATATGTCGTTCAGTCTTCAGATGGGCAGCAAGGACATTTCTGTGCCAGGTGCTCTTCGCATGAGAAAGGACCAGGTGATTCGTATCCAACTTTTTATTCCTATCTTAGGTACAGAGGTTGGCAGACTGGAATTCACTCCAGACTATGTGCTGATTATCGACCGTTTGCACAAGGAATATATCAAGGCGGATTACAATCAAGTGGATTTCCTGAAGAAACAGGGAGTTAATTTCTATTCCTTGCAAGCCTTGTTCTGGAATCAACTCTTGTTGCCTGGTAACCAGAGAGTTTCTGAATCAGACTTGAAGAAATTTGATGCCGACTTGGATGCTGCCGGCGATGTGGTGCCAGTTACTTTCAAACAGGGGAACATGACCTACGCCTGGGGTGCTGACCGTAATACAGGTCGTATCTTACAGTCTGATGTGAAGTATAAGACAGCCAACAGCAATTCGGTGCTTCATATAGACTATAGCAATTTTAAGAATGTAGGAGTAAAACAATTCCCAGCCTCTCTGAAACTGAAGTTTATGACCGATTTGGCGAAATCTGACAAAGAAATGCAGATTTACATTGATATGAATGCGGTAAAGACAGATAGTAATTGGGAGGCAGAGACTAAGGTGTCAGATAAATATAAAAAGGTATCTCCTGAGGATGTCCTCAGTAAAATCATGAATATGTAATGAGACGTATATTATTATTCATATTAGCACTTTCTTTTACGCTTTCTCCTTTTGCGCAACATAAAACTACGAGGAAGAAAGCGACCGTAACTGCTCACAAAAAGGCAGATCGTAAGACTCCTCAAAAGAAAGTTGTAAGAAGAAAGCCGGTTGCCAGGAAAACAACTCATGCTACCCCTTCTCAAGCAGAGAGAAAGGCTGCTACTTATAGCAATGCTTCTATCAGAGGATTGCAGGGGCAGCGTGCCAATATCCAAAAGAAAATCAGGGAGCAGGAACTGGCTCTTCGTAGGAATAAGGAGGATGTGAAGAAACGCTTGCAAGACCTGATGGCTATCAATGGTGAGATAGATCAGCGACAGAAGAATATTGAAGGCATCCAGAAGGATATTCAGCATATTGAGGGCAATATCGGTATTTTGAATGCCCAGCTCAAGACCTTGGAACAGCAGTTGCAGGACCGTAAAAACAAGTATATCCGCTCGATGAGATATATGAGCCGTCATCATTCGGTACAGGAGAAGCTGATGTTTATTTTTAGTGCCAAGAGTTTGTCTCAGATGTATCGCCGCCTGTCTTTCATCCGTCAATATTCTGCTTTCCAAAAAGCTCAGGGTGAAGCTGTTAAGGCGAAACAAAACCAGGTGAATGACAAGCACAGACAACTACAGACGGTCAAGGGTCATAAGAATAATCTGTTGTATAAAGGAAAACAGGAGAAGACTGTACTGGAAGGAAAACAGCAGGAACAGAAAGTGGTAGTTCAGGGACTTCAAAAGCAACAGAAGACTATTCAGGCTGTTATTGCAGACCAGCGCAAGAAGGATGCTGCCATCAATGCTCAGATTGATCGGTTGATAGCACAGGAAGTTGCAAAAGCCCGTGCCCGTGCTGCAGCTGAGGCTAAACGCAAGGCTGCTGCAGCTGCTGCAGCCAAAAAACGAGCTGCAGAATTGGCTCGTAAAAAAGCTGCTGCAGAAGCTGCTGCTCGTGAAAATGCCCGACGAATTGCTGAGGCAAAAGCACGCGAAGCTGCTGCTGAGGCTGCAAGACGTAAGGCTGCTGAAGAAGCAAGATTGGCACAGGAGGCTGCAAAGAAAGCTCAAGAGGAAGCTGCCCGACAAGCTGAGGCTAAAGCAAAGGCAAAGGCTCAGGCTGCTGCTCGTGCTGCTGCAGAAGCTGCTGCCAGAGCTGCTGCCGAACAGGCTGCCAAACAAGCTGCTGCTGAACAGGCTGCCCGTGAGGCTGAGGCTAATCGTAAGGCTGCCGAGTTGAAGGCTAAAGCTGATGCTGAGCGCAGTAAGAAGGAAATTGCTGAGGCTAAACAGGATGCGCAGGAAGCGGCTACCCTGAGTACGGTTGACCGTATGTTGAGTGGTGGTTTCGAGTCTAATCGTGGTCGCTTGCCGATGCCGATTAGCGGCAGTTATCGCATTGTGAGTCATTTCGGACAATATAATGTAGAAGGCTTAAAGGGCGTCACACTGGATAATAAGGGTATCAATATCTTAGGTAAACCTGGTTGTGTGGCTCGTAGCATTTATGATGGTGAGGTTAGTGCTGTCTTCGGATATGGAGGAATGTGGAATGTCCTTGTTCGTCATGGTGCTTATATCTCTGTCTATTGTAACTTGAAATCTGTCAGCGTTCATAAGGGACAGCGAGTTTCGGCTCGTCAGGCTTTAGGTGCTGTAGGATCTGATCATATTCTCCAATTCCAGTTGCGTAAGGAAACGGCAAAACTGAATCCTGAAGCTTGGCTTGGAAGATAGAAAATATAGGGTGGCGGCTAACGAATTGCATAATTTGTTGGCCGCCATCTTTTGTTGTTATATATAAGGATTTTTTTTTGTAAGAAACACTTTCTTGAAAACCTGTTCAAAAGTTCAGATATTTGTGCAAACGTTTGCTCACGAAAAACTTGGGAATTTCTTAATATCTTGCTAATAGTTAGGGAATTTATGGATATTTTTGCAAACGGAATAAATTCGCAACTAAATATCTTAAACTTAATTATGCAAAAGAATTACTTATTATTTAACTTGCTTGTCTTGCTTTTTGGCATGACATTTAATGGCTTAGTTGTTCAGCCTTCTTCGGCTGCCGTAATGGCAAACGACTATACGCCAGCGGTTACTGAAGATGAGGTCTCTGTGTTTTTGGAGACAAGTTATGACAATGCCAAGATTTGGGCCTGGAATGACAAGGTTAAACAGTTTACTACTGCTGCTTGGCCTGGAGATGCCATGACCTTGATGGGAACTAAAGATGGCAAGAATGTCTTTAAATGGACATATACAGCTGGTACTGAAATTCCTACTGGTGTGATTTTTACTCATGATGGTGGGCAGAAGCTGAATGGCGGTGATCAGGAATTCAAGAATCATGGTTATTACGTAGAAGGTAAATATACCAAGACGATTGAAGGTCCTGCTGGCAAGGTGATGGTTTTCTTCGACAATAGTACAGCCAATCTTAAGGATGTTTACTGCTACATTTACAATGGTACTACTGCAGCGCAGGAATGGCCAGGTATGAAAATGTCACTTGACAACGAAACTGAGTATAATGGCAAAAAAGGTTATTATACAGTAGAAGTTCCTCAGGCATTCTTTACTGGTTATTTCGTTATTAATAATGGAGCAGCAGCTTCTAATCTTGCAGGTGAAACCGTTTATGTGAATGGTACTGTAACGGCTATCGAGACTACAACTATGACAGATGTCAAGAAGACAACAAATGATGCTTGGTACACCATCTCTGGTATCCGCATCAAGAAGCCTACTCAGGCTGGTCTCTATATTCACAATGGTAAAAAAGTAATCATCAGATAATAATAGCAGATTATGAAAAAGACAATCAATTATGGTCTTCTGATGTTGGTGATGCTGTTCACCATGGCATCCAACATCTTTGCAGACAACAAATATGGTCTTAAAGACAATATTCAGGATGGTGTCATCCTTCATTGTTTCGACTGGACATTGGCAGATATCCAGGAAGAAATTCCTAATATCGCCAAGGCAGGCTTTACTGCCGTTCAGACTTCTCCTGTTCACGAAAGAGCAGGTAAAGGATCCGTCTGGTATGATGTTTATCGTCCATACGACTTTAAGATAGGTAATGGTCTTGGTACTGAAGCTGACCTGAAGGCTCTCTGTGCTAAGGCTCATGAGTATGGGGTTAAGGTGATTGTGGATGTTGTTGCCAACCATACCGACCATCCTAACGTGGCTGCACGATTGAAGGATGAGAGTCTCTATCATGAACGATTTGGTGTGGGTAACTGGAATGACCGCCATCAGGTTACATTTGGTATGATTGGAATGTGGGACCTCGATACCAACAATCCTACTGTGCAAGCCATCATCAGTCAGTACATCCAGGACTTGAAAGCCTGTGGCGTGGATGGTATCCGTTGGGATGCTATCAAGCACATCGGTTTGCCTTCTGAAGGCGATTCTTTTATGAAGAATGTGGTGGATCAGACCATGTACAACTATGGTGAAATCCTTGATGGTACTGGTGGTAATGATAATATTCTTTTCCCAGAGTATCAGACATACATGAGCATTACTGATAATGGTTATGGTAACGGCTTTGCCAATTCTTTCGCTGGTGGTTCTATCAACGAGTCTGTAGGTAATTTCAATCAGAGAAAGGCAAAGACAGAAAAGTTGGTTTATTGGGGTGAAAGCCATGATACTTATGCCAACGATGGTGGTGAGTCAAAGAATAAGAGCCAGAATGTTATCGACCGTGCGTATGCAGTCGTAGCTGGTAATAATGGAGCTACCGCTCTTTATTTCTCCCGTCCTGCTCAGAAGGCAAAGAATGATATCAGATTTGGCGATAAGGGAAGTGTTCACTTCAAAGATGCTGAAGTAGCTCAGGTAAACCACATGCACAACGTTTGTGCCGGCGAGCCTAACTATTATGTAAAAGGTAATGGCGTTTGTGCTCAGGTTCGTAAGAGTGGCGCTATTATCGTATTGGGAAGTGGTTCTGACCGTGACGTGACTGTAGCCAATGGTGCTGGCGACGGCAAGTGGCTCAAGTCTGGTACTTATAAGGATATGGTAGGCGGTGGTGCTTTCACCGTCAATGCTTCTACAATCTCTGGTCATGTTGGCGAGTCAGGTATTGCTGTCATCTATAATGCTGGTCCTATCGTGCTGACTCCTGAGGTTGTTTTCAATCCAGCTGATGGTACAGCCTTCTCTGATGAGTCTCTCACTGTGACTGCTACTCCTTTGAATGCTGTTTCTGCCTGGATTCAGGTGAATGATGGTGCTAAGCAGACTTTTACTGCAGCCAAGCAGTTTACTGTAGGTGCTGATGTTGCCTATGGTAAGAATGTTACTATCACTTGGGGTGCAACCGACAAGGATGGCAAGACCGAAAGTGGTTCGGTAACTTACAAGAAAGTGAAGGCTTACGTTCCTGAATTGGGCAAGGCTGATGAAATCTCCTGTTTCTTAGAGACATCCAATGCGGCAGCAGCCGTATATGTATGGAATGACAAGGTTAGTCCTGTAATTGAGCATGCTGGTAAATGGAATGATGCTATCAATAAAAAGTTGCCTCTTGTAGGTAAGAGCGTTTCTGGAAAGAATGTCTTCAAGTGGACTTATGATGGCACCGAGACAAGTGCTCCTACTCAAATCATTTTCTTGGATGGTAATGGAAATAAGATAACTGCTGACGTGGAGTTTGTCAACCACGGCTACTATGTTGACGGAACATACAGCAATACTGTGACCAAGGTACATGAAGATGAGATCGTTGATCCAGAGTATGTTTACTTCGATAACGCTTCCAACTGGGAGAATGTTTATTGCTACTTCTATAATGGTAAAACATCTTCTACCGCATGGCCAGGTGTAAAGATGACTTACGATGCTTCTGCTTCTCATAATGGTAAGACAGGATGGTATAAGGCAATGATTCCTACAGCATACCTCAATGCTAAGTTCTTTATCAACGATGGTACTCCTGGTACTGCTATCAATGGCGCAAATGCTTCTGCTGAAAAGGTAGTAAACGAAGGTGCTGTAGTGGCACCAACTCCAAACCCAAACCCAGAGTCAACTCCAACTCCAACACCAAAACCAGAGCCAGAGCCAACTCCAGCACCAGAACCAGAGCCAACTCCAACTCCAGAGCCTGAACCAACTCCAGCACCTACCCCTAATCCACAGAGTCTGGATGCTCAGTATCAGACCAATCCAAATGGTGCAGGTGTTAAGAAAACCATTACTGTAGATGGTGATATCAGCGATTGGGATGAGAGTATGATTATAGCACAGGGTGCTGCCAATGACGACCCACGTGTATATATGGATGCTTCCATGCACGAGAATCCTGTCGATCTCTATGCACTTTATGGTTGCTATGACGATAATAACCTCTATCTGATGTGGGAGATGACCAACGTTCAAGATGTGGTAGCTCCAGAAGCAGATTTTCCACTCAGTAATGGTGTGCTGTTCAAAAATTACAATATGCCATTCTTTATCGGCATCAACACCAATAATGCCTCTACAAGAATAGGCAATCATTGTAAGACTACAGCAGGTGGAACTCTATGGGATAGTGGCATTACTTGCGAAAGCCCAGTCAACAAGGTAGTGGTATTCTCAACCAATAACACCAATGGTCCATTCATTTATGGTGGAAGCAGTGCAGGATTAAATGCTTTAGAAGAGGTTGCCTATAAAGAGACAGGTGTTGTTGTGAAGTATGGTATGGGTATTCTCAGCAAAACGATAAAGGGTGTTAAAGAATGTTATGGAAAGTCACAGAACCGTCTTGTAGGTGATATGACAAAGGGTACATCTACTTATGTAGATTTCAATACCTTAGGACACAAGTCTTCCCAATACGATTTCCATTACGAAATCTCGATTCCTTTAGCTAAGCTTGGTGTTACAGCTGCCGATGTGGCAAGCAAGGGATTGGGTGTGATGTTAGTAGCTACCTTTGGTACAAGTGGTATGGACTGTCTGCCTTACGACACAAGTATGAGCGACAATGCCGATCAGTCTTATTCAAGAGATCCTTCTACTACAAACGAGAAGGAAGATGACGACAATATCACCGTTCCTTTCGCTTATATTGGCAAGTCCTTGTAATGTTATATAGATAAGGTATAATAAATAATATAATAGATGAATAGAATTGAGCTCTTAGATGGCAGCGCCATCTAAGAGCTCTTTGTATTTGGCAATAGCATCAGCTATTTCGCTTATTCTGATAAACTCATCTGCGGAATGGGAGCGGGAAGACTCGCCTGGTCCCAACTTAAAGGATGGGAACGACATCAGCGCCTGGTCGCTAAGGGTAGGACTGCCGAAAGGCTTCATCCCCATGGCTATACATTTCTTAATAAGAGGATGCTCAGGATCAATACGGGATGATTTCAAACGGAAACTGTGAGCCTTTACTTCGCTCTTCAAGTGCTGGCAGATAAAATGATAGACCTCCTCATTGTCATAAAATTCATTGGTGCGGATATCTACCAGCATCGTACACTTGTCTGGAATCACATTGTGCTGAGTACCTGCATTCACTACCGTTAATGTCATTTTGGTAGGACCTAAGAACTCGCTTACTTTCTCAAACTTGTAATCACGAATCCAGCGCATATCATCCAGTGCCTCATAGATAGCGTTTACTCCTTCGTTACGGGCAGCATGACCGCTCTTGCCATGAGCGATGACATCTAAGACCATTAACCCCTTTTCTGCTACAGCTGGATTCATGCCAGTTGGCTCACCAACGATGGCGAGGTCTATCTTAGGCAATAGCGGTAGAGCACGGCTGATACCATCTTTGCCCGATACTTCCTCTTCAGCAGAAGCCAGATAAATAAGGTTATAGCTCTGTGGCTTCTCTGTAAGCATTCTGAATATCTGTAGTAGTGAGCATAGTCCGCCTCCGCAGTCGTTGCTGCCCAAACCATAAAGAAGGTCGCCTTCTATGGTAGGAGCATAGGGGTGGCGCTGCCATGAGTCTACAGGTTTTACCGTGTCAATATGTGCATTGAGCAGCAAAGTAGGTTTGCTTTCATCAAAGTGCGGGTCAATCACCCAAATATTGTTGGCTTCCCTCTGAGGTGCAAAACCATAACTGCGGATCGTCTGTTCCATGATATCTGCAGCATCCTTTTCATTACGGCTTACAGATGGGGTGGCGATGAGCTTCTTCAGCAGCTCAACGGCATCATTGGTGAATTGTTCTTGTGTCATCATAATCTCCCTCGTTTTTGAATTCTGTGGCAAAGTTACGAAAAAAAGAGCAGACAAAATGGAAAAAATGCCATTTTTATTTTGTTTTGTCCTCTATTTGCCGTATCTTTGCACCCATATAAATAACAAAAGCTTATGCAAATCAATAGTCATCTTTCAGTACTGATTCACGACTTGGCTAAAAAGTACGGTGATAAACCAGCGCTTACTTTTAAGAAGTTTGGCGGTGAACAATGGCAAACTGTTTCGTGGAATCAGTTCTCTCTGAGAGTGAAACAAGTTAGCAACGCATTGCTCAACCTGAACTTGAAGCCTCAGGACAAGATTGCCGTGTTCTCACAGAACTGTGTACATTATCTATATACTGATTTTGGAGCATACGGAGTGAGAGTTTGTGCTATTCCTTTTTACGCTACAAGTAGTGAGCAACAAATTCAATATATGGTCAACGATGCCCAAGTGCGTATCCTCTTCGTAGGTGAACAGGAACAGTATGACAAGGCTCATCGTGTTTTTGCGCTTTGTCCATCTTTGGAACGCATCGTTATCTTTGATTCCAGTGTACGTATCAGTACTCATGATCCCGCAGCTTTATATTTCAAGGATTTTATCAAGTTGGGTGAGAATCTTCCTCGCCAGACTGAAGTGGAGGAACTTTATAAGCAGGCAAATATGGATGATTTGGCTGATATCCTCTATACCAGTGGTACTACTGGTGATAGCAAGGGAGTGATGCTTACATACGGACAGTATCATGCTGCCTTGAAGGCAAATGATGAGTGTGTCCCTGTCACCGAGAAGGACCGTGTCATCGACTTTCTGCCTTTCACACATATCTTTGAACGTGCATGGTCTTACCTCTGCTTGAGTGAAGGTGCACGACTTTTTATCAACACTTACCCTCATGAGATACAGGAAAGCATGCGAGAGGTTCATCCTACTTGTATGTGTAGTGTGCCCCGATTCTGGGAGAAAGTGTATATTGCTGTGAAGGCTAAGATGGATGAGGCTCCTTCGTTCAAAAAGAAACTGTTTAATCACGCTTTGGCTGTTGGCCGCAAGCGTAATGTGGAATATCTTGCCAATGGTAAGCGTCCTCCTTTGACACTTGAACTTGAATATAAGGTAGTCAATAAGACAGTCTTGAGCATGGTGCGCAAGCAGTTGGGCTTGGAGAATCCTAATATTTTCCCTACTGCTGGTGCTTACGTGAGTCCTGAAGTTGAGGAATTCATCCTTTCTGTTGGTATCGGAATGGTGGTAGGTTATGGCTTGACCGAAAGTCTTGCTACGGTTTCCTGTGTTCATCTGGATAAGAAATTCACCATTGGTTCCGTAGGTCGTCCTATCTCTAATATTCAGATTAAGATAGGTGAAGACAATGAGGTCTTGTTGAAAGGTCCTACTATTACCAAGGGCTACTACCATCGTGATACGACAAATGCAAATGCGTTTGACGAGGAAGGTTTCTTCCATACAGGTGATGCCGGCTATATGAAGGACGGAGAGTTGTACTTGACTGAACGAATCAAGGATCTCTTTAAGACTTCGAATGGTAAGTATATTGCTCCTCAACAGGTAGAATCTCTGCTCTTGGTGGATAAATTCATCGATCAGGTAGCCGTGATTGCAGACCAGCGTAAGTTCGTTTCTGCCTTGGTTGTACCTGAGTTCCGATTGGTAGAAGACTGGGCTCGTGAACATCATATTCCTTTCTCTGGAAGAGAAGAACTTTGTGCCAACGAGAAGGTACAGAAGATGTTGATGGAGCGCGTCAAGATCCTTCAGCAGCATTTGGCTTATTATGAGCAGATCAAACGTATCACGCTTTTGCCTCACCATTTCTCTATGGAAGCAGGAGAGTTGACCAATACGCTGAAGATTCGCCGACCAGTTATCAATAAAAACTATAAGGCAGAGATAGACAAGATGTATGAAGAGTAACTTCATGGTGAAGTATCGGAAAAAGAAACAGGAAGTTATTTAAAGGATAAGGTAATAAAAATGATAACAGCTGACCAGTTGAAAGATGTGATGGATCGTGCTGACGCTCTCCATCGTTATCTGAATATAGACCAGAAAAAAGTAGAATTTGAGGAGGAACAGCTCCGCACTCAGGCTCCTGACTTTTGGGAAGATCCTAAATATGCTCAGGAGCAGATGAAGAAAGTAAAAGGCATCCAGAAATGGCTGGATGGCTATAAGCAAGTACGTCTCTATGCTGACGAACTGCAACTTGCTTTCGACTTCTATAAAGATGAGATGGTGACCGAAGAGGAAGTGGATACTGACTATGACAAGGCTATCAAGGCGATAGAAGATTTGGAATTGAAGAATATGCTTCGCCAGAAGGAGGACCCTATGGACTGTGTACTCAAGATTAATTCTGGTGCCGGTGGTACGGAGAGTCAGGATTGGGCTTCGATGTTGATGCGTATGTATATGCGCTGGGCTGAGGCTCATGGATATAAGGTGACCATTACCGACATGCAGGAAGGTGATGAGGCTGGTATCAAGAGTGTTACCATGACGATTGAGGGTGGCGAGTTTGCATACGGCTACTTGAAGAGTGAGAATGGTGTGCACCGTCTGGTGCGTGTATCTCCTTTCAATGCTCAGGGTAAGCGTATGACCAGTTTCGCCAGTGTCTTCGTTACCCCATTGGTAGATGATACCATCGAAGTGTTTGTAGATCCAGCCAAGTTGTCTTGGGATACATTCCGTTCCAGTGGAGCGGGTGGACAGAATGTCAACAAGGTAGAGTCTGGTGTCCGATTGAGATATTGGTACACGGATCCTGATACGGGTGAGGAAGAGGAAATCCTTATCGAAAATACTGAGACGCGTGACCAGCCGAAGAACCGTGCCAAGGCATTGTTGCTTTTGAAGAGTCAACTCTACGACCGTGCCATGAAGAAACGTCTCGAAGCTAAGGCTAAGATAGAGGCTGGTAAGAAAAAGATCGAGTGGGGAAGTCAGATTCGAAGCTATGTCTTCGATGACCGTCGTGTGAAAGACCATCGTACCAATTATCAGACATCGGATGTTGATGGTGTAATGGATGGTAAGATAGACGGATTTATCAAGGCATACCTGATGGAATTCCCTTCCGAGAATGAAGAATAGTAATAATAACCTAATATTAAAAGACTATGAGTAGTAATAAGGACTTAAGAAGAGCAAAGCATGCTGCTTATGAGAAGAAGCAGGCTGCGAAAGGTGAGAAAGTCATCAAGTGGATATTTGGCGTGTTGATAGCTTTGGCTATTATCTTCGCTATTTATGCATCTTCTATCGCATAATTTATGAACCGGAAATGGGAAGTTATCTTTATCTGTGATTTCCTGTTTCTAATATGGAAACTATGAGTGGATTAGAAATTGAAAGAAAATTCCTCGTAAAGAAGGGCGACGCATATAAAAGCGCCGCCTTTTCTAATAGCCATATTCAGCAGGGCTATATTCCTGCTGATGGAGCTACGGTGAGGGTACGTACGCGTGATGACAAGGCTTATCTTACGATCAAAGGTAAGTCTGTAAATGGAGGAATGACGCGTTATGAGTTTGAAAAGGAAATCACCATGGATGAGGCTCAACATCTCTTGCAACTTTGCAAGGGCGGTGTCATCGATAAACGTCGCTATCTGGTGAAGAGTGGTAAGCATACTTTTGAAGTGGATGAGTTCTATGGAGACAACCAAGGTCTTGTCATGGCTGAGGTAGAACTTAGTGATGAAAACGAAGCCTACGTGAAACCGGATTTCATCGGAATGGAGGTGACTGGTGATAAGCGCTTCTATAATTCACATTTATTGAATTTCCCTTTTGTGGTTTGGCGCAATACTCTACCAGAAGAATATCGTTAAGGGGTACGGTTTCTGTCGCTTTTTCGGAATAAAAGTAATAAAAAAGTATCTGAAAAGGCATAAAATTGCAAAAAGTGAACAAATTTGAGATATTTACTTTCGATTTATACGTTTAAATGCGAATTATTTTATAATTTTGCACTCGTATAAAGAGAAAGTATTTCAAATGACAGAAAATAGTAGAGGAAGTTTTGGTAGCAAGATTGGTTTGATACTTGCTACAGCTGGTGGTGCTGTTGGACTTGGTAATGTATGGCGTTTCCCTTACATGGCTGGGCAGGAAGGTGGTGCCGCCTTTATTTTGGTATATATTGGTTGTGTACTCCTGTTGGGTATTCCTTGTATGATATCCGAATTTATCATCGGTCGTCATGGAGCATCCAATACGGCTCGTGCTTATACCAAAGTGGCCAATGGTAATTCATGGAAATGGATCGGATATCTGGAGGTGCTTACTGGATTCCTGATCACGGGTTATTATGCAGTTGTATCTGGTTGGTGCTTGCAATATGTCTATGCCAGCGTCATGGGAGAATTGCATGGTGATCCAGCTTTTGTGGCTAATTACTTCAAGGATTTCTCTTCAGATCCAATCCGGCCTGTCATGTGGACGGTGGTAATTTTCCTGATTTGTCATTTCGTGATTATTCATGGAGTGAGAGGCGGTATAGAAAAAGCATCTAAGATCATGATGCCTATCCTGTTTATCCTTTTGCTGATCATCGTGGCAGCTGCTTGTCTGTTGCCAGATGCAGGAAAAGGTGTTGAGTTTCTTTTGAAACCAGACTTTGGAAAGGTAGATAGAGGCGTTTTCTTAGGTGCTTTAGGACAGTCATTCTATTCCTTAAGTATAGGTATGGGCTGTATCTGTACATACGCATCCTATTTTAGCAGACAAACCAATCTCTTCAAATCGGCATTGCAGATCTCGCTCATCGATTTTCTGGTCGCGATTCTTGCCGGTCTGATGATTTTCCCTGCAGCGTTCTCGGTAGGTGTATCTCCAGATAGTGGTCCTTCTTTGATTTTCATCACTTTGCCGAATGTATTCAATGAGGCTTTTGCTTCTATTCCTGTTCTGGGATGGCTTGTTTCCTTGTTGTTCTATATACTTTTGTCATTGGCTGCACTTACTTCGCTGATGTCATTGCATGAGGTGAATACTTCTTTCTTCTATGAAGAACTGAAGATAGACCGCAAGAAAGGAGCAATTATCGTTACGGTTTCCTGTGCAATTATCGGTGCTTTCTGTTCGCTCTCTTTGGGTGCTACAGATTCATTGACCTTCTTGGGTAAAACCTTGTTTGATTGGTTTGACTTTGTTACAGGACAGATCTTCTTGCCTATAGCCGGTTTCCTTACCTGCTTGTTCATCGGATGGCATGTACCGAAGAAGTTAGTGAAGGATGAGTTTACCAATTGGGGAACCTTAAAGGGAAATCTTTTTGGTATTTATCTGTTTTTGGTGCGGTTCGTTTGTCCTATTCTAATTCTCTTGGTGTTCCTGAATCAATTGGGAATCCTGGACGGAATCTTGTAATTAATAACCCATGAGTACTTTACCATGATGAATATGGAGTACTCATTAGAATTTTAGCGAAATGGAAAATAGAGGAAGTTTTGGCTCCAAGCTGGGAGTCATTCTGGCTACTGCTGGTTCTGCAGTAGGTTTGGGAAATGTCTGGCGTTTTCCCTATATGACTGGACAGAATGGAGGTGCTGCTTTCATTCTCATTTACTTGGTATGTATCTTCATGCTGGGTATTCCTGGTATGGTAGGTGAATTTATTATCGGACGTCATTCTGCTGCTAATGCAGCGCGTTCTTATCATAATCTTTCAAATGGAAAACCTTGGGGAATATTAGGTGTCATGGGAGTTGTTACGTCCATGATTATCCTGGGTTTTTATGCGGTAGTGGCAGGATGGTGCCTGCAGTATCTTTATGCTTCGTTGTTGGGAGGTATTCATGGAGATGTCAGTTATGTGAAGCAATATTTTGTAGAATTCTCTTCTGATCCCATCAAACCGACTTTTTGGACGATTGCTTTTATCTTGATTACCCATTGTGTGGTAGTCAAAGGTGTGCGCAATGGTATAGAGAAAGCTTCCAAAATATTGATGCCAATGCTTTTTGTCTTACTGATTGTTTTGGTCATCTCGTCTTGTTCTCTGCCTGGTGCATTCAAGGGTATAGAGTTTCTGTTGAAGCCTGATTTTTCAAAAGTGGATGAGAATGTGATGCTGGAGGCTTTGGGACAGGCTTTCTTCTCCTTGAGCCTCGGTACCGCTTGTCTTTGTACCTATGCTTCTTATTTTAGCAGACAAACCAATCTCTTGAAATCTGCCACTCAGATAGCATTGATAGATACGATTATTGCCATCATGGCGGGACTGATGATTTTCCCAGCAGCATTCTCTGTAGGTGTTAATCCGGATAGTGGTCCTTCACTCATTTTTATCACTTTGCCTAATGTTTTCCAACAGGCATTTGGTTCTATGCCTGTTGTGGGGTATGTTATTTCTGTACTGTTTTACGCATTGTTGGTGTTGGCAGCATTGACTTCCACTATTTCTATGCACGAAATCGGTACTGCCATGTTTTATGAGGAGTTGAAAGTAACTCGCAAGAAGGGTGCCTGGGTAGAGACTATCACCTGTTGTATTATTGGTATCTTCTGTTCTTTATCTTGTGGAGCCATGCCAGAACTGAGTCTCTTTCATTTGAACTTTCTTGATTTCTGCGACCATCTTACTTCTCAGTTGTTTATGCCGCTGGGTTCCTTTGCAACCTGTATTTTCTTAGGTTGGTATGTGCCGAAAAAAGTGGTCAGCGATGAGTTTACGAATTGGGGAACTTTGAAAGGTTCTCTTTTCGGTGTTTATCTCTTTATGGTGCGTATCGTTTGTCCATTATGTATATTAACTATATTCCTGCATCAGTTAGGAGTGTTTTGATTTGAAATCCAAGAGGGTGTGTCATAAGTCTGTGACGCACCCTTTTTTAGAATATGATATAGGGCTTAAGTCTCTCGATTTCTGCTGGTGGAAAGTTCTTGAGGAGTTTTAGTTCCTCCAGACTTTTGAAAGGACCTCTTAACCGTCGATAGTCGCAAATTTCTTTCGCTTGGTAGAAGTTGAGGTAGGGGTGACGTCGAAGTTGATTGAGTGAGAGAGAATTGATATTCAACTTTCTCACTTCTCCAGGAGTAATTTTGATGAAAGACAGAGCTTCTTCTGGCAGTCCATCTATTTCCTTCAGCTGGTTAATGGATGCAAAGCCTCCTAATTGTTCTCTGTATCTTGTGATGCTTTTAGCATAATAACTGCCAATGCCTGGAATCTTCTTCAGTTCTGTTGTGTCGGCAGAGTTGACGATGACATGTTGCCCCGGTCTCAGTTTTTGTGGATAACTGTAGATGTTGTTTCCATTAGCATTTGTAGAATTAGCGCCATTGTTTGCTTGTGAATACGTACTTGTGTTTGCACCATTTTTGTATGGAGAATTTTGATAGCCTCTTTCTTTGCCTCCTCTGCTATTTCCATAGTAGTCGGATGCAGGCCGGTAATCTTCACCTATTATAATATAAGGTGCCAGTACTTCGTATTGTTTCTTGGTAAGTCCGTACAGACGGGCAAAATCTGTTTTTTCTCTGAAGATGCCGCCTTTAGTACGAAACCTATAGATACTTCGTACTTGCCATGATTGTAAACCGAGTTTGAGAAGCTGGGTGCTGTCGGCAGTATTAGGGTCGAAAGGAAACAACTCATGAATTGTTCCCTCTACCTTATAATATAAAGGATGCTTTTCGCTAATGCTTTTATCTGCAGTTGATGATTCTTGGTGATTATCGCCAGTTATGCTTTTGGGGTTATTATCTGCAGAATAGTCGTTTTCCAAACTTGATTCTTTCGTATTGACTTTTCCCACAATGATAATGAGAGTAAGACAAATGATGATGATACCGAGCAGAACCAGAATGGCTTGTCGGTCGTTACGCTGTAGATAAAAGAAATCTTTTAGTTTAAGCATATCGTTTTCGCATTTAAAGTTGAAATATAATCTAATGAAGAGTTTACGGGAAGTAAACTCTTAGTTTGGTCGGGATTACTGGACTCGAACCAGCGACCTCATCGTCCCGAACGACGTGCGCTACCAACTGCGCTAAATCCCGCTTTTATTGGCTGCAAAAGTACATAAAATCTGATATATTTCAAAATAAAAAGGCAAATTTTAAACTTTTTTGAAAGAAAAGTGCGGAAAAATTTGGTGGAATCAAATAAAAGTACTACCTTTGCACCCGCAAATGAGAATTCTTGTTTGTTCATATTAGTTGGTGCCATAGCTCAGTTGGTAGAGCAAAGGACTGAAAATCCTTGTGTCCCCGGTTCGATTCCTGGTGGTACCACTTCTTATTAGAAGCCGAATCTTCGTAACAAGATTCGGCTTTTTTTATTTCCCTAATGTTTTTATAGATTTCGTTTTAATGGCACATTGACACTTATGAAAACGTTTGCGTGTAAAAAGTGAAACGAAAACGTTTGCTGTATCAGAATTTTGGCTACCTTTGCAGCGTAAAAGTAAATCATAAAAACCAAAATAATATATATCTACTAAACATTTTAGTTTAAAATGAAAAAAAATTATTTACTGCTTTTAGCGGGTATGTTTGCTTCCGTTGTTTTTGCGAACAACAAGCAGACCGTTAAAATTGATGGTAATGTCTCAGACAAAACCGTCACCGAGATCACCTTCGATGGTGATAACGTAACGCTCAATTATGCGGACAATTCTTCTGAAACGAAGGATATGTCGCTTGTGTCTCTTTCTTTTTCTTATGATTCTACTACAGGAATCAACAAGATAGAAGAGGTCAAGAAGTCATTGCAGGGTAAGGTTTTTAACCTAAATGGTCAACTCGTAGGTAATTCTCTTGAGGGATTGTCTAAGGGTATCTACATCGTGAATGGTAAGAAAGTAATTATCAAGTAAAAAAGGAGGAACGTAAAATGAAGAAAATGGTATTTACTTTGGCACTCCTCTTGATGAGCTTGAGTGCAGCCATGGCTCAGACATGGACATTTGGTGCAATGAGCGAGGCTGATAAGGCTTTATGTGCAGCTGATGCCAATTGGGTATTGGGAACTGATCGCTACGGCTATACCTTAGCTTTGGAGAAAGCGGCTCTTGTTGCAAATGGCTCAGAATTGGCTTATACTAAGGGCTTGAAGTTTACTGCTGGTGCTCCTGCTGATAAATCCGAAGGAAAAGCAAAAGTCCGCTTGAACTATGGCTCTTCTCGCTTGGAATTGAACGGAAATGGTGTTTCTTTGATTATTCCAAGTCTGAAGGCTGGTCAGAAAGTAACAGTTAGCTGCAAGACTGGTAGTACTTCTACTGCTCGTTGTTTAGATGCTGCTAACTTGACTTCGGTTTCTGGTTCTTTTGGTACTCCTACAAAAGATCAGGTTACCAACGTTGGAACTGTAACTGCTGATGGTGATGTTGTGTTGAAAACCAATGGTGGTGGTATGAACATTTATAGCATCAAGGTTGAGACTGTAGGTGGCGGATCTACCGTTACTCCTGGTTCTACCGACAAAATTACCAATGCCGTTGCTCGTAACAGCAAGGTCAATCAGATGTATGTTACCACCAATGCTGGTGATGTGAAGTATTATAATACTGCCGACTTGACAAGTGTTAAGTTCGAAGGTGACAAGACTATTATTACTCCTAAGTCTGGTGCAGAGAATGATGAGTATGATGCTTCTGTTCAAGCCATCAGTTTTGCTAAGAAGGCCGATCAGGGCGAAAGTGGTGATGTTGAAAATCCTGCTGGTGTGATTCAGATTACTGAGGCAAAGGGCTGGCAGGAGTCTGCCTACTTGAAGTGGGCTCCATTCGAGGGCGCTTCTTCTTATAATGTATATGTAGATGACAAGAAGATTGATGCTCAGCTGATTCGTCAGTATAAATCTTACTATCGTGCTGATGTTCTCGGTTTGAAGGCTGGTACTTATTCTGTAAAGGTTGTTCCTGTCAATGCTGAAGGTACAGAGATTGCTGGTGCCAATACTGCTTCTAACTTGGTAGTAAAGAGCTACAATCGTGAGGGCTTTGCTCATTTCAAGTATGATGGTGTAGGTGCTTATAATAATGATGGTACTTTGAAGGCTGGTGCTAAGGTTCTGTATATTACAGCCAAGACGGCCAAGACTGTTTCTACAACAGTTGATACAGGCAAGCCAGAGACTATTACGGGTCTTCAGGCTATTATTGATGCTTATCAAAAGGGTGAGGATACAACTCCTATCGTCTTTCGAATCATCGGTAAGGTAAGCCTTTCTGACTTGGACGGAATTTCAAGTTCTGCAGAAGGTTTGCAGATTAAGGGTAAGGGTGCTCACTCTGAAATGAACATGACTTTCGAAGGAGTCGGTGATGATGCTACTGTATATGGATTTGGTTTCTTGCTTCGTAATACCAAGAGTGTAGAGTTCCGTAACTTTGCTATCATGCGTTGCCTGGATGATGCTATGTCTCTTGATACTGATAACTCTCATGTATGGATTCACAACATGGATCTCTTCTATGGCAAGAAGGGTGGCGCTGCCGACCAGGCCAAGGGTGATGGTACTGTAGATATCAAGGGTGACTCCCAGTATATAACTGTAGCATACAACCGCTTCTGGGATAATGGTAAGGCTTCTATGTGTGGTATGACGAGTGAAAGTGGCCCTAACTATATCACTTATCACCACAACTGGTTCGACCATTCAGACTCTCGTATGGCTCGTATTCGTACTATGAGTGTTCACATGTACAACAACTACTATCAGCACAATGATGTTTATGGTATTGGTGCAACCAGTGGTTCAAGTGTATTCATGGAGTCTAACTACTTTGATGCAACCAAGCGTCCTATCATGAGCTCTCTGCAGGGTACTGATGCTATGGGTGATGGTACTTTCTCTGGTGAGAAAGGTGGTTTGATTAAGGCATACGGCAATGTATTTGCCAACAAGCCTGATAACTTCAGCTATATCCCATACTCAGAAAACAATACAAGCTTCGATGCCTACGAGGTTTCTGATCCAAGTGAGCAGGTTCCTACAAGTGTAAAGACTTTGGTAGGTGGTACTTCTTACAACAACTTTGATACCAACTCAAGCCTCATGTATGCATACGCTGCAGATAAGGCAGAAGATGTTCCTTCTATCGTAGAAGGTTTCTATGGCGCAGGTCGTTTGAATCATGGTGACATTGATTTCGTTATTCCTGATGAAACAGTCGTAACAAATGGTCACCAGCAGCCATGGCCTGCTTTGGCAAGCATTCTTGATGCTTATACTTCTGGTGTTGTTAAAGTGTTCGGTGAGAGCAATGCTTCTGGCGAAGGTGGTTCTACAGAAGGTGGCGAGACAGGTGGCACTGGCGGCTCTACTGGTGGTTCAGAAGGTGGCAGCACAGTAACTCCTATTGAGGGTACTGTAACATGCAGCTTTACTGTGAACGGAAAAGAGGCTGTTCCTTCTAATAGTGCATTTGTTTTGACAGGTGAAGCTAAGAATGTTAAAAAGGAAGAAACAGTTATTGATGGTACAACTTATATAGCAAGTCTTAAGATGGAAAGTAAAACTGAAGTTTCTTTCACCACATCTCAGAAGATGACTCTGTATGTATATTATGGCGTTTCTGGTACAAAAACTAATGTAAAGGTAGATGGCGTAAAGCTGGAAGGAGCTCCTACAACAGTTGTGCTTGAGGCTGGCGCCCATAAGATCACAAAGGGTGATGCAACTACAATCGCTCTCATTAAACTTGTACCTGTAACAGAATAATAAACACATGTTTTCCCCAATGAGGGAAAAATATATGAAATGAAATCAACTAAGGGCTGTCTTTTCTTGATGAGGACAGCCCTTTTTTCTCAAAACAACAAACAAAACTAAACTTTGCAATGAAACATATAAACCCTATTCTTTTAGTACCATTCAAGGTAACTTGCCGTAAAACCATCTTGGCTGCTGCTTTATTTTGTGGCTTCTCAATGATGGCAAATGCACAGATTCAGGATGGTCGTGACTTCTCAATGGATGGCTTTGCTGCCTACGAAGGTGTTCCTGGTTCTAACTGGTATCGTGCAGGTGGTACTACTGGTGGCGCTGGTGGCAAGGTGGTAAAGGCTGATAACTTCTCTCAACTGCAGGCCTATCTCCAGGCAACTGACCCATATATCGTTATCGTAGATCATGATATTACTACAGGCATCAAATGTTACGTTGATGGTATCAATACAGGTAAATTGCTTGATGACCAAAGTGGAAAAAGTGGTGTGGAAACAACATATGGTGAGCGTATTATGGTAGCCCCCAACAAGACTTTGATTGGTGTGGTAAACCCTGCAACAGGCCAGGCTCCTCTCTTCTCTCATATCACCTTCGTGATGCAGTCTGTTGATAACATCATCATCCGTAACTGTCGTTTCACCATGAAAGGTGTACCTGTGCTCAGAACTGGTGAGAATAAGATTGTGGCTTGGCGTAATGGTGCACAAGTAGAAGTGGGCGACCCTGACTGCATCGGAATTCAGGCTGATAAGGTAAGTGCCAAGACCAACTGGGGTGGACATATCTGGGTTGACCACTGTGAGTTCTTCAATGGTGATGCTGCCAACAAAGACCGCTATGATGGTTTGCTCGACTGTAAGAATAATGTGCAGTGGATGACTTTCAGCTATAACTATTTCCACGACCATGACAAGAGCTGCTTGTGGGGTAAGGGTGATACTGATGTCTACGAAAACTGTCGTACCATCTCTTTCCACCACAATTTCTTTGATAATATCCAAGGTTCTCGTCTTCCTCTCCAACGTGGTGGTCATGTACATTATTATAATAACTATATGCGTGGTTGTGAGGATGGTTGGGATATTCGTACGGGAGCTGTGGCATACGAAGAGGGATGCTATTTCGAGAATACAAAGTCGCCTATCCGTTCAGACAGAGGCGGTAGCTTGAATATTTCTAAAGCTGAAGGTTATGACTGCATCTATAAGGGTTGTAACAACTTGATGGAGGGTTACACCAATATTGATGGCGCTAAGATAAGTAAAAGTTTTGGTGTGACCAAAACCGATTGGGTTCCTACTCAGACCGTAGCCTCTTACACCCAGCATTATCTCGACAAGACGGTGGATGTTCCTGCCATCTGCGAGAAGTATTCTGGTGCAGGTAAAGTGGAAATCTGGAAGGCTTATACCAATGAGATTCCAACAACAGATGTAGCAGAGTTCGATCATGCTATCAAAAACTACGATACAGCCAAAACTTTTGATGCTAACGGAAATACCATGTCTGGTGCTACTACTGGCATCTTATTTGCAGAAAAAACATCAGAAGCAGGAACCTCTCGTATAGAATATTATGATTTGGCGGGTTCCCATCTTTCTGCACCTCAAAAAGGAATCAATATTGTAAAGAAGATCAACTTTGATGGTATTGCAAGCGTAAAGAAAGTTATTTTCTAACGAGAAAGTTGTTTCTAATAAGTGATTTTTTTCATAGAGATATGGATAGAAACGGATAAAAGTTTCTTGCCAGATTAACTACAAAACGGACAAAAGCTCGATAAAAACAGGCTTTTGTCCTTTTTTTATTTATCTTTGTCTGATATATGTCTTGTTGTTTTTACGATATTTAGTACTTTTGCAAGCGAAACAATTCAATAAAACAATAAACCTAAAAGATTAAACTAACAATGAATGTAATCTTGAGTAAATCTAAGAGAAATATTTTTTCTCGTGGCATTGTTCTTCATCGGGTATTATCCGATAAGCAGATTCTTACGGATGTTGTTGTCATCGGTTTAAACCAATCAATTATTTGATTATTTTTGCATAAAAAATGAAGAAATTATTTGGAAAAGCCATGTTGCTGGCTACAGCGCTCTTGTTCTCTATCACAGGAACAAGTTGCAGCAGCGACGATTCTCCAGTTCCTGAAAAGGAGAAAACATACGATATGAGCGGTTTCGCTAAGGGAGCCGATGTCAGTTGGCTCACAGAAATGGAGCAGGACGGTGTGAAATTCTATAATCAGAATGGCAAGGCAGAGGAGTGCATGTGGCTTCTTCGCGACCTTGGTACAAATGCAATCCGCCTTCGCGTGTGGGTAAATCCGGAAGGTGGTTGGTGCGGTAAGGATGATGTCATCGCCAAGGCAAGTCGTGCACAGGCGCTCGGCTATCGCTTGATGATTGATTTCCATTATTCTGATACTTGGGCAGATCCGGGAAACCAGAAAGTACCTGCTGCTTGGCAGGGTTATACTTTCGAGCAGATGAAACAGGCGGTAGCTAATCATACCAAGGATGTATTATCTGCCTTGAAAGAGAGAGGTGTCACCAACGTAGAATGGGTACAGGTGGGTAATGAAACCCGTGATGGAATGCTCTTCAGCAGCGATAAGGCTATAACCGGTCAGGTATCAGAGAATGCAGCCAACTTTGCTGCTTATGTCAATGCTGGCTATGATGCCGTGAAGGAAGTTTATCCACAGGCTAAAGTCATTGTGCACGTGGATGAGGGTAATAATCTCGGCCGTTATACCTGGCTCTTTGGTGAATTGAAGAAGAAGGGAGGAAAATGGGATGTCATCGGTATGTCACTTTATCCAGAAGATAACAATTGGCAGGAATTAACCACCAGTTGCCTGAATAATATCAAGACTTTATCAGAGATGTACAATTGCAATGTCATCGTTTCAGAGATAGGTATGTGGTGGGGTTCTGATCAGGCTGCGCCAATGATGGAGAAGATGGTGGATGGCTGCAAGGCTATTCCTACCTGCGAAGGTATCTTCTATTGGGAACCTGAGGTTTACAACAACTGGAAGCCTGCCAACTATAGTACTTTGGGTTGGGGTGCTTATACCAAGGGAGCTTTTGATAACTCCGGTAAACCAACTGCTGTATTCGATGCATATAAATAAGAATATTAAATAAAAGATATGATCAAGAAAAGCATTACTTTCATGTCTCTCGCCCTGGCGTTCTCTACCATGTGCCAGGCGCAGAGCCGAAAAATAATAAATTTACCATCGTGGGATTTCTCCCGCGATGGCAAAGTGTGGTCTCAGGTAGCCGTGCCTCACGATTGGGCTATCTCGGGTCCTTTCGATAAGAAATGGGACCTGCAGATGGTGGCTATTGAGCAGAATGGTGAGAAAGAGAAGTCTGAGAAGTCAGGCCGCTCGGGTGCGCTGCCTTGGATAGGTGAGGGGATGTATAAGATGAACTGGACGGCTCCAAAGGGTTACAAGCGTGCCGTCTTGGTTTTCGATGGTGCCATGAGCCAGCCTGTAGTCACCGTAAATGGAAAGGAAGCTGGCAAGTGGGCATATGGTTACAATGCTTTCCGTATCGACATCACTCCTTTTATCCAGTTTGGCAAGAATAATCTGATAGAGGTACATCTTAATAATGTAGAGGAGAGTAGCCGATGGTATCCGGGTGGCGGTCTTTACCGTCCGGTATCTGTTGAACTGTATGGCAATGAAAACTTCTCTACCTGGGATACTTTCGTGCGTACTTTGAAAGCCAACAGACAGGAAGCTGAAGTAGAGATAAATGCTCTTTTGGATGGAAAGATAGGTAAGTCTGGCAAGACAGTCATCGCCTTGTTTGATGAGAAAGGTACTAAGGTAGCTGAGCAAACCATCCAGGGTGCTACTCCAGAAATCAAGACTACCCTGAAGGTAACAAATCCTCAGCTCTGGTCTCCGGAATCTCCTTATCTCTATCAGGTGAAGTTGACCCGATATGAGGGAAAGAAGGTGGCTGATGTCCAGACCTTGAAGACCGGTATCCGTACCATCTCGGTATCCAAGGATAATGGTTTCCAGCTCAATGGCATTACCCGCAAGATCAAGGGTGTCTGCCTGCACCACGACCTTGGTCCGTTGGGTGCTGCAGAGAACAAGGCTGCCCTCATCCGCCAGATCAAGACGATGAAGGAGATGGGTTGCGACGCCATCCGTACAGCCCACAACATGCCTTCTACTATGCAGATGGAAATCTGTGATTCCCTCGGCATGATGGTAATGGCTGAGAGCTTCGATATGTGGATTTATCCTAAATGTAAGAATGGTTATGCCAAGTTCTTCAAGGAATGGAGCGATAAGGACATCACCAACTTGGTGAAGCATCATCGTAATCATCCAAGCATCATCATGTGGAGCATCGGCAATGAGATTCCTGAGCAGTGGAGCAAGGAAGGTATGGAGATAGCCAAGCATCTGCAGAACCTCTGCCATCAGTATGATCCATCTCGTCCTGTCACTCAGGGTATGGATAAGGCTGAGGCTGCTTTAAAATCAGGCTTTGCACAGGTGATGGATGTTCCCGGTTTCAACTATCGCGTACATAAATATTATAAGAATATAGGGCAGTTGCCTCAGGGCTTCCTGCTGGGTTCAGAGACGACATCTACCGTCAGCTCCCGTGGCGTGTATAAGTTCCCTGTCGAGGTGCGTGCCAGCGACAACAACCCATACCCGGATGGTCAGTGCTCCAGCTATGATACAGAGTATTGTTCTTGGAGTAATCTTCCAGATGATGATTGGAAGATGCAGGATGATTACAGTTGGGTGATCGGTGAATTTGTCTGGACGGGTTACGACTATCTGGGCGAGCCTACTCCTTACGATACCTACTGGCCAAGCCGCAGCAGCTACTTTGGCATCTGCGACCTCGCTGGTCTTCCAAAGGATAGATATTATATATATCGTTCCCGCTGGAATGAAACTCAGCATACCACCCATCTTCTTCCTCATTGGAATTGGGCAGGTCGTGAAGGACAGGTAACTCCGGTTTATTGCTATACAGATGGTGTGGAAGGTGAACTTTTCGTGAATGGCAAGAGTCAGGGCAGAGTGCGCAAGGACAAGTCAAGTCGATTGGACCGCTATCGCCTCCGCTGGAATAATGTGAAGTACGAACCAGGTGAGATTCGCGTGGTTACTTACAATCAGTATGGTGAAAAAGTGGGTGAGGATGTCAAGCGAACAGCTGGTGAGCCTACCCAGATGAAGTTCAGTGTGGAAACTCCAGACCATGAGCCTATCGCTTGTATGGTAGAGGGCTGTACAGACGAACACAATCTGCTTTTGAATGCTGATGGCAATGACCTCGCCTTTATCACCGTGAGTCTCTTGGATAAGGATGGCAATGAATGTCCGCTTGCCGATGATGAACTGACTTTCGAGGTAACTGGTGCTGGAATCTTTAAGGCTGCATGTAATGGCGATGCAACTTCGCTTGAGCCTTTTACACAGCCACAGATGAAACTTTTCAGTGGAAAACTGGTAGTTGTTGTACAAAGTAAGAAACAGAAGGGTGATATCACGCTCAAGGTGAAAGATACCCAGAGAAATATAGAAAAGACGATGGTCTTGAAGTGTATTTAATTCTTTTTATGCCAATATGTTTGCGAGTATGCTTAATAATGTGTATTTTTGCACTTATGAAGTTGACTCTTAAGCATATTGGCATGTTTTTTATCATGCTTTTTTTGAGTTGTGCTCTTAATGCACAACGTTTTGTTAATGTGTCTCTGGCTGAGGCACAGACGGTTTGTTCTATCCAGCAAGACGGTCAGGGCATGATGTGGCTTGGTACAGAGAATGGACTTTACTGCTATGATGGTTATCATAGTTATAAGCAATATACAGAGCATACTTTTTCTAATACCCGCGTTTATGCAATGGCTGTAGATAGAGAGCAGTTATTTCTCGCTACAGACAAGGGTATGATGTGCTTCAATCTGCAATCTAATTCTTATGTACAGCCGTCTGCTGATGCAACAAAGGATAGTGGAAGAAAAAGCACTTTGGAACAGAGAGCGATTCTCCTGAAATACAGACAGATAGTTTTTGGCAGCGAAGTATATGCTTTGCTGGATACACCTAAGGGATTGCTCGTGGGAACTCTATCGGGTTTGTATTCAGTAAAAAAGCAGGCTTTAAACGGAAAGAATTCTTGGGCGAAATTGAACAAGCAACGTATCCTGCTTCCCGACAGTCAGCAACCTCTTGTCAATGCCTTGGCTTACGATGCCAAGCGCCGTTGCTACTGGATAGGTACAGAAGGTGCCCTGTATTGTGCAGACTTACAACTGAAGAATTTTACCAGGATTTCTCAGTTGAATGGTAATTCCGTCAAGTGTTTGGCAGAAGAATCCAATGGCAATCTGTATATTGGAACAGATAATGGACTCTATCGCCTGTCTTTGGACAATTCCATTCTGCATTTCGAGCACGACTCCCGTGATGCTTCTTCCATTCCTAATAATATCGTCTGGTCTTGTTTTGTGGATAAGTGGCAGAATGTGTGGATAGGAACGGATAATGGTCTATCCCGTCTTTCCACGCATACTTATTTCCAATATACCTCGCTTGATAAGATAACTCTTTCGGGAGAAGGTAACTGTCTGCATGAAATTTGTCAGACCAGAGATGGAGAATGGTGGTTGGGAGGAACCAATGGCTTGATTCGTTTTGGAATGAATGCCAGTCAAAATGCATCGGATGGCAATGTTGCCTGGTATAAGCAGAACAGTTCGTCTTATCCCCTGAGTCATAATCGTGTTCGCAAAATCTATGAAGATCGCAAGGGGGACGTATGGGTATGTACGGATCATGGAGTCAACTACTACAATCGCCAAACCAAACAGATGCATAACTTTATCGTCTGCGACAAGACTGGCAAATATTCTACAGCCTGGGCATACGATGTGCTGGAAGATAAGCAGGGCAGAATGTGGATGGCTTCCTATATGGGAGGCATCTTTGTCATCAGCAAGCAGAGACTTCTGTCTTTGATGGCTCAGGCTTCAGGTTCTATTACTATCGTGGCTGATTATCATTTCTCCGACCAAGGTAAGAATGCACTCTCTGGTTTACATGTAGGACAGATGGTGATAGATGCACAAGGTATGGTTTGGGCTTCCAGTTTCAGTAGCTTGGACCGTATCAATCCGCAAACTATGAAGGTGGTTCCTGTTGAGCACAAGGATGATATCAACTATTTGATGGCAGATTCTAAGGGAAATGTCTGGGCAGGTGGAAACACAGAGGTGAAATGTTTTGTGATAAATCCTTCTGCCAACCACTCGCAGCTGAAGACGAAGACATGGAAGATAGGCGGAAAAGTGATTACTATGTGTGATGTGGATGGCAAGACCTGGGTGGTATGCGGTAAGGAATGTTGTATCATCGATTTGGATGGCAAGAGTTCCCGTTTCAAGATTCCTTCTTCTATTGCTCCTTTAGCCATTTTCTATTCTAAGGCTCAGCACATGGTAATGATGGGTGGCAACGATGGCTATATCTGTCTGCGTGCCGATATGCCGATGGAGAAAGGGTTGCAGACCAAACTGATGTTGGCAGGTATTGTGGTCAATGGAAATCAATGGCAAGATGCAGCTCCTCGCAATATGAAGGAGTTGGAACTTGCAAGTGATGAGAATAGCTTTACCCTTCAGCTGACAGATCTTCCGTTCTCCGACCATCCTTCTGCTGTCTATGCTTATCGGTTGGAAGGTAGTGATTACGACTGGCATTATCTGAATAAGAAAAGGTTGGATATCAGATATAATGGTTTGCCATATGGTAATTATCATCTGAAGGTGCATGTCGTGGATGGTGAGGGTAATATAGGAGCCGAAGTGTATTCTCTTGATATTACGATATTGCCACCATGGTATCTTTCCATTTGGGCAGAGTTAGTTTATCTTTTGTTGGCTATTGTATTGGCTTGGGGAATCATGAAATTCTATCTGGTGCGTGAGCGCCTGGTGGAGGAACGCAGGCAGAAGGCTGAAATCCTGGAGCAGGTAGAGGCACGTATCAGTTTCTTCAATCGTCTGTCAGAGGATTTGAAGACCGCCGTGACTCATCGCTCATTTGATGAGATTCTGGAACTTACCAACCGTTATTTAGGTGTGAAGATAGAGAAAAAGGAGGCAGAAGTACCTGCTTTAAATGCTGCAGACCAACGGCTTCTGAAGGAGATTACCGAGACGATAGAGACCCACATGATAGACTCTGACTTCAATGTGACCACCTTGCAGGAGATATTAGGTATTGGAGGCAAGCAATTGTATCGTAAGTTGAAGGCGATGACAGGAAAAACTCCTGTAGAGTATATCCGTGAACTCCGAATGAACAAGGCTGCCGTGATGTTGAAAGAAGGTAAGTTCAGCGTTTCTGAAGTGATGTACACGGTGGGCTTCTCCAACAACAGTTATTTCTCTAAGTGCTTCTCCAAGGCTTTTGGTATGACGCCGACAGAGTATATGAAGAGTTAAGTAAAGAATTAAGTGAAGAGTGAAGAATTCAATAGTAATTAGGGTATGAAGACGATACAACCGATATTGACCATTACGGGTTCTGACAGTACGGGTGGTTCTGGTGTCCAGGCAGACATCAGGACGATCTCTGAGTTGGGAGGCTATGCAGTTTCTGCCATCACTTCCATTACCGTGCAGAATACCTTGGGTATTCAGGCATTCTTTGATATTCCAGCCGAGATTGTTTCGGGACAGATAGAGGCTATCATGAACGATATTCAACCGAGCATTGTGAAGGTGGGTATGATTCGTCGGGTGGAGACGCTTGAGGTTGTGATCGATGCCTTGACGAAATATCGCCCGGATTATATCATCTATGCCCCTGCCATCTGGTCAAGTAATGGTGATGCGCTGATGACGGAGGATGTGGTAAGTCAGATCAAGTATCGTTTGCTGCCGCTCTGTTCCGTGGTGGTTGCCCGAAAGAAAGAAAATGATATTATTCTGCAAGACACCAAGTTGCTGCGCATGGCTGAGGGTCATGGAATGCAGGTGTTCCTGCTCGATAATGCCAATTCTCATGGTCTTACCAACCGTTTTTCTTCTGCCCTTGCCGTGTATCTGAACCGGGGGAACAAGATGGAGGAGGCTTTGGGGATGGCACAGGATTTTATCAATGTAGAGTTGACACGTGAGAGTAATCTGCAGGGGCGTAGTTCGGAACTCTACAATCAGTTTATCTCTCAGGTCAATAATTTCTGTCGCACTTATAGTGATGTGCATTTCTATGCGGACCAGTTGAATGTGAGCAGCCGTTATCTGGCTCAGGTTACCCGCCGTATCTCTGGTAAGACACCGAAGGCAATCATTGACGAGTATATCGTAAAGGAAATAGAACGTGAACTTTCTACTACAACCCATACTGTACAGGAAATAGCCAATACCTTCGGTTTCTCATCCCAGGCTCATCTCACCAAGTTTTTCAAGAAAATGAAAGGAGTTACTCCTTCTGCTTTCAGACAGAAGGGGTAGAAGAACTGTACTTTATACATTTGGGAATAGTACTTATACATTTAGGAATAGCCCTTTATACAAAGTGACGCAAAGTTTGTAGAAATCAGAACTTTTTTCTTGTTTTTCATCGAAAAGTGTTTCCTTTGTAGCCGTAATTAAGAAAATGAATAAAATTATGGCAGAAAATAGACAAGAATTGAACCGCAACTTGGCTCAGATGCTCAAGGGTGGTGTGATCATGGACGTAACAACTCCAGAACAGGCAAGAATCGCAGAGGCAGCAGGTGCATGTGCGGTAATGGCTTTGGAGCGTATTCCAGCTGATATCCGTGCAGCAGGTGGTGTTTCTCGTATGAGCGATCCTAAGATGATCAAGGGTATTCAGGAGGCTGTTTCTATCCCTGTAATGGCTAAGTGCCGTATCGGTCACTTCGCTGAGGCTCAGATTCTTCAGGCTATCGAAATCGACTATATCGACGAGAGCGAGGTGCTCTCTCCAGCAGATAATGTTTATCATATTGACAAGACTCAGTTTGATGTACCATTCGTTTGTGGTGCCAAGAACTTGGGCGAGGCACTCCGCCGTATCGCAGAAGGTGCTACTATGATTCGTACCAAGGGTGAGCCAGGAACTGGTGATGTTGTTCAGGCTGTTACCCACATGCGTATGATGCAGAGCGAAATACGCCGTTTGGTTTCTATGAGCGAGGATGAACTCTACGAGGCTGCCAAGCAATTGCAGGCTCCTTACGACCTGGTGAAGTATGTTCACGAGAATGGTAAGTTGCCAGTAGTTAACTTTGCAGCAGGTGGTGTGGCTACTCCAGCCGATGCTGCCCTGATGATGCAGCTCGGTGCTGAGGGTGTATTCGTAGGCTCTGGTATCTTCAAGAGCGGTAACCCAGCTAAGCGTGCTCAGGCTATCGTGAAGGCAGTTACCAACTACAACGACCCTAAGATGCTGGCTGAGTTGAGTGAGGATCTCGGTGAGGCGATGGTTGGTATCAACGAGCAGGAGATTGCGCTCCTCATGGCTGAAAGAGGTAAGTAATAGATGATGATGTTTTAATTGGAAGGCCCCTCCTGAAAAGAAGGGGCTTTTGTATTAGGAAAAATATGAGAATAGCAGTATTAGCTTTACAAGGGGCTTTTGCTGAGCACAGACAGAAGTTGGCTCAGTTGGGTGTGGATAGTTTTGAGGTGCGCCAGTTGAAGGATTGGGATCAGCCCAAGGATGGCTTGATTATTCCTGGTGGCGAGAGTACTACCCAGGCAAAACTCTTGAATGAACTCGGATTGATGGAACCTGTGAAGGAGGCCATTGCAGCAGGCTTGCCTGTTTATGGTACTTGTGCTGGTTTGATTCTTCTTGCCAAGAAGATAGAGGGTGAGCCAAGTCATCGCATTGCTTCCATGGATATCACGGCTTTGAGAAATGCCTATGGTCGCCAGTTGGGCAGTTTCTACATCGAGGCTCCGATGAAGGGTATCGAGGGAAATATCCCTATGACTTTCATCCGTGCTCCATATATTAAAGAGGTGTGGGGAGATGCCGAGGTTCTTGCCGAGGTAGATGGCAAGATTGTAGCTGCCCGTCAGGGTAACCAGCTGGTTACCGCCTTCCATCCTGAATTGAACGAAAGTTTAGAGATACATAAGTATTTTCTGGGGATGTGCAAGAAGTAGGCTTCATCCCATGATGAAACAGGCTTCGTTGACCAATGAAACAGGCTTCATGGGCACATGAAGTTATATTGCCAAGTATCTTAGGATACATTGCCAAGTATCTTAAGATACATGAGCAAGTATCCTAAGATACTTTTTTGTTGAATGTCAGATACTGTTATTGAAGGCTATTTCCGTTCCAGCAACCAGTCAATGGCCGACACAATGCGGATGCTTTTACCGTCAATCTTATAATCACGAGTGCTGGTAAAAGCAATGAGAGTCAACTTATCACAACGCAAGACAGAAGAGGTTCTGATGAGCGAATCCGTCTCTCGCTTGAAAGTTTTTTCTCCCTCTATATCGTAGGCTACCTGAATGAGTTCCACTGCCTTGTCTTGATTACATACAACGAAGTCGATTTCCTTAGAACGTGGATTCTCCTTGTAATAATAAATATCCAAAAAAGAGTTTGTGCATCGGCGCAAAAGTTCAATGTAAACGACATTTTCCAAGCGCCACCCAATGTTCTCTGCTGCAAACGCATTGTCACGATTATTTTGAAGACCAGAATCTACGATATAAGCCTTGGCATTTCTGATGCGCTCCTTACTCTTGAAGGAATGCTTGGTGAGTAGTTGTATAAGGAATGCTTGACGCAGATAATCCACATACTTCTTAACTGTCACATCCGACATACTCAGGATTTTTGCTAAATCATCATAATTTACCTCTTGGCAAACATTGTTGATAAGGTGGTTGGCTATCTTTCGCAAAGCATTAACGTTGCGTATGTTGAAACGGCGCTGTATATCCTTGGTAACGATGGCTTCCATCAAACTTTGTACATAGCCACGCTTGTTGCGCATATTTTGCATCTCAGGAAATCCTCCATCGGCAATGTAGTCCAAAAAGGCTCGCTTCCTTTCAGCGTCAGCCTTGGTGGTAATGCCAACAAGGTCAACATGATGAAACTTGCAATATTCATAAAAGGAGAAAGGGAACAAATGAATCTCATTGTAACGCCCTGTGAGATGAGTGGCAAGCTCGCCACTCAACAATTTAGCATTGCTGCCAGTCACCACTAAATGTAAATTGCTGCGAAGCAGACGATTGACAAATAAGTGCCATCCATCTACATCTTGAATCTCATCTAAAAATATATATTTGATATCCGTGCCATACACTTGATAGATGCAAGAGAGAACGGTATTCAAGTCTTCTGTTTTCAACTTAGCCAAGCGATCATCATCAAAGTTGGCGTACCCATATTTCACATGATGCTCCAATAAAACCTTATGACAAAGTGTTGATTTGCCACTTCGTCTCACACCGATAACCACTTGTGCAAGCGGACTATCTAATTCAAAAAGGCTTTCTTCATATCGGCTGACCCACTTTTGGGGTTCATAACTTTGAACATATTCCTGTTGCTCAGCTAAGACTTGCAATATCACTTTTTCATCTACCATAATTGCTCTATTTGAGGATTGTTTCTTATTTCGATTACAAAAGTACAATAAAATGTTTAAAATCAGTATGTTAGCGTATTTAAACTTTGCTAAAATGCATATTTTTATCCTTCAAACTTTGCTAAAATGCATTTTTTTTGTTCTTCAAACTTTGCTAAAATGCAGATTCTACATGAACGAAATGTCTTATACGTGAAAACTAAAATGCGTTTGATATGGAATAAAAAGAAAAAGAATCAGATAATATAGAGTTGAAACTTCTTGATATCCAATCCAAGTCCAATTTGGAGCGAGTTTGTTTTGTTAACACATAGATAAATTTCTCTTGCAAAATCGCCAGTGAAGCTGTAGAAAGACTTCGTTGGCGATTTCTCAATATATAATCTTACTCAATCATATTCTTGAGTATCCATTTCCTGAAGAATGGGTCTTCTATTTCATATCTGTCACTTCGGATGATATAGCCTTTCTTGCTTAAACGCAATAAGGCACTGGTCATCGTGCTGGTAGGTTGGTTCCTGTCTTGTGCAGGATTGTTGCCCTCGCAGATGCTGACCATAACATACTTGTCTGTCTTGTTGAAATTCAGCCATAAACGTTCGTAGTCTAAATCATGGGTCGTTATGATATCTTCTACGGCGAGTTGGAGTACATCCTCGTTTTTACCAGCTACCAGGTTGTTCCAAACTGCGAATGAAAGCTGTTGCGTGTAGTATGGATGGCAACTTGTAAAGGTCAGTATCTCGTCTGCAATTTGAGCAGCCTGCTCTGATACATCTTCCAATCTGTCTGCAATATATGACTTGAAGTCTTCGTATGGAATCTTGTTGAGTCTCATCAGCATTCCAAAATGATAGAATGGAGACTTCACCCGTTCAAAGATATCTGTCATCATCGATTCCTGGCTACCCAGAAAGATGTAATTGATGCCTGTCTGTTCCTGCATGATGGAACGGAGCTGCTTATCCATGTTTTTGTCGATTTCCAGGATGCTTTGAAACTCGTCCAAGACAACAATCAGTTTGTTTTGAGGTGTAGATACCTTCTGGATTGTATTTAAAACATCTTCTATTGCTGTTGTTCCACTGTCGGTTGATGGTTGGAATGAAACCGATAGCTCGTCTGTCATAGGATTCATATTGATAGAAGGAATGATGCGGAAGTTACGAAGATAGTGCTTCATCTTTTCAAGTTTGAACTGATTGAGCAGTTCCTTCAGAAGCTTTCCCGCAAAATCTTCTTTGCTGAGCACGGCTTGCATATTGAGCCATAGGTATGGTCGCTGGGTTTGGATAACAGCCTTTTTTACGAGACTTGATTTACCAAAACGTCGTGGTGACATAAGAACAAGGTGGTTCTCGCTCTTGAGAAACTGGACGATGTAGTCCAGTTCTTTCACTCTGTCTGTAAAGTATGGGGCATCAACTAATGAGCCAAATTTAAACGGATTTTCCATAATCGAAATTTTTCGTAACGAAACTTTTCGCAAAGATACGAAAAATAAAGATGCTCAGATGATAAACTCCTTTAAATTATTGTTGTTTAACAAATCTTTTTGTGTAGAGCTTTGCATATTTTGGAATATGGCTTATACTTTTGCGAATCATCCTTTATACAAAATGACTCAATGTTTGCAGAAAATGGAATTTTTTTTCTGTTTTCAGTGAAAAATGTTTCCTTTGCAACCGTAATTGAATAAAAATATAAGAATTATGGCAGAAAATAGACAAGAATTGAACCGCAACTTGGATCAGATGCTCAAGGGTGGTGTGATCATGGACGTAACAACTCCAGAACAGGCAAGAATCGCAGAGGCTGCAGGTGCATGTGCAGTAATGGCTTTGGAACGTATTCCAGCTGATATCCGTGCAGCAGGTGGTGTTTCTCGTATGAGATCCTAAGATGATCAAGGGTATTCAGGAGGCTGTTTCTATCCCTGTAATGGCTAAGTGCCGCATCGGTCACTTCGCTGAGGCTCAGATTCTTCAGGCTATCGAAATCGACTATATTGACGAGAGCGAGGTGCTAACCAGCTCGTTACCGCCTTCCATCCTGAATTGAACGAAAGTCTGGAGATTCATAAGTATTTTCTGGGGATGTGCAAGAAGTAGGCTTCATCCCATGATGAAACAGGCTTCGTTGACCGATGAAACAGGCTTCATGGGCACATGAAACTATATTGCAAAGTATCTTAGGATACATTGCCAAGTATCTTAAGATACATGAGCAAGTATCCTAAGATACTTTTTTGAATGCCCGATACTTTTTTCCGATAAATGTTTGCCGTTTACAAATATTCATCGTATCTTTGCATTATGAAATCTTCGTTACGTAAAACTCATAATGACGTAAATGCTTATGGTACAGGTAAATCCATTTATTATAGAAGGATATCTTTCGCCGGAATACTTTTGCGATTGATGGCATTCTTGCCCAGCATCGCTTTGCCTATCAAGCGTTGATATACCAGTTGACAGCCAAACAGAAGCAGGTACTCACGGCTATCGCTTTGGAAGGAAAACCCTCTTCTCTGATGTCTCAAGAGTTTTTGCAGAAGTATCGTCTTGGTGCAAGCACCGTGCAAGGTGCGGTCAAGACTTTGCTTGACAGAGATTTTATCACGCAAGATGATGGGGTATTTCAGTTATGCGACAAGTTTTTGGAGCTGAGTTTAAGGGGATAATAAAGGAAGCAAATGTATGAACTTTAACGATGCGTTGTCTTTAACTGAAAGTAGTATACACCTTTCTTGTTATACTTACTGATTTACTATACACATAATTTACTTTCTTACTAAAATACTATACACAATCAGAAAAGCCTTACTGAAATGGTTTACACATCA
>NZ_SGVY01000130.1 GCF_004535825.1 Segatella hominis | reverse complement strand
TGCTATCCCGCGCCTTCGGTGTCTGCCTTATACCCGATTATTATCCATGCCCGGACCCTCGACTAGTGAGCTGTTACGCACTCTTTGAATGAATGGCTGCTTCCAAGCCAACATCCTAGCTGTCATAGGGACCAGACTTCGTTAGACTAACTCAGGCAGAACTCCGGGACCTTAGACGGCGGTCTGGATTCTTCTCCTCTCGGGGACGGACCTTAGCACCCGCCCCCTTACTGCCGGACTGCAGACCGTGAGCATTCGGAGTTCGTCAGGACTCGATAGGCGGTGAAGCCCTCTCGTCCTATCGGTCGCTCTACCTCTCACGGTGACCATCCGACGCGGCACCTAAATGCCTTTCGGGGAGTACGAGCTATCTCCAAGTTTGATTGGCCTTTCACTCCTACACTCGGCTCATCCAGAAGCTTTTCAACGCTTATTGGTGCGGACCTCCATCCCGTGTTACCGGGACTTCATCCTGGCCAAGTGTAGATCACTTGGTTTCGCGTCTACCCCCACTGACTGTGCGCCCTATTCAGGCTCGCTTTCACTGCGGCTACGTACCTCATGGTACTCAACCTCGCCAGTGACGGTAACTCGTAGGATCATTATGCAAAAGGCACGCCGTCACACATTGCTGTGCTCCGACCGCTTGTAGGCGTATGGTTTCAGGAACTATTTCACTCCCCTGCTCGGGGTTCTTTTCACCTTTCCTTCACAGTACTCGTTCGCTATCGGTCTCACGGGAGTATTTAGCCTTACCGGATGGTCCCGGCAGATTCGCGCAGGATTCCTCGTGTCCCGCGTTACTCAGGATACTGCTATGCTCGGTTTGACTTCCCATACGGGATTATCACCCTCTGTGATGTAACTTTCCAGATACTTCTGGTCATCATTCCGATACAATGTCGCAGTCCTACAACCCCGCTGGCGCCTTGCGACGTCAACGGTTTGGGCTGTTCCCCGTTCGCTCGCCACTACTGGGGGAATCATTCATTTATTTTCTCTTCCTACAGGTACTAAGATGTTTCAGTTCCCTGCGTTAGCCCTCTTACATTGGTAAGAGTAACCGTCCTTCAGACGGTTAGGTTGTCCCATTCGGAAATCTTCGGATCAAGGGTTATTTGCACCTACCCGAAGCTTATCGCAGCTTATCACGTCCTTCATCGCCTCCGTGAGCCTAGGCATCCGCCATACGCCCTTTCTTACTTTCTTTACGACTGTATTTGCTATTC
>NZ_SGVY01000129.1 GCF_004535825.1 Segatella hominis | reverse complement strand
CCTTCCCAAGTTGGATTAGCTCATGAAATGATTCATGGTGACAGATCAATGCGTGGAGTTGCAATAGAGTATTCAGAAAGCGAGTCTTATTCCTATATGAATAATCGGGGGCAAAGAGTCATGGAAACTCTAAGCAAAGAAGAAGCAGCAACTGTTGGTTTAAATCATGTAAAAAAGAATGATATTACAGAAAATGACATTCGTAAAGATCAAGGATTAAATCCACGAGGAGCATACTAATTTAAAAACAAGTCATTGGATGGAATTTATCCATCCAATGGCTATTATAAAGACAAATGATTATGTTCAGACTATTTTTAATTATTAGCCTATTATTTACTATAGGCTCGTGTTCTAATACACGTCAAGATAAAAACAATCTCAAAATATCATCGCTATCAAACCATCTTCAAAAGAAGGGAAAATCTATAATCATAGTTATGGATTTTGGAGATTCCGATTATCAAATAATAGAATATTGCGACACGATATTAACATATGGGATAGGATATGTTAAAAATGCAAATACAATATCAAATAATAATATTGTATGGAATTCATCATATCCCCTTATTAGAAGGAAACTTGCTGTTACCCAACAAGAAACAATACAAAATGCAATTTCTAAATTAAAAACGTGTTCATATTTTGATGCAAATATAGCTAAGGATAATGTTAAATATACATTATATGTGAATTATCATAAAGTGGCTTCTGGGTATAAGGCATTTATTGAGAATTTTCCTAATGACATACAGACTGTTATCAAAGAAATGTTGTTATTAGCTTCACCGCTTTATTATAAAAATCATAAATCATGAGTTAGACTGGGATTAAAGCACTGTGTTTAGCAATAAACGTTATAGTTAGTAATGTTAAAAAATAACTTGCGCAGAAATTCTGCGATGATAGCCTACTATTGCTAAATAGCACACGAGAAAAGTTGCGCAAGTTATTTTTTGCATATTACTTAAACACTGTTTTTTAACTTTACCTTTTCTTCAGAATATAGTTTTTCCTATCCTCTTTTTTAGGTTCATTACCAAACGAGTCAATCAAAATAATATTGTTGTCATCCCTCACCTTGTAGAATATATTGTCACCACTCGAAGGA
The DNA here is from genome assembly GCF_004535825.1 of Segatella hominis. Taxonomy (GTDB): domain Bacteria; phylum Bacteroidota; class Bacteroidia; order Bacteroidales; family Bacteroidaceae; genus Prevotella; species Prevotella hominis. Next base: position 274 of record NZ_SGVY01000129.1, on the reverse strand, counting down.
TGTATGAACATCAAGATATTTCCGTCAAGCACTTGAAATGTTCCCCTTAACTTTTCCTGTTCATTTTGCTCTTCCTTGTATGTCTGTATCAACAAATAGGTTCCGTTAATATTTAATGTGAGTATTGTCTCAACATCAGTCTGCAACACACCGCAATATGTTCCAACAACAGAATCCAAACTGACTCCAATTCCTAAAACTGCCGTATATTCTTCTATCCTGATAGAAGAATATACTTACATCATTTTGTCCTGTGCCACATAGACAAGCTCTT
>NZ_SGVY01000128.1 GCF_004535825.1 Segatella hominis | reverse complement strand
TGCGTACAAGAAGAGAAGCGAACTTTTATCAGATTCCTATCTCTTCATAGGATAATCGTCTCTCCAGAAAGGAGGTGTTCCAGCCGCACCTTCCGGTACGGCTACCTTGTTACGACTTAGCCCCAATTACCAGTTTCGCCCTAGGCCGCTCCTTACGGTCACGGACTTCAGGCGCCCCCGGCTTTCATGGCTTGACGGGCGGTGTGTACAAGGCCCGGGAACGTATTCACCGCGCCATGGCTGATGCGCGATTACTAGCGAATCCAGCTTCGTGGGGTCGGGTTGCAGACCCCAGTCCGAACTGAGACAGGCTTTAAGGATTTGATCGTACTTACGTACAACCGTCTCTCTGTACCTGCCATTGTAACACGTGTGTAGCCCCGGACGTAAGGGCCGTGCTGATTTGACGTCATCCCCACCTTCCTCACACCTTACGGTGGCAGTGTCCCCAGAGTGCCCAGCCTGACCTGATGGCAACTAAGGAGAGGGGTTGCGCTCGTTATGGCACTTAAGCCGACACCTCACGGCACGAGCTGACGACAACCATGCAGCACCTTCACAGAGACCCCGAAGGGCGTCATTGTCTCCAAATCCTTCCTCTGCAATTCAAGCCCGGGTAAGGTTCCTCGCGTATCATCGAATTAAACCACATGTTCCTCCGCTTGTGCGGGCCCCCGTCAATTCCTTTGAGTTTCACCGTTGCCGGCGTACTCCCCAGGTGGGATGCTTAATGCTTTCGCTTGGCCGCTGACCTATTCAGGCCAACAGCGGGCATCCATCGTTTACCGTGCGGACTACCAGGGTATCTAATCCTGTTCGATACCCGCACTTTCGAGCTTCAGCGTCAGTTGCGCTCCCGTGAGCTGCCTTCGCAATCGGAGTTCTTCGTGATATCTAAGCATTTCACCGCTACACCACGAATTCCGCCCACGTTGTGCGTACTCAAGAAGACCAGTTCGCGCTGCAGTGCAGAGGTTGAGCCTCTACATTTCACAACACGCTTAATCTCCGGCCTACGCTCCCTTTAAACCCAATAAATCCGGATAACGCCCGGACCTTCCGTATTACCGCGGCTGCTGGCACGGAATTAGCCGGTCCTTATTCATAAGGTACATGCAAAAAGTCTCACGAGACTCACTTTATTCCCTTATAAAAGCAGTTTACAACCCATAGGGCCGTCATCCTGCACGCTACTTGGCTGGTTCAGGCTCTCGCCCATTGACCAATATTCCTCACTGCTGCCTCCCGTAGGAGTTTGGACCGTGTCTCAGTTCCAATGTGGGGGACCTTCCTCTCAGAACCCCTACTGATCGTTGCCTTGGTGGGCCGTTACCCCGCCAACAAGCTAATCAGACGCATCCCCATCCATCACCGATAAATCTTTAATCCCATTC
>NZ_SGVY01000127.1 GCF_004535825.1 Segatella hominis | reverse complement strand
TCTTCCGACAGGAACTTCCGCTCAAGTATCCGCATAATGGCGTTCAGTTCCCTATGCGAATATTTACGCGCCGAAGCCTTGCGATAGGTTCTCTTCTTGCTCTTGACAACTCTCTTTTTGCTAATGGTCGCTACCTTCTTTTGTTGAGCGGCAAATGACTGTTTGCAAGCAGCAAAAGCTGTTTGCATTGAAAGGAACATTGTCAATCCTAATATTATTGCATTGAGGAGTTTTGGCTTCAGTCTCATAGTTATCAGCAATTAATAATTTAACATGTAGAGAGATATGAACTCTTATAGTATATTTCTTTTCTTATGAGAAAAGTTCAATTTATTTTGCAAATATTATATTTTAGTTTATCCACAAAATGATGTTATGATATTATTTTGTCTCTCATAATCTCTTCAATCATTGCGTTCCTTTTTGTCCGTGATAAGTTCTTTCATATCCACAGACAAGAACTGTGCAATTTCAAGAAGTGTGGTAAGGTTGGGTTGAGAACGGTTGCATACGTAAGCATTGACCGTACTGAAACTCCTTCCTAACTTCTTTGCAAGCCATGTTTGGCTTATCCCTTTGTCCTCTAAGACTGCTCTTATGCGATTTAACTTCATGTTTTTATCGTTTTTACGCTACAAAAATAATATTTTATCGTGATAATCCATCCAAATCCCTTGAAAATCTGCTGTATTCCGTCGTAATTTAGACAAAATAGAAATATAATCTGCAAAAATGGAACTAAGCAATTGATTTCCCAATATGGCAAGATACATATATGCGTTTATGAATATGTTCTTTTTGCCATACTCTTAAAATGACGTTACATGAAAATTACTGTTGGTAACTACTCTTTTACCTTTGCAAAGACTAATCTTAATATTTTGTAAAATCACAGCATAAAATGTTGTTTTTCAGAAATTAGATTTAACTTTGCACTCGAAATCAAAGCGTTCTTTGTATATTGCAAAGTTGTGAAAGAAAAAGAATATAGCTCGTTTCTAAATCGTTAGCAGTTACATTCTTTGTTATACTTAATTCGTTGATAGTCAATCAATAATAGATTTTGTTGTGACTCCACGAATGCCAGATAGTACTCGGAGACTTTTCATGTTACCTCTCAGCACTCGAAATTCCTGTGGCGGTAAAAGAGTAGGTCTTGTCGGGTCTTTGTATTTCTCCAACATGGCAAGCGCCTCTGGCAGTAACTTCACACGTGCAAGCATCTTGTTCTTCTTTCTATGGTATTTCAGCCAAAGGCTGCCCTCCTCATCACGAAAGAGGTTTTCTTCCGTGATGGAAACCGTATCGGCATAAGCCGTGCCTGTATAGCAGGCGAAAAGAAAAAGGTCACGGGTCAAAGCCAACGATTTTCTTCGCTCTGGTATTTCGAGGTCACGAATTTTCAGGAAGTCCTCACGTGTCAATGCCT
>NZ_SGVY01000126.1 GCF_004535825.1 Segatella hominis | reverse complement strand
AAACTCACACCTTTTGGAGGAATTTTTTCAATCATGGAGAAATTTGACTCCATGCTTTCACCCGTTATCGACTCAACACTGGGTCAGAGATGCAGCAGTATCTTCGGATATCAGTTCAGCGAGATAGTCCGTTCGCTGATGAGCGTTTATTTCTGTGGCGGCTCATGCGTGGAAGATGTAACGTCACAACTGATGCGCCATCTCTCGTATCATCCTACCCTTCGTACATGCAGCTCTGATACCATCCTCAGAGCCATCAAGGAACTGACACAGGAAAACATCTCCTATACTTCCGACCAAGGCAAGACCTATGATTTCAATACTGCAGACAAACTCAACACATTGCTTATAAACGCTTTGGTTTCTACAGGCGAGTTGAAGGAAATTGAGGAATACGATGTTGACTTTGACCATCAGTTCCTTGAAACGGAGAAGTATGATGCAAAACCGACCTACAAAAAGTTCCTCGGCTACAGGCCTGGCGTATATGTTATCGGTGACAAGATAGTCTATATCGAGAACAGCGATGGTAACACGAATGTGCGTTTTCATCAGGCAGACACCCATAAGAGATTCTTCGCTCTTCTGGAATCCCAGAACATCCGTGTAAATCGCTTCAGGGCAGACTGCGGTTCCTGCTCGAAGGAAATCGTCAGTGAGATAGAGAAGCATTGCAAACATTTCTACATCCGTGCCAACCGATGCAGTTCGCTCTACAATGACATCTTTGCTCTGAGAGGATGGAAGACGGAGGAGATTAACGGCATCCAGTTCGAACTCAATTCCATTCTCGTTGAGAAATGGGAAGGCAAGTGCTATCGTCTTGTCATCCAGAGACAAAGACGCAACAGTGGCGACCTTGACCTGTGGGAAGGCGAATACACTTACCGTTGTATTCTGACCAACGATTACAAGTCATCGACAAGGGACATTGTTGAATTCTACAATCTGCGTGGCGGCAAGGAACGTATCTTTGACGACATGAACAACGGATTCGGTTGGAGCAGGCTCCCCAAGTCATTCATGGCGGAGAATACTGTCTTTCTTCTGCTTACTGCATTGATACACAATTTCTACAAGACCATCATGAGCAGGCTTGACACCAAGGCTTTTGGGCTCAAGAAAACGAGTCGCATAAAGGCTTTTGTCTTCAGATTCATCTCCGTACCTGCCAAGTGGATCATGACTGCAAGGCAATACGTGCTGAATATCTACACAGAGAACCGAGCTTATGCAAAACCCTTCAAAACAGAATTCGGATAAGAATCCTTTCTTTCCGGTTTGAATCTGCGTATTACCTCAAGTCGCATCGTGGGGTAAGGGGATGGTGGCTACATATTGATGTTGTGCTGTTGCTTTTTACTGAAAGCTGCTACTAACGACTCATAAATCTACCCTTAATCGTGTATTGGATGATAGTTGCGGATTTTAGG
>NZ_SGVY01000125.1 GCF_004535825.1 Segatella hominis | reverse complement strand
GACCTTACCAAGAAAGAAGCAAGCAAAGATGAACAGCGAAGCAAACTCTTGTTTGATACCATTAATCAGGTGAAACAAGAGCAGAATGTCACATCAAAATTTGTACAGGACAAACTTAACGCAATGGACAACACACCTCAAAAGAAAGTCGTAACCCATCGCTTCGAGCCTACTTCAAAGTATGTTCTTCTTTTCATTGGAGGCTTGGCTCTGTCTTTGGTTATCTCAATTTGGGGCAACCTCACCCAATGGCAAGAGTACCAAGATTGGGAAGAGGCGGACTTGAAGTATAGGGCATTGAAGATGGTGCTTCCATCTGACGACCCGAATATTCACTACATCGAAAAGCATTTTTCTGTTTGCCGAGATGAGAAAGTTATAGATGATGTAAGAAATCGTGTTGCAGCCTACGAGGATTCTATTCGCCATCATCATGAAATGGTTGAAATGGCTACTTATAAAGATAGTATAGCCAATAAGCTTTTGCAAGAATCAAATCGCATAAAACGTGCTATGAAAAGCTCAAAATAAAGTTTCTGGAAACTAACTAAACTAAATGAGAGGGAAATAAACTTAATACATTCCCCTCTCATTTATTTAGTGTAATTTTGGAATATAATCTTTATCCCTTTATAATAAGGACATTGGGAGGATTGTCCGATTTTGAGGTAACGAATTGCCAACCGTTCTTGTTGCTGCATTCTGCTTTGATATGCTTTCTTGGCATCTCGTCTATGCTACAAAACGTTCTGAAATTTGCTGTGCTTTCACTAACGAGTGCGATTGTAACTGAATCAATATAGCAGAAATACGGTCTATTCTATTCATTTTGCATCTTTAATTTGAATATTTGAATCTTCAATAATAACAGCTTGTTTATTACTTATAGGAATAAGCTGCAACTTCTCATTATATAGTTGAACTATCTTTTCACCTTTTTTCTTGAATGGAAAATTTCCATAATGGGGAATCGTATAAAAATCGACCAAATCTAAAGAAGTACAGTCTTTCAATTCAGGAGCCTTTTCTATTGGATCAAAATTCACACTTCTCATATATTCTGCATCGGGAGAGGCTATTATTGCTCCGGCAGATTCCCCAATATACAGTTTACCCAATTTCACTTGTTTAGATATAATTTTATCAACACCTTTTCTTTTTAACTCTTGCAAAAGGAAAAATGTATTTCCACCTGTTATGTAGATATAATCGCATTTATGTAATATAGAAGATATTTCCTCTTTGGGCAGTTGGGTAATCTCGACTTCTTCAACAATCATTCCTGCTTCTTCTAAAGCCTTTTTCCCCTTTTTTACATAGAATCGTATTGGTTCTGTAAGGCTTGCAGTTGGTATAAAAGCTATAATTTTCCCTTGCAAATCTTCTTTGGCACAATCGACAAATAGATTAGCAACATCAGCAAATGATGAGCATAAAAATAATCTTTTCATATTCTATAATATTAAGTTTAA
>NZ_SGVY01000124.1 GCF_004535825.1 Segatella hominis | reverse complement strand
GACAAAGACAAAATGGATTTAGCGTTGAGCATAGCTCGCAGTTATTATCAGTATCATGTACCAGTTAGAGAAATTATGGCAAAAATGTCAATTAGCAGTACTTCAGTTTACAGAATTCTTGGTAACTTTGCAACCAATAATCCACAAATCGTAGAAGAAATGAAGCAAAATGCAACACCAGAAAGTCTCTCACAGGAGAACATTGAATTGAAGAAACGCTTGGCAGCTATGGAGCAAGAACTCCATGAGGCAAAGATGGCAGCTGCCGCCTATAACAAGATGATTGATATCGCAGAACGTCTTTATAAGATTCCTGTGCGAAAAAAATCTGGTCCCAAACAGTAAAGGAACTTCGTGCAGAGGACAAAAACTATAGTGTTTCTGGCCTCTGTAAACTGTTTGGGTTTACTCGTCAAGCGTATTATCAGCACGAAGACAATATGCTTGCAGCCTTGGCAGAGGAATCGTTTGTAATAGAGTATGTTAAGTCTATTAGAAAGCAAGATCCAGGTATCGGCGGCCGTAAACTCTGGCTGATGTATTGCAAGGAGTTTGGAGAAGAGAACGCCATGGGACATTGCCGTTTCGAGGACATAATATCAAGGTACAAGTTGGGAGTGCGTTCTTCCAACCGAAAACCTCGTACAACGGACTCTCGTCATGGGTTACCCACATACCCCAACAAGATAAAAGAACTGATACCATCATCACCCAATGAAGTTTGGGTGAGCGACATTACATATCAGAAGATTTGGGATGATGCCGAACAAGGTACTTATCATTTCTGCTACATTTCTTTGATTACGGATTATTACACAAAAGAAATCATTGGCTATTCTGTCGGTGAATCACTCTCCACCAGGTTCCCTTTGAAAGCCCTAAACATGGCCTTAATGCGCATGGAAAGTTATAAGGATATTATTACACCAATCCATCATTCCGATAGAGGTGTACAATATGCTAGTAACGAATACATCAAATTACTAAGAGAATACGGTATCATACCTAGCATGACAGAATGTGGCAATCCGAAGGATAATGCTGTAGCAGAGCGTGTCAATAACACGTTGAAGAACGAGTTATTCATGGGGCTTTCTTTTACTTCTTTACAGGAAGTAGAAGAGGCTTTAGAAAGGGCTGTACACTTTTACAATGAGTTACGCCCTCATGGAAGTATCGGGATGCTAACACCAAAGGAAGCTGCGAAACAAAAGGGAAGTTTAAAGAAAAATTGGACAAGTTATAGGGAAAAGTACATAAAATCCTTGTCAGTTCAGGAAAAATGATTAATTTTGCAGCAAAATTGTAAAAACCGCGATCCACCCCTAGGGGTGGGTCCTCTGTCTACTTCTATTAGGAACTAGAATGAAGTATGTAAATACTAACTAGGAATAAGATAGAAGATTGACAAGTAGAATTAGGAATAGAGAAAATAATTGTCAACTTACAATAGGAATAAGAAACTATGTAGTCAACTAAATATAGGAAACTACA
>NZ_SGVY01000123.1 GCF_004535825.1 Segatella hominis | reverse complement strand
CGCTTTATGGGGTAAGGGGATTTTGTGTCTGCGACATTTCTGTTGTGCAAGAAATATGTACAATAAAATGAATTTTGTCGCTTTGCAAGCAAAATCCCACTAAACCCTATAGGTTGCGGATTTGAGGATTACCTCATATTTCTTCTGGATGGTTGACAATGTAATATCACCATTATAGGTAACGGTAGGTCTCTGACCGGCACGTCCCTTCTTGGTGGTGATGATGATGACACCATTAGAAGCACGAGAACCATAGATGGCTGTTGCCGAAGCGTCCTTCAATACAGTGAAGCTTTCGATATCGCTTGGGTTAATCATCGCCAAGATGTTACTTGCACCCTTCAGGTTGTTATTATCAATAGCCAAACCATCGATGACATAGAGAGGGTCGTTAGAAGCAGTCAGGGAGGCACCACCACGGATACGAATCTGTGCTCCAGCACCAGGCTGACCACCGGCTGTCTGTACATCTACACCAGCTATCTTACCTACCAACATATCAGAGGCACTGCTTGTGATACCCTTTGACAGCTCGTCTGGCTTGATGGCAGTAACCGAACCCGTCAAGTCGTTTTTCTTTGCACGACCATAACCGATGACAACAACCTCATTCAAGGCTTTCTCATCATCTGCCATGGTAATAACCATGTTCTTGGATGCTTGTACGGTCTTAGGATTCATACCTAGATAGGTAATAGTTAGCTTAATACCAGGAGCTGCATCGACAGAGAAGTTACCATCCATGTCGGTAATGCCCACAGCCTTACCGTTCACTGTAATGGTAGCACCCATGACAGGCTCACCAGAAGCATCTTTCACTTGTCCCTTAATGGCATTTGACTGCGCAAAGGAACTTGCTGTCAGAAGAAGACCACTTGCAAGGGTCAACGCTCTGAGAGGCAATTTAAATTTTACCTGCTTCATCATTTGCTTGATTTTTAAGTCTGCAACTAGCCTTTACATAGAAGGGTTTCGAATGCCTCATGTACCTAAAAGCGTACCTAAAGAGGCTTGATTTGGTCTAAAAGACTCACCGCCTCCACCTTTTTTCGGTTCACTATCTCAGCATATACTTGCGTGGTCGTGATGTTTTGATGACCCAACAGTTTGCTGGTGGTATAGAGGTCCACTCCCATCGTCAGCAAGGTGGTGGCAAAGGTGTGGCGACTTGTATGCACAATTTAAGCAAAAGCAACGGAAAGTGAATATGAGAGGAATGAACTGCAAGTGGTTGAGAATGAGCAATATTTCATAATTCTGCCAATTGTCTGCAAAGCAAAGCCGAGCAGGATATTGAGTTATTTCAGTTACCAAACCGTTAGCGGTCAGTTACCGAAACCAACACTGCTAACGAGGTGAAAAACAAATAGTTTGTCACCAGTGTTTGTTGCACTGTTCTGCACAACTTTCAATGACAGAGAATGCTTACTGATTGATTATTTTTGCAAACTAAAAAAGTAAGCAGATGAAAGTTGAAAAATTCAAGGTGCTGCTCTACCTTAAAAAGAGCGGATTGGACAAGAACGGTAAGGCTCC
>NZ_SGVY01000122.1 GCF_004535825.1 Segatella hominis | reverse complement strand
ACGCTACTTGGCTGGTTCAGGCTCTCGCCCATTGACCAATATTCCTCACTGCTGCCTCCCGTAGGAGTTTGGACCGTGTCTCAGTTCCAATGTGGGGGACCTTCCTCTCAGAACCCCTACTGATCGTCGCCTTGGTGGGCCGTTACCCCGCCAACAAGCTAATCAGACGCATCCCCATCCATCACCGATAAATCTTTAATCCCATTCAGATGTCTTCGTGGGATATCATTGGGTATTAGTCTTACTTTCGCAAGGTTATCCCCAAGTGGTGGGCAGGTTGGATACGCGTTACTCACCCGTGCGCCGGTCGACGCCCATCAAAAGCAAGCTTTCGATGTCGTTTCCCCTCGACTTGCATGTGTTAAGCCTGTAGCTAGCGTTCATCCTGAGCCAGGATCAAACTCTCCATTGTAAAATATCATTTTTACTCTGCCTGTTCCGAAAAACAAGCGAAGTGTTTGTTGTCTGTACTTAGGACGAATATCCTTTTTCGTTTATTGAAGCTTAGTAAACCTGATGTCAATTTCTTGACGGTTCGTTTCTTTTACCCAGTCTCTTCATACTCCCTATATATAATAAGGTGTAATTCAAAACCGCTTCTTGTACTACTTGTCTGTTTATGTAAAATCTTTCAAAGAACTCTTTCTTTTGTTGCTAAGAGAAAGTGTATTTCTCAAAAGCGAGTGCAAAAGTACTAACTATTTTCCATTCCACAAAATATTTCAAGAAAAAAGTTTCAAAAACAGCAATATTTTAACATTTGATTACATATCGATAGATAATTAATGCAAGTGCACATTATAATATACATACGCACTCCTGCCTGTGCGCGCTGGTATGCATACACAGGCATAAACATAATATAATTGGAAATTTGAAAAGCGAAACGAGAAAAACCCGTCACCCTTCACCATACCAATATAAATATCTGGCATACAGACAGTTATAGACAAAACAACTAAAAACCACCCTTCACCACCCTTCACATCCCATCACCTCAATCTAAAAATCGCATTTACCCTAAAAACCTACTATGAAGACCAAAACTGGTCGTCTATTAAGGCAAGCTTTGGTCTTAATAGACGACAGGATGGACACATAAGAGGAGGCTAAATCAGAAATCCAAACGTCTTTATTTTTTTACTTTTACATATTTCAAATGAAACGAAAAACCCGTCAATTAAAGCTGTAATTACTCAGCACCCATATTGTCATGAGTTGTTACACTAATACTGTGAGTCAAAGTGTATTATTAATAAAGTTTAAAGTGGTCAACTATATTTTTATAGTTTCTATCAGAATAATGCAATAGGCTTCAACTGCTTACGAAGCCGCTTTCATTGCTCTACGAAATAGGCTTCATTGACTATCGAAGCCGCTTTCATTTTTCAAGGCTTTTCTATTCAAAGTTTTCAATAGGGGTGCTGATTCCTAAGACATAGCCAAATTTTTGAGCAGCTTTTTATGTTAATAAATATAAAAGAGGCGTTTTGGAGCATACAGGCACTAAAATATCGGTAGCAGAAATGGTCAAAAATGACATTTCTGTTA
>NZ_SGVY01000121.1 GCF_004535825.1 Segatella hominis | reverse complement strand
TGTCTTACTACAGAAAAAGTGTACACCATTTTAACTTAAAAAAAGTAAAATGGAAAGCAAAAAGAATGAACGTGCAAATTACAGTTTAGACTTTAAACTAAAAGTCTTGGCTGACATGTATGAGAATGGTTTGTCAATATTTGGTGCCGCAAAGAAGTTTGGCATCAAAAATCATTATTCTGTAGCTTATTGGGAAAAAACATATATTTTATCCGAAAAATCATTATCTTTGTCGCAGGAAACAATGCAAAAGGTAATGGATATGCGTAAGAAACATGAATTAAGACAGGCAGCACAGGCAAAGACTCCTGAGGAGAAGCTGCAAGAGGAAGTGAACAATCTCCGCAAAGCTCTACAGTATTCAGAGCTTCGTAATGAGGCCCTTCAAGAGCTTCTGAAGATTGGTAAGGAAGAGTATGGCATCGACTTGCTAAAAAAAGCTGGCACCAAGCAGTAGACAACCTCCAACTCAGACACCCAGAACAATCTCTGGGTTGTCTGAGTGGGCTGTTTGGCAAGACACGAGGAGGTTATTACTCTGTTAGCAAGCAGAAGAGACAGGAACGTGACATACAAGAGACCACGATGGTGGCTGTAATAAAAGAGATTCGTGAACAAGCTCCTGGCACAGGTGCCTACAAGTTGTTTCTGATGCTAAAGAGCACGTTTGCAGATAAGATGGTAGGTCGTGACAAGTTCTATAAGTTGATGCGAACGCATCAACTTATGCTTCCACCGATGCGCCGCCGACACACGACAAATTCGAACCATAACTATCGTAAATACAAGAACTTGGTCAAAGAGTTTGTTCCTACTGCACCCAACCAACTTTGGGTTGCAGACATTACTTATGTGGACACAGATGAGGGTGTTTGCTACCTTCATCTGATAACAGATGCTTTCACGCATGAGATTATTGGCTGGGTTGTTTCCGACACCTTACTTGCCATCAACACGCAAGAAGCCTTAGAACAGGCCATATGTCAAGCTGACGCAGAGAGTCTGCTTCATCTAATTCATCACTCCGACAGGGGATCTCAATACTGCTGCAACGCATATGTGAATCGTCTGAAGGAAATAGGTGCTCGCATAAGCATGACAGAGGATTACAAGCCTACTGACAACGCCATTGCGGAACGAGTGAATGGTATTGTCAAGCAAGAATGGCTCTATCGAATGAAGAGACCCAAGAACTTGGCAGCTCTAAAAAATATCATGAAGGGAATCGTTAAGTTCTATAATGAAGAGAGACTACACTATAGCAATGGGATGCTCACACCAAAAGTCATGAGAGAGAAGCACTCTTTGGAGGCTTCACGCCTCCAGCCGTGAGGCAAACCACCGTGGTGTTTTTCATGGTTTTATTTGGTAGAATCAATAAAAAATATTAACTTTGCATCAGAGGAGGTGTTGTCAAAGCACATATGTAAAGATTATTGATGTGTAAACCATTTCAGTAAGGCTTTTCTGATTGTGTATAGTATTTTAGTAAGAAAGTAAATTATGTGTATAGTAAATCAGTAAGTATAACAAGAAAGGTGTATACTACTTTCAGTTAAAGACA
>NZ_SGVY01000011.1 GCF_004535825.1 Segatella hominis | reverse complement strand
TGTTACAGATGGAGAAATCGTAATCTTTGCCAACTTAGGTTGGTTATAGAAAGCGGAATAACCATAATATTGAGGATTAGCCTCAAAAGAATAGTCCACATTCTCTAAATAAGTTATATTGCGGCCGACATAAACTTCCTCTAATGGACATGAAGAAAACAAACCTTTATTGTAAGCTAAATAATCCTGACTTGGACTAGTACCACCATAATTGTGCGAACCTAATACGATAGGTTGCACACCATCTTCAAACCTCACTCTCTTCAATGAAGTACAATTATAAAATGGTAGTTCAGAGCTATCCATTTTATATTTCCACCATTGCAAATTACCAACTTGAGCAACAGTACCAGGAATACTTATCGACTCAATCGCCGTACAATTAGCGAACACAGCATCATCTATCGTCAATAATCCCGCAGACAACTGCACTTGTTTCAAAGATGAGCATCCACTAAATATATTTTTAGGAAGAATTTGACATCCTCTTCCTACAAAAACAGTCTGCAAATTTTTATTTTCTGCGAAACATGATTCTCCCAAAGAAGACACTTTATTAGGTATTGTGATATCCGTTAACCCACTGCCATAAAAAGCTTTATTTCCGATAGAAGTCAAACTTTCTGGAAAAATAAGAGATTTCCACGATGTCGCTAAAGAGCCAACAGACATAAAAGCTTCATTGCCAATTGACTGCAAAGAGGTGCCAAGAGTAATATCAGCTAATACCGTACAACCGCTAAAAGCATTATTGCCAATTATTTTCACAGCAGTTCCTATATTTGCTGATTTCATGCCTACATTATTTGTAAAAGCATAATCAGAAATCGTTTCGACAGAGTTTGGCAAAATAAGAGAACTTATATTACACCCATCAAAAGCATGCTCAGGTATCTTTACCAAAGAACCACTTATCTTCAAATTAACAAGATTCTTACAATCCTTAAATAAATATGATGGAATATCTGTTACAGATGGAGAAATCGTAATCTTTGCCAACTTAGGTTGGTTATAGAAAGCGGAATAACCATAATATTGAGGATTAGCCTCAAAAGAATAGTCCACATTCTCTAAATAAGTTATATTGCGGCCGACATAAACTTCCTCTAATGGACATGAAGAAAACAAACCTTTATTGTAAGCTAAATAATCCTGACTTGGACTAGTACCACCATAATTGTGCGAACCTAATACGATAGGTTGCACACCATCTTCAAACCTCACTCTCTTCAATGAAGTACAATTATAAAATGGTAGTTCAGAGCTATCCATTTTATATTTCCACCATTGCAAATTACCAACTTGAGCAACAGAACCAGAAATACTAATTGATTCCATCACAGTACAATTTGCAAACGCCTTGTCAGCAATCTTCGTCACAGTAAAGGTCACGCCATTATACACGACATTCTCTGGAATCTTAACATTAGCCGACAAAGAGGCATAATTGCCCGCTCCATCAACCTCATAAGTCACTGTGGCCGTACGATTGGACGTATCCAAGTCATAGTACAACCCATCAATCAATGTACTCGCTTGCAAAAGAGCACTTTGTACGATAAGCCCTATTATCAAAGCCAATCGCATGAATAAGCATTTACTTTTGTTCATAAATTTACATTTTAGTTTACGTTGTGAAGGCAAAGGTAAGGAGATTATTTGAAACTATCAAGTCCATAATGGTTCATAAGGTAAAAAAGTTGCCTTGCGCTGGTTCACTGCTATTTTCCGTAGCCATCATTTCGGAAAACAAACAATATGAGAACACATAACAAATCATAAAAAATAGTACTAAGAAAGGGCAACTAAAAACGGTAAACCACAAACTAAAATCGTTAAACCACATGAATTTGTTTCCGCATCCTTATCAATTCTCCGTTCAAAGACGTTGAACCGACATTCAAAGACGTTGAACCGCCGTTCGAAGACGTTGAACGGACATTCAAAGGCGTTGAACGAAGATTACATAAGGATATACTAGCACTTTCATAAGGGTGTATCAACTCTCTTATAAGGATGCAGAAACCCTTCCATACGGTTTCTTCCCCTTTTGATTGCAGTTTTTCAACTCATAAAGCAGTATTATAACACAAAAAAATAAGGAAAACGCACAAATGAACCAACGTGAACTTGCATAATTCCAATATTCTTTCTACCTTTGCACTGAGTTAATTGCACGCTAACTGCATAAACATAATACACATAACTATAAATCATAAAAGTAAATGGTAAACTTCAAATACACATCTCTATGCATTTGCACCCTACTAACAATGGGTGCATGCTCTTCAGAAGGCGGAAGCGGGACAGACCCTTTACAGCCTTCTCCTACAACTAAAGAGAAACTGCCCATCAGTATCAATACGTCTGTTGCGACTCGCGCAACGGACGAAGCTTTTGAGGTTGGTGATCAAATAGGATTGTTTGTTGTCAATCGAGAGGCAAATGGTACTGCCAACAGTTTGAAAACCCTCGGCAATTATATAGACAATATGCAGTTCACCTACGATGGAACTTGGAAAGCAGCATCATCTATTTATTGGAAAGACGAGACTACCCATGCCGACTTCTATCTGTATTACCCTTACCAGAAATACATAAACAATGTGACTGCCGTGCCTTTACAAGTAAAAGCCGACCAAAGCGACCTTGCCGATTACAAGAACAGCGACATGCTGATTGGCAAGACTTTAAATGTCGCTCCTACAGACCAAGCTGTGAAGATAGAAGCCAAGCACATGATGAGCCAAGCCCTCATCACGCTGAAAGCTGGCAATGGCTTTACCGACGCATCGCTTGCATCATCCCTTGTGAATGTCAGAATCAATGGACTCAAGAGTACTGCCTTGGTCAACCTCGCCACCGGCGTGGTCACCGCAACAGGAAATGATACAGACATCATTCCATTAAAGGAAGATTGTATCTACAAGGCTATCATCGTACCTCAAGACGTAAAAGAAGGGAATTTCATTACCATCAACGTAGATGGCAGCAACTATTACCTTACAAGAAATTCCAAATTCCACGCTTTCGAGAAGGGGAAAAAATATAATTTCACCGTCACGCTCAGCAAATCGAGCAGTGGAATCAATGTCAACATCTCCCAATGGGAAGATGATGGTATAGACTACGGCGGAACTGCCAACTAAAAAGGAAATATCAATGAAATTATCAAAATACACCTTATTATATATATTACTCGTCGGAATCGTGATACTGACAGGATGCAGCGACCACCTTTTCGATGATGAAAAGCAGCCAGATAGCAATCGCATCTTGTTGTCAGGAGACATTGAGCAACTTGCCGTTACCCGAGTAAACGACAATGGATTCTGTGATGGCGACAAGATGGGAGTCTATATCGTAGATTATGAGGGTGACTACCCTGGCACATTGAAAGTGAGCGGCAACCGTGCCGACAATGTACAGCACACCTTCGATGAATCCCAGAACAAGTGGAATTCTGCCTACGACATCTACTGGAAAGACAAGCATACCCACGTAGATATCTACGGATACTACCCTATTGCCAATCCCGAGAGCATAGAAGACTGCTCATTCGAGGTACAGAAAGACCAAAGCAAAGAATCGAAAGATGGTGAAATGGGAGGCTATGAAAGTAGCGACTTCCTCTGGGGGAAAGTTGCTGATGTCACTCCTACCGCCAACACGATTCGTTTGCCTTTGACCCACCGCATGTCGAATGCCAAGGTGACCTTGGTGAAAGGTTCCGGTTTCACCGACGAGGAGTGGGCAAACACCGAGAAGACGGTTCTGACTGCCAATGTAGCTCGTAAAGCAAGCATCAACCTTTCCACAGGAGAAGTAAAAGTAGCAGGCAGCGTGGAAAACACAGCCACCATTCCTTCCAAACACAACAATGAATGGCGCACGATCGTCATTCCACAGACCATACCTGCAGGCACTACCCTCTTCAGTATAACCATAGGAGGAGAGCCATACAAGTTTTCTAAATCCGGCGACTTCACTTACCAAGCAGGAAAGATGATGAACTTCGGCATCAAGGTGGATAAACTATCTACAAGCGGAGATTACAAGTTGACATTGATCAGCGAGAGCATCACCCCTTGGGAGAGCGACCTCGTGAGTCATAATGCCACTGCCAAAGAATATATTATCATCAACTCTACTCCTGGAGGATTGAAAGATGCCATCGTGGCAGCCAAAAAGGACTATACCCAAGTAAAAAACCTCAAGATTACGGGAGAAATCAATGCCAAAGACTTCTACTTCATGCGTGATTCCATGCCTCGCCTTTCTGCCTTAAACCTAAAGGAAGTTCGCATCAAGGCTTATGGAAGAAATGAAGAATACGAAGAAAATCAGGACGATCAAATCCCTAACAGTGCCTTTTACTTCATCCAAACCACAGGAGGAAGCAACAGCCTCAACAGGCTTATACTGCCAGACCACCTCAAGTCTATAGGCTCAAATGCCTTTTATGGTTGCAAATACCTCACGGGGTCTTTGGTCATTCCGGAAGGAGTAACTGAGATACGTCGTGGAGCTTTCAAAGGATGTACTGGTCTCAATGGCACCTTGACCCTTCCTTCTACTCTCAAGAAATTAGGGAATCGAGGCGAGGATGACATGCAAGACGAAGGAACAGATTACTACGGAGGAGTTTTCCAAGGTTGTAATAATCTCACAGGAAATCTTAGGTTACCAGACAACCTGGAACTTATCAGAGGATATTGCTTTGCAGGTTGTTCGGGATTCTATGGTGAACTAAAGTTGCCTTCACATCTTAAGAGAATAGCGAACTGTGTTTTCCAAGGATGCTCAGGACTCACAGGTTCTCTGACTATCCCACAAAATATTACCACCATCCCTTCCGAGGCCTTTCACGGATGTGGCTTCAATGGAACACTTACCTTGCATGATGGCATCATCAACATTGCTAATGACGCTTTTGCCGACTGTCATTTCAGAGGAGAGCTACACTTGCCAAAAAGCCTGAAAGTCATCTCTGACAATGCTTTTGGCAACAATGATTTTTCCGGCGAATTGAAGTTACCTTCAAGCATTGGTCATATAGGCAGCAGAGCCTTCGCCAACGACTGGAGATTAATGGGCACTATAGAATTTCCGGAAGACATGCAAAGCATTGGGGAATTTGCTTTTGCCAACTGTAATATGATAGAAGGCATCATCTTTCCGGAGTCCATGGAAACCATACGACAAAATGCTTTCAGTGGATGTTACGGCATCAACTCCATCATTTGTCGTGGCGACATGCCTGCCTATATAGAGGAGAATGCTTTCGAGGGAATTGCCAAGGACAATTTCACGGTCGAAGTACCAGAGTCTGCCATCGCCCAATACCAGACTGCCAACGGATGGCGTGACTTCAAGCGCATCGCTGCCCACCATGAGTTGGTTTGTCGCCCTTCCGTGGCTTGCGCCCTCAGCACAGAACACAAGCAGACCTTGACTATCAATGCCGAGGGAGAATGGGAGGTAGCGAGCAAACCAGACTGGTGCGAGGTCTCTCCTTCCAACGGAAACAAGAAGACGGAAGTGACATTGACCATCAAGTCGATGGCAAAAGGGGCTGGCAACCGTAATGGAAAAGTAGTATTCCAACTGAAAGACAAGGAATACACGCACGAGTGCAATGTATCGCAATATGGATATGAATATGGCGAGGACGAATGGGTTACCTTGCAAAAGGCAACAAAGGGCAAAAACGGTGGCATCAATATCGTATTGATTGGTGATGGATACAATGCCAAGGACATTGCTAATGGTGATTATCTGAAGAATATCCAGCAAGAAGTGGAATATTTCTTTGGTATCGAACCCTACAAGACATATCGTGAATATTTCAACATCTACACAGCCATGCCGCTATCTACAGAAAGTGGCATCGGAACAGTGAACACGATTCGTTACAATCGCTTCAATACGACCTTTACTGCGGGCGTAGGTCTGAAAGCTGATTACGATGAGATCTTCTCTTACGTATTAGGTGCACCTACCGTCAACAAGGACAACTTGAACCAGACGCTTATCATCATCATACCGAATTCTACCGATTATGGTGGTATCACCCAGATGTGGGCAGATGGCTCAGCCATCGCTTTTTGTCCTCTTAGCACGTATGACTATCCACTCGACACTCGTGGAGTCATCCAGCATGAGGCAGGCGGTCATGGATTTGGCAAGCTCGGCGATGAATACATTTACCACAATGCTTTCATTGATGCCTGTGGATGTTCTTGCTGTGGGCACGTGGATGAGTTCAACTGGGCTAAGAGTCTTGGATGGTACGACAACCTTTCACTTACGGGCAAAATGCACGAAGTGGATTGGAGCCACCTCATCTACGACGACCGTTATAGCGATATCGTGGATATTTACGAGGGTGGATTCATGCACACCAGAGGCGTTTTCCGTTCGGAACCGAACTCTTGCATGAACAACGACATTCCTTACTATAGCACCATCAGCCGTGAGAGCATCGTGAAGCGTATCAAGCAGTACGCTGGAGAGACTTTCACTTTCGAGGATTTCGTGAAGAATGACAAGCGAGACGCTGGTGTGGTGGAGAGTCGTGCCTTTGGAATGAATGGAGATGAACGAATAGCAGGAACCTACCAGCACGCTCCTGTTTTCCACAAAGGAAGTCCTCTGAAAATGCAAAAAGTAAGAAGACGCAAATAACTTCTTCTCATTCATAAGAAAAAAGAAATATAAAAAGAAGAAACATGAGACGAAACCATATCATCAAACATACGTGCATAGCATGGAGCCTCATCTTAGGTTTAGCATCTTGCGGAGACGAAAATCTTCAAGATGCTCATTCCCTGGATGCCAAATCGACTCCGATGACCTTTACGGTAAGTCACCCAGGAAAGAAACTTACCCCCAAGAATACACGTGCTACGGAAACTGATTTTGAGAAAAATGACAAGATAGGACTTTTCGTAGCAAAAGCCGACTTACCTCTCGAAATCGGCGGAAACCTCGTGAACAATGCTGCCCTTACCTACGATGGTGGCAAGTGGACCCCTGCTCATACTCTGTATTGGGACGAAGGCACTTACAATGCCTATGCTTACTACCCTTATATCAATAAATTGAGTAGTATCGAGGACCAACCGTTCAATGTGAGTACAGACCAAAGCACCCATAAATCAGGGACATCACTCGGCGGATACGAGGCAAGCGATTTACTCTTTGCTACAACCAAAGGAATAGCTGCGTCAACAGCACCAGTACCTCTCAATTTCAAGCATATCATGAGCAAACTGACCATCAGACTCATCAAGGGAGAAGACTTCGAAGGAGAGATGCCTACAACTGCTGCTGTATATGTTCATAATACTGTTCCTTCTGCTACCATCGACCTACAGGCTGGTGTAGCAACGCGCTATATGAAAGGTTATCGCCAGTCCATCATTGCCCACCAAGATGACAACTACATATATTCCGCTATCATCGTTCCGCAACGAATTGAGAATCGCATGCCGCTCATCGAAGTCGTAATGAAGGGCGTAAGCTATCTCTTTGAAAGCAAGTTCCAGTTCAAACCGGGAACAGAGCACCTCGTCAACCTTATCATTTCGGACAACCCTGACCAAGTGAAGATTGAAATTGGTGGAGAAATCCAGAACTGGCAATAGTTTCATCTATACAAAGATTATCATAGAAATAGGAAATAACTGACTATCATAACGAATGAGAAAAACGATATATGTTTTGTCTTTACTAATTCTCACTCTCGGAACATGGCTTGTAGTTTTGTGGCTCCCGTCATTCACTTCCCAGGAAGATGACAGACAAGAAACAAGGTATGGCTTGAACGAAGGACTGGAATTAGTGGAACAAGACTACGGAAAGGACGGCAAGCGCTATGTCGTGGAGGATGCCGATGGTAAAGAACTGTTCGTCATCCCCCTACGCAACTGTCTGCTCGACACTCGCTTTCGCAACGGACTGTTACGATTTCGGGAACAAGTCTCGCATCGAGAGGGTTTCATTGACCGACAAGGTATGGTGACTTTCACTCATGAGGGCTTTGTTTCCGTTCATGAGAACAATAAGAACTTGAATACAAGTTCCGCCAACACATCATCAGAAAATCCATCTAACACAAATGCAACCTATCAAGGGGCAACAACAACCGTACACGAAGGAACATCTATGGTGCAATCAACCGAACAGTCCAATAGGAGGAAGGTGCTCTCGCAAGTGGATCTTCACACGATGGCACAAAACAACCCCTTCTACAAGGAAGCAGCCAAAATCATGCAAGGCAAGTTGAACGAAACCGACGCCAACCGTCGCCACACTATCCTCAACTACTGCGAACATTTCCGCACCGCCTACACCACCAAAGACATTGATTTCCTAAGACAGGTGTTTAGCGACAAGGCACTTATCATCGTGGGCAATGTAGTAAAGACTACAGCAAATGACAATAAGATACAAGCTGAGAATAAGGTGACATACGCCATCCATTCCAAGCACGAATATATCAACCGTCTCAACAAGGTGTTTGCAACAAACCAAAAGATAGAGGTCAAGTTCTCAGGCTTTCGTATCATGCGACATCCTACCTTGGACGGCATTTATGGTGTAACTCTGAGACAACAATACAAGAGCGACCGATACTATGATGACGGTTATCTCTTTCTGTTGTGGGATTTCAGAAACAAATCGATGCCACTCATCCATGTCAGAACATGGCAACCTGCCTCTACGGTAGGAGGGAGTGGAGACATCATCAACATACAAGACTTCAATTTACAATAGACTTACATATAATATAATTAAGGTATGAAGTTTGAAAAGACCATCAAAAGAGTAAAGAAAAGGAAAGCGGGAATCATGATTACCATCATGTTCTTACTACTCATGCCCTTCTCCAGTTCAGCCCAAGACTTCTCGGTAGCAAGCTTCCGCTTGTTACCCAACGATGTAAGCGCCTTCATTGACAATGTACGCGACCTCAATGACGAGGCTTGTGCACTCATGAAGGTAGAGGCGCCAACCGACTTTGCTTTCTCCACCCCATTAGGAATTGTGAAACGCAAGGACGAAGTGGGCGAAATATGGCTTTATCTACCCAAAGGTACCAAGATGCTAACCTTGAAACACCCGGAATGGGGCGTGATTAGAGACTACAAGTTGGACAAGCCTTTGGAGAGTCGCATGACCTACGAGTTGAAGCTCAACCTCCCCAAACCAACGATCACGGAAGTTCACGACACCATCGTAGAAGTAAAGACCGTGACCGACACGATAACAATACCACGAACTAAGCCCAAGATGCCTCTCTCCATCTACACCTTAGCTACTGTGGCACTCCACCAAGACGGTCCATCATACGGAATTTTCTTTGCCATGATGAAACGCCATGGTTTCTTCCTCCATGCGAGCAGCGACTTACGAACCATCGGGAATACAGACGGCAATTGCCAAAAAGACGGAAGCATCGATACCAATGGCACTAAGCCTTACTTCACAGGCGAGACACGACATAGCAATTACACGCTGACCCTTGGAGCCATCCACCATATAAGTCGTAACATACGATTTTTTGAAGGCATAGGATACGGACGATGCGCAACTGCCTGGCAAAGGAGTGAAAGCGAAGGTGGCGGATATCTCCTCAACGAAGGATTGACCCATAAGGGCGTATCAGCCGAAGCAGGTGTACTTGCTTCCTTCAACAGGTTTACTATGACAGCCTCCACCATGACCATTGCAGGAAAACAATGGGAAGGTTGTATCGGATTGGGAATCAAAATATTTTAAAGAAATGAAACATCTTATCATCAATCTTGCGATTATCATACTCATGGCTTCATGCAGCAGCGACAAGCCATCTTACCTGGAGCCGCACCTATCGACTTTGGCTGCTACCGACATCACTCGAAATGAAGCGACCCTGAACGGTATTGCCGAAATAGAAGGAGATGCTGACATGCCTCAACTCTATTTCAGATATGGAACAACGGAGAATATGGACCAGACTGTCCCTATCACAACAGAAAGTGAAAAGATATCAAAGCAAAACAGCGTCTCCGTTCGTCTGAAAAATCTCATTGCAAGCAACACCTATTATTATATGTTGCAAGGCAGCAATGGACGAACCATCACATCTGGAAACATGATGAACTTTACGACACTACCCAACGAGAAGCCAAAGGTAGGAAATACAACCTTGTTAAGTCATGGCCCAACAAGTGCCTTCGTCAGTTACGACATCTTGGAAGATGGCGGAGAGAACATTACCGAAACAGGATGCTACTACGAATTGGCATCCCAAAGCGCTACAGAAACCCAGTCTGAAAAAGAGAACATGGAGAAAGAAATTCCAGGTAAAAATGCCACAAAAGAAATTCTTACCAACTACTCTGGAGGCTTGGGACAACAGAAACTCCTTATAGGAAAACTTACTCTCAATACGACCTATAAGATTTGGCCGTATGCCAAAAGCCGCATGGGAGAAACAATCGGTGACTGTATCACCTATACAACAACAAACGATGCCATCATGCTTAAAGAAGCAGGTGAATTGCAGTCCCTTTTGAGCAACAATCTATATGATTACACATCACTCACCTTGGCGGGTCAAATGAATGGAGACGACCTGAATTGCCTCAGAAAGATGATGGGAAGAAACTTAGACGAGAGCGACACTCCTGGCAAATTAGCCTCCATAGATATGACAGATGTAAAAATTGTGGCTGGAGGCGGACCATACGGGGCTAACAGATATGTCCAAGACCACGTTATCGGACAAGGACTTTTTGCCAATTGCGATTATCTCACAAATGTTATCCTACCTACAGATGTCACAACCATCGAAAAGGATGCCTTTATGAATTGCAAGTCACTCGCCAAGATAGAAATACCTGCTTCGGTAAGCAATCTGCTGCCATCCAGCGGTTGTACGGCGCTGAGAGACATAGAAGTTTCAGAAACCAACTCCAACTACAGCAGCGTCAATGGAGTGTTACTCAATGCACAACAAACCAACATCTTATGGTTTCCAATGGGCAAGCAAGGAGAATATTCCTTGCCAAGCACCATCACTTCTATCGGTAACTATGCCTTCAAGGAATGCAGCATCGAGACTTTCATTCTTCCTGACAACATGAACGAAATAGGTCAAGGAGCTTTTATGGACAGCAAGGTAAAAGAAGTAAAGTTACCTGCCAACCTGAAACGAATCCCGACAAGCACTTTCCAAGGTTGCAAACAGTTGAAAGTAGTAAGGATAGGCAGTAAGACAGAGGCTATTTCTGACTATGCCTTCGACCTCTGCCCCCTTACCGACATCTATGTGGAGGCAAAACTTCCACCAGTATGCAGTTCACATGCCTTCACCACAAGAGGCACCAGTTTTCTCAATACCTGCATCGTTCATGTGCCAACAGGAAAAGCTGCATTTTACAAAGGAGATGTTATTTGGAAACAATTCAAGAACATCAAAAGTGACTCTTCCAAGTGATAAACAACAGATAAAAAAGGATTATAAAAACGACAGATTATGACAACTCCAGAAATAGAAGAATTGAAATCGCTCATCGAGCAAAAATACGGAAAGATGCTCTGTACTACTACTGACTTCGAGGAGTTTTCTATCTACCTCAAACAAAAATGGGGCAAGAGCATATCCTCCTCCACCCTCAAACGCCTATACGGTTACGTAAACGACGACCACAAGCCAAGAAATATAACACTTGATGCCCTGGCTCAATATATAGGTTACAATAACTACGCAGAGTTTACAAAATGGCTGAAGGACAGCACGAAGTATAACTCATCCTTTTTCATGGCACAACAAGTGATAAGCAACGACTTGCAAGAAGGAAAGGAAATATCCATCGGCTGGAGTCCCAACCGAATACTGCGACTTCGCTATTTGGGTGAAAGCACCTATGAAGTCCTGAGATCAGAAAACAGTAAGTTGCAGATAGGCGACAAGTTTGTCACAGGCTGCTTTATCAAGGAACAGCCTCTGTATCTGCCTTATATAGAAAGAAAAGGCAAACGAACAGCAGCCTTTGTAGCAGGAAGGAATGGCGGTCTCACACTTATCAATGTCATGAAGTAATAATCACGCTAAATCAACTTTTCAGAATATGCCAGACAAGCAAGATAAAGTAACAGGAAAAAACAATGATCCCGAGTCAAACTCTGGATATACAGAAGATCTCGACAAGGATACGAACAGCTCTGAATCCACTCCTATAGAAAATACCTATAGTAATCTACAGGAATACTACGTGTCTCAATCCGGTCACACTCGACTCTTCACTGCCACCAAATACGGCAAACGCTACGTCTTAAAATGCCTCAAGAAGGACTTTCTTTACACACCAGTCTATCAACAAGCCCTCACCAAGGAATTTGAGATTGGATTGGAGTTGGAACACCCCAATATCTGTAGAACCCTCAGCCTTGAGCAACTTCCAGAATTAGGAACCACCATCGTGATGGAACACATAGACGGCGAGACGCTCAAAAGCCTCATCAACAGGAAAGCAATGACCCATGAACTTGGTCGTAAAATCATCCTTCAGTTGATGAACGCCTTGGAGTATATGCACAGCAAACAGATTATACACCGGGACCTCAAGCCATCCAACATTATGATTACTCATACAGGACAGAATGTGAAAATCATCGACTTCGGACTATCAGACAGCGATGCATTCTTCATTCTCAAGCATCCTGCTGGCACTACAGGATTTATCGCACCAGAACAGTTCATGCCTGACGCAAAGGCAGAACCGAGGACTGATATCTTTTCCTTGGGAATGGTCATCGCAGAAATAGCCACATCTATCGGAGATAAAAAACTGGAGAAAATTGCTAAGATATGCACTACCCACAATCCCTTGCTGCGCCCAAGCAGCATTGAGATTCTGCGCAAAAGACTATTAGAAAAGCCTCAGAACCGAAATGTCATCATACTTCTTGGCTGCATAGTCTTTCTCTTGGCTGTAGCCATTGGCATATCCTACTATTATCGGCACCAAGTGACCAAACAAAAAGAAGCCACTATGGAGCAGTACCTCGAAGGAGATAGCGCTAACCATAGTGGCAACAAAGTTATGGATGTTCAACTCTGGAATCCATATTAACTAATCATAAAATCCTGGCTGTTTGTACTCAATACCGAGTTCATCATCCACGGTGGCGATGACGCCCTGAATCTGACCCATGGCAAACATACGACCCAGAAGAGTGTAACCCGCATTGTGTCCGTGGTTACTCTCATCGAATACGCCGCCAGGCTCATCGGTGAAGGTCATACCATGGTCCACTCTCATAGGGAGACGACGACCAGAATTGCACTTGCCTTCCTGCTCTGCCTTCTCGAAGATGCGGCAAAGCTCTATCAGATGGCCACGACCACCTAAGTGGGAAGCCTCCGTGAAGTTGCCATTAGGGAAGATGTAGCAAGAACGCAGGTGAACGAAGTGAGTGCGATCGGCAAACTGCTTAGCCATAACCACACAGTCGTTGTGTTCGCCGGCAGAGAATGAACCAGCACAGAATGTCAAACCATTGTGCTTATTTGGCACAGCATCCAACATCCACTGGATATCCTCGGCACGACCAATGATTCTTGGTAATCCGAATACTGGATAAGGAGGATCATCTGGGTGAACACACATATTGATATCGTACTCATCGCAGATAGGCATGATGGCCTCCAGCCAGTATTTCATATTCTCCTGCAACTTCTTCTTGTCAATGCCATCATAAAGTTTCAAGAGATCGCGGAATTTCTGTACAGGAGCAGCATCACCCTCGCTGAAATTACCGGATACAAAGCCCTGGGTCTTGATGATGATGTTCTCTACCAAAGCATGATCCTGCTCTGGCGTAGAAGTCTTCTTGATTTCATCAGCCTCAGCCACGAGGTCTCTACCCCACTTGTGTTCCTTAGAGAACTCAGCCCAATCTTCACGAGCGCCTTCACGCTGCAGGATATAGATATCGAAGTAGGCAAACTCGCCCCAGTTCATATAGAGGTTGTTGGCTCCGTTAGGATTCTCATGTGCCAAATCGGTACGTGCCCAGTCTAAAACCGGCATGAAGTTGTAACAGATGCACTTGATGCCTTCCTCACCTAAGTTGCGGAGACTTTCCTTATAAACCTCAATCTGATGATCACGGTCAGGACCGCCATATTTCAAGGTTTCAACCACAGGCAAAGACTCTACCACGCTCCATTTCATACCGTAAGATTCAATGTACTCCTTGAGTTCATGAATCTTCTCACGCGTCCAAACCTCGCCCAGAGGAACATCGTGCAATGCGGTAACGATGCCCTCAACACCTATCTGTTTCAACTGTGCAAGCGTAATCTTATCTTTCTTGCCAAACCAGCGCCATGTTCTTTCCATATATTATATAATGTATAAGTTTGAAAATGAATTATCTCGCAGAAACATACTTATGCAATGTCTGTCTTACAGCACCCTTGCCGGCAAAGAGTTCCTTCACCATGCCTTCTATCTGCTCTCCGAAACCTGCTTCGTAGAGATCGAGACCAAATACATCCTTACGGGTATAGAGATTCTTGAGACAAGAATAGTCCTGATCTGCCTTACCTACTTCCAGAGGAGCTACAATAGCCTGAAGTTCAGCCAATAATGGGTCGGAAGATGGCTCGAATGGTTTCAGATTGTCATCCAAAGCCTTGAGATAGCGGGCATAACCAGCTAATACCAATGGAATCAATACGAGATTACTCTTGTCGAGACCGCGAGCGATATACTTTTTGATAGTTTCACCGAAGCGGATAGAAAGTTTCTGACTGGTATCAGTAGCGATACGCTGAGGAGCATCTGGCATGAATGGGTTTGGCAGACGCTTATTGATCACGGTACCGATAAACTCGTATGGATTCAAGACTCCTGGGTCTGTTACCACAGGCATCGCCTCGATATAACCCATCTTCTGGATGAAGGTACGCAGGTCCTCATCAGCCATCTCGGCAGAAATCAAAGTATAGTCGAGCATGCAACCATAGATAGACATAGCAGTATGCAGCGGGTTCAGACAGGTGGTTACCTTCATGGTCTCTACCTCATCCACCGTCTTGCGGGTGGTATAGAGTGCACCGCCCAACTCCAATGGTGGACGACCATTGGTATAAGTATCCTCACAAACGAGGTACTGCACCTCCTCAGCATTCACAAAAGGAGCTGTAAAAGTATGTTTTTCGGTGATGATGGTTTCGTTGTCCTCAAAGCCATCCTCTGCCAGCATCGCCTGCACTTTCTCATGAGGACGTGGAGTAATCTTATCTATCATAGACCAAGGGTATGTAACCTTGCTGCTATCGTTGATATAATCCAGGAAACCAGCCTCAACGATGCCATCCTTTACCCAGCGCTCAGCATAAGCCTTCACACCAGCCTTTACATGATCGCCATTGTGAGAACAGTTGTCAGTAGATTGAAGGGTGACAGGCAACTTACCTGCCTTGTATCTTTCATAAAGGAGGGCAGTCAACTTACCCATAGCAAATACTGCATCAAGGCCACGAGCTAAGTCTGCATCATTGAAAGAATATCCCTTCTCGGTGATGGTGAAAGTTACCATCTGCAGACTTGGAGCCTGGAAGATCAGAACCAGACGAGCCCAGTCTTCACCAAACTGCTTGTCGGCTTTGAGACTCTCTGTGATAGAAGCGATGACCTTCTTCTCAATGGTTCCATTAGACTGGAGGCTTACGAGAAGAGAGAGGTTATTGTAAGGACGATAAGCCTTATCGATAATTTCATAGTCAAAACTTTCAACCACAATGACACCACGGTCATACTTACCCGTATTAAGTGCATCGTTGAGAATAGCGGCAGGGAACGCACGGAAAATGTTACCTGCGCCAAAGTGAACCCAAGTAGGCTCTTCATGAGTCTTCTTGGCTACAGCAGCGATGTCATACTGAGGAAGCTGATAACCTTTCGCCTCCCATTCTTCAGCATTAAAATTGTTAGAAAGAATGTCGTTTAGTTTCATATTGAAATCCTTTTGATATTGTTTTATGTATATTTACTCCTATATATTATGTACCATATATGTAGATGAAAAACAGGCCACCTAAAAAGGCATTTTATTTCTCTAAAGCCTTCAGTTGCTTCTTCGGAGTTACACCAAGTCCTTTCAGACTTTCCACCCTTCGCATGACATTTCCGGCGCCATCATAAAGTTGCTTTTTAGCCTTATCAAAGGTTCCAGAGAGTCTGGTAATTAAATCACCTATACTGGTAAAAGTATCTTCAAAGACAGCAACTTTATCATATAAATCGGCAGCAGTCTTAACAATTTTCTCCACGTTCTTATTCTGGCGATCATATTGCCAGAGATTATAAGCGAGTTGTAGCGCCATCAAGAGGTTGCTTGGAGAAATAATAATGATTTTCTTCTGATAAGCATAGCGACTCAACTCCGGTTGTTGTCTCATAGCAGCAATATAACTGGTTTCATTCGGAATAAACATCAGCACAAAACCGATGGCATCCTCTACCAGTTTGGAATAATCCTTCTCAGCCAATTCATCAATATGCTTGCGAACACTCTGTGCATGTGCCTTCATCAATCTGTCTCGCTCTGCATCATCCTCAGCAGCAAGGGCATCCGTATAGGCAGTAAGCGAAACCTTAGAGTCGATGACCACACTTCTTCCTTCAGGGAATCGGACGATGACATCCGGGCGGAAATTCTTGCCATTCTCGTCCTTGGTGTTTTCCTGGATAAAGAACTCCTCGTCTTTTCTCAATCCGCTATTCTCCAAGATGGTTTCCAAGACCATTTCTCCCCAGTCACCCTGCATCTTACTATCTCCCTTCAATGCCTTGGTAAGATTGGCTGCATCAGAACCAATCTTGGACGTTTGCTCTTTCAGGCTCAATACAGCCTGCTGCTGTTCCTGCTGAAAGAGTTTCATCGTAGCCTCGAAGGTATTCTGCAGTTCTTTCTTGTTTACTTCATTCTGCGTTTTGCTCTCCTCCACCGATTTCTTGAAATCAGCAAACTGTTCCTTGATCGGTTTCAAGAGTTCATCCATCTGCAGACGGTTGTTTTCCTGCAAAGCCGATTGCTTGGCAGCCAGTTGTTCTGCAGCCACCCGCTGCTGCTCGATATTCATCCGCTGCATCTCCTGCTTGAGGTTTTCGAGTTTCTGCGCCCACTGCTGGTCGCTCTCTGCCCGAAGTTTCGCAGCATACTGTCGCTCGTTCTCCATCTGAGTTTTCAAGGAATGAACCTCAGAAGCATGAGAATCCTTCATACCTTTCATCTCAGAAGCATGATGTAGTTTATCCTGCTCAATGTTAGCCGCCAGTACCTGCACTTTTGCTATCAGTTGTGTTTTTTCCTCTCCACCAGTTTTAGCTTCCATCAGCTTGCCAACAACAAATCCGATGACAAGCCCTATGATGATTCCGATTACTATCTCCATTGTTTTTGAATTTTTCTAAAAATCTACAATTATTACGTTTTGCAAAAATAATGTTTTAAAAGCATAATGCCAAACTTCCAAGGAGATTCTTGTAGTTATTTAACTTATTCCTTACATCCACACTCACCTTGACTATTTCCCCTGGAGCGAACTGATTTTGGTTTACTTTTTATGCCTTGAATATTCTCTGCTGCACACTGCGCAACAGAACTTAAAGTTTAATTTTGCTGAAAATATCTTGTACTTTAAAAGAAAAACTGTATTTTTGCAGCCATACAATTCATAAAACATAACGATTATGAAAAAAGAAATAAACAATTCTTTCGAGAATGTAGAGAAGAGAGCCAGCAAGCTGCCTTCTGAGTGTACCACCATCATCGTAGGCGAAGAGCAGAGTGCAGATGGCGCCAAATACCTTTGCCGTTCCAGCGACTTCGATGCGCTGATGGCCATCAACATCGAAGTACATGAGGATACAAAGTTTGGCTCTGAGGAATTTGTGGCAAAGGACAGCAAATTCCGCTGTCCACTACCTAAGGAGGCTTTGGGATATACAGGATTGCCAGATTACCAATTCCCTGGCGAATGGGGAAGCGCAGGATTCAATACGGCTGGCGTGGGCATGAGTTCAACAGAGACCATCTTTTCAAGCGATAAAGCACTTGCCTTTGACCCATACGTGAAGAATGGACTTGCCGAGAACTGCACCTACAATATCGTTTTGCCATACGTTCACACCGCTCGTGAGGGAGCTGCACGCTTGGGCAAGCTCATCGAGCAATATGGTTCGGCAGAAGGATTCGGCATCGGATTCATCGACGACAAGGAGATATGGTATCTGGAGAATGCTTGCGGACATAAGTGGTTGGCTTGCCGTATGCCAAAGGACCAGTACTTCGTTACCGGTAACCAAAGCCGTTTCCGTGATTACGCACCAGAGGACAAGGAGAACTTCATGGCAGCACCCGACTTGATAGAGTTTGCCGAGAAGAATGGTCTTTACGATCCAAATGATGCCGAGGCAGAGAAAGACAAGCATGGTAAGGCGAAGTTCGATTTCCATAAGGCATACTCTCGTGATGAGGAACTCGACACCACCTATAACTATCCACGTGTATGGGGTTTACAGCAGATGTTCTCACCAGCCATCCAGAATGATGTCACCAAGAATACCTTCCCTGTCTTTGCCAAGGCTGCGCATAAGATCTCGCTCACCGACCTCCGCACCGCCTTCCGTTTCCATTATGACCATACCGATCATGATCCATATCTGCATGAGAATGGAAAAGAGCCTTATCGCCCTGTATCTATCTTCCGCACCACGCAGACCCACATCATCCAGGTAAGAAAGGATTTGCCTCATGCCATAGGTCACATCACCTACGTCGCATTCGGCATGGGCGATCTCAGCGTCTTCCTCCCACTCTACCAGGGAGTAAAAACCTTCCCTGAGCTTTACACCCATGTGGCTAATGGCAGATGCAAGGACGACAGTGCCTACTGGCGTTTCCGCAAGGTGATGACACTCGGCATGACCGACTATAATGCCTTCGCTCCTATCATTAAGGATGCTTACGCCAAGTTGGAGGCTGAGAACGACCAACGTCAGAAGGAGATGGAAACAGAGTACTTGAAGCTTTACAAGGAAAGCCCGATAAAAGCCCAAGACCTCTTGCAGCACTTCTCAGATGAGGTTCTGAACCACGCCATCGAAGTGGCAGATGAATTGGTGGAAGAACTCTTTACTCGACTCACGGAGAAGATTCAAAAGGAATACCTCTTCCACGGAGCATAAAGGAATACAAATGAGCATAAAAACGTAGTAAGCTTCATTCGCCATCGAAACTTACTTCAATCAACAGCGAAGCCTGCTTCAACACGCATTGAAGCAGGCTTCATTATTTTCATATAAATATATTTCTTTATTTTTCGAAACGATTCAATTCCTCTTGATCAGCATCTTGTTCCTTAACAGCTATCGTTCGAACTGTGTTACCAAAGAGTAACATCCTTGCTATAGAATTGTATGTCATGGTTGCTTATGTTGAAGATGTCGTTAGCTTCAAGCGTAACCGAGAAACGATTCTTGCAGAAAGCCTTGTAAAGCTTGGCTTTGAGGCTGGAAGAAGAACTGAGCCTCATGTTCTCCTTGCTTCCACGGCTATTCCATTCCATGTCTATGTTCATTCTGATAAAAAAAAATGAAAAACAAGTAGAATTATGAGATTAAATAAAATAAATGTTGTATTTTTGCATAAGATAAGCTGCACTCAGCAATTTGAAAACAAGTTTTCATTGCGCTCATTTGCATTATCTTTGCATAAGATAAGCTGCATTCGGCAATTTGAAAACAGAATAAAGACATAAAGTATGATTAAAAGATTATTATCCTTCCTTGACGCTTCTCCAGTAAACTTTCTGGCAGTGAAGAATATCTCTGAAGAATTGGAGAAGAATGGTTTCCATCGCATCAACCCACAGGAGCCTTTGGGTAAGGTTGAGGCTGGCGACAAGTTCTTTGTTACCAAGAACGATTCCTCTATCTATGCTTTCCAAATCGGTAAGAAGTCATTGGCAGATGGCGGTTTCCACATGATTTGCGCTCACTGCGATTCTCCTACCTTCCGCATCAAGCCAAATGCAGAGATGCTTTGTGAGGGTGGCATCGTGAAACTAAATACCGAGGTGTATGGTGGTCCTATCATGTCAACCTGGTTCGACCGCCCTTTGACTTTAGCTGGTAGAGTGATTGTAAAAGGTGAGAACGCCATGAATCCTCAGACACTCCTTCTTCATATTCAGCGCCCATTGCTGCAAATCAGCAATCTTGCCATCCACTTCAACCGCCAGGTGAATGATGGTGTAAAATTGAGCAAGCAAAAGGATGTTCTCCCTATCCTTGGCATCATCAATGATGAACTGGAGAAGGGAAATCTCCTGATGAATGTAATTACAGGCGAACTGAATATCAAGAAAGAAGATATTCTCGACTTCGACCTCTATCTGGCTGATGCCACTCCAGCCTGCACCTTCGGTGTGCATCAGGAATTCATCTCTTCAGGAAGACTTGATGATTTATCTATGTGCTGGGCAGGTGTAGAGGCGATGATTGCAGCAGATGCCACTTCATCATCTGATACTTCGGCATTTGAAACAACTCGCGTTCTCGCCATCTTCGACAATGAGGAAACGGGATCTCAGACCAAGCAGGGTGCCGGAAGTCCATTCCTCTCTCATATGCTCCAGCGCATTGCCCTTGCTCAGAGCGGCACAGAGGAGGCTTACTACCAGGCAGTAGAGCGTGCTTTCATGATTTCTGCTGATAATGCCCACGCTTGGCATCCTAATTATAGTGAGAAGTTCGACCCGACCAATCACCCAATGCTTGGCGGCGGTCTGGTCATCAAGTTCAATGCAGCACAAAAGTATGCAAGCGATGCTGTATCAGCAGCCATCTTTGCCAGCATCTGCGATGCAGCCGGAGTACCATGCCAACGATTTGTAAACCACAGTGATGTAGCTGGTGGAAGTACGCTTGGTAACATCCTCGCTTCTTCTATTCCTTTGAAGGGTGTAGATATGGGTAATGCCATCCTCGCCATGCACAGTTGTCGAGAAACAGGTAGCGTAATCGACCACGAGTATTGCGTCAAGGCTTTCACGATGTTTTATCAGTTATAACAAAAAATCATCGGATTCTGCGGAATCCGATGATTTTTTGTATAAACCTCTTTATAATGATTTCTCATACCCCTTGTTCTGCACCAACTTTTTATTCAATTCCATACATTTCTTAGGAATTGGGAAAACGGTGGTATAACCCGATGACTCACCAGCTAAAGGAATACGAAGATCATAGGCTGCAGTAAACTTTCCGAAACGGATAAGATCCTGACGACGCCAACCTTCCCACACCAATTCTAATAATCGTTCTTCTAGGATATTGTCGAGCGTAGCCTGTCGGTTTGGCATACCTACACGGGAACGAATTCTATTCAGTTCCACATTACCCTCTCCTCCATTACGAACCTTGGCCTCCGCTTTCATCAATAATACGTCTGCATAGCGGAAAAGAACGATGTCATTGCTCTGCAACTTACCATCCATATACGAAGTTCTATCCACTTCATATTTTGCCATTCTCGCTCCAGCCGTCTTGATATACTTGCTGTTGGTCAGGTTCTGAGCCACTTCGAAAGGCTGATATTCCAATGGCTTACCATTATCCATCAGAAGTTTTTCACCATCTACTTCCACCACACCTGCCACAAAGTTCATCCTGCAACGGGTATCTTCATCAGCTTCGCCATAGCGGTTTGCTTTCATGGTAGAGATTGTGGCGCAAGTACCATTCTCACTACCCCATCCCAAGGCTCCGCCATGTGTATAGTGATAAGAGCGGAAGAGATAATGGAACTGATTGGTATAGATATTCTTATCCATCGGAATCGTGAAGATATTCTCCTTCGATGTTTCATTATGCGTAGAGAAATTGAAAGCATCATCTTCTTCCAAATCATAACCTTCGCTCGCCAGTTTATCACAATAATAAATGCAGGTTTCCCAGGCATTCAACTTCATGCTGCGATGCTCGCTTGCCTTACCGCCTTTCAGAGAATAAGCCCCATCGGCTGTTTGCACCATAAAATAAATATCCTTACCCTTCGGACGCTTAGCATACCCCTCGGTCCAATCATCAAACATATATATTTCTGCATTCAAAGCCAACTTTGCCAAAAGGAAATTGACTACCGGCTGCGTCATCCTGCCATAATAATTTCCTTCCTTA
Organism: Segatella hominis; assembly: GCF_004535825.1. GTDB lineage: Bacteria > Bacteroidota > Bacteroidia > Bacteroidales > Bacteroidaceae > Prevotella > Prevotella hominis. The sequence continues at coordinate 68,078 of NZ_SGVY01000011.1, read as the reverse complement.
TTACTATGTTCTTCCGACAGATAAGGAAGTACCTGCTGTAGTTCACTGAAGATAAACCGGAAAGTTTCACTTCGCTCGCTCTGTGCCGACAGGTTTGTATCTGTCAAAGAGATATCTGGCATTTTCGAGGCAGTTTGATAGATTTCCGATTCTCCCGAAGACAAGACAACAGGAATCCTGCCAAACATATCCATCGCCTCATAATACATCAAAGCCCTGATAGCCCTAACCTCAGCCTTGAATTTGTCTTTCTGGCTGGCAGTAAGCATGGAAGACTTGGCATCAATGATGTCAAGCGACTTATTAGCCAGAACTATCACTTTATAGAGATACTTCCAGGTATCATAGAGTGAAGCATCATCTTCAGTCCACCGATGCTGATACATGGCATTCCACAAACCACCATCATACCAGTCGCCGCCACGGATTGGAATGATAGCCTCATCAGTGGTCAGCGTATTATAATCGTAGATGCCGCGACAAGTGCCCTGAATACCTTCACTCTCGTTGGCTCCACCTATATAATTATAGAGTGAAGCTACGGCATTGGTATAAATCTCCGATGCAGAACCATAGATGGCATCCTCGTCGAGCTGATCTTTCGGATGCTCATTCAAACACGATGTCAATGCCAAGACTGCCATCAGAACAGATAATATTCTATATCGTTTCATACTCATCTATTATTAGAATTGAACACTTAGACCCAGCGAGAAGGTTCTGTAAAGAGGATAAGTCCGCTTATCATCTATACCCATCGTGCTGTTTACCACATAACTGTTGATCATCGGAGTCAATCCGCTGTAACTGGTGATTGTGGCAAGATTATTCACGCTTGCTGATACCCTGAGCGATTGTATCACCCCTTTCTTGATAGGAATGTCGTAGCCGAGGGTAAGATACTCGAAGTTGAGATAATCACCATTCTCCAGCCAATAATCAGAAACATTCTGATCTACGATATTCTTCTCTGGTGCCCCCTTCAGTACATTGTAATCCGGGAAACTCGACATATTGGTGTATGCCAATCCTGTGCCGTTGAAAATCTTATGTCCGAAAGCACCATTCATCTGCAGAGAGAGATACCAGTCGCGATAACGGAAACTGATATTGGAGCCCAACGTTACTTTAGGAGTAGCCTGTCCGGCAATATATCTATCGCCGCCATCACTCAAATCAACGGTTCCATTCTGATCCAGGTCTTCGATGTCATAACGATAATGTCCGTTGCCATCTTCCACGAGTCCCTTGCAATGAGGCAGATAAAACACACCAAGCGGCTGGCCCACAATCTGATAGACCACATTATTATAACCGCCATGCTGCCCGGCACCCGACAAGGCGCCCATCGCCGTCACATCAGCTGCCGACATCTGCATACCAGCATATTCACCGCTCAACGACAGGAGTTTATTCTTCTGCCAAGAGAGATTCATATTGATGTTCAGTTCCATGTCCTTTTTCTGAATAGGAGTGAAAGAAAAGCCTATCTCTAAACCCTGATTGCTCATCGAACCGATATTCGCCAACAGTTTATCGTAGGCGAATGGAGGTACAGGCACGTCATAGGCATAAAGCATATCCGTAGTCTTGGAATAGTAATATTCAGCCGTCAGAACCAGCCGGTTATTCCACAAGCCGAGGTCAGCACCCAGGTTCCAGGTAGCACGTGTTTCCCATTTCAAATCAGGATTGTTGTTGCTGATCATCCCCATCGTCACCGTAGGCGAACTGTTCACCGAAACAATGCCGTTCTGTCTCACCGTGTTCATCGTGGTATAAGCAGATATGCCACCAAGATTACCCGACCTACCATAGCCCGTGCGGAGTTTCAGCATCGTAATATCCTTGATATGACGGAGCCATTCTTCCTGTTTCATATCCCAGGAAAGAGAGATGGATGGGAAGAAACCCCAAGTATGATCATCGCCCACCATCGAAGAACCATCACCACGCATGGAAACCGAAAGGCTATATTTATTTAATAAGGTGTAGTCGATATTCCCCATCACAGAAGCTAAGGCCAGATCTTCATAGTTGCTATCCGTTCCTCCATAAGGACGAGAGGCGGCAGCACCTATATTGTGATAATACATCCCGTTGTTGGTAATTCCCTTGGCAGAAGTCCAGAAACCAGTTCGGATATTTTTCTGATATTCTGCGCCAAGCATCGCCTTGAGATTATGAATACCCCAGGAATGCTGATAGTTTAAGGAAACATTACCAAGCCATTCCTCACTCTTGAATTCACCACGATAGAGATTGCCCTGCGCCCAAACCCATGTAGGACAGAACTGATTATTTTCATTGGAAGTATAGCCGTATGCTCCGAATGCAGTGACATTCAGATAATTACAGATATCATATTTCAGCTTCAGATGACCATTGAAGTTCATATTCTTACTATCATTTCGCTCCTGCAGCAAGGCTCCTGGTGGATTCACCTGCGAAGCCGCTCCATTCTTTACCCAACTGCCATTCTCTCTATCGAATGGATAGGTAGGATTCATTGCATCGGCAGAATAGAAGAGCATCTGACTGTCAAAGATATCATTGTTCTTATATGAAGAACCAAATACACCGAAGTCGCCAGTCAGCCTATTATTAAATGCCTTCTGAGTGACATCAATCTTAGCCACTAAATTGCGATACCCCTTACTACGGATGATGGTATTATGATCAATATAACCAAAAGAAGCGCGATAGTTGCTCTGTGGATTTCCACCACTGAAAGCCAGATAATGGTTTTGGATATTTCCTGTTCGAGTGATAGCCTTTCGGAAGTTGGTATCATATCCCTTGTCATTATATTCCAATCCCAACTTCTGTGCAGCCGCAATATATTCAGCAGCATTGAGCATCTCCATACTTTTATACATAGCTTCGATGCCATAGCTACCCTCATAAGAGATCTGAAATCCCTTACCTGTACCCTTTTTGGTTTTCACCTGAATAACACCCGAAGCACCGCGCGAACCATAAAGTGCAGTTTCGCTGGCATTTTTCAGAACCGTAAAACTTTCTATATCCGCAGGATAAATTGTTGCAAGTGTAGCCACATCAGAGGTTACGCCATCAATAATAACAAGTGGTTCGTTACCTCCCATAATGGAAGTAGTACCTCTAACACGAACAGCGTTCAACATGGCGATACGGTCAAGTCCATTGGTTGTGACATTGACACCGGCAGTCTGTCCACTCAATGCATCGAGGGCATTGTGAAGTACGCCTTTCTTCAGGAGTTCAGGTTCCACCACGCTCACCGATCCCGACAGGCGTAAAGAGTCTAACCCCTCCATATTTACAAATTGGGCATGAATGGATTGGGGCAATAAAATCAGCGCTCCTACACCATAAAATATGAGTTTAAATTTCTGTTTCATAACCATATCTGCACTTTTGTTTAGGTTAATTCCATGTTGGTTGCAAATATAATCAAAAATAGTGATAAACGCACAAAATCTTATAAAAACTTACGAAAAATTTTCAGAAAATAGAATCTGACTGGGAACTTGCATCGAAAAACCACAACCATATTATCCATCCAACAGGTATCAAGACCCTTGTCCTCTCACATAAAAAAACGCAATCTCTAACTTTTTCAGAAACTTTTCCCCAAAATCTCTATCAGATATGAAAATAAAGTCGTAACTTTGCGCTTGAGAATTTTAAAACAGATGATTATGAAGCAGGTAGAAGAAAGATACATCAGCTTGCTGACCGATTTTGATCGCCTCTTTGAGGAAGCCGAGATAGCCAAGTTTACTCCGCAGGAAATGAGGGAGTACGAGACCAGCAAGATGGCATATCGCGACATCAAGAATTCCGTAGACACAGCCAAGCGTGAAGGTATAGCTGAGGGTATGGAAAAGGGCATGAAGGAAGGCATGGAAAAGGGCATGAACCTGCGAAGCCTTGAGATTGCCAGAAAGATGCTGGCAAAGGGTTTGGATGAAGCATCGGTCATGGATATGACGGGGTTGACAGCAGAGGAGATAAAACTGCTGAAAGCGGAGATGTAGATTACGAATATCACCATATAATCAAGGGTCTATACGCCACCTTTTCATCGTGGCATATAGACCACTCAACATTCAACAATCTTCAACATTATCGGAAATTCTATATTCTGTTTCCTGATTTTAGAAAAGTGTACGAGTTCGTACACAATCTTAACTGGACTCATATTAGGCGACTGCTATCTGTTACAAATCCCAAGGCAAGAATGTGGTACTTGAGAAACGAATCTGAAGAGATGTGGAGTACATTTTGCATTCGTTGACCGCCAAAAGCACATCAAGACTGATACGGGCGATTTTTATATTGACCTTGTCTTCTACAATTTTAGGATGAAGCGCTTTGTCTTGTTTGAATTAAAGACACACTCACTGACGCATCAGGATGTCGGGCAGGTGCGTATGTATGACGACCTTGTAAAAGGCGAGGATGACAATCCAACTATTGGTGTTTTGCTTTGTACAGAAACTGACAACACTATTGCCAAATATTCTGTGCTTCATGAAAGTGAACAGCTTTTTGCAGCTAAATATATGTCTTTCATGCCTACAGAAGAGGAGCTTCGTCGTGAGATAGAAAAACAAAAACATTTCATTACGCTTTCAACTTAAACGAGTTTTCTATACTCATTATTTCATCGCTGAAAGTTGCATCGATTTTCAATCGCTCTTCCACTTTTGAACAACTGTGAATCACAGTACTATGATCTCTGTTTCCTACAAGCTTACCTATGCGTGAAGCAGGCATTTTGGTATATTTCTGTGCCAGATACATCGTCACCTGTCTTGCCACCACATAATCACGCTTACGGCTCTTACTGTTCACGGCAGCTGTAGTCACATTATAATGAGTACAAACCTTCTCTACGATATCATCTATCGTCAAAGGCTTGTCATCCACCTTCACGGCTCTCTTGATAACGCGTTCTGCCAAGCGGATATCAATATTGCTGTTATACACAATGCTATAAGCCAGCAAACCATTGATGGCACCCTGCAAATCACGCACACTACCATTACAGGTTTGAGCAATGAAACTAACAACCTCCTTGGAGATTTTCAAACCATCACGACGTATCTTATTACTCAAGATATCCACACAGAGCTGCTCGTTCGGTTTTTCCAATTCACATACCAAACCACAAGAGAAACGCGTCAGAAGGCGATCTGGCACATCTTTCAAATCTACCGGAGGACGGTCACTTGCCAATATGATGCGCTTACCATTACGGAAGAGATGATTGAAGATATGGAAAAACGTATTCAATGTCTTTGCCTTGCCTGCCCAATCCTGAATATCATCAACGATCAGCATATCGATAGACTGATAGAAATTGATGAAATCATTGCTTGAATTGTGCAGAATAGCATCTGTATATTGCGTCTGAAAGAGACGGGCACTCACATAGAGCACGCGCTTTTGCGGATACATCTGCTTAGCCTTAACACCAATGGCATTGACCAAATGTGTCTTACCGCTACCAGACGGACCATAGATAAACATCGGATTAAACTGACTTGTATTAGGATGTTCTGCAATAGACAATCCCACAGAACGTGGAAGCTTATTACTTTCACCCTCCATGTAATTATTGAATGTCAACTTAGGATCAAGTTGGGTATCAATATCATCCATTTGAGATTCTCCTGCTGCAGCAGTCTCGCTTCCTGCCTGAGCCTGATGACTCTTAGGACTCAAGTCATTAGCATCATCAGGATCTAAAGGCAAAGGTGTAGTACCACCAGGAGCATCCTTGACTACCACAACACGATAAGTCAGACGAATACCTTCACCAAAATTCTGATGCAATACCTTGCTCAGTAAGTCCACGAAGTTTGCTTCCAAATACTCATAGAAGAAAGTACTCGGAACTCTAACCAGCAAAGTTTTCGTAGCCGGCTTATACGACTCGAAAACAATGGGTTTAAACCACGTATTGAAATGTTGCTCAGAGACATGCTGACGGATAAGCGTAAGACAATTGTCCCAAAGAGCTTTAGGACTTGCTAACATTATATCGATAATTGCTTTAAATTATTGCTCAAATTAGTGAAAGGCATCCCCAAAACGCCAAATTCACTGCAAAATTATAAAATAAAACGCAGACCACCAAATCTGATAATTTAATTTATTTTAATATAGTCTTATAACCTCTTAATTATCAGACACTTAATTAAGTTATCCACAATTTTCAGTTCTTTGACCTATTTTTAGGGTTAACTATCTGATGTAGAATAACTTAGAAGCTTTTCAAAGAAAAGAATAGAAAAAGAGTGAAACAAAATCGTAACACCCTCGAAATAACTCACAAACAATCAGTTCGAAAGTTATTTCGAGGGCGTGAAACATTGTATCCACTTATTTAGACTATTTTTATTTAAGCACAGGCGGCTTTTTAAAGACATTCGCCTCTATTACTTGTCTTTTTTACCAAAAACAGAGAAGTGAACATAGCGCTTAGGATGCTGTTTCAAATCGATAACTAAAGAATCAGCATGGCGCATGGTCGAATTCATATTATCATAAAGTTGGGTATCATTCATCAACAAGCCGAGAGTACCCTTGTTGCTGTTCAACTTTTCAGTAAATGCCTGTGTATTCTCCAATGTCTTGTTGACACGATCCAGCGTACCCTGTACATCCAAAGATGCCAGATTGGAAGTCAGCTTATTCGTATTATCCAAAACGCCATTGGCACGATTGATCATACCAGGAACCTGCTTGTTGAGACCTGCCATCAACGTATTCAACTCACGGGTAGAAACCGTAAGATTGCCCGTAATGGTTTGCACATTATGCAAAGAAGCAGCCAATGCAGGATCTGCCAAGAGCGCATTCAAGCTACCCAAGATAGAATCCAGTTTAGGGAGCATCTTCTCGATAGTAGGAACCATAGCCGAGACCTTGCCCAAAGCGCCCTCATTGACAGCTCCAGGTATAATGCCACCAGCCTCAATACGTTCACGAGGATTATTAGCCAACAAGATATTCACTTGCAAATTACCCATCAGGTCTTTCACAATTTCAGCCTGACTTCCCTTTGGAATGCGCAGATTTTTATCAATATCAGCCTTTACCTTGATAGGCCCAGACTGAGTATAGTCAAAATCCACAGCATCAACAGTTCCTACCTTATAACCATCAGCATAAATTGGCGTTGAAGCACCCAGTCCCTGGATGTCGGAAAACGTCATATAATAATAGTTATTGGAAGAAAACAGATTGATTCCCTTCAGAAAATTAATTCCGAAGTACATAATCAAAATACCTACAATAGCCACAAGAGCTATTTTTATTTCCTTGGTAATTTTCATTCTCCTTTATTTTTTATTCTGTTTAAATTCTCGAATTGCCTGATTCACATCGTACTTCTGTCCATCCTTAAAGGCGATGATAAATGCCTCAGGAAACTTATCCAACAAGGATTTACGAAGTCGGAAGATCTCATTATAATTAGCAGAAGAGCCCATCGTGTATTTCACCATACCACCCTCCTGATAACTTGCATAACCTGTTTCTCCTTTGAAATGCGCATCACCTGCTCGAAGCACACAGTTGCTCACTAAAATCTGTACTTTGAAGATTGGGGCATGAGCGTCTTTCTCTCCAACGGAAGTATCCCTTGCCTGCGATTGTCGCTTGGTTTCCTCGCGCTGATAGGTATCTGGCACAATCTTTGGCATTTCACTGTCGTCTGCAGATGATGCCGCACGATAAGGCACAGAAACTCTTCTATCATACTTGTTCTTATATTGTTCGAAACCGTGGAAGATAGCCTTAGCCACATCATCCACGCGCGATTCATTGTTGAGCAGTTCCTCCTCATCAGGGGTGGTGATAAAGCCTAACTCTATCAAACAGCTTGGCATAGAGGTCTCGCGAAGAACCAGGAATCCTGCTTGGTGAACTCCTTTATTCGGGCGGTTGGCCTCGTTGCAAACACACTTTTGAATGGAGCGGGCAATCTCAACACTGCGCTCCATATTCTTACCTTGAATGAATTCAAAGATAATATAGCTTTCAGAAGACTTCGGGTCAAATCCCTGATAAGTCTGCTGATATCCCTTCTCCATGGAGATGACAGAGTTCTCTCGCATAGCCACATCCAGATTATCCTTGGCACGGTGCATACCCAAGGAATAGGTTTCAAAACCTCTGGCTATCTTACCACCAGGCAAGGCATTGGTATGAACTGAAATAAACAGGTCAGCACCAGCCTTATTGGCAATATTTGCTCTTTCCTTCAACGGAATGAACACATCAGTCTTTCGGGTATAAATGACACGCACATCTGGCATATTACGTTCTACATACTTACCAAAAGCCAATGCCACCCGTAGGTTTATATCTTTTTCTTTGGATCTGGCACCCATGGCACCTGCATCATGACCACCATGACCAGGGTCAATAACAAGCGTAAATCTATCATTGGCAGCAAAAGAATATGCCACCAACATAAAGAATACAACCAGCAAAAGAACGATCTTCTTCAACATACTATTTATTATGATTGTGCAAAATTAAGCATTTAATGGCAGAAAACCAAAATATGCAACAAAGTTTTATTATTTATTAAGTGAACGCTCAAACAGAAATTCCACACCAGCTCCTTCACAATCGGCTCCCATAGGTGGATTCTGCTTGATGATTTTCAGATGAATTTCTTCTATAGTTGGGAAACGGCGAAAAAGACGATCACCAATTCTGCCTCCTACTCTTTCTATCAATTGAGAAGGAACAGACATCTCCTGGGAAACCAACTGATAAACCTCTGCATAGTTCAAGGTATCATTGACATCATCACTCGTCAATGCATTCGTAACATCATATTTGATACGTAAACTTACAAGATAATCATTACCCGTTTTTTTTTCCTGTGGCAAAACACCATGAAAGGCATGAAACTTCAAGTCTTGCAAAAGGATATAGCTCTGACGTAAATTCATCATTGTTCTCCTCCATCATGCTGTTCATCACTACAAGAAGTTAGCAGTTCATCATCCTTCAAGTAATTTTTCAAGGCACGTTCTACACCCACCTTCCAGGTATTGATACTCTCAGAAGTGAGCTGCAACTGACTAACCAGTTTGATAACATGCTTGATAGGCATACGATAGCGCAACACACCTGAAATCAACTTGGCATAATTCCAATACTCCGGATTAAACTTTTCGCTCAATCCCTCCACGGTTATCTTATAACCACGCTTGTTGACAAACTGAAAATCATATCTCTTGGCTCCCTCACTGAGAACTGTCTTCACGATTTTACCTTTGGTGACAGATTTTGGTAACATGATGCCTTCCTCATCATCTTGCAAACCAGTGAATATCTCGTAAGGATGACCATTAAGCAAACCCACCAATGCCACCCATTTCTCCTTATTATTCTGGAAACGGACAACATCACATTCCAATTCTCTTGGTCGCACCTCAACCACATCCGGTTGCATATTCCGAATATTGACAGAATCTCCGACTACCTTATGCAAACTGTCTTGCAGCTTACCCCAATCAACTTGCTGGTCTGCAAAACGGTTGCGCAGGTTCTCCAAACTACTCTTCAAATCATCCACGAGTGCAAGACGAGCCTCTTCAAAAGTCATATTTTCTGTATCAATCATATTAAACGTTTAATAATTTGGTGCAAAATTAAACTTTTTATTCTAAATGATGAAAGGTTTTTGGAGATATTTCTTAAAAAGATAGCAGTATATGCCACTTTTTAGAAAACTTTATTTACCTTTGCAATAGAATAAGGAGAAAACGATATCAAGAAACATCAAAAATAAAGAATATGGAATCAATTAAAAACAGAACAACCATTCGCAAATATTCCAACCGTGAAGTAAGCGATGAATTACTGAATCGGCTGATAGAAGAAGCAGAGCGTACCCCTACGATGGGCAATCTCCAGCTCTATAGTGTCGTCGTTACCAGAAGTGAAGAAGGTAAAAAAGCACTTGCTCCAGCACATTTCAACCAACCTATGGTGACAGATGCATCTGTTGTACTTACCATCTGCGCAGATTACCGACGTACAACCATCTGGGCAGAGAACCGCAAGGGCACCCCTGGTTATGACAATATCCTATCATTCATGAATGCGGCTACAGATGCTTTGCTTTTCACACAAACATTCTGTAACTTAGCCGAAGAAGAAGGATTAGGCACCTGTTTCTTGGGCACAACTATCTATATGCCTAAGATGATTATCGACACCTTGAAATTACCAAAGCTCGTAATGCCAGTAGCCACCATTACCTTGGGATGGCCTGACGAGCATCCTGCCAAGAGCGATAGACTCCCATTGCGTAGTATCATTCATCAGGAATCATACAGCGATTATACCCCAGAGAAGATAGATGATTTCTATGCAGAAAAGGAATCCTTGGAAGAAAACAAGGAATTTGTAAGAATCAACAACGTAGAAACCCTCGCCCAGGTTTTCACAGACATCCGTTATACGAAAAAAGATTGTGAGGCCATGAGCATTGGTTTTATGGATGCGCTCAAGCAGCAAGGTTTTGTAAAATAAAAGCCACACTCGGCTCATAATTCGCAAGATGTTGCCTGTCTTCATGAGAAAAAAGACAGACACCCACTTTCATTTTTGCGTAGGCAGGGAAAAATTCGTCCTTGCCCACGCAAAAAAAAAATGCCTGCCCAAGCGGAAGAAATATCCCCTTTAAGCAGAGCATGATTTTAACCCATAAACAGAAATCCCTGTTAAGGAAAAATCATTTCCTTAGCAGGGATTATTATTTTTACTTGATATCTTTCTCTAATTAGTCAACGACGATTGGCTTGTACTTTGGTACCAATGCCTTCATGATACACCAACCAACGAGATAAGCCACTGCACAGATGCAGAAGATAATCATATAACCAGCCGGCTTGCCATCAAAGCCCATGAAAGTAAAGGCAGCACCCTGACCTTCTGCATAGGTAAAGAGCATACCGGAACCCTTATTGATGAGGAAAGAACCTACACCACCTGCCATAGCACCAATACCAGTGATCGTTGCAACGGTAGATTTTGGGAACATATCACCAATGGTTGAATAAAGGTTGGCAGACCATGCCTGATGACCAGCACCTAAAAGACCGATAATGATAGCAGGCCACCATGCACTATACTCACCCATAGGCTGTGCTATCAGACCCAACAATGGGAAACATGCAAAGATCAACATCGCACGCATACGGCCGATATAAGGATTCATACCCTTCTTATCAACAAAGTAAGTTGGCAGATAACCACCACCGATACTCAAGATGGTAACAATCGCATAAAGGGTGAAAATCAAAGCAATACCCATGCTTGAGTCAGAAGAATAACCATACTGATCTGAGAAATAAGCTGGAGCCCAGAAAAGGAAGAACCACCATACACCATCAGTCAAGAACTTACCTGTGATAAAAGACCAAGTCTGACGGAAGGTAAAGCACTTCAAGAAACCGATAGTCTTCTCTTCTTCCTCATTATCTGCAGTCTTTTCAGCCTCAACCTGCTCAGCTTCCTCATCCTGATTGATATAAGTAAGCTCTGAGTGATTGACATACTTGCTCTTGGCAGGTTTGTCATAAAGCCATACCCAAAGACCCATCCAGACATAACCGAGCACACCGATAATGATGAAAGCCCACTCCCAACCCATGGCGCGAGCCAAGAGAGGAATAGTAGCTGGAGCTGCCAATGCACCTACAGAAGCACCACTATTGAAAATGGCTGTAGAGAAAGCACGGTCCTTCTTTGGAAAATACTCTGCTGTTACCTTGATAGCTGCAGGGAAGTTACCAGCCTCACCAACGGCAAGAATCAAACGGCAGGAAAGGAAAAGCCATACACTGATAGTGGCAATAGCAACTGCTGCATCACTACCAGCCTGAACCAGGCGCAAAGCTTCAATAGAATCATAGCCTTCTACCTGCATAGCTACCCAACCGCAACCTGCATGCATCACAGCACCTGCTGACCATACGAAGATGGCGATGAGGTAACCTTTCTTAGTACCCATCCAATCCACAAACTTACCTGCAAAAAGATTTGCAATGGCATAGAAAATGGAGAAGAGACCGGTAATCGTACCATAGTCATCATCAGTCCAGTGGAACTCTGGAGCGATAAAATCTTTCCATGTTAATGACAAGACCTGACGGTCCATGTAATTCACGGTAGTTGCCAAGAAAAGCAACGCACAGATGACCCAGCGGAAGTTGGACATCTTACTTGTTTTAATAGCGTTCATACTTATTATAGAGTCTGTTTAAAATTAGCATTTAAATGAGAACGAAAAATCTCTTGTGGACAAATGATGCCCACAAGAGGATTATTTTCATATTATTTCATCTCAGGAATTTTAACTACCTGCATATCATTATAGATCAGGTTCTCACCAGCCATACCCCAGATAAAGGTATAGTTGCTTGTACCAGCTGCGCAGTGAATAGACCACTCTGGCGCAATCACAGCCTGCTCGTTGTTCAACCAGATAGGACGAGTCTCCTGTGGTTCACCCATTACATGGAGAATCTTCTGACCCTCTGGCACATTGTAATAGAGATATGTCTCCATACGACGGAGGTGAGTATGAGCTGGCATGGTGTTCCATACAGAACCCTCTTTCAACTCAGTTACACCCATCTGCAACTGGCATGTACGTACACCAGCAACACCATCGATAATCAACTGATGGATAACGCGGTCATTACTTTCCTTCAAGCTACCTGCCTTGATGTTGTTAGCATCCTTCAATGTTACCTTCTTAGTAGGGAAGGTCTGATGTGCGCAAGCACTGTTCATATAGAACTTAGCTGGCTTATTGGCATCCTTGCTGGCTACTTCAATATTCTTGGCGCCACGACCTACATAGAGAGCCTCCTGGAAACCGAGCGTATATTTCTTGCCATCTACAGTAACAGTACCCTCACCACCGATATTGATGATACCCAACTCACGGTTATCGAGCAGGTTCTTCTGATCGTTTGGCTTGTCTGTATAAAGAGGAGCGATAGAAGTCAACTTCAAAGGAGCTGTTGTTGGCTGCGCACCACCAATCAGAAAACGGTCAAACATTGTGTAAGTCCAGTTTACCTCACCTGGAGCAAAAACCTTCTCAATGGCATATTCACCACGAAGACGGTCTGTTGTGTAATGCTTTGCATCCATTGGGTTGCTTGCATAACGAACATTGTAATTAGTGTAAGCATTTTCTGCCTTCACTTCATAAGCACTCTTGCAGCACTGTGCAAAACCAGCACCAGCAACGAGCAACATTGCAAATGATAATAATACCTTCTTCATTACTAAAATCTTTATATTATTTTTTATTTTTCAGAATTATTTCTATCTTTCTGTTTATTTCTGCAAATCCTCAGCAGCCTTCTTCTCTTCTTTCACGATGCGCTGACGGTTGATAATCATCAAAGCTACAGTGATGACTGTGAGTACACCCATACCGATGTATGAAAGTTTCACACCTCTATAGATAATCCATCCGAAGAGAGATGAGGCAAAGTCGAGAGCACCACCAGAGAAACCAGCAGGAATGTGAGCTGCATTATCACCTGTAGCTGCATATACCTGATTGGCAGCCAAAGTAAAGTCAGGAGCCATATCGGTTACAAAATAAAGACCGATTACCAGAGCAAAGAGACCGATAATAAGGGTCTTTACTACATTACCTTTGGTAAAAGGCAATATCATTGGGAAGAGGTAGAACATACCTGCCAAAGATGCCAATGGCAAGAACTGGTTGCCAGGCAAGAATACTGCGATAGCCAAGATAGCAGGAATCAAGATGACAGATACGACCAATGTTGTAGGATGACCGATAACAAGAGCAGGACTCATACCGATATGTACCTTCTTACCATTGAACTTAGACTTCACCAATTCCTGAGTCTTTTCTGAGATAGGCTTCAAACCTTCAATAAACAAAGAGGTGATACGCGGAATCAGTTCCATCACCGCTCCCATGGTAACACCTAAGAACAATATCTTCTTAATATCAAGCTGCGCAGCCCAACCGATCAGGGCACCAACGATGACACCGAGAACCAACGGTTCACCTAATACACCAAACTTCTTCTTCAAACCCTCTGCATCGATATCCAACTTAGAGAATCCTGGAATCATATCCAGAAGTTTATTGAAACCGATAGCCAAAGGCATAAAACTCTGGCAGAAAGGCTGAGGAATAGAGATACCATCCAAATCATAATATTTCTGGAATTTCTCTGCAGTCAAGTCTGCACAGATCAGAGTAATGATGTAGCAAACGATAGCTGCGAAATAACCCCACAACAAACTTTCACCCATCACGAAGTAAGCTACCGCACCGATGAAAGCAAAGTGCCAGTAGTTCCAAAGGTCAATATTGACCGTGCGGGTTGTCTTGGTGATCAACATCAGGAAATTGACACCCAGACAGATAGGGATAATCAAGGCACCTACCGCAGTATTATAGGCAACTGCTGCTGCAGCAGGCCAACCCATATCGAATACATTTAACTGCAGATGATAAAGGTCGGAAATTGCTTTCAATGGGTCATTGAAGTTAGTTGTCAACAAAGCAGTAACAACACCCAAGCCTACGAAACCCACGCCTACGAAGAGTCCCGACTTCAGTGCCTTACCGAATTTCATGCCAATACACAAGCCGATGACGGTAAAGATGATTGGCATCATCACACTCGCACCTAAGCTAATGATATAGCTAAATACCTTTTCCATTTTAATTTTTAATGAATGTTAGTTAATAATTTTGGGCACCCATATAAAGGTGCAACATTGATTTGTTTCAAGTTTTATGGGCACAAAGATACGCTTTTTTCTTTAAAATCAATACGTTTTCATTAAAAATATTACTTAAAAAAGAATCCCACCCGATATTTTCGGATGGGATTGATATGATTTTGTACATTTTCAACAGATTTTCGCCTCTGTTTAATCCTGATAATACACTCTCTTCACACGATTACTGATCGTAGTCAGCACCTCATAAGGTATCGTGTCGAGAATTTCACTGAGCGTTTGCACTGGCAATTGCTCTCCAAAGATTTCCACACTGTCACCTTCCTTGCAATCTATGCCTGTCACATCGATCATGGCTACATCCATACAGATGTTACCCACATACTCTGCTTTCTGACCATTGACCAGACAATAAGCGTGGCGGTTACCGAGATGACGGTTCAAACCATCAGCATAACCGATTGGAATGGCTGCTATCACACTGTCCTTATCCAGAATGGTCCTGCGACTGTAGCCGATACTCTCCCCTGCCTTGATGTGATGCATCTGCAGGATAGTCGTCTTCAGGGTACTTACACAGTTGATGGTCTTGTTGTTGCGGGAATTGATACCATAAAGTCCTAATCCCAAGCGACACATATCCAACTGTCTGTCAGGGAAATGCTCTATACCTGCAGAATTGCAGATATGGCGCAATATCTTATGATCGAAGGCAGCCTGCAACTGCTTGCTACCCTTATCAAACAATGCGAACTGCTGGGCAGAGAACGCATCGAAGGAATCATCATCACTACCTACAAAATGCGAGAACACACTTCGTGGTATGATGGCATTCTGATGTTTCAGTCGTGCTATCAATTCCTCCATATCATTTTCCGGATCAAAGCCCAGACGGTGCATACCTGTATCCAACTTGATATGTACAGGGAAACCAGTAACACCTTCTTTCTCTGCAGCCTTGATCAGCGCATCCAGAATACGGAAAGAATAAACCTCTGGTTCCAAATCATAGTCGAACATGGTCTTGAAGGCTGTCATCTCCGGATTCATAATCATGATATTGCTCGTAATACCATTCTTGCGAAGCGTAACACCTTCATCGGCTACTGCTACGGCAAGATAATCCACACGATGATCCTGCAATGTCTTGGCGATTTCTACCGCTCCGGCTCCATAACCATCCGCCTTGATCATGCATACCAACTTGGTCTCTGGTTTCATGAACGAACGGTAATAGTTCAGATTGGCCACTACTGCATTCAGATTTACCTCCAATGTGGTTTCATGCACCTTTTTCACGAGTAATTCAGTCAACTGGTCAAAGCCAAACTGACGGGCACCCTTCAGCAGGATGACCTCATCGCGCAAGGAAGCGAACACCTCACTCTTGATAAAGTCCTCAATATTACGGAAGAAGAATTTCTCTGAAATCTGAATCTCATCACTCTGTTCATACAACTGCGGACCGACACCGATGAATTTGACCACACCACGCTTACGGCATAAGTCAGAGACCTCTTTGTACAAGTCCTTAGGATTTTCACCGCTCTGGAAGATATCACTGAGTATCAACGTATGACGGCGACCCTTATGATCTGGACGGCGACTCATAAAGTCGAGAGCAATATCGAGTGAATTGATGTCTGAGTTATAACTGTCATTGATCAAAGTGCAACCATGCTGTCCTTCCTTGACTTCCAATCGCATAGCTACCGGTTCAAGAAGTGACATACGCTTATCCACTTCCTCTGCAGTCAACCCCAACTTACGGGAAACAACTGCCGCTATAATAGAATTGGTGACAGAAGCCTCATCAATAAAAGGTAGAGAATAGCTATCCTCTTCACCTTTATATATATAGGTAATAATAGACAGATTACCCTTCTTCTCTATATTTTTCACATAGAAAGGAGCAGCAGAATCCTTCAAGGACCAATACAGTTTTTCACCCTTGTAATCATGATATTCGCCTACCACCCTGGCAACAATTTCATCATCACCATTATAGACGATAGTTTCTGCATCATGGAAAAGAATGATCTTCTCACGACACTTAGCCTCCAAAGACTCGAAATTCTCCTGATGCGCAGAACCCAAATAAGTAAGCACGGCTATCGTTGGCTGAATAATGTCACGAAGAGCAAGCATCTCGCCTGGCTGACTGATACCAGCTTCAAAGACACCAACCTCAGTCTGCTCGTTCATCAACCATACAGACAAAGGCACACCTATCTGAGAATTGTAGCTGCGCGGACTGCGGGTGACAAACATATTTGGAGAAAGCAACTGATGAAGCCATTCCTTGACCATAGTCTTACCATTGGAACCAGTAATGCCCACGATAGGAATATTAAATTCATCACGATGGCGCTCTGCCAGACGCTGGAGAGCTTCCAGCGTATTAACCACCTTCAGGAAATTAGCTTCCGGATAGTCAGAAGCATATCCTTTAGGAACATTAGTAACTACGAAATTTCTAACACCACGACGATACAACTCAGGAATGTAGTTGTGACCATCATTACGCTCTGACTTCAAGGCGAAGAACAGAGTTTCCTCTGGGAAACAGAGTGAACGGCTATCGGTCAATATGAAACCGATATTCGTATCCTTGTCTCCATAGCGACGCGCACCTATCAGTGTGGTTACCTTTTCGATAGTATAAGTCATTATCTTACTTTTTAAAATATTCTATATGAGATAATCATGTCATTTCCCCAACTGGTACTTTTCCATGAATTTCCGTTCTTTTTCCTGTGCATTGGCAAGAAACTTCTTGTATTCCTCACTCTCTGGATTGAAAGGTCGGTGTCCAAGGGCTTCACGGATAGGTTTCCATTCCTCTAAAAAGTCCTCGGCAGTCTTGCCAAAGTAAGCCATTTGGAACTTCTGCCAGATATATTCCACGGCAAGTTCGCTCGGATGAAGCATATCTTCCTTGTAAAAGCGATAATCTCTCAGTTCGTCACAGAGAATTTCATAGGCAGGGAAATAGCGCACCACTTCTGGAAAGCGCTGGCAAAGTATATCTGCCGCTAAAAGAAGCGTGGCCTTGGAAAGTTGACTGCCATGGAATCCATATTTCTGGTAACGGATAGGACTCACCGTCACGATGATGTGCCTGACTTCTTGACCGAGCAATGCCAAAACCGCCTTGGAAAGTTCTACCACGCATTCACCCACACTCAATTCCTTTTCTTCAAACAGGCGTTGCGGACGCTTCTGGCAGTTATCCACCACTTCACCCGTTTCCTTCAGGATATATACATGATTGGTTCCGAGCGTAAAGACAGCCACATCCACTTTTCGGTCTTGGTTCTTATATTCAGTACCAGCTTTCAAACCTGCAGTACAAGGTTCCCCCTTGAGATACCGGTCCACAGAGTGATATACGCTCGTAGGATTGTACATGACTCCGTATGGATTGACCATGGCACGGAAGCGATTCTCGACAAAACGATTGCCGAGATGATCCGCAAAACAACTGCCCACGAAAAGCAGTCTGTCAGAAGGCTGTATCTCAAAGTCAGCCTTTTCTATGTTCACTTCCGTTCTAAAGTCCATATTGCTTATTTTTCTGTTACTTTATTTTTCTTCCATTCAAAGAATAAACCTGCGAGCAAGAGAATCAACAGTACACCGTAGCCGACATAAGCAATGGTCTCTGTTGTCTTCAGGGATGTAGGGTGGAAATCAAGTACCACCTTGTGAGTCCCCGGTTTTACATTCAGGGCACGCAAGATATAATTCACTCTGCCCAATTCTGCAGGCTGTCCGTCTATCGTAGCCGTCCAACCAGGATAATATATTTCAGAGAACACGATGACACCACCCTTGTTGGAAGTAACCTCATAAGTCAGATTATTTGGCTTATATTGAGTCAACTTAACAATAGAAGTATCATCCTGAGGCACACTTTCACCGAGCTGCTGCTTGAACTTCGCATCAGCTACAGCTTCATGTCGCAAATTGATCTTTCCTACCTTATCAATCTCCTCATTGGCATTTTCTGCATAGCTTACCTTATCAACAAACCAAGCATTGCCATAGGCATAAAGATTCTGCACAGGCACAGTCTGTCCACCCTGCAAAGGCATGATGAAGTACTTCGTGTTGAGCATATTGAGCACAGGGAATATGCTGTCGCCATTCACCTTCGTCATGTCACCACCAGCCTCAGCTACAGCCTTCATCGCCTTCTGCATCTCTGGAGAGATATAAGCTTCTATCATCTCCGCATAACGACGGAGTTTGGCTGGATGATAACCACCAACGCTCTTATGATAATATGAAGTTTCGTTCTCATTGAAGGTATTGGATGCCATATTGAGTACACGATAATCAAGCGACTTGTCTCTGCAGATCATCTTATCGGTCTCAGTCATTTGCTGTGGAGTATCACGCACGCTCTTCTCCACGAACATATCATCATAGAGATAACGCTTGTTGACCATCCACATATCTACCAGACAGAGTACTGCAATACCAGCAATCATAAACTCCTTGCCCAACTTCTTCATCTTATAAAGGAAGAGGAAGGCCGAGCCAATGACGATAACCCAGAAAGAACGCCAACAATCGGAAGTAAAGATACCCTTTCTGATTTCAGTCAGATTGCTGATGATAGGTCCCTGATATTCTGCAGGAAGCTGCTGCAAAGCCTGAAGTTCCTGTGCAGACACGAAATCTGAGAAGAACAGGCCTGGTGCCAAGGCAAAGAGGAGACAGAAACCTGCTGTCAGTCCGAAACTTGCATAAACGAGTTTGGCCTTGGTAGTCAATATTTCCGGTTCATCCACGATCTTCTTGAGTGCCATCATCGCCAACAGAGGAATGGTAAACTCAGCAATCACAAGGATGGAAGCCACCGTCCTGAATTTGGCATACATCGGAACGTAATCCAAGAAGAAATCCGTAAACGGCATGAAGTTTCTACCCCATGAGAGAAGTACACTGAGGATGGTCGCCGCCAACAAAGCCCACTTCATCGGTCCCTTCACAATGAATAAGCCCAAGATGAAGAGCATACAGACGAAAGCGCCTACATATACAGGACCGCTTGTTCCAGGCTGGTTGCCCCAATACTGTCCGAGTTGCTGATAAATCTGTACAAAGTTAGGATCCGCTTTTTCCATTGCCTTTGTGTTCTGTGCCAAAGGAACAGAAGCACCACCCTTTGCATCCGGAATCATGAGCGTCCAAGTCTCGTCAATACCATAACTCCACTGGGTAATATAGTCTCTATCCAAACCGCTATTGGTCTGGTTAGCAGCGTTTTTCTTCACCAGTTCACTCTTTCCACGCATAGACTCCTGACCGTACTGCCAAGTATGATACAGGTTGGAAAGATTGAGCGATATACCGATGGCGGCACCCACGATACAAGCCGCAGTAGCCTTACCGAAGCGAGCCATTTCCTTCTTCTTATAGGCATCCCACAAGAATGCGAGAAGCATAAAGAAGATGATAAAGAGGTAATAATAAGTCATCTGCACGTGGTTGGCATTGACTTCAAAGGCTGCAAAGATAGCAGTAACGAGCAATCCCCACAAATATTTACCACGATAAGCCAATACGACACCTGCAATCATAGGAGGCAAATAAGCCAAAGCCATCACTTTCCAGATGTGTCCGGCAGCAATGATGATGAAGAAATAGGACGAAAAAGCCCAGATGATAGATCCCAATGCTGCTAATGACTGTCGGAAGTTAAAGGCTCTCAACAGGATATAGAATCCTAAGAGGTATGCAAAAACATACCATACATAATCAGGCAACCAGAGATGATAGGCATTGACAGCCTGCTGCAAAACAGTACCACTCTCATAAGATGGTGACATCTGATAAGTTGGCATTCCGCCAAAAACAGAGTTTGTCCAACGGGTCACCTCGCCAGTCTGTTGCTGGAAAAGTTCCTTTTCATGTCCCAGTCCCTTGCCTGCTGCAGCATCATGACGGAACAGGATGCGCCCGTCCATGTCGGCTGGCATGAAATAAACAAAGGAGACAACTGCAAATACGATTACTACCAGAATATCCAGTAGATACTTCTTCAAAAATTTCATTATTTCTATAAACGTTTATATTTTGACTGCAAAGATAGTGCAAAATGAAGACAATACAAAATAAAAAAGGTAGTTTTTGCTATTTTTAGTGTTAAAGAAATAACTTAAGAAGCATTCAGACTTGCCTGAAATGGATCTGTAGAAGATGGTATTACCCATTATAATAGGGAATTTCCCTTTTCTTTTAGGGATTCTCTAATTGCAACATGAGAAAAGATACGTATTTTTGCAGCATCAGAAAAAGAGTTTCATATCATACAAAAAGCTCTTTATATATAATAAGGTATAACTAATAAATTGATGAAAAATATGAAAAAGATTACATTTCTCCTGATGGCTCTCTTGCTCATCGCAATGCCATCCTCAGCTCAACACTATACACAGAGCAGATATTACAACAAGCAAACAGGTCATCTCGACTACGGCCGTCACGACAATGATTTCCCTGACTCCTACTTTGGATTCAGGATTGGTCCTTCTTTCTCTTACGTCAATTCGGATGATAGCAGACTGGATGGTGGAAATTGGCAGACGGGTCTCAACGTGGGAGTTGTGGCAGGTGTCGCACTTTCAAATGCCCAGCCACTTTATCTGGAAGGAGGCTTATTCTATACAGAGAAAGGTGGTAAGAAAAATTTGGCTAATGGCAAGAAGATGACCTACGACCTCAACTACATTGAAATTCCACTTGTACTGAAATATAAGTACAATATCGATCCACACTTCTCTCTCCAACCATTTTTTGGAGGATATTTCGCTTCAGGAGTTGGTGGAAAGATCAAGAACTTCGAACAGAGAGAAGCTCAAAACTCATTTAATGACGAGAACTTCCGCCGGGTAGATGGAGGACTCCGTCTGGGTTGTGGCATACAATACGATATGTTCTATGCCGACCTTACCTACGATATCGGTCTGGCAAACATCTGTCATGATACCTTCGACACATCCCATAATGGAGGACTGCTACTCAACTTTGGTGTTAACTTCTAAGGTTTTATCAGATATTTTTCGTAACTTTGCAGCCGATTTTAATATCGGCAAATTCTCAATCGGAAAAGTTACAATAAATATATGAAAATAGGAATTATCGTTGCGATGGACAAGGAGTTCACGCAACTCAAGACATTATTGACAGAATCACAGACAGAGCGAAAGAACCACAAGGATTTCGTGATTGGAAAGATTGGCAACAATGAAGTAGTCATGCAACAGTGCGGCATCGGCAAGGTAAACAGTACCATCGGTGCCGTAGAAATGATAGACAATTACCATCCAGACCTGGTAATCTCATCCGGTGTTGCTGGTGGAGCTGATATCAACCTCAATGTCACCGAGGTCGTAGTGGCTACAGAGTGTGTATATCATGACGCTTATTGCGGCGATGAATGTGAATTTGGACAGATTTTGGGTATGCCAGCCACCTTTAAAACTCCCAAGGAATATGTAGAGAAGGCACTTGACATCAATCATCTTCCAGACAACATCCATCCTAAGATACATGCAGGACAGATTGTCAGTGGAGAGTGGTTTGTAGATAGCAAGGAGAAGATGCGCTCTATTCTGGAGCACTTTCCTCATGCAATGGCTGTCGATATGGAGAGCTGTTCTATTGCACAGACCTGCCATATATACAAGACTCCTTTCATCTCCTTCCGCATCATCAGTGATGTACCTCTCAAGGACACCAAGGCGCAGATGTATTTTGATTTCTGGGCTAAGATGGCAGAAGGTTCTTTCAATGTTACCAAAGCATTCTTGGAGAAATTATAAATTAGAAATGACAAATTAGAAATTATGAACAAGATACCAAGTTTTACTATCAATCATAACAAGTTGCTCCGCGGTATATACGTTAGCCGTAAGGACGAAATTGGAAACGAAGTTGTCACTACTTTCGATATCCGCATGAAGGTACCTAATCAGGAGCCTTGTCTCCACAACGGTGCCATCCATACGATCGAGCACCTCGCTGCCACCTATCTCCGCAATGACGAAGAGTGGAAAGACCGCATCGTATATTGGGGTCCGATGGGTTGTCTCACAGGTAATTACCTCCTCGTCAAAGGAGACTTGGAAAGCAAGGACATCGTTGAGTTGATGAAGCGCACCTTCAAGTTTATCGCAGACTTCGAAGGCGAGATTCCTGGACAGGCTGCCAAGGATTGCGGCAACTATCTGCTCCACGACCTGCCTATGGCAAAATACGAGTCCAAGAAATATCTCGAAGAGGTCTTGAACGTTATCAAGGAAGAAAACTTGATTTATCCTACACAGGATTAGAATCAGGAAAAGTCAAAGACTGAAATATAGAAAAAGCATCTTAAGATACATTCACGAGTATCTTAAGATGCTTTTTTACCACTTGAGTTTACCATACTTCTCCTTATACCACAACTGCCAACCATTCACTAAATTCTGCCAAACCACATAGGCACCTGGAGCTACGGCAGCCAACGGATTCAGGAAAGTAAGGGTGAGCCAGATACCCACTATCGTATTCTTCTGACCTAAAGCCTGTCCTGCACTAATGCTCGCATCAAAATGGCGTCCCACCGCCTTACCGATGGCAAACTGGATCAGACAGACGAAAAGCGGAACAATCAGAAGCAGAACAAGAATCCAACCGGATACCGTAGCATGAAGGATATTACGCACCGTCTCGCCCATCAGAATCGTCAGATTGAAGCACCACATATAAAATCCCAAATCTTTTACGCTCTTTACTTTATCCACAAACTTCGGCAAGAATCTGCGACTCAATAGGGCTAAAAGTAATGGCACCACCAAAACCGTAGTCACATTCCTAAACACCATCAAACTCATATAAAGAAAGGATACATCAGCACCTTTTTCTACCATCGGGAAAAGAGAAGGGATGATAACCATCGTGAAAATATTGGCTATCACCGTATAGGTAGTAAGCGAGCCGATAGATCCACCCAATTTTTCTGTTACCACAGCCACAGCAGCTGCAGTAGGACAAATAAAACAGATGAAAGCACCCTCTAATATCAGTTTCGTATTATAGTCGTTACCAAACTCAAAGATGAGTACTACCATCATCAAAGCCAAAGAAGTTCTAATCAGTTGCAATATAAAATGCCAGGCTTTAGGCTTCATTTCCTTTATTTCTATCTTACAAAACGTAACATAAAGCAAAGCAAACAATACAACCGGCATCAGACTGACCAAATGAGGTCCGACCGCATCACCCAATGGTTCCAAGAAAGGAACGTATGCAAAAATCAAATAACCCACTGCTCCTATGACCAGCGAACAGGGCAAGGAAAACTTCCTGAAAAAAATCCACAACTTCATAATTACGTGATTTTGATTCCTATTGAATAAACCATTTGACTGCAAGTCCAAACAGAGTAGAAATTCAAGTGCAAAAGTACAATAACTCAAATCCTCTCCATATCGGAAACATCCGATAGGAGAGGATTTCTCTTTTCATTTATATCCTTAAAGCTATACTTAATTAGTCTTTATTGCTACGCTTACGCTCCAAGTGATCAAGGATTACCTTGCGCATACGCATGCTCTTAGGAGTTACCTCTACATACTCGTCCTCACGGATATACTCCAAGCACTCCTCAAGACTCATTACGGTCTTTGGAATCACACGAGCCTTATCGTCTGAACCAGAAGCACGGACGTTGGTCAACTGTTTTGCCTTAGTCACATTGACGACAAGGTCGTTTTCGTGAACATGCTCACCAACTACCTCACCGGCATAAACCTCCTCACCTGGGTCGATGAAGAACTTACCACGATCCTGAAGCTTATCAATAGCATAAGCATAAGCAGTACCAGTTTCAAGTGCAATCATACTACCATTAGAACGGCGGTTGATTTCACCCTTGAATGGCTGATACTCCTTGAAACGGTGAGCCATGATGGCCTCACCCTGAGAAGCTGTCAGCACATTGGTACGAAGACCGATGATACCGCGAGAAGGAATATCAAACTCGATATCCACACGCTCACCCATGTTCAACATAGAAGTCATATCACCCTTACGACGGGTTACCATATCAATCATCTTAGAAGCGAACTCCTCTGGTACATTGATAGTCAACTCCTCTACAGGCTCGCACTTCACGCCGTCAATCTCCTTGTAGATAACCTGAGGCTGACCTACCTGAAGCTCATAACCCTCACGGCGCATGGTTTCCACGAGCACAGAGAGATGAAGCACACCACGACCGCTGACAATCCACTTATCAGTAGAATCCTCGAATGGCTGAACACGAAGAGCAAGGTTCTTCTCCAACTCCTTATTCAAACGCTCCTGGATATGGCGGGAAGTACAGTACTTACCCTCCTTACCGAAGAATGGAGAATCGTTGATGGTGAAGAGCATACTCATGGTTGGCTCATCAACAGCGATTGGAGGAAGTGGCTCTGGATTCTCATAATCACAGATGGTATCACCAATCTCAAACTTCTCCAAACCGATAACTGCACAGATATCACCAGAATCTACATGATCAGTCTTCTTGTGACCCATACCCTCGAATGTATGAAGTTCCTTGATCTTGGTTTTCTCCTGTGTACCATCACGATGGCAGATTGTCACATTCATGGCATCCTTCAGAGTACCACGATGAACACGACCTACAGCGATACGGCCTGTATAAGAACTGTAGTCGAGAGAAGTAATAAGGAGCTGAGGAGTACCCTCCAACTGCTTAGGAGCAGGGATAACCTCTACGATCTTATCGAGCAAATAGTCGATGTTGTCTGTAGGATTGTTGTAATCCTCTCCCATCCAACCATTCTTGGCAGAACCATATACTACAGGGAAATCAAGCTGATCCTCAGTAGCATCAAGGTCGCACATGAGATCGAATACCATCTCATAAACTTCCTCAGGACGGCAGTTAGGCTTATCCACCTTATTAACAACAACGATAGGCTTCAGACCGAGCTGCAAAGCTTTCTGCAACACGAAACGGGTCTGAGGCATAGGGCCCTCGAAAGCGTCAACAAGCAAGAGACAACCGTCTGCCATATTGAGTACGCGCTCCACCTCACCACCGAAGTCGGAGTGTCCAGGAGTATCGAGGATATTGATTTTAACACCTTTCCAATTGATAGATACATTCTTTGAAAGAATGGTTATACCACGCTCACGCTCCAAATCATTGGAATCGAGCACTTCGCCGCTATTATCCTGGCCGTCACGGAACAGCTTTCCGGCGAGCATCATCTTGTCCACCAAGGTAGTCTTACCATGGTCAACGTGTGCAATAACTGCAATGTTTCTAATGTCTTGCATTTCCTTTACCTTAAATACTTAATGAATTTGGGTGCAAAATTACAAAAAATATCGGAAAAATTTGCAAGTTTCACAGAAAAGTTGTAACTTTGCAGCGCATTTTTAGAGAAACCGCCGCGAGGAAGGGTCCTGAATGCATTAGAAACAATTAAAGTAACATTTATTATTAAGTAACACAGCTATGTATTTAGACAAAGCAAAAAAAGAAGAGATCTTTAGCAAGTACGGAAAGTCTAACTCTGATACTGGTTCAGCTGAGAGCCAGATAGCATTGTTCTCATACCGTATTGCTCATTTGACGGAACATGTAAAGAAGAACCGTAAAGATTATACTACAACACGTTCTCTGACACAGCTTGTAGGAAAGCGTCGCGCATTGCTCGATTACTTGTACGACCGCGATATCAATCGCTACCGTGCCATCATCAAGGCCCTCGGTCTTCGTAAGTAATCTGAAAGCAATTTGCTTTAAGACATTGAATCCCATCATTCTCATTGAGAGTGATGGGATTTTTTTATTTAGAAAAGTGCAAACTATGCAAACGGCTATATATAATAAGGAGGAAAAGACAACAACATGTTGCCCAAATTATAGCTATCCATTTGGGCACTCGTTGACCATCACGTGAGCAACGGTTGCCCGTCTCTTGTTCACCAGTTCCTCATCACGTGATCCCCGAGGGACCACGTGATGAGCATGGCTTGTATTGGAACCACAAAATTTTTCATGATATTTTTCTAAAAAACTTCATTATTCTTCTTATTATCAAGAAAAAGTGCTAACTTTGCAAACAGCTATATATAATAAGGAGAATCAGTATGATTGCACAAAGACTGCCAGAAGGAGTTACCTCTTTTAGAGAAATCAGAACAGGCAACTACAAATACGTTGACAAAACCGATCTCGTTTGGCAAATTGCCAATGGAAGGAAGTTCAATTATCTAAGCCGTCCTAGACGGTTTGGCAAGTCTATTCTTATCGATACATTGCAATGTTACTTTGAGGGAAACAAGGAACTTTTCGATGGTCTAAAGATTATGCAATGGGAAAAAGACTGGATAAAATATCCTGTCATTCGATTCGACATGAGCATTGCAGGTAACACTGCAGAAGAAATCAAGTCTTATTTTGACTATGCCTTCAGCAATTACGAAGAGCAATACCATATCACCTCTACGAAAAAATCTTCTCTATCAGTCAGATTTACCGAAATATTAAAAGTCGCACATCAGTCCACAGGACAACCTGCTGCTGTTTTGGTAGATGAATATGATGCTCCTCTCCAACACTCTTGGAAAACTCCTTATCATAAAGAATGCACAGAGGTTTATCGCCAAGTCTTTGCTGTACTAAAGTCGTCAAGTACTGACGAGAGATTCGTGTTTATTACAGGCATCACTAAATTCACGCAAATATCTTTGTTCTCAGTACTCAACAACTTGACAAACCTCAGTGTCTTACCAGAATATGTGGCAGTATGCGGCATCACCCAACAAGAAATTATCGAATACTTCCATGAAGAGTTGGTTGAATTGGGGGAAAAGAATAAATGGGATAAGGTTACAACATTACAGAAGCTTAAGGGTTATTACGATGGTTATCATTTCAGTGGTGAAAACATGACAGACATCTTTAACCCATATAGTCTAATATGTGCCTTAGCTCAAAAGAGAATCAAGAATTTCTGGGTAGCTTCTGGTGCAACCACCCTATTATCTAAGTTTGTTGACAATATCGAATTGCGAATCAAGAATTTCGAGAAATGCTACATTGACAGAGACATTTTAGAAACATCAGATGTTACAGGAGGTGGAGCAGAACTTTTCCTTTACCAATCTGGATATCTGACTATAAAAGCCGAAGATGAGTGGAGCTACACATTAGGATTTCCAAATTACGAAGTGAGAAAAGCCCTATATTCGATGGCACTTCCTGCTCTTACCGCTCGTTCACAGATGGACATTCAAACCATGCAAATCTCATTCTACAGAGACATGGAGGTTTAACTGCTGCCAAGCAACAAATCATCAACAATAATTATATTGCCCCATTCCAAGCAGAGAACAAAAAAGTTGTTGCTCTCGCTATAGAACTAGATGAAATGGGTAAAGGCTTGATTGATTGGAGCGAAGTGGAATAATAACGCAAAATTTCCCCTATAAAGGAAAGATTTCATAGAAAAGCTTCCTTTATAGAGGAAATTCTTATTAAAAATCATCATCGTCATCCATTCCGGATGCCAGATTCTTCATCAATGATTTCAGATACTTCACTCTGATACCATAATTGAAGCTTTGGGTTGTACTGACACCAGCATAATTGATAGCCACCAACTGACCCTTGTGGTTAACCACAGCAGAGCCACTACTACCCGGCAAAGCAGGAATGGAATACATAATCTGGTCGGAAGCACGCTGACTAACAGTGCCCATATTAAACTGAGCCTTAATACCATCTTTGGTTTGAGCCAGCGAAGGACCACGGTTGAAACCTGTCAGGAAAAGCTTATCATTCTTATCTGAGCCAAAGAACTTGGCAATACTCTCCGTAAACGAATAATCCTCCAAAGGATCATCATCCGGAACCTCGAAGATATACTTGCCTTCCGGTGTTTTCTTATCCTTCAATTGGATGACAGCCAAATCATGTTCGTGATCAACCTTCAGTACTACACAAGATGAGAAATCAGAATTGCTGGTAACAAAAGTATTGTTATAAGCAATACTTACACGGTTGTGATATCTCACTTCAGATTCACTTGGACGGATGTCACTCAGTCCATTGTAAGTATCAGCATACTCTTCTCTCTGACTTTGAATGGCATCACGGTATTCACGGATACGGTTGAAATCATCCATGGAATAAGCATCACTATAATTCGCTTCATTATAAAGCGCCTGAGCCTGTTCCAACTTTTCGCCTAAGGCATAATACTGTTCTGCAACCTGCTTCTTCACACTTTCGATGACAGCAGCAATCGACTTATTGATATCCTTCTCCGTACGGGTACTGGAAACAACATGCGCATTGGTCACGATTTCACCATTTTCAGATACAAAGAAACCCGTACCAAAACCATTAGACAAACTTACTGAGTCCTTATCTGCCGTCAAGCCTACGATGTCTCCATCCTCATCAAAACCAGCAAAATAAAGAGACTCACCATTGGAAAGTTCCACCTCATAATAGCTCTGGTTCTGAATAAGAACCACACCGGAGGCCATCTCCTTTTCAATGGAAGACTCTGATTTGTTGCCGCATGAGGTAATCAATGCGGCAACAAAAGTCAAATAAAATAATATCCTTTTCATGAGGACTATTTTTAAAGGATTAAGAACCCTAATCCAACTTAGAGAAATCTACGTCGTCAAGAGCAGCAACTGAATTCGTAGTATAATCAGAACCCTCCAGGTCTTTCAGCAAATCAGCTGTTGTCTGTGAGATGGTATTCGCATCTGTCAGACCCAAATCAGAAAGAGTTTTTGAATCAACTTTCGCTGCAACAGGCTTACCTTCATCATTGAATGCCTGAGAGTAAGCTTTCAACAGTTTTTTCTGCTTACCAAGAGACATCTTCAACTTATAGGCTGATACAATATCACCAATACTCAACAAACCACCGGTCAGCGAACCGATAATAGCAACATCCTTCTTACCCGTCAGAATACCGAGAAGCAAAGGAGCACCTACCTTGGCAGTAATACGGAGCACTGCATTGTTAACCTGCTTAATCTGCGCATCAACAGCCTCTTTGCTACGCTTGTTACCATTCTGATCAATCAGGAATACGCGATATGCTGGAGTACCATCCTCATTCAGAACTTCTTTACCATCTGCATCAGTCTCAACAACTTTCTGAGCAGAATAAACAGGAACATTACTCCATTGAACTGTAGTTTCTGTCACATTGAATTGCTCCAAGAGCGGTTTCAGCAAACCATCAATAATACCAGCAGAAGCATTTACACTAAACACCAAAGCAAAAGCTACGAGAGCTAATTTAAATACAATAGACTTTTTCATAAGTAATAATTATTATAAGTATTTTAATTGTCAAGATACATTTTCAGTCGGAACTGGCGCATGGTATAGTCACCTTGGGACTGAGCCATAACATTAGACATATCCAGGAATTTCACCTTCGCCTTTTTCTTGTAACCGACAGGACGGAAGAAGAAACCAGTTGGTAAATCAGAACGTTTCAGATGCAGATCGACAACACCATCAGCTCCTGAAGTTCCCACCTGACTGAAATCTTCAGACTTACGGATTTTATGAGCTAAATCTCCGTCTCTGGTGAGATTTCTCATCGCAAAGCCCTCATCACCATAATAAGCCCAAACCTCCACATTCTCCATCGGACCCGTTTCCTGGAAACCAGAATAATCGTTTTGCCATTTCACGACGGTAAAACGCAAATCAAGAGGTATCTTATCGATTTCCTGCTTGAGTTTCTCAATACCTTTAGAATAATAATCACAAGGATTACGATTGGAGAGATACTGGAACATCTCCAAGGCACCAGAGGCACAATCTACCAACTGCTTTTGAGAAATGGTTTCACCCTGTTTTTTCCAACCCAAATATTTATTGAATAATCCATTTGCATATCTGGTATAGAGGATACAAGAATCACATTCTGCAAGATTGGCATTGATGACAGGAGTCAAATCAACCTTAAAGTCCTTAGCACTTTTCACATTCATGAAAGTACGCTTGGCATCCTCATATCTGCGCATCTCAAAGAGGCGTGCAGCTTCAGCCATCAAAGAACCTGCCTCGGTTAGAACCTCCGGCTTGACAGAAAGAATACCATAAGTGGTCTTTTTGTCTGCAACTAAGTTTTCTACTGATACAGAAAGCCGGTTGGTGTTAGAACCATAGACGACAATGTTCTTCATCATCAGCCATTTATCATCCAACTCTTTGAGTTCATCAGCACATTTATCCCAGTCGTCCAAATCCTTCTCTTTATTTTTGCCGGAATAGTTTTCAAACATCTTCTCATAATTCCTACATCTTTCATTAAGCATTCTGAGTTGATCTTTCATAACACGAATACTGGACATAGGAATGGTCACGATGGTAACATATACCTTATCATCATTCTTCTTTTTTGTCTTGGCAATACGGGCATGTAAATCCGGACTAACCTTACATTGCAAATCGGGATAGGAAGAAACAAACTCTACTGCAGTACTGTCAATACTCAAAATCGGCTCATAAAAGTTCTGTTCATCCAAAGCGATAGGCTTCTCTACTTCTACAACAGAATAAGCCTGCAACAGACCCTTTTTCAGATTGACAGTAAAACGGGAACGATTGATATCGCCTCGTTTGCTGACCTCTACCTTAGGAAGTTTGCATTCATCAGGATTGACAATAATCTCATAAAGATAATTATTATTTCTATTACGCCCCCTCAATACAGATTTTGCATTAGGCGAGTTCAAGACTGTCACCACCAAGTCAGAACGCTTGGAGAGAACCAAGATACCACTACGCCCAGCGTCGTCAATAAGGTCTTGCTCAGCAGTTCGCTCGCAAGACACATATTGAGACTGCGCCCAAGTAGTCAATGTAAGAAGACATAAGCCTAAAAATACAAATAACTTTTTCATACGCAATAAAGTAAAATTCTACTCTCGAATGATTCCGGCTCCCAAACCGCTCAGAGACATGATGTCAAGATTAGGTTCCTGCTTTTCCTTACCAACATACATTGGCTGCCAAGCACGAACATGAACTACAGGCTCTCTTCCGTCATCAAAGAATTCCCACATCAGGAAGAGGTAACCCTCATCACTATAAGTGCTGGACTTCCATGACTGCTGAAGGCGTACGCCATAGAACTTACCGTCTTTTGACATCGAAATACCTTCTCTACAGCCTCCACTTGGGAAACCATCAGGACCAATCTGCTTAAACTGGACATCAATCCATTTGTTACGAGCAAAAGCACGTCTCAAGTTGGCCATATACTGAGTTTTTGTCTGCTCGGTATATTTTACCATAAACTGCGCCTTTTCATTTTCATCCATTCCATTCATCTTTTTCATGATGACATTACCTGTAATGATACGGGCGTCATCAGCAAAGAACTTTCCGATAGTACCCAAATCTTTCTGGTTGTATGCAGTACGGAATTGCTCCACATATCTCATCACAATCATCTCTCTTTCCTGACTGACAACAGACTTAGAGCCACAACGGTCCATACTCATACCGGTCTGAGAGTCCATCGCAAAGCGGAAATCAGTGATAACACCTCTGGAATTAAATTCCACCACAGCATCCTGATAAGTATTTGTACCGAAATCCTCACCTTCTGGTGTAATGATCAGAGGGATGTGATAGACGGTCATGGTACCATTTGCAAAAGGCCAGCAACGTTCTACTACATCCTCATCATCCACATAAAACGGAGTAACAGCCCAAAGACGAGCCAAAGATTTCTTGGCAAATTCAGTCATCTGAAGGTTCTTTACCGAAACGATATCATGCGAACTTTGGGCACGATTGATTTCAGTGAGAACCTTAGCTAAGTTTCTCTCAGCTGCATCCATTCCAGAAGGGCGAACAAAGCCCTCATCTACGGTAAGTGTAACATCAACTGCCATCGCCGCAGAGAAGCTGGAAATGCAGAAGATCAACGTCAATAAATATTTAATAGACTTTCTCATAATTAAAATCTTTTATTCTAATTTCTGGAGATTACTCATTTATGATAAAACCAATCGCACCACATCCCGGATAGTTATTGGTGGTATCCTCTTGTCCTGTCTTCACATTCTTACGAGGCTTACCTGGAGACAAAATGGCCTCTACTACCCCATCTTTATTATACATAGCTAAATAATACAATGCAGGATTATCCAACTTGGCGTAATAATCATAAGTCTTAATCTTGCCAGATTTCTTATAATCCATAATTTTAGCTGCCACATCTGTATATTGTGTCAAGGCTGCCAATTCTACTGCAACAGCAGGAAATGTTGTTTGAACGGTTGAAATCTCCTCCACCTGAGAAGTCGCTGCTACTGGAGTATTCACATCTGCTACAGGAGCATTTACTTCCTTGGAAATAATGGTTGCATTATCACCTTTCTGGATATCGCTTTTTTTGACGTACATAAAACTTCTGAACATGTTTCCACGAGGCAAAGACATGGTCGTATAAAGTTCCTGACGGTTGTTTAATACGAAGTTGGCAGTTCCCTTCAGTTTTTTCTGACTGGCAGCCCACTTGTTTATCTCATAATTCAGTATTTCTTCAGCCAAGTCTCTTGCATCCTGTTCTGTCTCAGCCGTAGCCTCGCCATAGATATAGAGATTGCTTTTCTTGACTGATGCAATCTGTTTTTTCTGCTCGTCAACTGTTTGAGCATGAAGTGTTCCACCAAAGAAGAATAACAATAGTAGAACTAAAAGGTTACTTGATTTCATACTTATACTCGTCTTTTATATTATCTGTAAAATACTTCTCTACAATGTTTTGCAAAGGTATGTAAGGATACAACTTTGCATCTACTACATCGTCCTTACCCTGCAAGAGGCATATCGGAAAACGGAAAGAAAGCACATGATTGTAAGCCAAAGGCTCATTCAAGATAAACAGTGTTCCCGACAATTCCTTTTGAGAAACGGTCTTGATACCCATATATATTTTCGCTCCCTCTGCCCGACAGAAAGAAACAAACTGCTGCAAGGTAACAAGGAGTGAATCTGTCTGATAACCATATTTGTCAACCGCCAGTCTCAGGGAGATTGCATTTCGGAAAATGCCCGTCAACATGATGTTGTTAATACTCTTGGCTACACTTCCTTTACTGCATACCAGTTCTTCCTTGCCATTGACAGTCCTAAAATAAAGTTTACTGCTGATCAGATTGCTCAGGTAGTTTCCATTATCTAAGATCCTTGCATCCTGAGAAGTGGAAACCTTGGCATTCTCCCACCCTTTAAGAATTGTCTGATTGTCTAAAGAATGATGTTTCGGCAAATCTCTTACCAATAGGGAGTCCATCTCTATCATATTGCAACCTTTGATCAACTGGCAATCTGCCTGAAAAGCAACAGTCACCGGTTTCCCTTTTACAGTCCAAGTAACCCGATAACCACGTCGCTTGATGTATTGTATGGAGAAAGGACAGTTTTCATTGACCATGCGCAACATATTGATGTTTCCTTTCGTGATAACCACATTATCAACATCCAAACGCTGTTGCAGCGTCTTTCCATCCAGCAACAGGTCAAGTTCAAGCAGGTAACGCTCCAGGAAATCAAAAGCCGGAGATTCGCCATAGGCAGCCATCAATTCATTGTGGAAAAGTTTATAACCAATATGGCAGACATCACCAAAGGCATTGGTTCTGATTCGCAAAGGTTTCCCCTTAAATGTATATAAGGTATCATTATTCGTATTCTTTCCTATAGTATCAGGCAGGTTCACTCCCACAGCATTCGCTATCTTGGAGAGACGAACATTGTAGTATGGTGTGGCGACACATATCTGTGCCACCATCACCAATAATACTATAGTCAGTTTACGTATCATGGCTTCACTGCTGTTATATCACCATCATGTTTCCAATAACCCATACCGCCAGAAGGAACTCCGTTACGGAACTCACCCTCATAAGTATCTCCTGGATTAGCCACATAATCTTTAGAACTGATGATGCGATGTGTTCTCTTGAAAACAATCTTACCATAGCCATGTGGCTTGCCATTCTTGCTTTCACCATAATAAACACCATAGCCCAAGTCGATACCACCAACATTGCTTGGAGCAGCCTTCTTTGGCTGAACTGGTTGCTGGATAATCTCAAGAGCTTTCTTGGTCCACTCCACGAACTCAAGGAACTCAGAAGAACCCTGATTGCCACCACACTCTGGCAGAACAACCTGTCCTAACAACTGCTGGATCTTAGGAACTAAGGTTTGCTTACGGGTATTGATATTCATCAGAGTTGTACCCGCAACATCCTCATACTTTTCCTTCAAACTCTCACCGAGACTCTCTGTAAATTCAGCATTATAACCTATCTCGATAAATTTAGAGCCTAATGGTTTCAAAGATTCCAAACCAAGCAATGGGTCCTTGGATACAATACCGAAGGCTGTACGACCTGTACCATCCATCAAATCACCATGCTTAATATAGTCGATAGAGTAAGCGATGATAGCGTATGGCATGTAAAGCGCACGGATTTCTGAGCCCTTCAACTCAGCCTGCAACTCCAACTTCGGATAATCCTCACCTGTGCCCTCAGAGTGAAGAACAACTCTCATCTGCTTGCCTTCTGTACCATTTACCAAGAGGTCGTAACGCTCCTTGTAGAATGGCAGATACTTCAGACAGCGGATTGGGAAGCAATAGGTAATAGCCTGGACGGTCATCTCGTTCTGACGGGAACCGTTCATATCAACATATACCTGAATTCCTGCTTCAACAGAACCCTTCAGCGCATCTCTCAACTTGTTGGCAAACTTGGTCACCTTATCATTCCCCTCAACCTTTGGCAGGTTGACAAGTACGATCTTACGGTTGATATTCAAGCCCTGCTGCGGAACAGGATTGTTCTCACCACCAACAGCACTCTGAAGTTCTGCAGGATTCAACTGCAAGAACACACCACTCTCGATGATCACCTTCTTGGCAAATTCCTTCAAAGAATCCTCATCGGTATAGCGCTCACTCAACTGCTCAAGAATGTTGCGGTTGATCAGTTTGGTATTTGCCTCAACCAAGATATCCTCATGGATAGCGATTGACTTCTGGCGAACTACAGTCTCCATAAGATCTGCCAAAGAATCCTTATCGATAGTGGCATTGGCACGACTGAATGTAGCATCAGCACCTATCTCCTCTACGATGCTGGCGCGAACGGCATCAGCCAATCCCTTCTGATGTTTCTTATCCTTGATCACCTGCTCTGTGAAGTTCTTCACACGCTGCTGGTCATAGAAGCGGATAACTACTTTCTGCAGGTTGCTCAAACCATTATTTTCATCATTGCAACGGGCAGCAATCATCGCCTCATTGTATTCAATAGCCTCATTCAATGTAGCTACAAAGATTTCAATATCGCTGCGCAAGCCAGAAATCAAGTTGCTTACCTTAGCTAACAACTGCTGTGCGAACTCAGCACCCAAGACCTCGCAACGCTTCACCATCAACTTCTGCAAGATGGTAGAATGCTTGGTCAGATACTTACCCTTCACCAATTTCTGGATCAGCACACCAGCAAAATCCTTCTTGTTCATCTCACGCATCTGAATGAGCTGGTCAGACTGCTGACGAGAATTCTGAGCAAGCGTCTCCATGTTCTTACGCTTCTTGGCAATCTCATCAGCGATGCAGTCAACCAACTGCAACATGTTATAGAGAGACAGATCGCCTACCTTCCACTGGTCGAAGATATACTGTTCGATACGACTGCGAATCTCACGAGCATGACTATCGCAGGCTGCCAATTTATTCTCGTAGAACTGTTTAGCACCGCAGTTGCGGAACAGTTCGTTATAACCCTTCTCGCAGAGTGCTTCCAACTTAGCCAAAGGCTGGTTTTCCTTCTCAGCAGCCATAGCCCATCTTGGAATGATACCAGCCCAATAAGGAGCAAAAGCACCAAACTTATTCTCTTCGTCCTTGAGAATAGGAATTTCAAGCATCAGGTGCTTATCTGTAATACGCCACTTCTCCTGCAAGTCAGCACTGGCAGCAGCAGAATTGAAGTCCTTGTTAGCAGGAGCATCACGGTAGCCTAAGTCATCACTCCAGTTGCCATAACGCATCTGCAACAATGCCTGACGACCGAATGAGTATGTGAAATATTCAATAATTTCCTCTTCAGGAATGATAATACGCTTGAAACCGAAAGAGCTGACAGCCTTTGTACGATAAGGAACAATCTGTCCTGGTTTAGCCTTTTCATAATATTCCATTGCCCAGTCAGCAATATTCTCAAAAGAATAACTACGCAAGAACTCCTGAGTATTGTCATTGACATCGAGGAAGATACGGCTATAAGTAAAGTCGGCAAGAATCTGTGGCAACTCATGATGAGACTCTACGAGATAACCATGTTCATTGGCATTGCTGTAGAGTATCAAACCATCAGCAACCTTTCTTACCCTGTCCAACTCCATTCTTTCGTGAAGTCCGGAAACATCGTATGGCTTGAAATTACCAGAAAGCAAGGCATTCAATTCCTGCAATGCAGCATATCCATTAGCATGATACTTGCCTGCATCACTCTTTCCTGGAGGTGTAATTTCAGGAACCATCGCATTGACAACGATAGAAGTACCCGTCTTTCCGTCCATAGACAACATATCCTGGAACTGTGGCATCATACGGGTTTGGGAAATCACATCAATAATAGAACCAGAACCTGTACCACCAGCCAAACCGGTAAATATATAAATATTGGTACGCTCAGCATGAGTAATCTTGTTTACCCTGTTGTAAGCACCCAACAAAGCATTCTTGTAATTCTCAACACTTGAACCGAAGAGGATACGACCAGCACGGCGCTTCTGAGCTGCAGCTGCTCCCACCTCACCGATTGTTTTAGCCATTACCTCACCATCACCGATCAAGCCTTTCAAGCCTGGATAGTTCTTTGGATTAGCCAAGATAGATTTGATGTCAACACCCTTAACGTTGACAAACTCATTAGCAGTGAACTGCGCATTCTTTCCCAAGACATACCAAGTCTTGTCGCCAGGCATCATCTCCTCTGTGCTTGAATCCACATAGAGGAAGGCGATAGGAAGTTTAGCACGCTCATCATCATTATACTCCTGATAGAGTCTTTTACGGAAGGCCTTCAGTACTTTTCCACCGGTACCGCCCAAGCCAATAAGAATGTGATTTTCCTTCATATTATTTATCCTTTTAGTTATTATCAGTTTATATTCATCAATGAGAGGTATCAATATATTCCCAAATCTTCAAACGACTCATCGAAATTGCAGGAAATCGGACGTTTTCTGGCAAAGATAGCGATGACAACAGCAACGACTATCACGAAAAATGCCCACCCTACTCGATGCCATATATAGGAATTCAAGTTGCTGCGGAAGGTTTCTGCCATAACTGCAGGCAACTGGGAAACATCATTTCCAGAGAAATTACAGGTTCCGAAGAATAGACCGAACAAATGATTCTGAGATGTAATTTCATCCAATATCTCCTGTGATTCCTGCGCCGTAACCAGTCCACTTGCTCCCTCTACCAACTGCTGGACATAGATTTCTATGCTATCAACATAGCTTTTCGCATCGATAGCTCCCATCATCAACGAGAACTGAATCGTGAGCAGCAGAAAGAGCACCGCACCTGTTATATAGAAAGGAACAGACTCCACAATGCCACGATTAAACTGTCGTAGCAGAAAGTACAATATAGCCATGACTGCTGTTGTAATGACCACGCCATAGAAAATGGACATAAATGCAGTCGTGAATAATTGGAAAAATATCATTTGCTATCGCTTTAAGTTATTAATTAAGTTATTTCAAGATACATAAAAAACATGCCTTTTGGTAGAAAAGACACTTTTTACGCTTGCAAATATATAATAAATATTTGGTAACACAAAATTTTTTCTAACTTTTTTTATTTTTAACTTTCATAAATATCGTGACGTGTACAGAATACACTTTTGTAATCGCCTTATATACAAATATAAATAAGGTTTAATATATAAGATTGTACTATCTCCCTTATTTTATCTGATAACAACATGTTTCGTTATCAAGAAGGCGATATACCTCTATTTCTCATCATGAAAAAGACATCATGAGAAAACAGTAATATATCGCCATAAGATATTTATTTGTAATATTGAATTCTACGAGTTTCCTTCCAACTTCTACCATCACTACTTTTTGCAGAACGCGCAGTCCAGTTGCCATGTTCATCAAAGCTCTCGTAGGTATAGGTGGTGGTATCTTTGAACTTTTCACCTTCTTCAGCTCCCATTTCCCAAGATTCACCTTCGCAAACTTTCTTGATAAGGTAACCTTTCTCATCGTAGGTGAAAGTCGTTATATCTTCACCTTCACCATTGTGCTTGATTTTAGATACCCATCCCGTCTTGCTATCATAGGTGATCTCTTCAGTATCAATACAGTCGTATTCACCTTCCGTATATTTTATGATTCGTTTTTGGGCATCACGCTCAACATCAGAGAGAGCATTTTGGATACTTCTACCATTATATGTATTCCACTTACCTTTTTCAGTAAAAGAATAAGAAATCGAATTATCATCATTTCTCTCTGTAAAAGACTTCACCTTTCCTCGCAACTCAAAGTAAGCAAGATCTACATCACCAGGCTTATTCATATCAGCCTGTTCTGCATCTTCCTTATTTTCCTCTTGTTTGATTCCAGTTAATTCCTCAACATTTTCAATAATACCATCCTCAAGCAATTCTTTAGCTATTTTTTCCAAGTTGCTTTTAGCTTTCTCTACATAAGATAGTAATTCCTCATCAGTAGGAACTACTATTTTACTGATTTTATCTAAAGCATACAGAGCGCATCTATATCCATCAAACATTTTAACACCATTCCGATCATCACCACAGATACTGTAAGCAATAGAAGCCCTGCCATTTTTAAAGAATACGCGAGCTGGAAAAATAACAGAATCATTTTTATCCAACATGAAGCAAAGTTCATTGTAGTAACTCGGATTTTCAGCTTTTGCTAAGACTTCTAAATTGACTTTATATTTTCCTACCATAGACGCTTCCATGTCAGTAATTCCTGCAAGACCTTTGGAGAAACTAACTCTTCTATGACTAATAATTGGCACAGAATCAGACACCGGTTTTTCCCTCAATTCTTGTACTTTTTGGGATGGAAGAATCTTATTCCATTCTTCTATATATTTAGTGATGATCTCATCACGTTTATCCTTATTGTCCTCAAATTCCAACTCTTCAACGCATTTCTGCTTCAAGTCCAAATACTGTAACAGATAGCCAGGCATTTCGCCAAAGATACCCTCATTGGTCAACTTACTGCTTGATCCGCCACTACAAGAGGCGAACACAAAAGCCAGTACCATAACACCCAAATTCAATAAAAATAAGGAATACTTTTTCATACTTTGATCTTTTTAAATTTCTAACTCTGTTCGATTACCCATGCACTACTTTTGCAAAGACATAGAAGAACTCTTAGCCGGAATAACAGAAGATACAATAGGATCATAGCCGAAACTTTGGCATTTACCTTCTGTATCCATGAAATAAACTTCATCGGTAGGGATTTTATTCTCAGGGAATAAGAACTTGACCAATTTACCAAACACCTGATCAGAAGCCGCAAGAATATAGTTGACTGCAGCTTTTGACTTTTGAGCTTCAGTATTCGTAGTCAAACGGAGAAAAGTATCCACATCTCCCATTTCGTTTTCTTCTTCCACTTCATGCAGAACAACTGCACTTTTCTGTTCTGAATCATACTGCACATCTATGGAAGTACGGGCAATGAAAACAAAATGAGAAGACAGAATAGGGGCTGTCACAAGTATCGAATTTCCATCAGGACTTGCAGTTACAAAGAATGTCAGATTGGTATAGAGTCCACTTTTGCGTCTGAGCCCCTCCCTTATTGTAACCAACGGACCTTTAACTTCTTCTTCACGTTCCTCATCATAACTGAAATTACGAGGAAAAGCAATTTGAGAGGGTTTCGCATTCATATCGACATCTACGACCTTGCAGAAATCTCCTTTAATCCAAGCCAATTTAGCATTAGCATGCCCAGGGTTTCCTCCATAAGAATTGGCAATTACTCCTACCTGATACCATCCGTTCTGAGACTCTATGCTGTTTGGATTCACTGGCAAAAAGTCACCATTCATAGGATGGAAAGTTTCTACAAAAGCCCCTGTCATGGAATTTGGTCGATAAAGTTTCGACTCAGTATCAGCAAAAAATATTTTGCAATATGTATCGTAAGAACCGCCATCAGAATTCCAACACATCAGTTTACCGCCATTTACACTTGGCGTACGACGCAGATTTACATTGTCCTGAGTAACAATAACAAAACGCTTAAAATCTGGTACTTTCACTGTGAGTTTGTTTATCTGTGCAACTGCTTTCTGAAACAGAAACAGCAACAAAACCAAACCAATTACTAAACAATAATTGTGTTTTCCATACCGACTTTTTTCAATCATATTAAGAAAAAGTTTATCGTTAATAACTAAGTCATGTTGTTCATGGCTTCTTCAAAAAAATTACTTATAGTAGGTAATGACACGTGATATACACTCACGAACAGGATTTCCATCTACTTCAAACTCACAGATACGTGACGTCCAATTGCCATGAGAGTCAAACTCATAGTCGCTATACTTATAGACAGTAACATTCTCTTCAGACATATCTGTTGCTGTAAAGACTTCCTTTATCAAACGTCCTTTGCTATCATAAGAATAAACGGTTTCATCTGTTTCTTCGTCAAAAACAGAAGTTATCTTTGTTACACGTCCTGCAGAATCATACGAAATAGCTTTCGGCACGGTATAGTCATCATCCTTCTCACGATAGAAAGTTATACGGCCCTTTGCATCACGTTTGAGTCCCGATATATTGTTCCAAATATTTAAACCGCCATCATCACGATAACCTATCCACTTGCCATTTCTGTCAAAGATTCGTTTATGTCTTGGACCACCAGCATTCGACCAC
This sequence comes from Segatella hominis, assembly GCF_004535825.1. Lineage (GTDB taxonomy): Bacteria > Bacteroidota > Bacteroidia > Bacteroidales > Bacteroidaceae > Prevotella > Prevotella hominis. The sequence goes on along the minus strand of NZ_SGVY01000011.1, from coordinate 26,228 downwards.
TCGATACAAGTGTGAACCTTGCCTTTTAAATCAAAGCAAGTTAAGTCAAGCACTGGCTTAGTTTGAGCCACTACCGTTCTCTTCACAGTCGTTGTTTTCTTTTTTACTTGCGCTGTCATACTCACACTAGTAAGTAACAGCAAGGAGAATAGTACTCCTAAGGTTTTAAAAAACTTACTCATATAAATATAATATTAAAGTCCACTTGAATTAGTGGGCACTATTTAAATTAAACAAATGTCTTAGTCGGGCTCTATTCCGACCTTAACGATAACTAACACGGACTATCAGTCTGCCACAAAGTTTATCCAAGCGCATATAGCAATTGCTTGCAAACTGTGCTTAATATTAGTATTTATGCTAAATCATAGCCTTAATAACCAAGTTTCATATTTTTGATTAGCTGACTTGAAGACACATCGCCAGGGGCAACAGGAAGAGTATCCTCAAAAGAATTTTGAATACCCTCCATCTCTTGTTGCTTAGCAGGAGTCAAGGTTACATCAGTAGTTTCTACACATATAGTGGTTCCAAAGTGAATGACAGGCTTTTGTTCCTCACCCGTCCAGGAAGCAAAACAATCATCCTTAAATTCCTTTACAGCATCAGCAACCTTCATGCCGATTTTCATTGTTTTACCATTCTCACACTTGACCGTAATCTTATCGGAGAAAATACAAATAGTAATTATTTGATCACTATCAGCATAGCCTTCTACAGCTGCTACCAATTCTTCACCATTGTACAAAGAATAGGTTTTCAACTGGGTATCTGGGTTTGTAGAGACAACGAAATTGGTATAAAGGTTCTCATATGCTTTTGGAAGTTTGGATAACTTACCATTCAATTGAACCACTCCATAACCCGTTTCTGTAAAGACACACTCCGGCATATCTTTAGCTGCTTCGGATGCCTCTTTAATCGTATCAGAAGTTTCCACTCCATCCACTTCCTTTGGGGTAGTCTTCTTTGGATTACCACACGAAGCCAACACGATTGACAAAACCATTGTTGGCAATAATAGATATTGTTTAACCATAATATAATAATAAATTAGATTCCTCTACGAGTTTCTGACAAACATGAGACATATAATCTTGAGCTTTTTCAGTAAAAGCGTCAAGAGAATCCGAATGAACAATTTCCGCTCTCACCACTTTATCGTAAGCTAACCAAAACGCTTTCATGCCTAAAAGAACATTTTCTTGGTCAACTTGCGGATAACCATAAAAAAGACTTGATACATTTGCTTCCTCTCCCACATCATCAGAAATAGAAGGCAAATCCAATGCCACAACCTTATCATCAGCATCATAGAGGCAACTTGGCAAATCACAGAATATAACTTCATTGGTAAACTCTGTTTCTTTTCCTGCATTAGTTGAGCAAGATACCAATATCATTACTCCCGACACTAACAATAATAGAGATTTTTTACCCATATATGATAAGTTAAACTGTTCAACATATCAAGAAACGGAGGGGCAAATTCTCATCGATCTTACACCTCCATTCCTTTTATCGTATTACAGGAATATAAAAAGAGAGCCTTTAAATATCAACTCAAACAAACCTGTCTTCCTGTTCTTTCGTATTATTGCACTTGAATGTTGTTGAAAACAAGATAATCACAAGTTAACGGATAAGAAGCAGCATTAATAAAAATAGAACCTGAAATAGACCTTGCCTGTGCTTGGAATTTTTTAAATTTTACAGTTATCTTCTTTGGCGTATTTGCTATTAAATCTGTACTCGCACGATCCTGAGCAATATCATCTAAAAATTTTCCATCATCAAAAGAAACATCAAAGCTTTTACATTTTTCACCTGTATTATCCGCTATATCACTACTACTCCACTTAAAATGAAAATCACTTATTGAAACTTTAGAGATAACATAAAAAGTCCAATAACATGATCCATCGCGATAAGTACAAGATGAATTTGAATAACTCAAAATTTTATCATTCGTCTGAATACCTGCCATTGGGCGTTTATCAGTCCAACCAAAGAAACGAGTCTCACCAGACAAATAACCTTTTTCAGATTCTCCAATATAAACATCAAGACACAACTTTGCATTCTTTGCATTGTTTGATGGATCAAATTGGGCTATAACAATTGTAGCAGACTTTTCTTCACCTTTCTTCAAACTGATGTTATCAAGTCCATACAATGGCTTCTTAAACAATCCTCCTTCAATAGACATTTTATTACCATAATAATTATAAGCATTAGACGTATTATCAACTGCTTTAATGTTCTGAATCGAAATATCATTCAGATTTTTACCACTAACATTTTTAAGTTTGAAGTCAACACGCAAGCAATTACCTATTCGTTCACACTGTACATTACTAATACTCAAATACTCCCACATGCCTCCTTCACCTTGAATTTCATTATCATCTTCAGACTCACATGCCGAGAATGACAATAATGCCATCAGCATCAACAATAAATACTTAAACTGTTTCATAAAAATAAAATTTAATCATTATCTTTACCAGGCTCTATAGTAAAGGAATCAATACGTGTATGTTAACCAAGTGTCAAGAGAGCCACTGAGGGATATCCACAGACTTTCCACTTTTATAATATACTGAACAATAATGATTTATAATCTATATTTTTTCCAACATTCCTTTTGGGATATAAGCTGTGAAGATAGTCCCCACACCTTCTATGGATACACCCACACGTGACTGTCCTTTGATTCTAAATACTTGTCCCTCGAAACCTTGAAATTGTCCACCTAGGATTCTGACTTTCTCTTTATTGCAAAAAGTGATTTTGTCGTCAGCTATAAAGAGTTTGTTGAGGTCATCGACCGAGTTCCATTTGATAAACTTCTCCATCTGACAATTAGGAATTATCAAAGGCTTTTTGCCCGACCTACCAAATTTACCCCCCCCGATTTCCTTTTTGGGTACATAATAATGATGGAAGAATTCCAAGGGTTCCTTGCCGATGTACTTCTTCATCTCCTCCTCAGTACTCTTCACAAATAAGAAGTTGGGGATGAGGGATTGCATCTTGCGTATTCGCTTGCCATTGCATACATAATGCTTCTCCTGCATCGGCAAGAAGACCTCGATGCCCTTTGCCATCAAATAGTCCTTCGCCTTCTGCTCGCGACCATAAGAGACACGCATCAAAAACCAAACCGCCCCTTCTGCATCGACAGCAGAAGAGGCGGTTTGTATCGTATTTGTAGATAAATCTGTAGCTTGATAAGAACCTACGCTTAAAGCATAGTTGGGGGTCACCCCGGATTGTATATCTTGGGGAGACGTAGTGAGTTTCAAGTCACGACTGGTAGGAGAAACGTCTCCTGTGGCTTGCCCTTTAATCAAAGCGGCAATGTTACTTTTACTATGCACTAAAGCTTACGTTTATAGCGGCTATCAATGGTTAACACTCAATAGATATTCCGCAATTCGTATATAATATGTCTGCAAATGTATAAAAAATAATCGAAACGACCAAACTTTTCCTCAAAAAGTTTGGTCGTTTACGGATTTTTTTTACTACAAAGTCTCTCATACCTTACTTTACATTATATTTATACATGCAAAGTTAGACATCAACATAGAGTTTCTTCTGTCAATCCTTCCCTCACGAAAGGATTTCCTTCAGTGGAACCATCACAAACTCTCGCTCCTCCATCAAGGGATGAGGGATGACGAGGTCTGGTTCATTTACCTTGATGTCATCATAGAGCAGGATGTCGATGTCGATGATGCGGTCATGGTACTCGCCATTCACCGACTTCCCTATCCTACCCATCTCCTGTTCTATCCGCTGGGTAGTCTCCAGGAGCTGGCGAGGAGCTAGTACCGTATCCACCAACACACAGGCATTGATGAAATCATTTGGCGACGAGAAGCCCCAAGGCTTGGTTTCGTAAAGAGCTGACTGGCGCTCTACCACGCCAATCAGCTCCTCTATCTTTTCTATCGCTTCGCGAACATTGCGCTTCCTGTTGCCCAAGTTTGTGCCGAGGCTCAAATAAACTTTATGCATATATACCTTATTATATATATTGACGCAAACATCCAACAACACTTGCGCCTACATCAGACTTTTAATCGTTCAAAATCAACAGGGAGTCGCCGAAGCAGCCGAACATATATCCGTTCTTTACTGCCTTCTTGTAGCAACTATAGACAAGGTCATAACCACCAAAAGCAGCAGTGCTCATCATGAGCGGTGACTCTGGATGATAGAAATTGGCAACCATACAGTCTGCGAGACCGAAATCGTAAGGAGGGAAGATGAACTTATTGGTCCAGCCATCGAACTCCTTCAACATACCGTCAGTACCGACAGCAGACTCAGTAGCCTTGACCACACTGGTACCGATAGCACATACATGGTGACCAGCCAACTTGGTCTGATTGACAAGATCACAGCACTCCTTGCCGATAATCATCTGCTCAGAATCCATCTTGTGCTTGGTGAGGTCCTCCACCTCAATCTCATGGAAGTTACCCAAACCACAATGCAAGGTAATGAAAGCTGGCTGAATGCCACAAATCTCCAGTTTCTTCATCAACTCACGTGAGAAGTGAAGACCAGTAGCAGGTGCAGTAACAGCACCTTCCTTCTCGGCAAATACACACTGGAAGTCATCCATATCTTCCTCGGTAGCATGGTGGTTCTCGCGTTTGTCAATAATATAGCGTGGCAATGGAGCCTCACCCAGAGCAAACAAAGAACGCTTGAAGACATCGTGCTGACCATCCTCATCATAAAGGAAACGAAGGGTACGGCCACGGCTGGTAGTATTGTCGATTACCTCGGCTACCATCTCGTTCACATCGTCAAAGAACAACTTATTGCCGATACGAATTTTGCGGGCTGGTTCTACCAATACATCCCAGAGACGCATTTCCTGGTTCAACTCGCGGAGCAGGAACACCTCTATCTTGGCATCAGTCTTCTCCTTGGTACCATAGAGACGAGCAGGGAAGACTTTCGTATCATTGAAGATAAAGGTATCACCCTCATCGAAATAGTTGACGATGTCCTTAAACTGCAAGAATACAGGATTGCCCTCAGCATCGACCATGTCATTGCCTTCGGCATCCTTCTTGTACATTTCGATCTTCTCAGACTTCTTGTGAAGAACCATCAAACGAGATTCATCACGACGAGTCACTTCGAAAGTACGCTCACCGTTAGCTGTTTTTACGACACGCTTTGCCTTATGTGGATAGAGAGCAACCTGTGCCTCTGGCAATTTAAAATTGAATTGTGATAGTTTCATGTTATATATTTTTCTCCTTTCTGATTATTACTTATGATTCTTTTTATGAGAAGCCGGTTGATTGTTGTCAAGGATACTATCCTCCAACTCCTGTGCATCAAGCCATTCCTGGAAACGGTCGAAGTCGATACAGTTCTCTACCGAGAAACTTCCTGCCTTGGTACGACGGAGAGCTGTCAGGAAAGCACCGCTATCGAGGGCTCTACCGATATCACGGGCCAGCGAACGGATATAAGTACCCTTGCCGCAGACAACACGGATGCTTGCAGTTTTCTGCTCATCATCATAGTCAGTCAACTCTATCTCATCCACCCTAACAGTCTTTGGTTTCAGCTGAACCTCCTCACCTGCACGTCGCAAGGCATAAGAGCGGTCGCCATTCACCTTTACCGCACTATAGGTAGGTGGAACCTGCTGTATTTCACCGACAAACTGCTTCAAAACTTCCTCTACCCGTTCTCGTGTGATATGCTTAGTAGGATAAGTATGATTTACAGAATGCTCCATGTCATAACTTGCCGTAGTGGCACCAAGTTGGAGCGTAGCCGTATATTCCTTGGTATGAGTCTGCAACTGCTCTATCTGCTTGGTACATTTACCTGTACAAAGCACCAGGACACCAGTAGCAAGGGGGTCAAGCGTACCAGCATGTCCTATCTTTACCTTGAAGCCAAGTTTCTTGCTGAGCAGATAGCGTACATGCGCCAAAGCTCCGAAGCTCGACATCCGATAAGGCTTGTCGATAGCTATAATTTCTCCTTTTCTGAAATCCATATATTACATTAATGAACAGATAATGGTAACTGCACCGGCGATAGCACAATAGATACCGAAATACACCAGTTTACCCTTTTTTACGATGTTGATCATCCACTTACAAGCCAGACAACCAGATACAAATGCTGCTATAAAACCTACAAGCATAGGGAAGGCATCAATACCGCCCAATGCCTCTTCGCCCTTCAGCCCCTTCAACAGGTCGAGCAATGCCTCACCCAAGATAGGAGGAATCACCATCAAGAATGAAAACTGTGCCATCTTCTCCTTCTTATCACCGAGCAAAAGACCCGTAGCAATGGTAGTACCAGAGCGTGACAGACCAGGCAAAACAGCAAGTGCCTGTCCAAGACCAATGATGAAAGCATGCAGAGGGCTGATATTTTCCTTCTGACGTGGTTTTGCAAAGTAAGAGAACGTAAGGAGGATAGCTGTCACGATGAGCATGCAGCCAACGATGAGCAGACCTGAGCCAAAGACTTCTTCTACCTGATCCTTGAAAAATACACCTACGATACCAACAGGAATCATAGAGATAACGATATTAAGGGCATACTTTGTCTCCTCATTCATCTGAAACTTGAAGAGTCCTTTCAATATCCAGTCGATTTCTTTCCATAGAATGACCAATGTACTCAACACAGTAGCCACATGCACCATAATTGTAAAAGTCAGGTTATCCTCTCCATTGATGCCGAAGAGATGTGCACCGATAGCCAGATGACCACTACTGCTCACTGGCAGATATTCGGTAAGACCTTGGATAAGACCCAAGACCAAAGCTTCAATCCAATTCATTTGTTATTTATCTTTTGGTTTACGAATTACTGCATAAATGATAGACAGAAAACCTATCAGTGTAACTGTAGGAGCTACCACTATACGACGAGTACTAAAAATGTCCATATCGAAAGTATTCTCATTAGAGCCAGCACCGCTCATCAGGAGAAAACCTAAGATGACAATAGCCATACCGATGGCCAACAAGATAAAGTTGACCTTATCAAATGCCAAATTTCTTCTATCCATGAATATATAATAGTTTAATGTTGAATTTAAATCTTATAAAGATCGCCAGCCTTCATCTTCAGGAACTTGTTGACAGAGATGCTTGCACACAATGAAGTGATAATAATTCCGAAGAGGAATACCGCTCCACCTGTGATGGCAAGTTCTTCCCAACCGAGAACGGTCAGCAATTCTGGTTCGTTCAGATACCAAGCATAGATACATCCTCCTAAGAATGCATCAGCTAAGAATGCAGATAACAGACCTATCAATATTGCTCTGCGAATAAAAGGAGCACGAATAAAATTCCATGAAGCACCTACTAACTTCATCGTATGTATCGAGAAGCGACGGGCATAGATACCTAATCTTACCGTATTGTTAATCAACGAGAAAGAGATGAATGTCAACAACACAGCAACAATCAGCAAACCCAAACTTATCTTTGCCAGAGATTCATTTACTTTTTCTATCAAATCATGCTGATAAGAAACCTCGGTAACTCTCGGATACGCCTTCAATTCCTTGGAAATCCATTTCAGGGAATCATTATTTGCATAATCGGCCTTGGTTGTGATTTCTATAGAAGGCTGAAATGGGTTTACACCTGCAAACTCGCTTGGATTTGCACCCAAATCGCGGGTAGCCTCCTTCAGAGCGCGTTCCTTGGAGATATAATTCAAGTTGTTCACAAAAGGACGAGCCTTTAAGGTTTTGCACATCTGAACAGCTTCAGAATTGGTCATATCCTGTTCGAACATCACTGTTACTACAAGGTTCTGCTTAACATACGACGACAAGTTTCGACCCATGAGGACCGAAAAGATGACAAAACCCAACAAAACGAGTACCATAGAGGTACTTATACATAAAGTGACCATCTGCAATCCACGATGATTGCTTGGCTTATATTGTTTCTTTCTCATTTCACAAAAGGGTATAATACACCAAATTTTTTGCAAAGATACTTTATTTCCAAGAGATAACAAAATAAAATTGCATTTATTAGCATTTTTCGGGCTATCTTTCCCAAAAGTCCGCATTAAGATATGCAGAATATACTAGCAATAAGAATGAAAAACGGCGCAACGACAATTAATAAACTTATGCATTTTGTCTTTGCATCTATTTTTTTTGACTTAAACTTTTTCATATAAAATAAATATTTATTATCTTTCCATAAGAAGATATAATTAATTAAGAAAGAAATGCAAATAAACACAAGTATCAAAGATACAAATAAATGCTCATTAGGCATAATTCCCTCATTAAAAAGAAATATACAAAAGATCATGCTTCCCCATAAAAGTATCAAAGGCAATGATAACATAAAGAAGTTAGCATATCTAATGTTCATACCAAAGTTTGGGTTGTTCATAAAGTTAACTGAGGCCTTATTTATAGACTCTATGTCAATTCTATTTTTTCCAATCTTTCGTTCATGAAAGAGGATTGTGAGCAACAATGAGAAAGGAGAATACTTGTCAAGAATTAAACTTGCCTTACAAAGCATATTATAAATAAATATAAGCGTTATGTTCCAATATAATTCCATACTTTTATTTTTTAATTTCATCAAACATTTTCAAACCGATATTTACACCCAATTCATTGCCCAATATAGAACCTCCAACTCCACCAACAGCAGCTCCTATAGCTGTACCTACACCAGGACAAATAGCAGTTCCAACAAAAGCTCCATTTTTTGCCCCGACAGCAGAACATCCCCAACTCACAATACATCCTGAGACAACTGTGACAGATGCTTTTTGAGTATTATAGCCAATAGAAAACACGCCATTATTATTTTTGGAGTCCTTCATTATACCGTCTGAAATCAACATACTTCCAGAAACAAAAGTAGCTGCTCATCCTGCATTTTTATAATAATTAGAAATTTTAATTGCCCCAACTCTGCTACCAGTAATTCCATTTGGATGGTGGCTATAATATTTTCCATTGATTCCTAGAAAATAATTTTTATGTCCAGGTATTACCATTTTTTCCAAAAAGCCATATGCATTACTGCCAATATCTGTTGCGCCACTACTTTTTTCCAAAAAAGTTTGTCCAAAATCACGAACTAAGGTTTCCCCTGTAGAATAGGCTTTCTCTCCACTTTCATCCATTGCAACATACCATTGCTTAGACTTTTTATCTTGATAATAATTTGCCCCATATTGTTTTGCTACTTTTTGAGCAGCAGCTTCCGTCTCATATAATCCCATATAATCTATGAACCTAATTGGATTATCCAAACAATAATTGTATGGAGAAACCTGCATTTTTTCTCTAATAACGGATCCACCCCCATACCAAATGCTAGCCACAGGATTCATATACCTTGCACCATAGTAATAAAGTCCCGTCTCGTCATCAAGTTGCTTGCCATTAAACTTGTACGGCATTGACTCTGAAGACGAGTGCTCATCGACCAACAACTCACCATAAGGAAGATAGGCTTCATACTGCGTGATGTTACCATCCTCATCGGTAACATAGCTTGTTGAGCCAAGGTGGTCACTATAATAATAAAAGGTCTCCTCCAATTCTGTGGTATCACCTGCGACATAGCCATAACCAGGTTGGGCATTCTCTGGATTGCTCGGGGCTTCCCAAGCAACAGGACCCCCAGGAGTAGCATTTGCGCCACTCCCTGTAGAGTTGCACTTTCCATCGTTCTTTGGCAATTGTATCCAATTCTCAGGAACATCGTGCTTGCCCAATTCCGTCAGGATGGAATTATATCCGACACCTGTGTTCTCAGGATCTCCATAACTGCCCTTCATTGTTGGAACACCAGGGGCTATGCCAAGGCTCTTGTAATACTCCTCCTTCTGCGCCTCTATCTGGCTCATCCTCGCCACATAATCCTTCAGGCCGGCAGTGACACGACTTCCATTGATGCCATAGACGTTATTGAATCTGCCCACTCCTATCCTGGAGGCGATGCGCTGACTGCCTATGAAGTAATGCTTGGTGAAGCGATTCCGGCTCACGGTTAGGATGTTCGCCGGATATAGCGTGAAGTCATCCGTCTCATGGAAGGCGATACGCTGAGGCGCACCATTTACATATACTCCCTCCATATTGCCATGGCTCTTGACAATACGCTCGCCCGATGCATTGTAGGTATAGCGGCTTGTCTTTCCATTGTCCGACAAGACCATCACAAAACATTTTTTAAATATTCATCCACGTTTTTTGCTATTTTCTTTACTGATAAAGGATCATGCTTTAAAAAGAAAACTCCACCATTTTTATCTATAGCCACGTAGTCTCCATCGCCTATAGATTTTATCGTATAATATATTTGCTCATTCACTTCTACGGAAAAGACATCTCCTAAATCCAACTTATTTCTATCTTTTGAGTTCAAATCACCAAGATTTTTATCTACAACAACTCGGCTTTCATCTATATTCTTACCATAATCATTTTCTAAGAATTGGCTTAAATCGACCTTTGCCCAGTCTAAATTCTCATACTTTGATTTAACATAAAAGCCTATAAGAGAACCAAAAGATATATCAAGTTGCACCTCTGAATAATCTTGCTTCTTTTTGTCCCATACCAATATGCCTGACAACGTAATAAGTTCTGGTAGGTTATAATTGGAAGTATCATTACTTGCCCTATCCAATATCAATGTAAAATATCCATTTTCCATATGTTGGCTTCTACTTTTACCAACTATACAATTGGTATTAATCTGCCTATGCAAATATTTCCACTTTGCAGGCAATATTCTCACTACATTTCTCAAGAAAGAAAAATCAGCAGTACTTATTCTGTTTGACTTAAATAACATACTATTTAATCATTTAGGTTCACATTTGAGTTACGCAAATTCAGCTAATAGATGCAAAATTACGAAGAACATCCCAAACCACCAACTTTTTGAGAGAGTTTTTGCCTAATACGACCGCAAATGGATATTCATAAAGTTTATATGCAAAAAAATAATGGAGAAAAGACTAAAAGAACAAAACATCTTCTCTGAGTATCCTATGCTTTTCCAAATAGAAAATAAGAGGGTGTGTCATAAGTCTGTGACGCACCCTTTTTTATAAAGCATTTCCTCAAAAAAAAACGCATTTATAAGCTCTAACGAAGCGCTTTGTTAAGGTCTAAGTTTATTGAGATCTAGCAAAGCGCTTTATTAAGGTCTAATGAAGCGCATCGTTAGGTGTTAATGAAGCGCTTCGTTAAGTGCTAATAAAGCGCTTCTTCATCCGTCTATAATTTTCAAGGATTCAGGTTTCATAATTTCCGCCCCTGTACCCACTTTTATTTTTCCCTGCCCACGGAAAAATTCTTGCGTGGGCAGGGAGAAAAAAATACCCAGGCAGAGAAGGGAAATTATAAGAGTATTTGTAGAAAATGGGAGTGTCATCGAGAAGGGCATGTCTTAACATTTATTGTAGGAAAATACAGATAGAAAAAGGGTGTATCATGGCTTATGACACACCCTCTTATTTGGAACCATACAAGAAAGATCTATATTTGGGCAAAGGTCTCTTCAAATACGCATTTTTGAATGATTCTTTATAATTGTATAAATCCATTTCATTCATACTTCTCTTCTGATAATTAAAGCTATCTTTTATTATGCGATAAGACCATTCGTCATTATAAGCCATCAAAGCTTGATATAAATAATCGAGAGTTGGCGAAAAATCATCTGCTTTGTATAAATATAGTTTACTTATATCTTCTAATGTTTTTCGAAAAGATTCATCTGGCCAATAAGACACAGCTAATAAAGACATTGGAAACAAATCCTCGTCAGGAAGTACTGGTTTATATGACACATCTGCTATATTTCGACAAGCTTCTTCTATCTTTTCGAATGTTTTAAGGGCTTCATTAACCAAAACTCTATCAGATGGCTTATGGTATTTTGCAAGCAAAACCAAGGCATAAGGATTTTTATCTACAACATAATGCCTCTTTACGAGATAATAATACCTTTCACTTGGTGGAATTCTCAAAAATAGCTGTTTATAATAGTCAATGTTCTTTAAACCCAAGCTACGCAGCAATACTCTATCTAGCTTGTTTGTACTAATTCTATGTTTCTTGCAGTACTTTGCCAACAAGTTAATCCTCAAATTTGAAATATTGTCCTCCCCAATTCTTTCATAAAAGGAAACATAGCTAATAGGAACGCTAATGGTATCAGTCAACTCACGAAATGCAATAGATTCAGCTTTCTGATAATTGCGATTTAGCAATACTTGGAAAGCATATAGTCTGATAATCGGAGATTTATCGTCTTTAGACAAACGCACCAATTCTGCATCATTGGCAAACGTATCTAATTGTCTAAGGCAGATTTTCACCTTCAAATACTCAGCCGTTTTAATCGGATTGCAGTAGAATATACCTAAAGTCTTCAATTGTATCAGAGAAGAATCTATTTTATCCTCCCTCGCATTTCTTTTTGCGCAATTATCAAATGAAATCAATATAATAAATGCAATTATTATATTAACAAGCAAATCGATTATATTATTTTTTCCCATTTTTTCCCTTAGTATTAAAAAAATTGAATCCAATAGATCCTGGTTTAGAACTATCTTTATAGTTTGCTACGACACGCCCATTCCTATAAGCTTTCCAAACACCATGTGCTTTTTTATTAGTAGCTCCAATAATTCTATATGAATATTCTGCTTTTGATTTTATAAGTTTATCATTCACTTTTGGCGTTTTTTCAGAAACCGCCAAATCTCCACTTGGAGCTATAATTAAAGCATCTTTAAATTTTGGATCACGAGAAATCTTTTCAGCAAATTTTGCTGTGGAACACATATGAAGAACGATTATTTTACTTTTTGAATAACTTTCTTTCAAACCTCTATCTTTTTGTATCATATCATAAAAGAATTTTACGGATTTTTCACCAGTAGAACCAGATGTATTCCCTTTATATGAAAAGCCATTAAAACTTCCATGTGCAAACAGATTTAATACTGTTGGATTATCTTTAAAATGAAGATAATTTCTATATAAAATCGGCGATTTTAACCTTTCTTCTTGACCAAAATATGATCTTTTTATCATACCATTTGGATCAATGTACTTTATAGGATTGCTTTCACAATAAACCATTCCTCCCATACTTTGATATTTTTCAGCCAAAGGATCCACCCCATACCAAATGCTAGCCACAGGATTCATATACCTAGCTCCATAGTAATAGAGTCCCGTCTCGTCATCAAGTTGCTTGCCATTAAACTTGTACGGCATTGACTCTGAAGACGAGTGCTCATCGACCAACAACTCACCATAAGGAAGATAGGCTTCATACTGCGTGATGTTACCATCCTCATCGGTAACATAGCTTGTTGAGCCAAGGTGGTCACTATGATAATAAAAGGTCTCCTCCAATTCCGTGGTATCACCAGCTACATAGCCATAACCAGGTTGGGCATTCTCGGGATTGCTCGGATCCTCCCAAGCAATAGGAGTCCCAGGAGTGGCACTTGCGCCACTCCCTGCTGAGTTGCCCTTTCCATCTTTCTTTGGCAATTGTATCCAGTTCTCAGGAACATCGTGCTTGCCCAATTCCGTCAGGATGGAATTATATCCTACACCTGTGTTCTCAGGATCTCCATAGCTACCCTTCATCGTTGGAACACCAGGGGCAATACCGAGACTCTTGTAATACTCCTCCTTCTGCGCCTCTATCTCTCCCATCCTCGCCGCATAATCCTTCTGTCCGGCAGTGACACGGCTTCCATTGATGCCATAGACGTTATTGAATCTGCCCACGCCAATCCTGGAGGCGATGCGTTGACTGCCTATGAAGTAATGCTTGGTGAAACGATTCCGACTCACGCTCAAAATACTCGCCGGATATAGCGTGAAATCATCCGTCTCATGGAAGGCGATGCGCTGAGGCGCACCATTTACATATACTCCCTCCATATTGCCATGGCTCTTGACAATACGCTCGCCCGATGCATTGTAGGTATAGCGGCTTGTCTTTCCATTGTCCGACAAGACCATCAGACGGTTATCCTCGTCCCAGAACATCTGACGAGTCGTACCGAGGCTGTCATCCTCCACCAACGTTGGGTTGCCGTTGGCATCATACGTATAATGCTCATGGCCGATTTGCGTCGGAGCAGTCGGATGGGATGTGTCCTCATAAAGATAGTCATTGCGGTAGCTATGGGCCGTCAATGAGGAATCCACCTCCTGATACTTGTGCTGGGGCATGCTCATCACATTGTAAGCCATGTCCATAACATAGCGAGCATTCTTAGCCTTACCAGACGCATTCACCAAACGGTCGAGTTTGTCATAACGATAGGAATGGGAGAATGTACCACCCAACTTGGATGGATTCATACCCTTGTTGGACTGAGGACTGATAGAGTTCTCCATTCCAAGGATATTGTCAACGGCATCATAACTATACGCATTCAACATCACCTTGCCGCCCTTGCCCTGCAATTCCATCCGCTCCAAGCGGTCACGCACCTTGTCGTAGCTGTAGGTGGTCTCCATGCCGTTGCCGAGTTTCGAATATACGGTATGTCCCTCCTTGTCATAGCCTACCTTCTCAACGATTGTCGATTTCCTGCCAAGCTTCGTGCTGGTCAAACTCTCCACCTGTCCTGCGGCATCATAGTGATAGGTCACCACCTCGCCATCAGGGTAGGTCATCGTACGAACACGATTCCAACTGTCGTAGGTCGCACCATATATATAGGTACGCACGTCGGCGAGACTCGCCATCACAGTGCGCACGGTCTTCGTCACCTCTCCCATCCTGCCATAGCTGTAAGCCTCGCCACCGGAGGCATCCTCCACAAGGGCTATCCTGCCGGCACGGTTGAATGGGTCACCAGCCTTTCCATAAGTGTAGGTCACCCTATTGAAAAGGTTCTCGGGGTAGAGAACCTCGCTCAATCTCTCGAAGTCGTAGGTGTAGGTGATGGGAGCCTTTGAGGAAATCGTCCTCTCCAACTCGGCGGTCAGCTTGGTCAGCATATTGCCTGCGGCATCATAGGTGTATTCCACCTTGCCCGCATCTGGATGAACGACGGACAGTTTCCGTCCCAGTTCATCATAGGCATAAGTGGTGTGTGCCCCATTAGGATGGGTCACGTCCAGAAGCTGCCCCAGAGCGTCATACGCCTTTTTCACCGTTACATCCACACCATCGGCATGACGGACGGTCTCACGCTCCCTGCCCAATGCGTCAGAGTATTTCTCAGAGGTTCTGCCAAGAGCGTCCGTGTAGGTTGCCGTAAGCATAGGCTCACTGCCATGGTTGCCGATGGCATACGCAGTTTGGGTCCTTGCGCCATCAGCCAGAGTGACAAGCACCTCACGGTCTCGCTCATCGTACTCAGTGGTCATCTCCAGGTCGCCCACAGAGTGGCTGTATCTGCCCATATCTCCGACTGGCTCCGTTGTCGGGTAATATGTCGCCACCTTCCTGCCGAAGGCATCCTCCACCTCACGACCAGACACAATGGACACCTTCTCACCAGTGGTTCCGTTCCAGACCACACCAGTATGCTTGGTTTGCACCACGTCCATCAGTGAGTCGGCGAATGTATAGGTGTCGATGTAGCCTTTCCCCATGTCGTGGATGGTATGCGCCATCCTGCCACGAGGACTGTACTCGAACTTGATGGTGAACGGTTTGCCAGACTCAATCTCATAAGGCGCACGGACGGTGGACTGCCTGCCCACAACGTCATACGTGTATTCCATGCGCTGTCCATTGATATCAGTGGTGGAGGTTGGCAAGTTCCACAACGGATCATAAGATGTTGAAGAGCTATAGCCATAGGCATCGCTCACTCCTGTCACAAGGGAGTGATGCCTCTCATCGTAGGCATAGGCATGGAACATGCGTTGTCCCCGATGGTTGGCAGGCTTGGTTAACCTGGTGATGTTGCCGTAGGTATCATACTCCATGTCATAGACTGAAGCACCATCACCATTGCGTAGCGTCAGCCTCGTCATGTCACCATAGGAGTTGACCTCGCTGGTTCGCTCACGCAACACCTTTCCACCGCTTGACACTGCCACGTGACTTGGCTCGCCGACGATGTATCTGTCGGTAAGCTCATGATAATCCACGCTTGCCTCCAACTCATGTCCAATGGCGGTTTGCCTGTAGAAGGTGAGATTGCCATAGCCATCGTAGTCATTCTCCACGTTCGTGCCCATGCTCACACCAGTCCCGGGGTCATACTCCATGTCCTCAACCTTGACCAATGCTGGGAACTTCGACTCACTGGACTGCTGGTCGCGCAAGTCATAGGAATACGATGTGCCATGCAACTTGTTGGCGTCCGCGTCATACAAGGTCTCCGAAGTGAGGAGCGAGTGGGTATGATAGTCCCTCACCCCATCGTACATACGCACAGTCCTGCGGTATAGCCTATCACCATCAAGCGTGTTGACCTCAGTTGTCACCACCTCTTGGAAGCCAAGGAACTCACGCTCCTTGCGATCCTGGTAACCACCATGGTAGTCAAATTCCGTCCTTGTCCTGGTGGCTCCGCACTCCGCATATCCACCAACGGTCTCCACCGCTGACATCACCCATCTTCTGCCAGGCAAGTCATGGCTCGGCTCCGTCTGGGCGTACTCGACGAGATGCCTTCCCCCGAACGGGAGGGTCACAGACTTGAGCAAGTTGGTTCTGCCAGTGAGATTGCGGTAAACAAGCAGGCGATTCTCGCCACTGGCACACACGAGGTCCGGAAGGCCATCGCCGTCCATGTCGATGAGAGATGCCGTCGTGCGGCTGACGCTCTCGCTGTGCGAGGCCTGGACACTTGGGGTAATGTTGATGCGGAACCCAAACGGAAGTGGAATGCGGATGGTGTAAGCCACGCTGCCATAAAAGGCGAGGGAGGAACCAACGCTGGCGGACATGGCAGTGCGACCGCCCATATCCCATTTTTCCATGAAGCCATCACCACGATTGAGGGTGACCGAGAGACTTCCATCGGCCTCCTGGCTCACGTAGTCGGGAAGGCCATCGCCATTGACGTCGGCGAGCATGCCCCTTCCCATGGTGAGGCTCTGCGTGTCGTTCATGCCACTCGAGATGCTGAACATGCCCAACACCGGAATGCATACGCCGTTGCCACCACCCAGGTTGCTGCTCACGCTGCGGTCTGTGCCTGGAAGTTCCGACGCCATAGCATCAGTGTACGAGTAGCCGAGTCCATAGCGCACCATGCCGTCCGAGGACACCATGTCGGGAAGACCGTCACCATTGAGGTCGCTCCAATCCCTCGCCGTCACGGTCTCGCCGCTGGAGAAGTTGCCACTGGCACTGCACGAGCCGTTCTCTGAGACCTTGCCGGCATTGCCTGCCGACTCGGCATCGGACGGATAAGCGGTGGACTGGGAGGACGACTCGGCCTCCTTCGATGTCTTGGGAAACTGGAAGTACTGTCCGATGGAGTATGCCTTGGCATCGAAGCTGGCTCCGATGTCAAGTCCCGTGTTGCTAGACTTTCCCCTGGAGAGCGCACCCTCCACGGCATAGTCCATGGCATCACCCAACCTGCCGGTCTGGCAGGTCAGCTGCGCCCGTATCTTTCCATCATGGTCGTTCACCCAATCAGGGTAGCCGTCACCATTGATATCCTGTAACGACACCTTGGTATAGGAATCCTGGGTGGACTCGCTCCTGTTCACGCCGATGCTGACACCTGCAGATGCTCCCAGACTGTATGACTTGCTCCTTCCCTTGGTCAACGTGCGCTGCACGGGGGCCGCCAACCCCTCACCGCCAGTGGCATAGTCCACGGAGTCGATGACGATGTCATCCTCACCAAGGCGGGATGGGCGCATCACCGCACCAGTTACATACACGCTGTCTGTCGCACTCACATAGCGTTGGGAGGATGACTGGTACGCCATGGTGAAGAAACGCTGCTCCGTGATGTCGATGGCGTTCGCCTCCACGGCATCCTCATCCAACTTTCCATCATGGAGGTAGGCGTTGGTGTCCGCCGTCCTCATGTCGGCGACACGGATGGAAGCGCCGTCATTTCCGTTCCAGGCGAACTGCCCCCAGCCATGGTAAAGAGTTCCATAGTCGAAACGGTTGTATGAGGAGAACACACAAGCCGGCAAGCTAGACACGGTGACGACCTTGCTGCCCATGGCGTGACCAATGCCCAACGAGTCTGCTACATAAATGGTGGAGTCCATGCACAGCTCGACTCCAGCCTCCGATGCAGAGGCCAGTTCATTGGCGATGGAGAACGTAACCTGTACCTCCTTTCCTGACAACTTTCCACGCATGGAGGACACGTCAAGCACGATACTATCACCATGGAGGGCGTTGTCACTTCCGATGGCGAGTGTCCGAGCATAGAGGAACGTGCCGTCAGCGGTCTTCAGAGAGAGGTGTACGTCCGCCGAATCCCTGTCCTCCCCGGACTCACGGCTCACCGACAGGTGGGGAACGAGGATGAGGCGACTGCCCCATGCCGTGTCCGCCGGTAGGCTCACCAGTGTGGAAGCCGCCATACGGATGGGCTTGGAGTAGATTATTCGCTGTGGGGCTATTTCGAAGCGCATCGTGTCCATCCTGAGGACAGGATTCCAGCTGACAGCGTGCCAGTCAACCGGACTGTTTGCCCTGACGATGAAATCAAGGGTGGCACTGTCGGAAGCTACGGACTGGCACTCGCCACGGAAGACACCGGACACGATTGAGTCGGCTGGCAGCAGGAGGCTGTCAACCAAGATCTGCACTCCGGCCTTGTCCGTACGCACGATCGAGAGCGTGATGTCATCGCTAGTTCTTCCCTTGGCGTACGCTCCCTCAAATGCCACCTTGCCGTCAATCGAAAGGGGTGCCGTAGAGGCCTCGCCCATCAGTGCGTCAGCCTCACTGTCATAGTCGGTCAACGCCTCGCCTGCATAGGTCGGGACGGGCAGGGACACATAGCGAACGTGCGGATGCCAGTCGATTGCATCGCCTGCTCCTGAGTATATCGCCCCACACCTGAACAACAAAAAGTCCCCAGGCTTAACTTCCAAGTCCATAGCAGGTATTCGGAGAGTACCGCCCATAAACCTGTCGTTTTTCCATATCACCCTGTCGCCATGCTGCACGGAAAGAGACACACCATCCCCCTCGGAAGATGGCTTGAGTACATCGCCTGTGACGGTTACCGTTCCTTCGAACGGCGCACGCCAGAGACGGACGGCGTCATGGAGTGGATATTGCCGCTCCAGGCTGTCACGAAGAACCTTGTAGTCAACCAGGAAGGTGGAGTCCATGGCACAGTCACCACCCACGATGGGGTTGTCCGTTCCCGAGCTGGATGGACTGAAGAATACGGACTTACCGTCACTGTGATTGAAATAGACGGTTCCGTTCACCGCCACGTCCACGAGTCCGTCCGAGTTGAAGTCATGCAAATAGACCTGGGTCTTACTCTCCTCGGTGGTCTTCCCGACAGCGTAGCCGGAGCTTGCGATGCCAAAACCGACGGCGACATTGGCATCAAGGGTGTTGCTCGACGTGCTTCCCTTGGAGAATGAGTTCACTCCCTCCACCAGATGAGCCTCACCAAAGGTTGGATGCTTGCCGTCGGCATTGAGGTTCAGGCGGTAGTGAAGCTTACCATCGGAACCTTTCCACAGCTTGTCGGGGAGTCCGTCTCCATTGAGGTCAACCAAGGCCGCCTTGCCCTCGTTGGCACCCTTGCTGTGGGAGTAGGACGCACCAGCGTTGACGGATGCAGGACCCCAGCCAGCTCCCACCATGACACCGCCACCCACGGTGGTGCCCTTGGCCGTGCCTGCGCCCAGGAGTGAAATGGTTCCGTCAAGAAGCCCCACGTTTTGGGAGAACACCCTTCCATAGTTGTCACTCTCAGAAGTATATGTCACTGGCTCTGTGGTGAATAAACCGCCCACCACGTCATCGTAGTAGTCCATGGAATGGGTTGCGACCACATCGCCATGGCTGTCAAGCTGGTCAATGGACGCTAGGAGCGTCTTGCCGAACGCCCCCTCCTTGTAATGTAGCTCATAAGCTCGCAGGAGGTTGCCATCGTTTCTCACGCTCACTCTGTGCAATAGCGCCGCGTCCTCTTGCATCACGCCGAGGCGACCGCTGCTTACGGCATCATGTCTTGCATCCTGCTCCATGGCGAACTCCACGCTGTAAAGTCCCTCCTCATCACCGAAGCCTGTATAGGTGTATCGGTCGGGATAGAGGTTGCCGCCGTGCTTCGTGTAACGCAGCGAGGCAAAGTTGCCGTGGACGTCGGTAATCCTCGTCAGCACCCACTTGATTCTGTTGCCGTGGGTGTCGGTGAGCGTACTGGCGTCGTCCACCTTTCCGTCCTTTCCTCCATAGGCATAGGTCGTACCGTCCTTGTCGGTCACCTCCCACCAATAGTCGGCAGGTGTCGAACCATGGCGAATTATCCTGTTGAAGTTTCCCTCAACCATAGGTTGGAAATGTCTTTCAGCCATACGGGGGCGCATAGTCGCCGAGCGATATGCCCGATCGCCAAGCCGCTCGCCCATGAGCAGGTAAGACTCGCTCTCCACGTCTGAATCGAAGCGAGGGACACCCCATCGTGTCTCCACGTCCACGCTCTTGACGGGAAGGCTCCAGCCATAGCCCACCATGCCACTGCCTCCCTGGTTGGAATAAGACAAGCCTACGTTGACGGATATTCCACCTCTTCCACTGGGAAGCTCGAAGGGGTATTCCATGGAAGCCGTGCCCTGCTGGTTGGCGATGGGTGCCTCCATTTGCTGAATGCCGGCTCCTGGGTCGGCAGCCTTGAGGTCGCTGATGCCGGTCGGCACATAGCTTGAGGTCTCTGGACTCTCGGGGACCTTGAGGATGCCGTTGACTACGTCCGTGAAGTGGGTGGTCTCTGCCATGGCGACAGCCCTCTTCCTGTCCGTTCCCCTGCCTCGGAGCAACGTCCAGCGGCGGCTCATGCCATCATAATAATAGGTGTGTATGTCTGCGGCGGTATAGCCGCTCGGTATCAATGTGCTGTCATAGGGAACGGTGAGAGTCGCTGGGCAATGGACGAAATGGTTGCCATGGGGCAAAAAACGGTAGCCGACCACCGTGTCCGCATCCTCACCGCCGGTAACGTTGACCAGCCCGGTCGGCAGGGGAGGAATCTCACCCCTGCACAAGGGCGTTATGCTGAGCGTCCTGCCATGTGTCATCGCCCCACGTGGGACGGCAAGCTGCGCCCTGCCAACTCTCAGCGTGTCGCTGTCCGAGCAGGAGAAGAACTTGGACACCATGCGCCTTGCCATGTCTGCATGCGCAACGCTGGGAGGAGTGTTTCTGCCTTTCGTGTCTTGTCGTAAAGCTTTCCTGACCGTCACATGTGCGGTATCCAACTTATGTTCAGTCTTATGTAACCTCATTGTGGATAAGGAATCCTTGCCGAGGCACATGGACCGTACCACGCTTCGGCTCTTTCTGCCACCACATGAGCTGATTATGGCGGCGACCAGTACAATAGTCACCAGACCATAGACATTATTTTTCATTTTCCTAGTCTTTTCTTTCATCTGAGCTTATCTACGTATGAGTTTTATTGTTTTCGAATGGTTGCCCGCCACCATCCGGAGCAGATACGTGCCTGGGGATGGGAGGTAGGCGGTGGTGTGAAAATACGTACCTGCGCCAAACTCCGACTTGTCAACTTCCTCTCCGGCTGCGGTGTAGAGGATGGTTGTGAGCGGAAATTCAGCGGCTGTCTCCAGCCTGATGCGCACGTATCCGTCCGCCGTTGGGTTGGGTGTCACCTCCGTGGCAAGGAAAAAAACATCGTGGAGGGATCGGGCGTTGCGAAGGTCGTCGGGCAATTCCATATTGCCCGACGCACTCACCTGGAACTCATGCCCGTACTCGTTTCCGAGCTTGTCCGTGGTGAGGAGGCTATATCGTCCCTCGACCAGTCCACCGATGCTGCGCAAGGTGTCGGAGGACGACTGGTCGTACATTGCCTGTCCCTCACGCTCAAGGCACATTCTGTATGGAGGTACACCACCCGAAACGAGAATGGTGGCTGTGCCCATGCTCTCACTATCACGAGAAGGTTGGTCCACGCTGAGCGTGGTGAACATGTCCCCAGCCACACGGAACGTGAAACAGTGAAGGCTCCCTGCGTCAATGCCATGGAAGACAACGCTGTCTTCTTCATTCATCTCGCCCCTCACATACCTGACCGCATCTGCCCGAAAATTGCCAGTCTCCGATGGGTCGATGGCGAGGTAGATGTCCTCGCCTTGCTCCATTCCAGTCTGCCGGAGTCGGTCTATACCAAGGGACATCCGTATGGGCGTGCCAGCCATGGAACTGGACTCGGACACCCACTTCCGCAAGACCCACTTTCCATGTGCCTTGCTGTCGGCGAGCTCGGCAGGTGCTCCGTCATCGCCCCAGAGGAGGCTCTGACCGTCCGCAAGCGTCTGAGTGGTCACTTGAAGGGGATGCATCTCCTCCGAGCTTGCGCCATGGAGCAATTTCAGCCCCGAGGCTGCGTCATGGGCGATACCTGCCACATGATGGCGGAACGCCTTGTTGCGATTCCCATCCCAGATGATTTTCCCATGGCTATCAAGGTAATTGCCGCCGAGGGTGATCCCGTAACGCAGGGCAAGGTGGCTCTCCACCCTCTGCCTCTCCTGCATGGAGAGGGCGCGGGCATATGCCAGGTGCTCCTGTGGATGCCCTGTCGATGACATTGGCTTGCCGCCCATGCGAAGGGTTCCTCCCATGGCGGAAGAGGTGGTGTAGGCGCAGACCTTGCCGTCGATGACGCTCACGACGCTGAGCGGCTTATTGGATTGCGTACGCAGGAGGCATGGTCCATGCTGCCAGACGGCAGGCATTCCCACGCCACCCGGTGTCTGTGCGTGCAGGCTTGGCGAAAAGGCCATGCTCAATGCACAGAAAACAATGTTTTGTATTTGTCTCATCTTGTTGTTTCCTCCGATTTCTTTCTTTTTCCGATTGTCAACTCGTAACCTATGGTCAGGGTTACATACTGAGCGGTATTGGCAGGGTTGTGATACCCATAGTCGTTGTCCCTGGTTTTCAAGAGGTCTCCAATCCCGAAGCCATACTCCAAGGCAACCCCAAGACCCATGCCGGGGCTATGATAACCAAGCCTTGCAAAAGGAAGCGCAAGAACCTTGCCCCTCAGGCTGCCACGCAAGTGGTCCTGGGTCAGCTGCGCCTGTTGACGATGGACCTCGCCTTGGCGGTCATCACCAAAGTCAACGCCATTGCCGCCGAGCGAGATGCCAAGCCCCACACCTGCGCCCATGTATAGCCCAGGGAGGACGTACATGCGTAGCCCAATGCGTGGAATGAGATAGCCGTAGTGAAAATCAGTCGTCTCATGGATGCCATCGTCCCACTTGTACTCCGACAGTCTGCCACCAAGGCGCACGTAGGAGACACCCAGTTCAGCTCCAAGCCTCCGATGCTGCCAGATGCCTTGAAGTCCTATGGTCGGTGTCACCATGCCTCGCTCATCCATGGAGAATCGGGGACGAATGTCGAAACCCTCCACGATGCCACCAAGGTGTGACACGGAGGCATAGCCCACGCCTGCGTATAACCCAATGCGGAAAACATGACCACGGGGGAAATGTGAGTGATGAATTGCTGCAACGCTTGCTTGTCCATCCTGCACTGTTGTGACATTATGTATTGTCTTCTGCGAGTCCTCGCTGGGCTGCGTCTCTTTCATATGGGTGGATGGAATGGGGGTTGTGAGCTGGGCACTGTCACTCGGTTCCAATCGGGGAGCCATTTGTCTTTTGTCTGTATGTGATTTTCCGCAATGCCTGAGATAATTTGGAGACGGCTGCTTTCCAACAATGTGGGAAAGCGTATCTTCGTCGGATTGGGCAAAGACATTTTGTTGCTTTTTGGTGTGATTTGGCATAATTGCCTTTTCCATAGTGGTCACGTCATTTGGAGGTAAGTCGCTGTCATCCGAGCATTTAAAAAGTCCGATGATAGCCACCAACACTGCCAGCAACGCTGCGACAGATATGCTTATGCGTTCCTTTTCTTTGTCATTCATGTTCTGGAGTTTTTAGAGGTTAAAAAGGTATGATGCTGTTAACTCCAAGTTGTGGCTATGGACGTTCTTCTCCGCCCAGCCGAAGTCATTGGTCTCGGTTTTGACCATAGTTGGAAATCCATAAAAGTATCGAAAGTCCACGGACCAATGGCTGCCAATCTCATAGCCGACACCACCCCCAACGGAGAAGTCCATCCTGCCGCTCAGTTTCTCCCTCATCAATCTCTCGGTCTCACCAACCGATGGATATCCATATTGCGAGAAACGCTCTTCCTCCTGGTTGCTGGCGTAGGAGACTCCCCTCTCATTCAATACAGCTCCTATCCTTCCACCTACGGAAAAGTTGAGCCCTTTCTTCCAAGGGTAAGCCTTCAGCATGGCGAAGAGTCCAAGGTGGCTGTAGCGTGGGGTTACTGTATAATGGAGACTTTGGTTGTCATCGTACGTAAGCTTGCCGGATCTCTGCCAGAAAGCAAGGCCACCCTCCACACCAATGGCATCGCCAGGACGGTGGTACTGCATGAGGATTGCAAGGCTTGGAATGACTTGCCAGTTGTCCTTGAATGAGTAATTGGAATAATAGTCCTCAGGGACAAGAATGTCACCCATCTTGGGAGACATTGATATGCCAACACCGAGACGGACGCCAAGTTTTATAGCTGATTCCTGGGCTTGGGCTGTTGTAATTTGCAGCAACAGCATTGTAACTAGTAATGGTAAACTAAACTTCATAATATTTCATATTACTTGTTGATAGTGTTGCAAAATTACGAAGAACATCCCAAACCACCAACTTTTTGAGAGAGTTTTTGCCTAATACGCTCGAAAATGGATATTCATAATGTTTATATGCAAGAAAAACAATGAACAATAAATAAACAGCTCCTAAAAGCACTAGTCTCATATTTTTCGCTTTTGCTATTTATCATGCCACATATATAAAGTGGATGCACTCATAAGTTCATTCACTCATAGGCAAAAACTTCTCCTCGCCATGCTGTCCTAAAGTCACAAAACCTTGACAAACATCATGTCACATAGGCAAGAACTTCCTACCGCATAGGGAGCCAATTGTTGACGAGTCTAGGGGAAGTTTATATCACAAAGTTTTGTATCTACATCCAAAGGCTTGTGATGCACATCCAAAGGCTTTGAACGGAGAATATCTCCCTATCTGCAAACTTCTTTCTCCATGAGAATAGACTTTTTCTCTCGGTGTCATCCGATTCTTCTCCTAGCTCCGCTCAATACTCCTCCTAGCAGCGGCTCCTTCTCTTCCCCTACTTTCGCATTTACCGACCTCCCACACCACCGTACGTGCGGTTCCGCATACGGCGGTTCCTACTTTGGGTGCCATTCGAGATATGAAGCCATCAGCGTGGCATATCCAGCCTTGCGAAGACAATTATTGTTGATAGCCATAGCCAAAATCGGACTGTTAGCAATACGCCAATACCCAAGACGGCTGTTGCCCACATATAGGCTTAGTACTTATCTATACCACACCTTACGAGATTGGCAATCCTCGTCTTGACTTTCTTCCAAGACTTCCATATACACATACGTATTCGTCTGCGCAGCCATTCGTCCGTTTTCAGAAGCAGTTGCTTCATATTGGCAAGATGATAGTAACCCACCCATCCTCGTATGTATTCCTTTAGATTCTGCTTCCGCCTGGCATATCCCCATCCATTGCTTCGACTCGTAAGTTCCTTTAGCTTGGCTTTCATCTTTGTCTTGGATTTGGGAGGCACCGTCAGTTGGCATCTGCCTTTGGACACATAAAAGGATTAGACAGTGCTCATGCCGAGCATACTCACAAAAAAGGACCGACCTCACGGCCAGTCCTTTCTACATACGGAGTAAAATTCAAATAGGTATGACTTTAAATTTTACCGATTTTAAGTAGAGCTTCGTCATGAAAACAAAGCTCATCTATTACATTTAAGAGAGCCTTAATTCCGCAACACTATAGTTTAACATTATTTATAAGTGCCTGAGCAACAAAAAGTTGCCCAGGATTTTGCCATGTCAGAATTTTCACTTACCTTAGTGTTGCGAAAAGAAGACAA
>NZ_SGVY01000120.1 GCF_004535825.1 Segatella hominis | reverse complement strand
CGCTTTATGGGGTAAGGGGATTTTGTGTCTGCGACATTTCTGTTGTGCAAGAAATATGTACAATAAAATGAATTTTGTCGCTTTGCAAGCAAAATCCCACTAAACCCTATAGGTTGCGGATTTGAGGATAATAAAACTGCTTGTATGTACTTCTCATTGTTATGTTCCTTTCTTATTTTGTGAAAATATTACAGGACAAACTTGAAGTCCTTGTTGGCTTCGATGAACTTGTCCATATCCTCAAATAGCTTTTTCGGGGTGACACGTGCATAGATTTGCGTGGTCTGAATGTTGTTGTGACCAAGCATTTTGCTGATAGTCTCTATTGGAACACCTTCTTCGAGCGTAACGAGCGATGCGAAACTGTGCCGTCCAACATGATAGACCAAATCCATACTTATGCCAGATAGTACTCTGAGACTTTTCATGTTACCTCTCAGCACTCGAAATTCCTGTGGCGGTAAAAGAGTAGGTCTTGTCGGGTCTTTGTATTTCTCCAACATGGCAAGCGCCTCCGGCAGTAACTTCACACGTGCAAGCATCTTGTTCTTCTTTCTGTGGTATTTCAGCCAAAGGCTGCCCTCCTCATCACGAAAGAGATTTTCTTCCGTGATAGAAACAGTATCGGCATAAGCCGTGCCTGTATAGCAGGCGAAAAGAAAAAGGTCACGGGTCAAAGCCAACGATTTTCTTCGCTCTGGTATTTCGAGGTCACGAATTTTCAGGAAGTCCTCACGTGTCAATGCCTTTGGTGGATTCTCTTTCTTTTGAGGTAGCTTGAAGTGCATGAAATGATAACGCTCGGAGTTTCCTGCCTTGAAAGCTATTCGGCAGGTCTTCTTCAAGATGGCGAGATAGTGGCGGACTGTATCAAGTGCAAGACCTCTCTCGTCCAAGCAAAAGTCCATGTACTCACGGATAAACTGCTCGTCAAGCTCACCGAATGCCACATCGTCAGTTCCATAACGCTTCTTGACGAACAATACCAATGTCAGGCGAGTGTACTGGTAGTTTGGCAGCGTGCCTTTCTTGTAGTCGATGCCGATTCTTGACTCAATGTCCGCAATGATGGCGTCAAGCTGCTTCAACAAGGTCATCTGAGTGTCTGCACTGCATTGAAACAGATCCTTTATCGCCTTTGCGTCAAAATCCGTCTTGCGCTCCACAAGTGACTCGTAGGCTGAGTTTATTGCCAGCAACAGCTTGTCAATCTTGGCGTTCACTTCCACAGCCTCCTTGCTCTTGCCGTCAAGTCTGCTCTCACGTGGATTCCATAACTTTGGCGTACATGACAACTTGCAACCGAACTGCGCCATTGTTCGGTTGAGGGTGATGCGTCCCATGATGGGAGCCTTACCGTTCTTGTCCAATCCGCTCTTTTTAAGGTAGAGCAGCACCTTGAATTTTTCAACTTTCATCTGCTTACTTTTTTAGTTTGCAAAAATAATCAATCAGTAAGCATTCTCCGTCATTGAAAGTTGTGCATAACAGTGCAACAAACACTGGTGACAAACTATTTGTTTTTCACCTCGTTAGCAGTGTTGGTTTCGGTAACTGACCGCTAACGGTTTGGTAACTGAAATAACTCAATATCCTGCTCGGCTTTGCTTTGCAG
>NZ_SGVY01000119.1 GCF_004535825.1 Segatella hominis | reverse complement strand
TGACTTTTCCTGATTTCTGTAGACACTTTTTTACTTTATAAACTAAAAAGGTAGACACTATCAATTTCATAAAACTGAAATAGTAGACACTCCTTATTTTTCGTTCCTAATTTTATAGACACAATAAAAAAAATCGTACTATATTTGTAGTCACTACCCTTCCACTGGACTTACCGAACCCGGACTTGCTCTTTTGGTAAAGTAGGGAGCCCCTCGATGGGGCTTCCTACTTTTTCGGATTACTGGCATGTACCATCACCCGAACTTGTCTTTTGGTTCTGCAAAGATACACAATCTTTATTAAGAATTCTTCTTTTTCGAAGTATAAATTCTCTTTTTCCACATCTTTTGTTGGATTCCTTGCTCCAGATGCGCCTTTGCCGGAGTTTTATAGCCTATACTCATGTGTGGTCTGCGGTTATTATAGAATTGTATGTAACGACCGATGGTAACACGAGCACATTCGATGTCCTTGAACACATGCATGCGATAGACCTTTTCCATCTTGATAATTCCATTCACGCGTTCGGCAATGGCATTGTCAGTTGGCTTATAGTCTTCTGTCATGCTGATACTGATATCATATTCCTGTAGCTTCTGAACATAAGCGTCACAACAGTATTGTACACCGCGATCGGAATGGTGGATAAGCCCCTTGAGACATTCTCCTCCATTCATTTCTATGGCCTGGTCAATAGCCATCTGAAGAGCCTGAATGGACAAAGCTGCACGCAATGTATCAGCAAGTACCCATCCTACAATTTTACGAGAATACGCATCCGTTACCAGATGGAGGTACGCAACATCCCCATTTGCCAGTTGGATATAAGTAATATCGCTTACCCACAGCTGATTAGCCGAAGTGAGAACAATATCTTTTACCAGATTCTTCCATTTGTGATAACGGTGGTTTGAATTGGTTGTATGACGCGCCTTACGAGGAGGGAGCATTAACTGATGACGGCGCAGCAGTGTGAAAAAGCTGTCACGACCAGGTATGAGTTCTCTACCATAAAGTTCTGTCAGCATGAGCCAAAGTTTATAGCCACCAATACCTGGATCCTCATCTCGGATTTCACGAACATTATCCAAGATAATCTTATCACGATTTACCTCAGCTTCAATATCAGCCTTCGACTGGTAGAAGGCTTGACGACAATGGCCAAATAGGCGGCAAGCAGTCGCAACTTTCATGTTGCGCTGCTCGACCAGTTCCATGACTACTTGGCCCCAGATTTTTTTCGTATCGGAATATCAAAGTACTCTTCTGCGCGTGTAATCATCAGATCACGTGCTTCTGTTTCCAACTTAGAGAAGGCCAAGGCTTTCTCTAACTCTTTGATGCGTTGCTTCAATCGACCATTCTCTTCTTGATAGCTTTCTTTACTACGGTTTGACATATCTGTTATATTTGCTTGTTCAGACTGCAAAGATAACAAATCTTTTTCATTAGCAAATACTTTCAGCCAAGTATTTAATGACTTGACTGCTGCAATTCCACGACTCTTACAGAAACTGTATTTGCTGAGTCCTGACTGATAATAGTCGCAAAGTAAAGACAATTTGTCTTCCTTACTGTAACTTTTGTACTTTTTACTCATTACTAAACACATTTTATTAATTAACCATAAATGTGTCTATCTATATCAGTATAAGTCA
>NZ_SGVY01000118.1 GCF_004535825.1 Segatella hominis | reverse complement strand
AGAGCATTCCGTGAAGGGCATGACCGAACTCATGGAACAGGGTGGTTACCTCATCCCAGGTAATCAGGGATGGCTGACCTTCTGGTGCCTTGGCATTGTTGCATACATTATATATGATAGGCAACTGACCGCGCTGCTTGCTTTGCTTGGCAAAGGCGCTCATTCGACCTCGGCCTCTTCTCGCTCGGCATGAGCTCTCGTGGAGAGGAGTCTGCGGCAAAGGTCACTGCGCAGAGCATCGAGGGTGTTCACCTCATCCTCCGCAACACCAAGGGATGGAGCAACGCTGAGTTGAAGAAGAAGTGCCGCATCGAGCTCCTCGACAATCGTGTGACCGTGGAGGAAGGCTCTGATGGTGGCGGCGACAATGGAGGCAGCACTCCTGCCACTCCTTCCACTCCGAGCGGTGGCTCGGGCTCTAAGGACGACAACACCGGACAGGGAGGTGGCAGCTCAAGCGGTTCAGACTCAGGCGATAACGAATTAGTGTAAAGGATAGCCCTTCGGGGCTTCCTTTTCGATAAATCTCAGCATTTCCCACTGAAAGTGAATAATTAACCATTAAATATTAACCATTAAAAATCAAAGAATTATGACTATCAAGAAAGAAGTTTGGAAGAACATCATTCAGTTTCTCGTCACAGTACTCACAGCTCTCGGCACCGCCTTTGGCGTAACGAGTTGCATGTAAGGCAATCGGTGCATTCAAGTACACGATTCGCCAAGAGGCCGAGAAGACCATGCTTATCGTGGGAATCTTCGATAAGTAACAAAAAATAAGCAAGGGAAGGGGAGTGCTCCTTTCTCTTGCTTATTTCCGGAATCGCAAAGAAAATGGGAAAGAAATTGAAAAATAAACGAAAAATGTCACAGTCACAGTTGTCACAGTTTTTTCATCTATTAAGTAAGTATGTCGATTCTTGTTTCATTTCATTATTGTATATTTTTAGTTAATCTGTTTGTTTTTTGGCACTTTCAAAGAAAGAAAGTACTTATTTTTTATAAGTAATTGAGAATGAGATAAGTTTTTATCTCATAAAAAGAAGAGGTTACGAATTAGAAATATACAGAATGTAGCATCTTGCTGTGATTTGCATAACCATTCAAAGAACTCTCTCGGTTGCAAAGGTACGATATTTAATCGGGGATAAAGAATGTTTTAAGATTTTTTATCCTCGATTTTTTGCTTGGGTAAATCTGTTTTTATTAAACCATATTCTTCTCTATTCTTTGCTATTTCCATTTCAATCCATTCAAACTTATGTGGCAATGGTTTCTGTTTTTTGAATGGTCTATTTCGTTTGCATATTCTCATCCTTTCGTGTGTTTTGTATAAAAGTCAGCCGTCGTCGAAGAAAGACAGTCCTCGTACCTCAGACTAACTTCCTCCGACTATGGCACGGCAAGAAAAATCCTTGGCGGTATGCCTTGAAATACTTCAAGACTATACTGCCAAGGACTTTTCTTTGTTTGCCGTGCTGACAACGGCTGACTTTTATAGCCACAACTCGCAGTCCCATTTTTATCGCACAATCCAAACGACATGAAACAGTGGCACGTCACCCTTTCATGTCTCAGTAGTACGGCATGAGGAAAAGTGCTTCTTTTTGTCGGTTGCAGGCTAACCGATCAAAAGAAACACCATTCCTTGATTTGCCGTACCATTTTGTTTGCATACTCCACCGCA
>NZ_SGVY01000117.1 GCF_004535825.1 Segatella hominis | reverse complement strand
ACGTATGGGATGGCGGATATGCAGCCGGATATTACAGTTATCTATGGACAGAAGTACTTGCAGTAAACATTGCCGATTACTTTGCGAAGCATGGCGCTTTAGATCCAGCCGTAGGACAGTCCTTCCGTGACAAGATCCTGAGTCGAGGCAACACCAAGGATCAGATGGAAATGTTTACCGACTTCACAGGCATGAAACAGCCAGACGCCTCCGGCTTTTTGAAAGCAAGAGGCCTATAGCCCCTAACCTACCCTACATAAAAGGTTGCGGCATAAATGATATGAACCCCGAAAGTTTTTTGTCTAACTTTCGGGGTTTTTATTATGAGTATGTCTTCTGAGTAGCACAATAGTGACAACACTTTTAGAGTGAAAAATTTTGGTTTATCTTTAATTTCTAACATCTTGTGCCGCATAGATAGTGAAACAATTAATGCCCTGACTGGCACTTTTTGGACAAATTATAATCTTTCCTTGGTCCAAGATGGCAGATAAATTGTTAGTCAGATTGATACTATTGACAAAGTCTTCAAGAGAGACTTTACGGGAAATCTCCAAAGTTATGGTTTCCTTGATAAGAGAATTATCAGAAATCTCGACTCCTACATTATACCAACGCCCCATTTCTTGAATTGCTTCCATTAATGGTGTATGATAGAAAGAAAACATGTCATCCTTCCATTTCAAAGAAAGAAATGCCTGATCGCCAACATTCAAAACACTCATTGTATGAGTATCAGAAGTGAGGTGTAGCTGTTGTTTTGGGGTTAATATCACAGATTGAGCGGATGTAGCTCCAATCTTATTCACTTTCACAGAACCGCTTAGCAGCGTAACCTGAGGATTTCCATCAGCATATGCCTTTACAACAAACTCAGTTCCAAGAACTGTTGTAATTATTGAAGGGGTAACCACGACAAATGGATGTTTGGCATCTTTAGCCACTTTAAAGAAAGCTTCTCCCTCCAGTTGTACGATACGCTCCGGTTTGCCTGCGAAATCAACTGGAAAAGTAAATTTACTGTCGGCATTCAGCGCAACCTGTGTACCATCACTGAGAGTTATTTCAAATGTTTTTCCTCTTGGAGTGATGATTTTTCTAAAAGCAACGTCCAATATATCAGTGGCCAAGAAAACCTTATGATGAAGCGTATCTACTTTCTCCGTTTTCTTTGTTGTTCTTTTTGTTGGATTAATACTTTTTTCATCCATGATTAGAATTTTCTGTGGCCCTTTGGTTGATTCGAATGCAACCAGTTTTTCCTTTCCTTTTGCCTTACGCATCTCTATGTACTTTCTGGTATTGTAGTTTTCAACAACCAGTTTTCCTCCTTCTGACCACCAGATTCCGATACCTCCCATTACCATAACGAGGATAATGGCAATAGCAGCCGCATATCGCAAAAATATGACATGCCTTTTAGTCTTGAGACTTTGTTTTTTCATGATATGTTCATGCTCAAACTGATCCCAAGCTTTCTTCACGTCAGGAGCTTTATGTTCTTGTTTGGTCCTGATGTAACAATATTCCTGTATTAATAGTTTATCTTCATTGTCCATAGTTATATTTTATACCTACGATTTCATCCTCAAATCCGCAACCTATAGGGTTTAGTGGGATTTTGCTTGCAAAGCGACAAAATTCATTTTATTGTACATATTTCTTGCACAACAGAAATGTCGCAGACACAAAATCCCCTTACCCCATAAAGCG
>NZ_SGVY01000116.1 GCF_004535825.1 Segatella hominis | reverse complement strand
CTAGGACTGTTTACCCGAATCATCGGGAAAATCAGCGCATTTACAGTCTTGCAATATATTAATTATGTAAACAACAGACCGGTTGGCAGGGTTAAGTATGCGCTAAATTAATTCCGCCAACGGGTTAGATATATAGGGATTTTTCTTTCAGACATAATTGTATAGTTAATTTGTAGGAACAAGATACAAAAATAGTGCGAGAATGCATTCTTTGATTATTTTGCTTATCATTCTCTTATCCTAATTCCTTCTCACACATATACATCAATTTATCTTTTTCATTCAGTTCTACACTTCTGCTTACCTTTTTATTGGTGATTTGATAGCCCGAAAATCGAGTAACAAAAATGCCCAAGCCTTGAGTGTAGGAGCTGACTTCTGCTGAGTATTCTTTACTAGTATCTAAAGGAATTTCACCCAAAATAGTAGTCCAATCACCATCTGAAGTAATAGTAGATATTTCGCCTTGCATCTTGTTGATGTCTGTAATAGCCCTAGCATTCACAGCTATTGGAATTTGCAATTTAAAATCTAAGATTGGCTCCAACAACTCAACATCAGCTTGTTGTAAAGCCAATCGAAAAACATAGGGAGCTAAACTTCTAAAGTCGGCAGGTGTGCTCACTGGACTATAATAGATTCCGTGAGAAAAAGTGACTTTAAGGTCGGTTACTTCCCAGCCATACAAACCCGATTCACAGGCTTTCTTGACTCCATCGAATACTGCATTCTGAAAAGATTGATTCAAGTAGCCCAATGAAATATCGCTCTCTATCGTAAGTCCCGCACCGATTGGCAAAGGTTCTATAATCAAGCCAATAGATGCCCAATAAGGATTAGGTGGCACTTCGATATGAATGGTGTATTCCGATTTCGTTTTCAGACGTTCCTTATAAATCGTTTTCACCTCTTCAAAGTAAGCATCTACCGAAAATCGCTCCTCCAACAAAGTCAAAATAACTTCCCGTTGAGTTGCTCCATAAAGAGAAACTTCTAGCTCATTATTATCAGCATTGATACCAAACGTTAAAGATGGATCTTCTACCGATAATACATTCATAGCAGAAATTAATTTACTCCTATCCTCTACTTTGGCAGGATGTATAGATGATTTGAGAGCAGGACTAGGAATATTCAATTTATCAAATAAACTTGGCATTGTTCCTAAATAATCACCTACCATCAGACTTTCGGCATGGTCTAAAATTGCAATATCGTTTGTAGAAACTTCATCTACATCTATTTCGTTTCCAGCGTAAAAGGTCTTTAAACTTCTTATTTTCAGATTCTCATCTGAGCCATTGAGGTTGTATGATTTTCTTGTTCTAAGGCTTCCCCCTATAATCTTTAGATAGGCTCGTTTCTGTTCCTTCTTATTATGCTCAATTTTATAGACATAGGCAGATAAATCGTTCTCTTGAGGTAGAGATGTTTCAATAAAAGTAGTGATTGAGTTTAGCAAATCTTCGATACCAATGCCATACATTGCTGAGCCATGGTAGATAGGATGTAGTTTAGCGAATTGAACAAGATGAATCATTGAACTCCAATAGTCTGAATTTGAGAGTTGCGTATCGCTTAAGTATTTTTCTAAAGTTTCGCAAGTGAAAATTCACAAGCGTGATTTAACGTAATTTTGGAATAAAAAAGGCTCTGAAGTTTGTATAACTCACAGAAAATGAGTATCTTTATAATCGCTAAACAATAAAGATAAAAC
>NZ_SGVY01000115.1 GCF_004535825.1 Segatella hominis | reverse complement strand
CTAAAGTTTCGCAAGTGAAAATTCACAAGCGTGATTTAACGTAATTTTGGAATAAAAAAGGCTCTGAAGTTTGTATAACTCACAGAAAATGAGTATCTTTATAATCGCTAAACAATAAAGATAAAACTTCAAAGCCGTGAGCAAAGATACAAAAATTATTTCAGATCTGCGAAGCTTTTTCGCAAAAAATGACGATAATCGTGCAATTAAGTGCATTATGGGTGTGATGGAACATATAAATATACGCTCCAGCCAGATTGGAGTAGAGAAGAAAGAGAACTGCAAGTTCACCACTTTGCAGGTACTCAACCTCCTCATGCTCTTCCCGTTCTTCGTAGTCAAGAATGCGAGTCGATACTCCAACTCGTCCTTGAGTAAATTGTTCAATTGTGATAAAGACATGTTCTATCGTTTTATGAATGATGGCAACGTCAAGTGGCGCAAGTTACTATATGCAATGAATCTTCAGCTGATAAAGAAGATATCAAGCAGCACAACTGTTCATCATGACAAGCCAGTTTGTTTGATTATTGATGATACTGATGCACCTAAGACTGGTATGACGACCGAACTCATAGGAAGAATCTGGTCTCATGTTCATCAAAAGAGCATCCTTGGTTATAAGTGTCTGACCATGATGTTGTCCGATGGCGTTAGCCAGCTCTTTCTCGATTTCTCTCTTCATGGTGAGGAGGGAAAGGACAAGCAAAAGGTTCAGGGACTTACTGCTAAGCAACGCAATGCTCGCTATACCGAGGACCACGAAGGGCAAGCGGTAAAAGAGCGTGTGGATGAATATCTGATGAAGAAGACAGACAAGGCCATAGATATGGTCAAGTATGCCATCAAGCGAGGTGTTCGCTTTGATTACTTGCTCGTAGATAGCTGGTTTACAAACACTAAGCTTGTGCGTTTCATTTCCGGCAGACATATCAAGTGTCACCTGTTGGGCATGATTAAACTGGGCAAAACCAACTATGCAACGAAGCATGGTAAGATGAATGCCAAGCAAATCATCAAGCACCTGCAAAAGGAAAAGGCATGCAAACACAACAAAATACTTCGTTGTACCTATTGTACAATGGACGTTAAGTTGGATGGTGTGCCAGTCCGTTTGTTCTTTTGCAAACGAGGACGCAAGGGAAACTGGAATGGGTTGTTGACCACAGACCTTTCTCTTAGCTTCCTTGAAGCGTATCGTATTTATGCCAGACGATGGGCTACCGAAGTTGCATACAAGGATTGCAAGACCTTGCTGAACTTTGGCAAATGCCAGTCTGTACATTTTGCCGCTCAAATTGCTAGCTTCACTTTGACAATGATGCAGTATAACATCTTGTGTACAGTGAAGAGATTTGAAGCGTATGAAACCATCGGTGGTCTCTTTACAGAGGTTACCAATGACACTCTCGAGTTGTCCGTAACGGACAAGATATGGGCTATCATTTTGGACTTCGTTCTGGAAGCAGCAGAGCGTTACTCTATAGATGCTACAGAGTTGCTGGCAGATTTCATCGAAAGTAATCCTGTTGCCCATACGCTACGTAATATGTATATTTATAAACAAGCAAGTTGATATTTATTCACTTGCGAAACTTGAATTATGAGCCCACTTTAAAAAGTAAGGCCTGTTTAAGATGTTTATATTTCACGATAATAATCTTCGATTTATGCCGTTATCTGGAGTATTTTTCGTATCTTTACACCATCAATCAAACAG
>NZ_SGVY01000114.1 GCF_004535825.1 Segatella hominis | reverse complement strand
ACGCTACTTGGCTGGTTCAGGCTCTCGCCCATTGACCAATATTCCTCACTGCTGCCTCCCGTAGGAGTTTGGACCGTGTCTCAGTTCCAATGTGGGGGACCTTCCTCTCAGAACCCCTACTGATCGTTGCCTTGGTGGGCCGTTACCCCGCCAACAAGCTAATCAGACGCATCCCCATCCATCACCGATAAATCTTTAATCCCATTCGGATGCCTTCGTGGGATGTCATTGGGTATTAGTCTTACTTTCGCAAGGTTATTCCCAAGTGATGGGCAGGTTGGATACGCGTTACTCACCCGTGCGCCGGTCGACGCCCATCAAAAGCAAGCTTTCGATGTCGTTTCCCCTCGACTTGCATGTGTTAAGCCTGTAGCTAGCGTTCATCCTGAGCCAGGATCAAACTCTCCATTGTAAAATATCATTTTTACTCTGCCTGTTCAGAAAAACAAGCGAAGTGTTTGTTGTCTGTACTTAGGACGAATATCCTTTTCGTTTATTGAAGCTTAGTAAACCTGATGTCAATTTCTTGACGGTTCGTTTCTTTTACCCAGTCAACTTGCTTATTTCTAAGAAGTTAACCGCTTCTTGTACTACTTGTCTGTTTATGTAAAATCTTTCAAAGAACTCTTTCTTTATCGCTTTGAGGAATGCTTGATTTCTCAAAAGCGAGTGCAAAAGTACAAACAATTTCTCAACCCACCAAACATTTCAAAGAAAAAGTTATTATTTTAACACTAATTTAACAGTAATAAGCGCAATCTTTCATATTTTACCTTATTTAGAGACAAGAATAGCACTCCTACTCAATAGAAAGATAAAGTAGAGATCTATCATCAACGAGGTCAAAAAACAGAACCTCAATCATACAACTAACAAAATTAAAATAAATCACTATTAAGTAAGAGAAGTTATAATAGAAAAGAGAAGTCATGAAAGAGAAGTTATGACAGAAAAAGAGAAATAATGACAGGAAAAAGAAATATAGATAAAAAGAGAAACAATGAAAGAAAGAAGAAAATGGGATAAAATAATAATTGAAGGAAGAGAATAATAAGAAAATTGTTATATATTAAATTTGAAGGGCAGGAATTACCCTGCCCTCATAGTTCTCGCATACTTCGTTTTCGCATCTACTTGATAGCCTCACCCATAAAGGGTACTAACTAAAAACCTATGTTATTTTCGATTGTAAAAGTAATAATAAAAAATGAATTCTACAAATAAATAGCGATTTTTATTTTGTTTTATAACTTATATTAAACTTACAAGAAGGAACTGGTAAAAAAATAGGGAAATAAAACGAAACTGGTAAAAAAAATAAGGATCTGAAAAATGTCGGATTAATAAATTGATAATGTATAGAAATCAATGAATCCAAAATAAGAAGAAAAGAGAATTAGAAAAATCTGCATAATCCTTTTCGAGTTCATGAAATCAGAAATCTGCGTCATCCTCCCAGACCGGCAGGTCTAAAATCTGCGAAATAAAGAAATGACAGGTAAAGAAGAGAACGAGAGAAAATCTGTGTAAATCTGTGAAATCTGTGGGACTAAAATAATCAATGAGAAAAAATCTGCGTCATCTGCGAAATCTGCGTGACAAACTAATATTCAGCGATAAGAAAAAACCAGCGGAGAAGAAAAAGATCCGCGGGAAGAAAAACAAAAAAGCCTCAGAAATCTTTCGAAATCTGAGGCTCTTCATTGAAAGGAGGCGGCGACCTACTCTCCCGCATTGCATTGCAGTACCATCGGCGCAAGTGGGCTTAACTTCTCTGTTCGGAATG
>NZ_SGVY01000113.1 GCF_004535825.1 Segatella hominis | reverse complement strand
TTTCCATGACTCTTTGCCCCCGATTATTCATATAGGAATAAGACTCGCTTTCTGAATACTCTATTGCAACTCCACGCATTGATCTGTCACCATGAATCATTTCATGAGCTAATCCAACTTGGGAAGGTCTCTTTTTATTACTAACTCTACCTGTTTTTCTATTCAGAGTTGGGATGTCTGGATTTGATTCCGGATTGAAATGTACATTCACATTAGACCCCTTACCATTAATTGCATTAGTTGGATTATCATCTGTTTCAAAGTTACCTTCTTCTTTCTCTGATATGATATTAATTGTCATTATTCTTTTAGAAACTTTAACATAAAGCCCTAAAGCACCCGAAAGCGAATAAGAGAATGAGTTTTGAAGCGACCCTTTTAATATGAAGAAAACTTAAAAAAGCTGAGCAGCTGCCCAAACTAACTCCACCTTTGTTACTTGCGGATAAGCTTCCTTATATTTATCTGTCAAATCCCAGAAGAAATGCGAGCCTTCTTTTCGTTTCAAATAGAAATTCTCCAAAGTTCCGCCTTTACCATCTCCAACCTCGAAATAAAGTATACTGTGATCTTCATTATACGTAGTAGTATAATACCCATCCACCAACACCTTTCCACCAGCAAGGAACTGGATTCGGGATACTGTAAATACATCACCACGGCTCTTGAATTTAACAGCTTCATAAGGCTTACTTGCTATCGCATCCGATGCTATCACCAAAGAATCTTCCTTGGAAACACCCTCCACCTTACAATATTTTTGATAACCACTAAATACTTGTGTAGTCTCCCATAACGTCTCAACATCCTTGACTTCCACGGCAAGTTTTGCCTCATTACCATCTTCATCAGTCACTGTAACAATAGCCTTTCCCACAGCGATAGCAGACAAGCTAATACGCTCATTCTTACCATACTGCCCCGTCTCATGGATGCAAGTTACAGTGACTACTTTCTCATCAGAAGACTGTGCCGAAATCTTGCCCTTGGCTCCTTGCACATTCACGCAGGCACCCTGGGTGGTATATATGACAAGGCTATTGCCCTTGATACCCACTTGTTTGCCTGTGTTAATATCACCAATGATTTCATCCTGTGTGAGTTGAATACCATCATCATCGCTACACCCTACCATCAAGAGAGCGACGAAAGCCATTGCCAAAAAGTAAATCTTTGCTTTCATAAACTGTTCTTTTTATGAGTTATACATGATAGGCGCTTTGCCCATCCTCTATTTATGAAACATTATTCTCCCCCCATTATTGCATTCTTCTTCCTATTATCTTTCTTTATTTAACACACTTTTACGCAAAAATATAAGAAACGCCTGTTTTGTTTCTATACTATCGGCAGACTTATTCCGTTGATCTTCTGATAAATATCTAAGGCATAGATATCCGTCATGCCGCTGATGTAATCCAATACTGCCATGATTCGCTCTTCCAGACTTTCGCTCTCGATATCGTACTGGTTGCTTACCCGGCGCAGAAGCTGCTTGGAGTAGAAACGGGACGGGTTGACGGCGGCATCGACCTTCAGAATACAAAAAAGCTCGATAGTGGTGCCAAAAGTGCTTAAAAAAGCAACTTTTGGCACCACTATCGGCACTTTTTGCGTATTTTCCATCGTTTTTCCATTATTTTCCATTATCTTTGCAGAAGATTTGCTGCACTCGGCAATCTGAAAGCAAGCTTTCATTGCGCTCATTTGCAGCATCTTTTCCGCCAGATTAAAGAAATAAAGCCTACACTAAGATAAGTGAAATTTCAGACATAAAAATCCTGAGCAACT
Source organism: Segatella hominis (assembly GCF_004535825.1). GTDB lineage: Bacteria > Bacteroidota > Bacteroidia > Bacteroidales > Bacteroidaceae > Prevotella > Prevotella hominis. The sequence goes on along the minus strand of NZ_SGVY01000113.1, from coordinate 311 downwards.
TATTGTTGCTCAGGCACTTATAAGATATTAAATTAGAGTGTTGCGAAATTAGGGATTATTATAAATCCTCACCATTAGCATGATTGTATTCATTGTCATAAAACATTGTTATGTAGTATTCTCCATATGTCTTGTCCTAGAAAAAGTTGACACAGTATAAATCAACTTAAAAATAATAAATATGGACAAAGACAAAATGGATTTAGCGTTGAGCATAGCTCGCAGTTATTATCAGTATCATGTACCAGTTAGAGAAATTATGGCAAAAATGTCAATTAGCAGTACTTCAGTTTACAGAATTCTTGGTAACT
>NZ_SGVY01000112.1 GCF_004535825.1 Segatella hominis | reverse complement strand
AATTTTGCATTCATAACAGTTACTCTTTAAATCGTTGTTTTTTTGTTCTTTAGCGATTACAAAGATACAACTTTTTATCGAGAAACTGTTATTTTTACCCTACTATTTTGGGGTGGGAAACTTTAGTAAAATAATAAGTATATTTATTTGTGCTAAATATATAGACCAATAGAGAACATAATATAAATACTATGATTGGCAATAAAAAGCAATTATGAAAAATGCTATTTAATAGTCTTATCACTACACCTTGAAAAAGATAAATACCTAATGAGTTTTTTCCTATATAAGTTATGAATTTATTGGATTTCATTTTTTTGGAACACAAGAAAGCCACAAGACTTAATGTTGACAAGACAACAAATGGTGACTGATACCCACCAGGAACCAAATCACTTGTTTCAAAGAAACTATGAATAGACCTATCTAACAATAGATAATTAAACAAAACCTGCATAGCAATAAACATAACAAACATTGCAAATATCTTTTTTCTTGAGAACTTTGATCCAATACCATATTGTATTATCCAAAAGCCCAATATATAATATATAAGCCCCCAACTTCCCCACAAGGAGAAAGGATGAAGATTAAATGGTATTTTAAAAGCGATAATATTTAATGTAAATATTGTGAAGACCAACGATAACAGCAAAATATGCACCTGCGTCTTATTCTTTATATATGCATATATAAGAGGATTAAAGATATTCAAACAGAAAAGTTCTTCAAGATACCATAAATGGTCACCTTTAAGAGGCTTTCCAATCTGATGATATATATCCCTGAAACTCACAATATTCTCATGCAAAGTTAAACTTCCTACATACGAGTACAATAATCCCCATGTTAATATCAATACGAATAATTTCAAATTCTTTCGAATTAGGTAAACATAAGAATACTCCTTTCGCAACATTAACGCTCCATTAATACAAAAGAAAATTGGAACACACATGCTTAAAAATGAAGCTGTGATACAATCATGAAAAATTCCGCAATGATAAATGATAACTAATGAAATGGCTAGGGTCTTTAAATAATCTAAAGATGGGTTTCTTCCCCCCCCCTATTAACAATCAAAGGCATATTCATAATGTTTTAGGCCACAACTGTTCAAGAACTGTTTAAGTCTTGATTTTAACAAATTAAAAGCGCCTTGATATCCTTTGGAATACCCATATCTTTCATCCGTCCATGGAGTCAATGAATGGTATTTCCAATAATATTCCTTCAATGGAAACAAGCAGTCTTTAAACCATGGTTTACACGAATCAATATAGTGGATTATCACTGCATTTGTTTTATACTCTTCTATATCTTTTCTATAGCGAATCGGTATGTTGCGACCATGATGAAGCCAATAATAACTGAACATATTGTATACGATCGGCAACTCATAGATATGGCCTTGACAAACCTTGTTCATTACGTCTTGTTCTCCAAATTCTATGACTTCACGATTTGCAGGATCATTAAAAAAGGCAAAACATTTCTGGCGTACTTTTTCTTCTCTCCATTTTGCTAAATTAAACCATACTAAGCCGGCACATCCATAAAAAGAATCAGACGACAAACCTAAACGCTCCTTATGTTTTTCTGCACCTTGTTCGTCGGTAGTCTCTGCAATCCAATAATCAACCATTTCAATGTGTTCTATTGCCTTTAAACTCCCAAGACAAATCATGTCTGCATCAACATATAGAATTTTGTCAACTGTTGGAAACAAATCGGCTGCATATAGTTTTAATGAAGGAAAAATTCCCCACTTACCACATACAGATAAATCTATATCCAAATCATTAGGATTTACAACCTTAACATCAAGTGTGTGCCCATATCTTTCGACAAAGTCTTTCAGCTTTGCATTGTTTTTTCCAGAAATATCTGTTGCCATGACATGGACAATGAATTCCACGTCTTTATTATTTTCAAAGATAGAAGCTAATGTTGTGGCAACATGTGGGATATAAGTATCATTGGATGCAAATAATAGATGCATAGCGTATTATTGGTTTATGAATTTTTTACAATCAGTTATAAGCTTGCCTGCTATTAATCTCCAGTCTTCTTTGTTTTCCTTAATTCCGCAACACTATAGTTTAACATTATTTATAAGTGCCTGAGCAACAAAAAGTTGCCCAGGATTTTGCCATGTCAGAATTTTCACTTACCTTAGTGTTGCGAAAAGAAGACAAGCAAAACT
>NZ_SGVY01000111.1 GCF_004535825.1 Segatella hominis | reverse complement strand
CATGTACGAAGGGTAGGATGATACGAGAGATGGCGCATCAGTTGTGACGTTACATCTTCCACGCATGAGCCGCCACAGAAATAAACGCTCATCAGCGAACGGACTATCTCGCTGAACTGATATCCGATGATACTGCGGCATCTCTGACCCAGTGTTGAGTCGATAACGGGTGAAAGCATGGAGTCAAATTTCTCCATGATTGAAAAAATTCCTCCAAAAGGTGTGAGTTTTTCGAATTTTATTTGTACCTTTGCAGCGCCTTGTTACGATTTTCGCTTGTTTTCTAATTGCAACACTAAGATAAGTGAAAAATCTGACATGGCAAAATCCTGGGCAACTTTTTGTTGCTGTAACTACTCAGCACCCCTATAGAAAACTTCTCGTTAATAAATCATAAACTTGATTTTGCTTATTTTCTTCATCATTACAAACTTTTTAATGATTGAGTCGATGAGGACGTAGGCTGTTTAAAACAGTTCATTTAACGAGTTCTTTTCCGATGATGCCTCCAACATGTCTCCTTTGTCTATTATCGCCCTTCAACAGATTATCTGCCAGGAGATGCGTTTTTGCATTCCCCGTAAGTCAAAAGTCTGCGTTAAGGGATGTAAATCGTGATTTTGCCATGTGGAGAAAAATGCTTATCTTTGCACCAAAAAATGGCAAGCGACTGTACTGACATAAATGTTGTTTTGCGCCAGATAAACCAGCGTCTGCGCAAACTTGAGAAGTCCGACTCCGAGAAGACTGAGGAGATCGGACGCCTCAACCGTGTCATTAACCAGAAGGACGTGGAGATACATAATCTAAAGACAGAACTTGCTTCCACAAAGGCAGAACTTGCCGTTGCTAAAGAGCGTATCAAGGAACTCGAGGAAACTGATGACGATACATCAAGTACGCCAGGAAAGCCCGAGAAAAACAGCAGTAACAGCAGTATCCCTCCATCCCAAGAAAGTATCGCTTCCCGTGAGCTGCGCAGGACAAAGTCTCTTCGCAAGCCAAGCGGAAAGCCAAGCGGTGGACAGCCTGGCCACAAGGGTCACACACTGCAGACTATAGCAGAACCAGACGTAATTGTAAAGCACGAACCAGTCTATTGTAAATGCTGTGGTCGGCTCTTGATTGATATACCATGCCAGAAGATCCGTAAGACACAAATTGTTGATATCAAGGTGGTCGTAGAGACCTGCGAGGAACAGTATTACGAGAAGGTCTGTGAATGCGGTTGCGTAAACAACTGCGAAGCTCCCAACTGTCGTATCAAGTATGGTGACAATCTCCGTGCACTGGTGACATACCTCAATGTAGTGCAATGTATTCCGTTCAAAAGGATTGCAGAACTTATATCCGACCTGTCCGGCCAGAATATAAGTGAGGGAACAGTGCAGAACATACTCAAAGAGAATAGCGGCAAGGCAGACAGTGCATACGAGGAAATACGCAAGAGGCTGGAAACAGCGTCTGTCGTAGGAGCCGATGAAACAGGTGCTGCGGTAGGAAAGCATCTGCATTGGAACTGGATATTCCAGAACGACCTGCTTACATACGTGTTCCAGTCAGAATCGCGAGGTCAGAAGGCCATAGATTCCAAGTTTCCAAAGGGACTTCCCTATTCGACACTTGTGACAGACAGACACCAGAGCTACTTCAAGATGAATGTTAAGGATCATCAGGTCTGTCTGGCACATCTCCTTAGGAATGCAGAGTATCTGAACGAATTGGATTCAAACCAGAACTGGTCACGGAGATTCATCCAACTGATAGAACACTCTATAAATCTCAGAAGAGAGGGCAACATTACCTCTAGAAAGATAAAGGTACTGAAGACAAAAATGAAGAACCTCTTGGGTGAAAGCCTCACGCATTTAGATAACGAGTTTGAGAAATTCAAGAGAGGTATCCTTAAAGTCAAAGACTACCTATTTACCTTTCTCTCCAATCCAAGTGTGCCTTACGAGAACAATGCCAGTGAGCGGGGAGTTAGGAAAATCAAGATAAAGCAGAAAGTCAGCGGTTGCTTCCGAACAGACAGCGGTGCCGATGATTTTGCCAAGTTGCACTCCATTGCTGAAACTGCTATGAAGAACGGAAATTCTAAATTCAATGCAATTCTTGCTGTAGTACAACAGTAAGACGATTACTCATGCCCATAGGGGTGCTGATTCCTAAGACATAGCCAAATTTTTGAGCAGCTTTTTATGTTAATAAATATAAAAGAGGCGTTTTGGAGCATACAGGCACTAAAATATCGGTAGCAGAAATGGTCAAAAATGACATTTCTGTTA
>NZ_SGVY01000010.1 GCF_004535825.1 Segatella hominis | reverse complement strand
TTTTCATTTTGATTCTTTTTTCTTTTTGATTCGGCTTTTCATTGTGCGTAGTGCAGAGTTGCTGAGAGCCATCATTTCTGCGACTTTTGCTTCCGTTTTTCCTTCATGCTGGAGGATAAGAAAGATTTTTTCTCTGGCAGTAAGTTGATCAATTTCTTCCAGTGACAGGGAATACTCAATATCTTTAGAGACATAATAGTCCAGGAAGGTTATCATTTCAGGCTTGTTCCAGTCTTTGATGCTTTTTCCAAATAGTGCTGTCTCATATAATATATGTCCTTGTTGAGTATGGTTGTCTTTAAAATATTGAAGTTTATCAATCCTTTTTTGTAAATTTTTAATAGTTTTATGGTCTGTTTGTCCAATAGATGCTAATTTATCGATGGTTATTTGATACTCTTTTATCTTCTTCTCATTTTCTAACTTCTCATTTATAGTCTTCATGTGGTGGTATCTGATGCTGAGACAAATCAAAACAAGTAGAAGTACGGCAATGCAAATAGCATAGGTTAAAGTCAAAATCGTCTTTTGCTGTTTAGCCTGTGCCAAGTCATTGTCAAATTTAATCTGTTGTACTAAAATTTGCTCGCTTTTTCGCTGGTCGGCTAAACTATCTTTCAATTCCACTAACCATGAGGCGAAATGCGCAACTTTTTTATAATCTTTTTCTTCTTGTTTTTGTCTAAGTATGGTAGATAATATTTCTATTTTCTTTGCAAGGTCTTGAGTCTGTAAAGCTTTTCTCCAAAGGCTATCAGCTTTTTCCTTTTCCCCTTGTTTAATATAAATTTGTGCAAGGTTGTCATACGTATCAACACTTGGTCCTAATTTCATGGCAACATTTAAGTATTTTAGTGCGAGTTTTGGATTCCTATTCATATTTAGATACCCAATATTGTCGAGATATATAATTTTTGCGCTATCTGTTGAATAATTGAGCAATGGAATACATTTGTTAATATAAAATATAGCACTATCAATTTGAGAAAGATAATAATAGGATATAGCCATCCGATTATAACTGTCTATTTTATCTGAGTTATTTGAAGTGGCTTCTGTATAATAGAAATACTGGCGAGCATATTTCATAGCAAGATTATAATTGCCATTTTCGGAATTTATTAAAGATAGAAAGTTATATATTTTTCCTTTTAATAAAGGGAGATTCAATGATTTTGCTTCTGCTCTTTTTGCATTTTCTATTGCTTCTTTTCTTTTGCCTAAGTTATATAAAATTGCAGCCTTATAGTAATAACATCTAGCTAACTTTTCTTCATCGTTTAATCTTGTATAGATAGCTATACTTTGATTTATTAATGAAAGAGAATTAGCCGGCTTATATTGCATATAACTCAATCTTGTTGCTATAAGGTTATAGTACGCAAGAATGTTAGAATCCTTGATATGGCTAATATTAAGTTGCTTTATCCTTAACTTGGCAGAGTCTATGTGCTCATTTTCTAATAGGGAATCAATATTCACCAACTTTTCTTGGAGAGTTTGATCCTTATGCTTACAACAAATTGTTGATAAGAGGAAGCAAAGACTTATTAAGTATAGTATATTTCTTTTCATTTTGATTCTTTTTTCTTTTTGATTCGGCTTTTCATTGTGCGTAGTGCAGAGTTGCTGAGAGCCATCATTTCTGCGACTTTTGCTTCCGTTTTTCCTTCATGCTGGAGGATAAGAAAGATTTTTTCTCTGGCAGTAAGTTGATCAATTTCTTCCAGTGACAGGGAATACTCAATATCTTTAGAGACATAATAGTCCAGGAAGGTTATCATTTCAGGCTTGTTCCAGTCTTTGATGCTTTTTCCAAATAGTGCTGTCTCATATAATATATGTCCTTGTTGAGTATGGTTGTCTTTAAAATATTGAAGTTTATCAATCCTTTTTTGTAAATTTTTAATAGTTTTATGGTCTGTTTGTCCAATAGATGCTAATTTATCGATGGTTATTTGATACTCTTTTATCTTCTTCTCATTTTCTAACTTCTCATTTATAGTCTTCATGTGGTGGTATCTGATGCTGAGACAAATCAAAACAAGTAGAAGTACGGCAATGCAAATAGCATAGGTTAAAGTCAAAATCGTCTTTTGCTGTTTAGCCTGTGCCAAGTCATTGTCAAATTTAATCTGTTGTACTAAAATTTGCTCGCTTTTTCGCTGGTCGGCTAAACTATCTTTCAATTCCACTAACCATGAGGCGAAATGCGCAACTTTTTTATAATCTTTTTCTTCTTGTTTTTGTCTAAGTATGGTAGATAATATTTCTATTTTCTTTGCAAGGTCTTGAGTCTGTAAAGCTTTTCTCCAAAGGCTATCAGCTTTTTCCTTTTCCCCTTGTTTAATATAAATTTGTGCAAGGTTGTCATATGTATCAACACTTGGTCCTAATTTCATGGCAACATTTAAGTATTTTAGTGCAAGTTTTGGATTCCTATTCATATTTAGATACCCAATATTGTCGAGATATATAATTTTTGCGCTATCAGGTGCATATTTTAATAAAGGAATACATTTATTTATATAATAACTTGCACTATCATCTTGCATGAGATAATAATGCAAAATAGCGATTCTGTTGTAACTGTCAATTTTGTCAATTGGACAGTTATATTGTTCTGCACTAGTTCTGTACTTACGAGCATATTGCATAGCTAAAGCATAGTCTTCATTGTTTAAATTGATTTGTGACAAAAAGCTATATATTTTGGTTTCAATCCTAAGATTCTTTATTAGTCCTGCTATCTGCTCTGCCTTTTTAATATTACAAATAGCTTCTTTTCGACTGCCGGAATCATATAGAATAGTACTTTTATAATAGTAGCATTTCGCTAATTTATCTAACATTTTATTTTTTTCATAAAATGCTATACTTTGATTGATTGGGTCGTTGGTTAGATTATGCCGATATTGCATATAGGCTAATTCGGTGGATATTAGGTTGTGATAAGCCAGAAGTTCTTCTTCATGAATTTTTTTCTTATTTAATTGAGCAAACAATATTTGGGCAGTCTCTATTTGATAGTTATCTAAGAGAGAGTCTATTTGAGTTAGTCTCTCATTGTAATTATCCTTTCTGTATTGACATCCACATACAATAAGTGAGAAGATTGTGAGTATAAATAATATTTTTTTCATGTCAGATATGTGATATATGATTAGTGTACAAAGATAATAAAATCTCTTTTAATAAAGCCAAACTTTCTATATTATTTGCTTTTATGATTAATATTTGTGTTACAATTCCTATTCTATATTCGGCTTATTTGATTTGTATTTTATTGATTAATAGGAGCTTATAGATATTTGTTCTTTTGCAACACTGATAAAATAATCAGTTTTCTTTATATATGTTTGTTTCTTTTTTTATACCTTTGTAACCAACAAATAGTTAGAACCAAATATGAAAAAAGTTAAGAAGTATTTTATATTATTTCTCCTACTCGCAAGTTCCACTTGCTTGCGAGCAGGAGAAAAAGCGTATCTGCACTTAGACAACTCGGCTTACTTCTTGGGCGATACGCTGAGGCTTTCGGCATACGTCATGGATACAGATTCCAAGCGACTGACTGAAAAGAGCGAGGTGCTGTATGTGGACTTATTGGCTCCAGAAGGTTATGTTATAGAAAGTAGAACCTATCCTTTGGTGAATGGTCGATGTGCTGGCGATATCTATCTACGTCCGCTTCTCCTGTCAGGTCTGCTTGAAATCCGTGCTTATACTCGCTATATGCAGAATGATGGACAGACAAACTATTATTCTCAAGTAGTTCCTGTTTATGAACAAGTAAGGAATGGACAATACCAAACTCTTGTCTTCCAAAGTAGAAAGCTGCGCAATGTTCAAAAAGTAAAAAACGACAGAGGAAGAAAGCCTTTACCATGGAAAAGTAATTATTTGCCTACTTCGACAACGTGCAAGCCTTTGGTATTTGAGGCCTCTTATGATAGTGCTTCCATGCAACCATTTCAGGTTACAACGGTCAAAGTGAAGGGTACTCCTAATGCACATTTGACATTATCGATTATAGACGCAGATAATTATATCAGCATAAATCATGAAAATATCACAGATTTTGTAAACGGAAATATTTCCTCAGTAGGTGAAAACGGAAAGTACTTTTATAAGCCAGAGCAGGAACTTATGGTTTATGGAAAGACGGGAGAAGTGATACAAAAACGTGTCGGGCAAAACTCTTTTAGAGCCATTCCTTATTGCCAGTTTGATTATAAAATAATGGGGGCACTTGAAGGAAATCAGGGAATTGACATTGCTTCAGATTCTTTGGGCTATTTTGGTATTCCTATTGGAAAGTTTGTGGGGAATCATTTCCTTTTATTAAAATATAAGCAAGTACCCCAATATGGTAGGGATATGTTTCAAATAAACTATGACTTAGATCCACCATGCAAAATTTATACAAAGAAAGAAAAGCAATTATGTCGTTCTGTATTGTTTGGAGGAAAATGTGTTTCTGTAAAAACTCAGAAAGGAAAAGATAAGTTGCAAGATGTTTTCAATATAGATGTACTAAAAGAGACTGATAGAATATTCAATAACTTCAGCTATTGGGAGCCAATCAATCGTTTAGATGATTTGAATCATATTGATAATGATCTGTTGATGCAAAATGATGCGTTAGTGAGTTATTTCTTGAGCGATAGAAATAATTATCAATATAATCTTAAAACGAGTAGAGCGATAGACTTGCATGGATCATATTCTGGAGATACAATTGTGCCTGAGACAAAAGACATAGATGTTGCAATGGATATTAGAAAATATTCTGAGATAGTTTTGCGCACAGATAAAGCGATTCGCTCTCACTATGATTTTTCTAACGGAAAATTGCACGACTGCTATGTTCCAGCTTATGGTGCACAAGTTCATGGCTTCAGTCCTGGTGCAGGAAGCATTCAAGCCAATGATATAGAAAAAGGAAAGCCTTCCCTGATTTCTTGCATGGTACCTGATATGAATCATGAATGGGACAATTACCTTCGATACAATCGTATTCCTGGTTATCGCTATCTAAAAGTTTCGGGTTTCTCCTCACTTCTTCCTTACCGCCTGCCAAACTACTCGAAGTCACACCCAGAGCATGACTATCGTCGCACGCTCTATTGGAATCCTGACTTGCAGTTGGATGAGAATGGGGAAGCAACGATACAATTCTATAACAATGGAACTTGCAAAAAGTTGCGTATCTCTGGTGAGGGAGTATCTGACGATGGACGGGCAATCATCGTGAGAGAATAAGTAGGATTGTGACGTTGTTCGTAATTAAAATAAAACAAATGACTATGAATAAGAAGAATCTATTAACAGTTATGCTCTTGTTGGCAAGTTCCACTTGCTTGCGAGCAGGAGAAAAAGCGTATTTACACTTAGACAACTCGGCTTACTTCTTGGGCGATACGCTGAGGCTCTCGGCATACGTCATGGATACAGATACCAAGCGACTGACTGATAAGAGCAAGGTGCTATATGTAGATGTGGTTGCTCCTGAGGGATATGTCGTCGAAAAGCGTATTTATCCTTTGGTGAACGGGCGTTGTGCGGGTGACGTTTATCTTCGACCGTTTCTCCTGTCGGGCTTGTATGAAATCCGTGCTTATACTCGCTATATGCAGAATGATGGACAAACCAACTATTTCTCTCAGGTGATTCCTGTCTATGAGCAAGTGAAGAATGGACAATATTCGGACTTAGCCATTCGCAAGCGAGAGGTTAGAAACATGGGTGGTCGCAAATGTCCCATCCATAAGGGGATAGAGTGTGTGGATGGTGCTTCGTCAATAATGAGCAATTCCCAAGACAAAGAACAAATCGTCACAGCTTCCTATAATGCTTCTACAATGATGCCTTATGGTGTAGTGACAGTCAAGTTGAAGGGACAACCTGGAGAACATGTGTCTCTATCAGTCTTGAATGGCGACAACTTCATGAAAGATAGCAACAAGGGGATGGTTGACTTTGTGTCCTCAGCATTTTCTTATTCTGCTCCAAATGCTGGCAAGAAGTATCTGCCGGAGCAAGGCATTACAGTTTATGGAAAGGCAGGACGGCTTATCAGAAATTCTCAACAAGAAAGTTCTTTTGAAGCGATGGCTCAACAGGAGTTGGTGCCAACTTTGTTTTTGTCCAATGGATATTCCCAAACAAAGACCACGACCGACCAGCAAGGTATATTTGCTACTTGTCTTGGTAAGTTTATGGGTGATGCCTACTTGCAGTTGAAGTTTGCCCAACTTGCCGATAGCTCTATTCAGACGAAGTTTGTGGTAAACGAAGACATGAGCCCTGTTCTACGAAAATATACCAAAGATGAACTGAAATGGCAGAATACTGTTCAAATGGGCAGACGCAATGTGAGTGTCAAGCATTTGAAACAATCGAAGTCTCAGTTCAGTTCTGTATGTTTGGATTTAATCAAGGAGATGGATAGGCTTGCCAATGAGGATGAGAATGCTGTGGCATCAACATTTTCTAACTTGAAAATCTCTTGTGGTCTGTTGGTACACCCATATCTTTGCAAAGAGATGGGTAAGATGGGGGCGATTGAAGTGGGAAACTCCTATTGGGATAATGAAACAGACATTCCTGCTGGCAAAATAGTGAATAGTAATTTTACGAGTATCACTAAATATAAAAAGGTGATACTGCGCTCAGACAATCCTGCTTGTAGATATTACTCTTATCTTGACTCTGGAAGTCCTGCTTCTGCAGGTGAATGGAGTGTTATGAATTCTGGTTTGGCTTTGGAGAATCCTCTACCTAAACGTAGTGATTATTCAAGTATGTCGATGTATCCTTCTTTGGTGGCTTGCATGATTCTTGATACAGATCATGAATGGGAAAAGTATTTGAAGTATAATCAAATACCGCATACTCGCTATCTAAAAGTTTCGGGTTTCTCCTCACTTCTTCCTTACCGTCTGCCAAACTACTCGAAGTCACATCCAGAGCATGACTATCGTCGCACGCTCTATTGGAATCCTGACTTGCAGTTGGATGAGAATGGGGAAGCAACGATACAATTCTATAACAATGGAACTTGCAAGAAGTTGCATATCTCTGGCGAGGGAGTATCTGACGATGGACGTGCAATCATCGTGAAATAAGCGTAGGATGAAAATAAGAAATGGCAGTTGACCTTCGGAAAGGTACTGCCATTTCTTATTTTTTCCTTATCAGTGTCAGACCATCTCTCAATGGCAAGATAACCACCTCGACACGAGGGTCGGAGGCAATCAAATCGTTGAAGGCACGAATACCTTTGGTCTGGTGATCGCGGTCATAGGCAGGATCGATGACGTGCCCATCCCACAAGGTATTGTCGGCAAGGATATAACCGCCGGGTTTCAAGACACTCATCACCATCTCATAGGTCTCGATGTAGGTGCGCTTGTCGCCATCGACAAAAGCCATGTCGAACATAACTCCCAATTTGGGCGCTTCCACGTTGGCATCACCTATGCGGAAATCTATCTTGTCGGCTACACTGGATCCCTCTATCCATGGTCGGGTGAAATCTTCCATCTCGTCATTGATTTCAAAGGTATAGAGTTTGCTGCCTTCCTGCAAACCCTCGGCCAGACAGATGGCGCTGTAACCGCTGAAGGTTCCTACTTCCAGGATGTTTTGGGGACGAATCATTTCTACCAGCATTTTGAGCAGTCTGCCTTGGATGTGACCGCTTGCCATGCGACCGTGAATCGTATGGATATTAGTGGCGCGGTAAAGACGGTAGAGGTAATCGCCTTCTGGCTCCATGTGGTCGCAGATGTACTTGTCGATGCTTTCTGTCTCAGTCATATTCCTATTTGTTTGCAATGATGCCAGCTATGGCAAGGTCGTAGGATGCCAGACCGAAGCCACAGATGACTCCGAGGCAGGCGCAAGAGATATAAGAGTGGTGGCGGAACTCCTCACGCTTATGGACATTGGAGATATGAACCTCCACACATGGGCACTTCAAACTGCGGATGCAATCTTGCAAGGCAATGCTCGTGTGGGTATAGGCTCCTGCATTGAGGACTACACCATCGTATGAAAAACCCACTTCCTGCAACTTGTTGATCAGCTCACCTTCGATATTGCTCTGGTAATATTCAATTTCTACATCAGGAAATTTTTCCTTCAATTTTGGCAAATAACTTTCGAAGGAGTTGCTGCCATAAATGCCCGGTTCACGGACACCGAGGAGGTTCAAGTTTGGACCATTGATAATTTGTATTTTCATAATCCCTTATTATTTTATCCGTTTATGAATATTTTTTTGTAATTTTGCAGAAGTTAGAGTGTTCTTCCATCATGGAAGATTGAGACTGTCTCTTTTACTTCTAACTGCAAAGGTAATAATAAAAATGGAAACAAGCAAGAAATCAAGTACGAATATTGTTAAGGATTATGTGAGATACCTCAAATTGGAGCGTAATTACTCACCCAATACGTTGGAAGCTTACCAGCGCGACTTGCGTTATCTCCTTGAATTTGTCAAATCCAAGGAGATTTCCCTCTTGGATGTCAAACTGGAGGATTTAGAGGAGTTTTCTGCGGGTTTGCATGATAAGAATGTTGGTGCTCGTTCCCAATCGCGTATCTTAAGTGGAGTGCGTTCTTTCTATCGTTTCTTGATGATTGAGGATTATTTGAAAAATGATCCTACGGAGCTGCTTCCTTTCCCGCAGATTGGACAGCATTTGCCGGAATATCTGACAGTGGAGGAGGTGGATCTGTTGGAACAGGCTATTAATCTGACGAAATGGGAAGGACAGCGTAACAAGACAATCATAGAAGTCCTGTTCTCCTGTGGGTTACGAGTGTCGGAATTGGTAAATCTCAAATTAAGCGACATCTTCGAGGAGGAAAAATTCATCCGTGTTTTGGGAAAGGGAAGCAAGGAAAGACTTGTTCCGATTTCTGAAACTGCCATCAAACAGTTGCATTATTGGTATATGGACCGCAATCAGATGAAAATCAAACCGGGAGAGGAGGATTATGTTTTCCTCAATCGACGGGGTGCTCATCTTACCAGAACGATGATTCTTATCATGATTAAGAATGCGGCAAAGGATGCAGGAATCAAGAAAACCATCTCGCCTCATACCCTTCGGCATAGTTTTGCAACAGCCTTGCTCAAGGGTGGTGCCGATTTGCGTGTTATCCAGGCCTTGTTGGGGCATGAAGATCTGGGAACGACAGAAATCTATACACATTTGGAAACTTCCGACTTGAGGCGGGAAATCTTGGAACATCATCCGAGAAATATCATGTATCGCGAGAAGATGAAGCCGGAAAGTGCTTCTGATGACCATCTTGACTGATAAACATTTAAAACTGGAATATTTTTCATTCTAATGTGACTGAATATGAAAATAAATGTGTAACTTTGCAGCCGCAAATAAATGATATATCAATTTTTAAAAGAAGAAAAGGAATAAATATGGCATATTTGTTTACGTCAGAATCAGTTTCTGAAGGACATCCTGATAAAGTTGCAGACCAGATATCCGATGCATTGTTAGACCAGTTCCTGGCTTACGATGAGCATGCTCATTGTGCTATCGAATCTTTCTGTACTACTGGTCAGGTGGTTATCATGGGCGAGGTTCGCTCTAATGAATACGTAGATTTGCAGACTATCGCCCGCAAAACAATTAAGAAAATCGGTTATACCAAATCAGAATACCAGTTTGATGGTGACTCTTGTGGTATTCTTACTGCCATTCATGAGCAGAGTGATGATATCAACCGTGGTGTGAGCCGTGAGGAAGATGAAGACCAGGGTGCTGGTGACCAGGGTATGATGTTCGGCTATGCTACCAATGAGACAGATAATTATATGCCAGTCTCTCTTGACTTGGCACAGCTCATCATGAAGGAACTCGCTGCTATCCGTAAGGAAGGTAAGGTGATGACTTATCTCCGTCCGGATTCCAAGAGTCAGGTAACGGTAGAATACTCTGATGACAATATTCCTCAGCGTATTGATACAATCGTTGTTTCTACTCAGCATGATGATTTTATCAAGGATGCAATGGGTAATGATGATGACGATGCTATGCTGGCAAAAATTCGTGAGGATGTTATCAACATTCTCATTCCACGCGTGAAAGCACAGTTGGGCGACAAGGTATTGTCTCTTTTCAATGATGACATCAAGTATTTCGTCAATCCTACAGGTAAGTTTGTTATCGGTGGTCCTCATGGAGATACCGGTCTGACAGGTCGTAAGATCATCGTGGATACTTATGGTGGTAAGGGTGCACATGGCGGTGGCGCTTTCTCTGGAAAGGATTCAAGTAAGGTGGACCGTTCTGCTGCTTACGCTGCTCGCTATATTGCCAAGAACATGGTAGCTGCAGGTGTGGCTGATGAAATGTTGGTGCAGGTAAGTTATGCTATTGGTGTGGCTGAGCCTGTCAGCATCTATGTGAATACTTATGGACGTAGCCATGTGAATATGAATGATGGTGAAATTGCCCAGAAGATTTCTCAGATGTTTGATCTCCGTCCAAAGGCTATCGAGCGTCAGTTGAAGCTCCGTCAGCCAATGTATCTGGAGACTGCTGCGTATGGTCACATGGGTCGAAAGAATGAGGTAGTGGAAAAGACTTTCACCAGCCGTTATCATGATACCAAGACTATGCAGGTAGAGTTGTTTACTTGGGAAAAACTCGATAAAGTAGAGGAAATTAAGAAAGAGTTTGCCCTTTAAATGGGATTAGACTCAAGAAAATAGAATTTATTCCCTAGAGAGCCTGGCTTTCTAGGGATAACTTATTATTTATAGTAGAAGGATGGCGCAACAAGCAGATTCAACAATCATAGAAACTCCTGAGTCAGATGTGGCACAGGAGCCTTTAAAGCATACAGGAGTATTGACTCCGAAGCAAGTGCTGAGTTGGTTGCCCAAGAATGCGACACCTGCTCAGCAAGATTCCATGGTGCGAGCGCATATCAAACCATGTGAGATTCATTGGAGCGAAATGCCCGATACCTTGCATCTTCCAGGGCATCAGCCAGGCAAGAGTTTTAGGGACGTCAGCTTACCGCAGTATTATCGTGAGTCTTTCTTCTCGAAAGATTCGCTCTTTCATCCAGAATTGAAGGGCGGAAGATTGGGTGTGGCAGGTGACCCGGTGCCTTATACTGTAGCAGCCGATGATTTTGTCACGATTTTGCTTTTGTTCTGCTTTCTGATAGCATGTGTGGCCTTCACCAAGTCTCGTCAGCTTATCATTCGTCAGGCAAAGACTTTCTTCCGTGTACCACGATTTGGTACCACGGTGATAACCGAGACGTCCAATGAGTTGCGCTTCCAGTTGTTTTTAGGATTACAGACTTGCTTACTGATAGCCATCGGCTATTTTATGTATTCCAGGGCTTCTATCAGTGATACATTTACAATAGACCAATATCAGGTGATTAGCATCTATGCAGGGTATGCTGCAGCTTACTTCCTGTTGAAGGCATTGCTCTATTCGATAACAGGGTGGGTGTTCTTTGATAAGAAAAAAAACGAACAATGGATGAAGGCATATCTCTTCTTAGTGTCGTGTGAAGGTGTACTACTTTTCCCTGCTATCATGCTGATGACATACTTTGGTTTTTCCATACAAGCGGCTGTGATTTATACACTTATTGTAGTCGGAATCATCAAAATATTGTCTTTTTATAAGTGTTTCATCATCTTTTTTCGAAGAAAAGGCGCTTTTTTGCAAATAATTTTGTACTTTTGTGCCCTCGAAGTGGTACCTCTTTTCGCTTTGTCAGGCGGATTGGTATTGATTAGTCATTATTTGAAAATAAACTTTTAGGACAAAAATGATAAAGAAGATTTTAGTTTCTCAGCCAAAACCAGCGAGTGATAAATCTCCGTATTATGAATTAGAGAAGGATTATGGCGTAGAATGCGTGTTCCGCCCATTCTTCAAGGTTGAGGGACTTACAGCGAAGGAGTTTCGTCAGCAGAAAATCAATCTGCTCGACTATACTGCAGTAGTTTTCACCTCTCGTCATGCAGTGGATAACTATTTCAAGTTGGCCAAGGAGATGCGTATTACTATTCCAGAAGATATGAAGTACTTCTGCGTGATTGAGACGATTGCACTTTATATCCAGAAATATGTGCAGTATCGTAAACGAAAGGTGTTCTTTGGTGAAACAGGTAAGATTGATGGTCTCCTCGCACAAATGTCACGACACAAGACAGAGAAGTATCTCGTGCCACTGAGTTGTGTTCATAATGATGATATCAAGAATGCTCTCGACGAGAAAAACCTGAAGCATACAGAATGTGTGATGTATCGTACAGTAAGCAATGATTTCACAGAAGAGGAAATCAAGAGCTTCGATTATGATATGATGATTTTCTTCAGCCCAACTGGTGTGAAGGCTTTAAAGAAGAATTTCCCTGATTTCAAGCAAGGTGATATCGCTGTTGCTGCTTTTGGTCCTGCTACAGCCAAAACTGTAGAGGATGAGAATCTCAGACTCGATCTGGAGGCTCCTTCCAAGAAATTCCCTTCTATGACAGGTGCCTTGAAAGATTATCTCGAGAGAAATAACGAATAATTAAGTTCTGGGAGAAGTACTGAGGGATCTCTAATAAATCCAGAGTGATTTCTATGGTCCTAAGATTTCTATAGAACTGTATATTAATATAGCCTAATTGATAGGAATGTCAGAACAGAAGACTTTTACATTACCGAAACAAGAGAGGTTGTGTAGCAGGACGCTCATAGAACAACTCTTTTTGGGTCATTCCCAACATAAGAAAGAATGGCCGGTGAGGGTAGTGTATCAAGTCGTGAAAAGGAAGGATGAGGATGATGCGCAAGCGGAAGTATTGATGAGTGTGTCTAAGCGCTATTTCAAGAGAGCTGTTAAGCGCAACTTGGTGAAACGCCAACTTCGAGAAAGCTATCGTCTTCATAAGGCAATTTTGACAGATGTACTTGCTTTGCATCCGGATACTAAAATCCTCATTGCCTTTATTTGGCTTTCTGGACAAACCTATGATTCTGTGAAGGTTGAGAAAGCTGTTAAGGCGGCATTGGAAAAAATAGTAGATAGTTTGGAACAATGAAAAAGCTGCTAACTTACCTGCTGGTGATGCCGATACTCTTTTATCAAAGATGTATCACGCCATTTACTCCGCCGTCTTGTCGCTTTACGCCCACTTGTTCTGAGTATGCTCGTCAGGCGATTCTGAAGCATGGACCGTTTAAAGGGCTCGCTTTGGCTATCTGGCGAATATTAAGATGCAATCCATGGGGTGGTTCGGGTTATGACCCCGTGCCGTAAGTTTCCGAAGGTGATTCGGGCCCCTTACACATATTTTATATAATATATAACAATCTCATTCGATGGCAAAAAACTTTGTTGAAGAATTGAAATGGCGTGGTATGCTGGCTCAGATTATGCCAGGTACAGAGGAATACCTCAACACCCACATGGTGTCTGCTTATCTTGGTACTGACCCTACCGCAGACTCTCTTCATATCGGTCACCTTTGTGGAATCATGATGTTGCGTCACTTGCAGCGTTGTGGTCACAAGCCTTATCTGCTTGTTGGCGGTGCTACAGGTATGATTGGCGACCCTTCTGGCAAGAGCCAGGAGCGTAATCTTCTCGACGCAGAGACTCTCTATCATAACCAGGAGGCTATCAAGAAGCAGGTATCTAAGTTCCTTGACTTCGATGGCAATGAGCCAAATAAGGCTGAGTTGGTAAACAACTACGACTGGATGAAGGACTTTACTTTCCTCGATTTCGCTCGTGTGGTAGGTAAGCACATTACCGTTAACTATATGATGGCAAAGGATAGTGTACAGAAGCGTTTGAATGGTGAGGCTCGTGACGGCTTGTCTTTCACTGAGTTTACTTATCAGTTGCTTCAGGGTTACGATTTCCTTTATCAGTATGAGAAGTATGGTGTGCGCCTTCAGTTGGGTGGTAACGACCAGTGGGGTAACATGACTACTGGTACTGAGTTGATTCATCGTACTCTCGGCAATGATGCAGAGTGCTTCTGCCTCACTTGTCCTTTGATTACCAAGGCAGATGGCAAGAAGTTTGGTAAGACAGAGAGCGGTAACATTTGGTTGGACCGTAATCGTACTACTCCTTACGCTTTCTACCAGTTCTGGTTGAACGTAAGCGATGACGATGCTGAGAAATACATCAAGATCTTCACCGACCTCGACAAGGAAACTATTGATGCTCTCGTAGAAGAGCATAAGCAGGATCCAGGTCGCCGTGTTCTCCAGAAGCGTTTGGCAGAGGAGGTTACTGTAATGGTTCACTCTCAGGAAGACTTGGATATGGCTATTGCAGCCAGCAACATCCTTTTCGGTAAGGCAACCAAGGAGAATCTTGCACAGCTTGATGAGGCTACCTTGAATGATGTATTCGCTAATGTACCTCATTATGATCTCGACAAGAACTTGCTTGGCGGAGCAGCAGTTGACCTTTTCAATCAGGAAGGTATGCAGATCTTCCCAAGTAAGAGCGAGATGCGTAAGCTCGTCAAGGGCGGTGGTGTTTCACTCAACAAGGAGAAGCTTGCAGCTTTCGATCAGATAGTAACTGCAGACGACCTTATTGATGGTAAGTATCTCTTGGTACAAAAGGGCAAGAAGAATTACTTCTTGATTACCGTGAAATAATCGTTAAAAGTATTGAAAATATTTGGTAGTGGAGAAAAAATCCACTACCTTTGCACCCGATTTATTGTCCTATGGTGTAATGGTAGCACTACAGTTTTTGGTTCTGTCAGTGGTGGTTCGAATCCGCCTGGGACAACATCTCGCAAATAACCCTTCAAGTCTTCACGGATTTGGAGGGTTATTTTGTTATATAAGAGTTTAGTTTAGGTAGAGAAGGTTTATGCAAGAGATAGACTTGATATTTCAGCAGTATTATCGTCCGCTATGTCTTTATGCCACTCATTATCTGCATGATATCGATGAGGCTGAAGACGTGGTGCAGGATTGTTTTGTGAAATTGATAAGTAGGAACATTATGCCAGAAAACATCAAGGCTTTCTTATATACCTCTGTGCGCAATGCCTGCATCGACCGATTGCGCCGCCAGTCTCCGATAGATACGGAGATTTCTCCTTCTGACTTGAGCGGCACAATTTCTGATGACCAGGCACAGGAAAGTTCTTTCCGGGAGGCAGAACTGTGGACGGCTATCGAGCTATTGCCCGAACGATGCAGGGAAATCTTCCTGATGAGCAAGCGTGACGGTATGACTTATCGGGAGATTGCCGAAGAACTGAACCTGTCGGAAAAGACCGTGGAACATCAGATTTCCAAGGCTTTAAAGACCTTACGAGGCAAGAAAGATGATTTTCTTGCAGATTTTTTCTATATTTTACCTTTCATCCATGGGGGTATTCTGTAATTCTTGCGTTATAGCAATAAAAGAATGAATAAAAGTACAGTTATGAAAGGTAAAGAGATTATTTTTGTGCTCTCAATTCTAACCTTGCCAGCTCCAACGTTGGCAGGCACGCCGAAGATGATGGTGGAGGCAGAGACTTCTACCACAATCCGTCAGCAGATGGATTGGCTGCACCGCATCAGGAAAATCAACTTCGTTTATGATTCATCGCTTGATGGGGAATTGAACATCAAGTATCATGGACCCAACATCCAGCATCTTTCGGTGAAAAAGGCACTGAAGGCACTTTTCGAGAAAACTCATATTCTATATAATATCAATGCGAACTATGTGATATTGAAGCGAAAACCCGTACAACAAATATCAACATCTTACACGAATATCAATCACAAAGTTCAGCAGGTTCAGCGTCGCCACACTCTCAGCGGATACGTCCGTGACGAGAGTGGCGAATCGCTGATTAATGCCACCATCTATGATCTGACGGATGGCATCGGTACAACCACCAATGAATATGGTTTCTTTTCGCTTACCCTGCCCGAAGGCGAGCATCAGCTTCGCTTTTCGTATGTGGGCTATGCCGACAAGGTGGAGAAGCTGAATCTCTCGAAAGATATGCATCATAATATGGCACTCCGTGTTGATGGTAAATTGCCTGAGGTGGTGGTAGATGGCGACTTGAACTCTCCTCTTCTGACCACACAAACCGGCAAGCGCTCCTTTTCGAACAAGGATATCAAGACAGAGTTTGCCCTGATGTCTTCGCCGGATGTGGTGAAGACCCTGCAGCGTGTGAGTGGTGTGGCAGAAGGACAGGAGTTGGCAAGCGGACTCTATGTGCATGGCGGCAATGGCGATGAGAATCTTTTTCTGATTGATGGTACTCCGCTTTATAATACGAATCATGCGCTGGGTCTTTTCTCCAGTTTCAATGCCGATGTGGTGAAAAACGTGGATTTCTACAAGAGTGGCTTTCCTGCACGATATGGTGGAAGATTGTCATCGGTGGTGGATGTGCGTACTGCCGATGGAAACATGAATCAGTTTCATGGCGCCTATCGCATCGGACTGCTCGATGCCAGTGTACAGTTTGAGGGACCTATCCAGAAAGGCAAGACCTCTTATAATATAGGTATGCGCTGTTCCTGGCAGGATCTGCTGTCCCGTCCCTTGACCAAGGCTTTCTCTGAGCCAGACGAGAAACTTTCGATAGGTTATTACTTCATGGACTTGAATGCCAAGGTAACCCATCGGTTCAGCGACCGTTCGAAGATAGACTTGAGCCTCTATCATGGAAAAGACAGTTGGGACGTGAAGGATGATCTGGACGAAAGCAAAGGAGATTGGTATCATGAAGGCGATTCATATAATAAGGAATTAACGAAGGCGCAGCTCAACTGGGGAAACTTCAATGTGGCTTTGAATTGGAACTATCTATTCTCGCCGAAGCTCTTTGCCAACTTCACTGCTGTATATTCCCATAACCGTTCCAAGCTTTATTCTCTGGATGATGATAGAGAGATATATCCACAAACCCAGAAAGAAATGTTGTATAGCCATTTAGAGCATGGCTATACTTCTACTATCTATGATGCCGGTTATCGCACGGCTTTCGATTATCGTCCGAATCCCCGTCATCATATCCGCTTCGGTCATGACTACACGATGCATCTCTTTCGACCGCAGACAGTGATGCAACTTGACTATGTGGGCAGTGGAAGTGATGCTGAGATAGATACCCTCCGTGTGAATAGTACCAATAGGCATGTGTCTCATGAATGGTCGGCGTATGCGGAGGATGAAATCTATCTCAGTGATAAATGGAGCCTGGATGCAGGTTTTCATTTAGGATTGTTTCATATTAGCAATAAGAACTTTTTCAATATCGACCCTCGTTTCGCCCTGAAATACCAGTGGAGCCATGCGGTATCGCTGAAGGCTTCTTTCACGCAGATGACTCAGTATGTGCATAAGATATCCAACAGTTATCTGGATTTGCCTACAGATTATTGGGTGCCAACCACCAAGGATTTGAAACCGATGCGTTCTTATCAGATAGCGGCTGGCATCTATGCGCAGCCGAATCGCCACTGGATCTTATCGCTCGAAGGCTATTACAAGTTCTCGAAGCATCTTCTGCAATACAGCAGCTGGTTGGGAATCGAACCTCCGGCAGAGAATTGGGATAGTCAGGTGATGGATGGCAAGGGATTGTTCTATGGTTTGGAGGCAGATGCCACATATCGTACCAATCATCTGACCTTGAGCGGTTCCTATACGCTTTCCTGGAACAAGCGGAAGTATGATGAGTTCTATCAGGACTGGTATTACGACAAGTATGACAATCGCCATAAGTTGAATCTTTCCTTGAGATATGATTTCAACAGGAAGGTGAGCTGCTATGCGGTGTGGAGTTATCATTCCGGCAATCATGCCACCGTTCCGACTCAGATAGCAGCACTGCCTGGTTTACCGGATGGTGGTAATCGATATCCTGGCGGTTGGTGGAATTCGGCATCTTTTGTCTATGCCACCCCCAACAACCTGACCTTGCCGGCTTATCATCGTCTGGACTTGGGCTTTGATTTCCACCATGTTACCAAGCATGGCCATGAGCGCATCTGGAATTTGAGCATCTACAATGCATATTGTCACCTGAACTCAATGTATGTCAAGGTGGATTACGATGAGAAAACAAAGCGGTTTACGGCAAAGAACAAGGGATTTGTCCCAATCATTCCTTCGTTCAGCTATACCATTAAGTTCTAAGGAATTGCATGGTGAATAGTAGATGTAGATTTATGTAAAGATAAAAAGAGATAAAAATGAAAACAATGATATATTGGGCATTTCGCCTCATACTTTTTTGCCTGACGTTGGTTTCCTGCAAAGATGATTTTGATATTCAAAAGCTGCAGGATCATTCCCGACTGGTGGTTTATTGCTTTCCTACCGAAGGTGATACCACGCTCGTCAGTGTTGCTAAGAGCCTGCCTGTAGCATCCGTGAAGGGGAATGTTGACATCTTATCCCGCGAAAAGGTAGATGCACATATTATATATAAGGTGAATGGGGTGGAGCAAACGGTGAAACGCATCGCAAACGAGGAAGAGGCTCAACTCTTTACCCGAAGCACAAAATCCGATGTGCTTTCGCAACTGGTAGGTCAGTATTATGTGGTAGGCAAGCAGAAAGCTGGAGACAAAATCAGTCTTCAGGTTTCTGCACCGGATTTCTCATCTGTTTCAGCTTCTACTTATATCCCAGAGAAGGTTGGAGTGGAGTTGGGTGATGTTAAATTGGAAATGCAATCATCGGATGGTTATAACTCGATAACGATTGATAGGGTAGAAGCCATTTTCCATGATAATCCTTCTTCGGAAGATTATTATTCGGTGAAGCTCAGATTACTGAATCGAGAAATGGACCGTGATCTGGGGCTACTGACAAACAATGAACCCTTGTTGAACAAGAAGTCGAAGCTGGATGATGATTTCGGTATGGATGATTATGAGTATTTTGGTAATGCCTACATCTTCAATGACCGTACGATAAATGGCAAAACCTATACACTTCATCTGGATACCTACTCTTATTCATATCGTCAGTCATTTTATAGTTTTTCTTATGTAGTAGATTTATACAAGGTAACTCCTGAATATTATCGGTTTCTCAAGAGTATCAACGATGCGCAAAGCAACAGTTGGGCAGATGTGGGCTTGATGCAGGTTACGCCTACCTATTCTAATGTAAAAGGAGGCTTCGGAGTGGTGGCAGGCTACAATATTAGTTCTGTTTCGAAGTTCTTCAGCTCTTTTGATTCCGAAGATAATGGAGAAATTTAAAGGAAGAAAGGGATTCTATGATGAAGATCAACAAGAACGAACAGGAATTTGTGCTGAAGTATTTTCAGCCGGGCAAGCTGGATACCCGGAAGGCTTTGCAGAAAGTGAAGGCTCGCGTTGGCATTGCTGATGAAGAGGTTTCGCATACTGCAACTGTATCTTTACGAATGCGTCGCATCCGTTGGATAGCTGTGGCTGCATCTATTCTGGTGCTCTTCACTATAGGCGCCTATACGCTTTTGCAGCCTAAGACGGTGACGCTTTCTGCCGAATCAGAAGTAGTGGCGTATCATCTGCCTGATGGAACGAAGGTATCGTTGATGCCTCATTCTTCTCTTTCCTATCAGGAAGATGATTGCAGAAAGGTGGAGATGAAGGGCTGCATCTATTATCAGGTGAAGCATGATGAACAGCATCCTTTCGATGTAGTAGGAGAACATGGACACGTAAGAGTGCTCGGTACCCAGTTTATGGTGGATGAAAGAACGGATGTTCCCGAAGTAATGGTAACCAGTGGAAAGGTGCTTTTCACGGCTCGCAGTTCTGCTGAAGGTGTCTTCCTGATTAAAGGCAAGCGGGCACGTCTGTTGAAAGGGGCTGTCCAGCCTGAGCTGTTGGCGGATTATGATATCAACGATGTGGCATGGGCTACGCATCGCCTGCATTTCGACAACACTCCATTATCTGAAGTATTGGATGAACTTTCTAACTTATCAGGCACAAGATATACGGCTTCTGATGAGAGCAAGCGTCTGACGGGTGATTTTGATGCGGATTCCATTCCGCAGGTCATCCAAGTGATAGAAGAAACATTGGGTGTTCAGATACGATAAGAGTTGAATAAAGCATCGTAAAAAGGAACCAATTTGAGAAAAATAGAAAATAAATTAAGAAATAAGTAAAAAGTGATATTCTTTCGTACATATTTAATAGTGAGATTCAAAAATATTTTGTATCTTTGCCCTCAGAACAAACAAATCGAAAGAAGTAATGAAGACGAATTATGAATTGAGATACGCATCCAATCCTGTTGATGCAAAGACGTATGATACCTCCCGATTGAGAAAAGATTTCTTGATCGAGACTCTTTTTGTGGCAGATGAAGTCAATATGGTGTATTCCATGTATGACAGAATGATCGTGGGTGGTGCTATGCCTGTCAATGAAAAACTGAAGTTGGAGGCCATAGATCCTCTGAAAGCTCCATATTTTACGACCCGTCGTGAAATCGGAATCTTTAATGTAGGCGAAGGTGTAGGTGTCGTTCAGGTAGGAGAAGAGGTCTTTGAGTTGGGGTTTAAAGAGGCTCTTTACATTGGTAGTGGTGAGCGTGATGTATTCTTTGAAAGCAAAGACCCAGCCTGTCCAGCCAAATTTTATTTCAATAGTACAACGGCTCATCAGAGTTATCCATGCAAGAAGGTGACGAAGGCTGATGCAATCGGTGTACACATGGGATCACTGGAAATGAGCAATGAGCGTACTATCAATAAGATGTTGGTTAATCAGGTATTGCCTACTTGCCAGTTGCAGATGGGTATGACAGAACTTGCTACCGGTTCTGTTTGGAATACGATGCCAGCCCATGTTCACAGTCGTCGTATGGAAGCTTATTTCTATTTTGAGGTTCCTGAGAGTCAGGCTGTGTGCCATCTGATGGGTGAACCGCAGGAAACACGCCATATCTGGATGAAGGGCAATCAGGCGGTTCTTTCACCAGAATGGAGCATACATAGTGCTGCTGCCACTCACAATTATACCTTTATCTGGGGTATGGGAGGTGAAAATCTTGACTATGGTGATCAGGACTTTTACGAGATTACAGACTTAAAATAATAAAATACGTATGGTCTGAAGGAGTGTTTCGGAAGACCAGCGTATGAAAGACAATCATAAACAACTATAAATCGAACAAAAACATGGATTTTTCTAAGTTATTCTCTCTTGAGGGTAAGGTAGCCCTCGTAACAGGTGCCGCTTACGGCATTGGTTTCTCAATTGCTGAGGCTTATGCTAAGGCAGGTGCAAAAATCGCTTTCAACTGCCGTAGCCAGCATCACATGGATCAGGCTTTGGCTGACTATAAGGCTAAGGGTATTGATGCTAAGGGTTATATCTGTGATGTAACAGATGAAGAGCAGGTTAAGAATATGGTAGCTGATATTGAGAAGGAACTCGGTGTGATCGATATCTTGGTTAACAATGCTGGTATCATCAAGCGTATTCCTATGACAGAAATGTCTGTAGAGGACTTCAAGCAGGTTATCGACATAGACCTCAATGCTCCTTTCATCGTTTCTAAGGCAGTTCTCCCTGGTATGATCAAGAAGGGTCACGGTAAGATTATCAACATCTGCTCTATGATGAGTGAGTTGGGCCGTGAGACAGTTTCTGCATATGCTGCAGCTAAGGGTGGTTTGAAGATGTTGACCCGTAACATCTGCTCTGAGTTCGGTGAGTATAATATCCAGTGTAACGGCTTGGGCCCTGGTTATATTGCTACTCCACAGACAGCACCTCTTCGTGAGCGTCAGGCAGACGGTAGCCGTCATCCATTCGATAGCTTCATTTGTGCAAAGACTCCAGCTGGTCGTTGGTTGGAGCCAGAGGAATTGATGGGTCCTGCAGTATTCTTGGCTTCTGAGGCTTCAAATGCTGTAAATGGTCACATCCTCTATGTAGATGGTGGTATTTTGGCATACATTGGCAAGCAGCCTAAATAAAGAAGCTTTCGTCTTTCCAAAGAGAGACTTATATAAATGAAATAGGGCAGCCCGATATGGGCTGCCCTTTATTTGTCTTAAATAATCTTTACAAATTATTCGTTGATAGCATCAGCAAGTTCTGCACCGGCCTTGAATTTAGCTACCTTCTTAGCTGCGATTTGGATCTTCTCCTTAGTGGCAGGGTTGATACCCTCACGAGCAGGGCGCTCGCTGACACTGAATGTGCCGAAACCTACCAACTGGATTTTATCACCAGCAACGAGAGCCTCTTTGAGAGCGTTAGTTGTAGCGTCAAGAGCCTTCTTTGCATCAGCCTTGCTAATACCAGCACCAGCTGCAATCTTGTCGATCAATTCTGTCTTGTTCATAATTTTTCTTTATTAAATGATTAATATTATCGTTCCTTATCCAATTTTGCTTACAAATATAGGTTATTCCTTTTAAAAAAACAACAAAAAGAGAAGAAAAATGTAGATTTTATTGAAATTTAAGTGTAATATGCTTATTTTATGGCGCTATAACGGATATTTTTCGTAATTTTGCCCCAAATTTCGTAAAAAGATAAAGTTTTAGATTATGCGTAATATACCTATAGTTACAAAGAACTTGCTGATAGTGAATATCGTGGCTTTCCTGATTACATATATATTGGGAAAGGATGCTTCAGGTGGTTATGTTCTAAATGATCTCTTGGGACTCCATTTCTTTATGGCATCTGATTTTCAGGTCTATCAACTGATTACTTACATGTTTATGCATGGTGGTTTCGAGCATATTATCTTCAATATGTTCGCACTTTGGATGTTCGGTTGTGTCGTGGAAAGGGTGTGGGGACCTAAGAAATTCCTTTTTTATTACATAGCTTGTGGGTTAGGTGCAGGATTGTTTCAGGAGTTGGCTCAGACTATTCAGTTTTATTTTACAGCGTCTGAACAGTTTCCGGAATTGACAATATCCCAATTATGGACCATAGGACATAATAGTGCTGATGTTTTGAATAATTGGACTACCGTTGGAGCTTCTGGTGCCATTTATGGTATTTTGTTGGCTTTTGGTATGATATTTCCAGAGGAACGTATTTTCATTTTCCCATTGCCTATTCCTATCAAGGCTAAGTATTTTGTAATAGGATATGCTGCTATCGAATTGGTTTCTGCCATCGCTACAACAGGTGATGGTGTGGCACATATTGCTCACCTTGGTGGTATGGTTGTTGGATTCTTTATGATTCGTTATTGGAGAAAACAAGTTAATGGATATAGTGGCAGCAGTGCTCGTGATGCTTTTGAGAAACTTCGTGATTCTTTAGGTGGAAAGCGTAACCGTCAGCATTTTAACTATACCCGCAATCATAATCCTCAGTCTGATAATAACTCTTATCAGTCTCATCAGCAGGATTGGGATTATAATGCCCACAAGCGTGCCACCCAGGAGGAGATAGATCGAATCCTGGACAAGATTCGCAAAAGTGGCTATGATAGCTTGACAAAAGATGAGAAGCAGACTCTTTTTGACCAGAGTAAAAAATAAGCTGGTCCTTCTGGGTGCCATGTATGATATTGAATGGATGTATGATATAAAGAAATAAGCGGCAAGATTATGTTTAAACAATTGAGGCAGTTTTCTATCAGGATGATTGCGGGAGCAAATATTGCTACCATAATCATCCTGTTTCTTATAGGTTTTTCAGATCATCTTCATCCGGAAAAATTTGCCATGTTGTCTAATGTTGGTTTGCTTTTCCCTGTTTTTCTCTTCATCAACTTAGGGTTTCTTGTCTTTTGGCTGATATTTAAGGCGCGTTATGCGCTGATTCCTTTCATGGGGTTCATTATCTGTTATGTACCTGTGCGAGAATATATTCCCTTCAATATTCCTCAAGAGGCTCCGGAGGGTTCCATCAAGATCCTTTCATATAATACCTGGGCTTTTGCAGAGGGAGAAATGGGGGAAGACGGCATTAATCCTATTGTGAAGTATATCAAGGAACAGAATGCAGACATTGTATGCCTTCAGGAAGCGGGGCATAATGGGGATGTGGAGAATCAGCTGGATTCTCTTCTCTATCCGATGTATGCTTATCGGGATACAACCTGGCATTTGGGAGGCGGTAATGTGGTAGGCATATTGAGCAAATATCCGATTCTTTCTAAGGAACGTATCCCATATGAGTCAGCGGGAAATCTCAGTGTGGCTTATCAGTTGGAAATCAACCATGAAAAGGTGCTCTTGATTAATAATCATCTGGAAACGACGGGGTTGACCTTGGAAGAACGGGCACAGTTTAAGCAACTTATCAAAGGAAAACTGGAGACTGATACTGCTGAAATCACTTCCAAGTTGCTGGTAGTGAAATTGGGAGAGGCCACCCGTAAGCGAGCATCACAGGCAGAAGCAGTCGCAGATTACATCCGTCAGCATCGGGATATGAGTATTATTCTCTGTGGTGATTTCAATGATGGGCCGATTTCTTATTCCCATCGAACCATTGCCAAAGGACTTACAGATTGCTATGTAGCAAGTGGCAACGGACCGGGTATCAGTTATCATCATGGGGGATTTTTTGTAAGGATTGACAACATGATGTGTTCAGATGACTGGGAACCCTACGAATGCAAAATAGACCGCAAAATATCGTCATCAGACCATTATCCTATCGTTTGTTACCTAAAAAAGCGGGATAAATAGCAAAAAAGCCTCAAATTATTCTTATAAAAGAAAAAAAATGATTATTTTTGCACGTCATTATGTTGATAATAAAGAAATTAGATGAAGATAAATAAATAATTAATAATAAATAATAGAAATGCAAAACAAAGGAATTGTAATTTGTGTTGCCGTCTTATTGACGCTTGCAAGCATCTTCTATCTGTCATTCTCAGTAGCAACAAGCTACTATGACAGTGAGGCTGCAAAGATCAAAGACCCTATTGCACAGCAGGACTACAAGGATTCTGTGAAGTACTTGGGTGTTTATTCTTATCAGAATTGCTTGGAAACTCAGATTGGTCTTGGACTTGACCTCAAGGGCGGTATGAATGTAATTCTTGAGATTTCTGTACCTGATGTAATTGAAAACCTCGCTGACCACAAGACAGACGCTGGTTTTACCAATGCCATGAAGGAAGCCAGAGCTCAAGAGGAAGCTAACGGTGGTGACTTTGTGTCACTTTTCATTAACGCTTATCACAAGAGCGCACCAGGTCATAAACTCGCAGAGGTTTTTGCTACCCAGCAGTTGCAGGGTAAGGTTTCTCCTCAGAGCAGCGATGCAGAGGTAGAAAAAGCTATCCGCAGTTCTGTACAGGATGCTATCGACAACTCTTTCAATGTTGTACGTACTCGTATTGATAAGTTTGGTGTTGTACAGCCTAACATCCAGAAGTTGGAAGGTCAGCAGGGCCGTATCATGGTAGAAATGCCTGGTATCAGCCAGCCTGAGCGTATGCGTAAGATGCTTCAGGGTAGTGCTAACCTTGAATTCTGGGAGACATATAACTCTGAGGAAATTGCTCCTTATCTCCAGCAGCTTGACACTCGTCTTGCTAATGGCGACCATGAGGTAGAGGCTAAGGATTCTGTTGCTGCTGATTCTGCTAAGAATGAAGTTGCAAAGACAGAACCTGCTAAGGCTGCTCCTAAGTTGAACCTCAAGAAGGGTGATGAGGCTAAGTCTAAGATCAATGCTGAAAAGCAGAGTGCTGCTGCCATCAAGGCTCATCCATTGCTGGCTCGTTTGCAGTTGGTTCCTGGACAGGGTCTGAGCACTGTGGGTTATGCAAGTGTTCGCGATACTGCAGCTATCAATAAGTTGATCTATTCTGCTTTGGCTAAGCAGGTGTTGCCTTCAGACTTGAAGTTGCTCTGGAGTGCTAAACCAGCTGACCATTTGAATGCGAAGAACATCTATGAACTCCATGCCTTGAAGGTTACTACCAGTACAGGTCGCGCTCCATTAGAGGGTGATGTGATTACTGATGCTAAGGACGAGTTTGAACCTACTACTGGTGCTCCATGTGTAAGCATGAAGATGAATACCGAGGGTGCTCGTAAGTGGGCTCAGATGACTAAGGCTAACGTAGGTAAGGCTATTGCCATTGTTTTGGATGGTGTAGTTTATTCTGCTCCTCGTGTAAACGGTGAGATTGCCGGCGGTAGTTCTCAGATTACTGGTAACTTCACTATCGAGGATACGAAGGATTTGGCTAACACTTTGAAGTCTGGTCGTATGCCAGCTCCTGCCCGTATTGTTCAGGAAGAGGTTGTTGGTCCTACTCTCGGTGCACAGTCTATCCAGATGGGTATCATCTCATTCGTTGTGGCTTTCGTACTCTTGATGGTTTACATGGTGATGATGTACAACATCATTCCTGGTATGATGGCTAACCTTGCATTGCTTGTCAATGTATTCTTCACATTAGGTATCTTGACGTCATTCCAAGCAGCCTTGACGTTGCCGGGTCTTGCCGGTATGGTCTTGTCTTTGGGTACGGCCGTGGATGCTAACGTGCTTATTTACGAGCGTATCAAGGAAGAACTCCGTTCTGGCAAGGGTATGAAGCAGGCTGTGGCTGCCGGTTATGGTAATGCTTTCTCTGCTATCTTCGACTCTAACTTGACATCTTTGATTACAGGTGTTATCCTGCTTGTTACTGGTACTGGTCCTGTTCGTGGTTTCGCTACAACCTGGATTATCGGTATTGTTGTATCATTCTTTACTGCTGTATTCTTGACTCGTTTGGTTTACGATTATAAGTTGAATCACGACAAGTGGATGCATTGCAAGTTTGATACTCCAGTTTCTCACAACTTGATGCAGGGCAAGAAGTACAAGTTCATGTCTATGTACAAGACTACCTTTACTGTAGCAATTGTAGCAGCTGTCGTATTTATTGGTAGCTTTGTAGTTCGTGGCTTGAGCAAGAGTATTGACTTCACCGGTGGTCGCAACTATGTAGTTCAGTTTGAGAATGCCGTAGAACCAGAGCAGATCCGTACCGTTCTTGGTGATGCATTTGTCAATGCAGATGGAACCAAGGCCAACACAAGTGCTATTGCTATCGGTACAGATGGAAGAACCATCCGTGTATCTACCAACTATATGATTGAGAGCAACAGTCCTACAGTAGATGATGAGGCTGAAACAATCCTCTATAACTCATTGAAGAAGGCTGGTTTGGTTTCTCAGCAGAATGTTGAGGCTTTCAAGAATCCAGATGTACGTCAGGGCGGTTCTATCATCAGTAGTACAAAGGTAGGTCCTTCTGTAGCTAAGGATATTACAATGGGTGCTATCTACAGTGTGCTTTTCGCATTGATAGCAATCTTCCTCTACATTTTGCTCCGTTTCCGCAACGTAGCATTCTCTGTAGGTTCTACTATCGCTCTTGCATTTGATGCTTTGACTGTTGTCGGTTTCTACTCACTCTTGTGGGGTCTTGTACCATTCTCATTGGAGATTGACCAGACCTTCATCGGTGCTATCCTGACCGTGGTTGGTTACTCTATCAATGATAAGGTGGTTGTGTTCGACCGTATCCGTGAGAACATGAAGCTTCATCCTAAGGGTGATCGCCAGCAGCTTTTCAATGCTTCTATCAATGAGACATTGGCACGTACTATCAATACTTCAACTTCTACCTTGATTGTGTTGCTCTGTATCTTCATCCTCGGTGGTGACAGTATCCGCAGCTTCGCATTCGCTATGATTTTGGGTGTTGTATTCGGTACTTTGTCTTCTATCTTCATTGCTTCTCCAATGGCTTATATCGTTCTTGGTCGTAAGATTAAGGAAGAGCCTGCTGAGGCAGAGGTTGTTGCTGTTAAGTAATACTGGGCAGATCAATAACCATATAGAAGCGAATTAACATGAATAATTTCTCCGTCTGGTGAAAACCAGATGGAGAAAATGTTCCAAAGAGAATGTGAATGTTCTAAAGAGGATATTCTATGAAGTGAATATTTTGAATGAAGGACATTTCAATGATTTGAGGAACTGAAAGATATAATAAAAGGTCGCATTCCAGAAAGGAAGCGACCTTTTATCGATTCAGCTTGAATGCTGACAACTATCTCCATGTGATTCCACCGAGAATCGAACTCGGATCAAAGGTTTAGGAAAGATCTATCTTGATATATGAATATCAGAGAGTTACATTATTTCCTTCACTTTTTGTGGAATATTCGTAGAACTTCTGTCTATAAATGAAGAAATCCGCACCCAAATGTAGGTACGGATCTCAAATGCAAGTTCCGATTATTACATCGGTGGTGCAAAGTTACATATTTATTTTCAAACAGCCAAATTTTCAAGAAGAAATCCGTCCACCTTCCCAGGCAAACGGATCCACGAATAGATTTATTCCACAAAAAGCGTTCATTTCTCCAGGAGCACTGTCCTGGCGAATGTTATACGTGTATGAGGATTGCTTGATACGATCTCCTGTCTTATACACTTCGTTCCGAATTTAAAGAATAAGAATTTTTTCGGTACTCTGTGTAAAACAGTGTATAGGGTATCTCTTGATACAATATCCAGGGATACCTTCTTCCTATCAAGAATCCCCTCCACGTTCACCCAGGGATCAGAATATCTGATCGCCTGTATCTTATATGCCGAACTATCCACATAGATGATACTGTCTTTCAGATCTGCTGCAGCCTTGATCTTCGTCTCGCTGGATGCCTTGTTGATCTGTTGAACACGTTTCAACTTAAGACCCAGATCCTTCACGATAGCATTCAGATCCTGGAACTGTTCTTTCAGCTCAGTATTGTTCACCGTCACACTCTGGACGGATGCCACTTCCTTACCTGTCTCAGTCTGTCTGTGTCTGACTGAATCCACAAGTGCTGCCTGGTTCTTTTCGAGCCTGGCATTTTCTTTCCTGGTTTCCCTCGTATGCCTATACACATACGTACAGGCAACAATAAGGGCTATAATAAGTAAGGGAAAGCACTTATCGAGTAATCTTCTGATCTTATTTTCCATGCTCCTTGATATAATTAATGATACCTTCCACGTGAACCTTCACGATAGCATTTTTGCCTTCCAGTGACAACAGCCAGGACACATCATCCTTGTTATCCTGGAAGAAGTTCTCTGTTAGCACAGCTGGGCACTTGGTATGTTTCAAGATGTAGAAGCCAGCCTCAAAGTCTGGATCCTTATCAGAGAAATCTGTGCGGATCTTCTTGCCAGCCAGGATCTTCTTTGCAGCATCATAGAGGCTATCAGCCAGAACGTCTGCCTTAGTCTGACCACGTGACGTGAAAGCACTCCAGCCAGAGGCATTCATCCACTGACCATTGCCAGCGGCATCCACGTGAACCGATACCAGGATCACATTGCCAGCTCCAACCTTATCACAGATGGCATTCACACGCTTGCACCTCTCAGCCAGAGATACATCGTTATCCTCTGTGACGATACGCTGTGCATCATAGCCCTTAGCCTGGAGCTGCTTCACAACTTCCTCAGCTATTTGTCGGGCATACTTGTATTCTCGGAAAAGACCATCTGGTGATCTTTTACCTGGTGTTTCTTCACCATGACCATTGTCTATAAGTATCTTCATAACCTTAATCTTTAGATCTGTTTTTACTTGCCTGTGAAAGCGCATCTGTAAGAGCATCCACAAGCTCCTGTCTGCTTACCATTGTTTTAGCCAGCTTCTCAACACGAGAAAACTCTGTTTTAGTTTTCTCGTCTGCCTTCTCTCGCACCGATAGCCACTCCACAACCAGAAGGAATATTCCAACCATGCAAGTAACTATAGGAATGCCTTCCAGGATCTCCAGGTGGACTAGTGCCATGACCTTACATAAGTAGATCAGCAAGTCTATACCGGCCGCTATGAGCATACCACCTTCGTAGGTGATGAACTTGATCAGCGACCGCTTCAATCCCCAGGAGGATCTTATCTCACCTCTGACCTTAGCTTTAGCCAGACCAGAGGCAAGATCTATAGCCATAGCAAGCAATACGATAAAACAGGCTATCACTATAATGATAAGCTCCATTCTCACACCAATTAATAATGAATACATAGGCTCTATCTGTTCTTTTTGAATTTGCAGCGTTGATAGAATCTGAGATTATCTTCATCATCCCTGGTGATAGGACTGGAAGGAGAAAACATTTTAAAGCCAGCGTTCTCTCCATATCTAACAACCTTGATCACTCCACGGAACGGAAACTTCCTGTTAGGGTTAAGGAATAGTTCCTTTAGCTTCTTGCTCTCAGTGAAGAAAGCGGATGCTGGTTCCATATCGTTTGGGTTGTTTGAATCTGGAGCATAGGCTACCAGGCAGCGATCTCCATTCTCAGTGCTCTTGTTAATCGCACCAGTGAAAACCTTAACCTTGTTTATCACTACATCTATTGAGGTGAACTCACAGCAGAAAAGATCTGCCTGGTTTCCTCCTTCCTCATCGACAAAATCTTCTATCTCCATATCCTAATTAGATGCTGTCTGGAATACCATAAGTTACACAATCAGCCTTAACCATCGCCTTGATAGCCTTGCGATCTTGCAAGAATGCCTTGTAGGATGCAACAGCATTATCGGCTTCCTCATCCTCCAGGATACCAAGCTGTGCAGCCTGGTAGTCATTCACCAGCTTCTGCTGCTGATCCTGTGGGTACTTCTCAGTAAGAAGCGTTTCGAGGATGTTGTTACCTGTGCGAGGATACTCAACACGCAAGCTGTCATACTGCCAGCTCTTTACCTTCTTAGGCTCTGAGCCTTCACCTTCGCCAGCCTCTGTGTTACCAGCGTTCTGTTCCACCTCAACCTCTTTGATGTTGTGGTTATAGTTGAACGTACTCTGACCATTTTTCAGATCATCAATCACCTGTGGCTTATCTACAGAGATCAGCCCTGTTTTCAATCTTAATGTTTCCATAATTTATACATTTATTAAATATGAAATTCTTGTGTTGTTCCGAGCACTTAATGATCCAGCCATATTCGGATGGAAATAGGTGCTTGATGTCCTCTTCGTTCTTAATGAGATAGTGCTTCTGAGTTTCCTCCAGTTTCTTATAGAACTTAAGAAGGATCGTCTTTCTCAGCAGAATATTATAGTGGTTCTGCTTGAATCCCACAAAGTCGATAGAGCGATCATCTACAGGAAAGATCTGCCATGTTTGCTTAAATTCCACATGAAGCTCAGCTCCCAGATACAAACCAGCCATATCCAGAACGAACTGGAGTGCTTCTTTTGTTTCTGCCAGGAATACCATATCATCCATATATCGGAAATAGTATATCTTGCAGCCGAACTTCTGCTTTACCATCCTGGCAAGTTCTTCCTTAACCCAGTGGTCAAAGTATGCCAGGTAGATGTTAGCCAGATACTGACTTGTGAAATTGCCAATAGGCAAACCTACATTCTTACCGTTACTATCAATTATCTTAAACAGCAGTTCCAGGAGATCCTCATCATCTATGGTGTATCTTAGGATAGCCTTCAATACAGCATGATCTATGTGGTCATAGTACTTCGTATTGTCCGTTTTCAGACAGAACTGTGTACCAGCGAAATCAAGCATGAGAGCCTTGCCTACATCATCAGCACATTTCTGGATGCCTCTACCCTTGATGCAAGCATAGGTGTTGGCTATGAAAATGTGCGTCCAAAAAGGGCTTAACACGTTGATCACGCAGTGGTGAATGATACGATCTGGAAAGAAAGGTGCTATCATAATGATACGATCTTTTGGATCGTGTATCTCCTTCACCTTATATTCACCAGGAACGTAAGTCTTATCAGATAGGATCTCATACAGAATCTGTAGATTTTCATTGATGTTCTCATTGAACTCATCTATCTCTGTGCGATCCTTCTTACCCTTCTGTGCTGTGTACTGAGATAAGATCAAATTCTCTGTTGAATATATCAGAGGATATACGTTTCTTATCTTTGCAGTAGGAGATATAAGCAGCTTACCAGTATTACCTATGTAATAGCCTACATCATCGAAATCTTGATACACATAAGGGATGATCACCTTATTATTATCCTTAGTGCCGTGGACGTTGTTCTGAGCTTTGTGACCCCATTGTCTTACTTGCACAGCTTTATTATCCATCATATATTATTTTACCATCCACCAGACGTGCCAGTGGATCCTGTGTGGTAGGGTGGCGAAACTCCTACAATATCTTTATTAAATTAGAAATCACGGTAAAAGCGGAACCCAATATTCGCATTCGAATTCGAGGAGCGATTATTCGCATTCAGATAGCCGAACCCAGCATTCGCACCATTATTCGCATTCGCACCGAGCAGAGCACCCCTGGAGATCGCCACCGTGTATATTTTTACTTTATTTTCTCAATTCTGATTTTCTGAAATGCTTTGAAAGTTCAGTGTACTTTGCAACCAGGTCGAAGCCGTGCCGAACCGCACACCGAACTTTCCGTACCTTATTTTTTAATTTCGGCACAAGCGGAACCCAAAATACGCAGACGAAAGCGAGGAGCGATGAAACGCATACAGACAGCCGAACCCAGCATCCGCACCATTAGCCGCATCCGCACCGAGCAGAGCACCCCACCAGCCTACTGTGGCATTCTTCCAGAAATAATCTGTATTACCTGTAGTAGGTGAACCACCTACCTTGCTAACAGCTGATAAGCCGTAACTGGTGATACCCTCTACAAGTCCCCAACCATCATCACGTGGCAGTGATACAGCCGCTTCATATCCTTCTGGAACTGTAGTGGCAGAATCAGAGTGAGAAGTGAACTTAGAAGGATCCTTGCATACATACAGCGTGCTTTCGCTTTCGCCATAATATACAAGGAAATCATCTGCCAGCATCCAGAGATATTCAAAAGGAACACCGAAACCACGGTATGATGTTACCTGGAATACCTTATCTGTGCCACCACCAGCCCAGTTCTTAACAGTATAGGAAACCTTTCCTGTGTTGTTACCAAGTGGAAGCGTAACACCGCAAGGGATAAAAGGATTGTATCCGTTGTGGGTGTTCCACTGATTACCATCACAAGAGCATCCAGATCCAAGACCTCCCTGGTGATAGCCCTCATCTGTAAGCTGAGCCGTGTAAGCATCCTGGTTGTACATTGAAGCGTATTCGATACGCTGGAACCACTTGATCGTGTTGTAAGCTCTACCAGCTCCATGATGGATACCATTACCTACAGCGTTACACCATCCACGCACAGTGTTCTTGTTTACCGAGGTACGACCCATACCGATCAGACTTCTGTATGTTCCATCCCAGGAAGAGTTATTGCTACCACCACGACAATTAGCGGCATTAGCCGAGAAAACTGGCAGACCGTCTGAATCTCGCTTCACATTATCGCCATCCCATGTAAGGAAGGAAGCCGATACAGGCTTCTTTTTAACGTTGTCATAAGTAGCAAACCAAGGAGAGATCGTTTGTCGTTCTACCTTAGTGAAACCTGGAAGCGGATACTCACTGATAGCATAGATCCATGATGTACCATTGATCTCCAGACGGAAATAGTGCTCTGGAAGCTCCAGCATCACATTACCATCTGATCCATCCAGGATCGCCTTAGCTCCACCTTCTGTTAAGCGAGAATCGTTAGGATGAAGGTAGTACTTAACTGTACCATCCTCATTTTCCACGAAACGCTTCATACGGTTCTGGAGCGGCAAAGTTTTATGCAGTTCCAGGTTGCCCACTCTCTTTAACTTGTAGTCCTTGCTTGTGTTGTCGTGCTGAACACCATACCACATATCATAAGGGAACTGTGGTTTTGTTCCGCTACCACTACCTAAAATTAAACCCATGTTATTATAATTTAGAATACCTTACCAGATCCCCAGTAAACTTCATATTCATCCAGCGAGATAGCACCTGGGGAAATCTCTGTTATCATAGCTGGAGACCAGTCACCAATAGGAACTGGCAAAGGGCTTGCGCCTTTATCACCGATCAGCTTGCAAGTGAGAAGAACGTTTGAATCCATTGTGTTGATCTTCTTCTGGCGAACAAACACACTGAAACTGCTTCCATCCTCTAACTTGAAGCCTTTTTTCAGATCCTCTACCTTTCCGTGTGAAAGGATGCGGATACTCTTTACTTCATCCATACGATTAAACGTGTTTGATGTTTATAATTCTTATTCTGCTGCAAATATACAAAAAAATGCGTATGAGATACGCATCAATTAAGATTAATTATACAAATATCTACCAAAAATCTTATATTACACCTCCTTTCCACATTAAAAGTAGGGCTATGACCTGGATGATCTGTCCTACCAGACCACCCAGGATCGTAGCCAGGAAATCAAGCCAGTCCCACTTGTCTCCGTAAGACTTATCCTTGAACTCCATACCAGCAGCCAAACCAGCCACGAACAAAATAGTAATCAAGAAGCCACATGGTATGGCATACCAGAAATGCTTCTGCCTGTTGCTCTCAGTTATCCAGCTCATTGATTTTGTATGTTTGATAAAACATTCTCCAGACCATTGATCCGATCCCTCAGCCCCTGGCGAACCTTGTGAAGCTCCTGGAGATCGTAAGGCAATTCGTACCCCATAAGGGATGCTTCATAACACTTCGTGATCTTGTAGTCCGATCCCGAAAGTTCATCTTTGAGATCCTGGATCTTGCGTTTGTACATCTGAGCATCTGGAACCTTCTCATACTTGAATGCGATATGATCACCAGCATCATAAGGGATGGTTCTAACTACATAGCCTTCTTCACACTCCAGCTTGCTCTCATCAATATCATCCACAGGCTTCCAGCCCTGGATAAGGAGATCCTTAGTCTGATCTTCTGCAGTAATGATCTTCTGGTGGATCTTCCCATCAGTTCCCTGGTAGCTCTGGCAGTAGTCTGATACTTCCTTTCCTTCCAGGAAACCGAACTCATTAATCTGACCTAGTAACTTCATAACTTTAATATTTATACATACTTACAGTCCATACATTAGTGGTGGTAGAACCTTTCACCCATATACCAAAGACGAACTCCAGGCACTCACCTTCTCTACAATAATAGTAATCATTTTCACTCGTATTATCGTAGATATGCTGCCCAGACTGTGCTCGAACACGCATTGCTCCAGCTCCCATCTGCTTGAACTTGATTATTCTTCCGTTCTTAGTGTCGTTAGGAAGATATACATCCTTAACTACATTCTTATTACACAATCCGATCACAAATGATACGCTTTTAGATAGACAGCGTTCACTATATGATGAATTATCAGATATGAACTTGGTATTAAGGATCAGTCCACACGCTTTGAGATCCCAGAAATATCCACCGTATGCTGGAGCTGTGCCCTGGTTATCAGCTCTACCATATACACCAGCTACAAGCGTTTCATCAGCATTAAACTCATAAGCAGACTTAGATACATTAGCGAATCCGAGACCAACAATAGCACTTCTGTGCGTTCTTCCTGTTGATGCTGATATGGAATCGGTTCCAGCCATGTTAGCGAATATTCCAGATGGTGACATATAAGCTGTACCAGTCGAATAGCTTGGTGCATTCTTTGCAGTAGCCTGTATTACACCTCTGTTTGCATCAAGAGTGATCTTTGCACCCATGGTTGTGTATAGTGAGTGATCTCCACCAGATGTAGCACTCTCTACCTGGATCAAACCTCCCTTAGCATCAAGAGTGATCTTTCCGCTGGATGTTGTACTCAGTGTAGATACGATCTTACCTCCAGACAGGAACCAGTCTCCGATATTAGCACCCTCAGCCAGAAGCAAGTTTGTTGCTATGCTCTCAAACTGAGCACCGAAAGGGTTCCACTTGGATGTGTTCGTAGGAGCCACGTTAGAGAAGGTTCCTGCATCGACACGTGCCACGTAATAGATACCATTGTACTTGACAATATCAACACGGTACTGGGTTCCGTAGTAAGTCTTGGATGCTGAATATTCTCCACGATAGATAGGAGCCAGGCTATAGCCATCTGTTCCGTCTCTACCATCTTTTCCATCAATACCATCCCTTCCATTCTTACCATCTGTACCATTAGTACCATCTTTTCCGTTGGTTCCATCCTTACCGTTTGTACCATTAATACCATCCTTTCCATCCTTGATCACTGGAACACGTTCTGTGTCATAAACGTTGCCAGATCCATCCTTAAGTGTGAAATCCACAAATGAATCAGAGCTTGATACGTTGATCGTGATAGACTTCGCCTTAAGCTGTGTCGCTGTACTCTTGGATGATGCAAGACCTACCAGATACAAGTCGGTAGTGTTTTCTGGAGCCTTACCACCAACCTGTTTCATCTGCTTTGCAGTGATCTTGG
The DNA here is from genome assembly GCF_004535825.1 of Segatella hominis. Classification (GTDB taxonomy): domain Bacteria; phylum Bacteroidota; class Bacteroidia; order Bacteroidales; family Bacteroidaceae; genus Prevotella; species Prevotella hominis. Next base: position 54,290 of record NZ_SGVY01000010.1, on the reverse strand, counting down.
AAGGAGATACATTTCCGCTCTTATCAACCTTAACACTGGTACATGATAGCTCCAGGTATCGTGATACGGCATCCGATCCATCCTTTCCAGGATATACCTTAGAGATAGTATATACAGCCGAATAGGTAACACCATCATAAGTGCATGAGATCTTAAGTGTTGCCTTATTGCTACTCATATCTATGTTAGTAGCCTTTCCTGTAGTGGTACTGAAACTACAGCTACATCCGCTTGCTGAACATGAATAGTATATACCAGATACTACAGAGGATCCCTTATAGAGAGTAGCCTGGGTTCCCTGGATGGAACCGATCACCTTACCGCTTGAATCGCAAGTAACGGTTTCATTCTCGTTAGAGAGATCAAGCCTACAGGTTTCTTCTACAGCTTTGGCAGTAGAGAACATCCTGTTAGCGATATAAGCAGAGATCTCAGCATAGGGAGCACTGGAAGAATCAGAGCTTTGGATCATCTGTGCGTAACCCTGTGCCATGCCAGGTATTCCCAGGAATGCAAATGGATAACGACCCTGTGCCCTATTGTGGAGATCAGTTCCTCCACAATACTTAAGCGCATCTATCAAGCTATCATTCCAGGCTACAGCATCATAGCTTACCAGGCAAATGAAACATTCAGAGTTATATGCCTTGATCTTTTTGGCGAATGCAGTCAGCGTGGAATCTACATTGCTGTATGTGTCACATTTGTATGTTTCCAGCACAGCCAGAGAAGAACGATCCACCCTTACCAGGGTTAAGCCTCTGGTGGCACAAGTGATCGTCTCAGTCTTGGTTCCGTTGTAGATCGTAACCTGTCCGTCTGCTGTCCTGTTCATGCCTGTACCCCTCAGATAGATATACTTGGAATCAACACCATCAACACCATCCTTGCCAGGATCGCCTGTAAGCCTGGTGTAACGTGCCTGTGATTTCTTTCCGTTGGAATCTACCTCTACCACCTTCATCCAGAGATAAGGATAATCTTTGGTAGTAGCTACAGGCGCATCCGACCACGTTGTGTAGATCCTTGGTGAAGTGAACACATCCTTAGTCGTGAGATCCTTGGAAGTGGCGAATGAATAATCTGTGTACTTTCCGTTTGCACCAGCTTCGCCCACGATCTTGCAAGCCTCTCCCCAGGTGTTGCCAGAATCGGATGATGTTTGCATCCATTGATCTCCAGTCTGGAATGATGTATGCCAGTTCTGCTTGTCGGATGAATAACGTGCCATAACCGAAACTCCATCCTTGCCATCGTAAGGTGAAATACGTGTAGGCACACTCCAGTTAGATAGCAGCTTATCTGCCTTATCCTGGTACACCTTGACAATATCAACATCAGCCAGAGCACCATTGACCATCCTAAACTCATCATAGCAGTTTGCGCTTGCATACATATTGCTATCATAGACCGTGAAACCGATCAGCTTCTTGTTAAGAGAAGCCGTTGCCTGTCTTACACCGTTCAAGAAACATGATACGGTGCGATCACTGAATCTGAATGCCAGGTGCATCCATGTTCCAGGCTTCACATCCATTTCCTTCATATTGAGAGTGAAGGCAGCATCCTGGATAGCCCATCCGATCTTCTTCTGATCCGTCTTGAACCAGAAGAATAGCGTGAAATTCTCCCCGAAAGGAAGATCATACTTAATTCTCAGATCTGAATCATCTGGAAGGCTCAGAAATTGGCGATCTCCTTCTGTAACTATGGAGCCGCCAGAACCTAGCTCTGTGGCATAGTTACCAGTTATATCCTTACATCCATCCTTAGCTGTGAAAGGTATATGGCAATAGGTTTGCTCTACCAGCTTACTTTTCTGTGCCATACTCATCCAGAGATATTCCAGTTTGCCAACACTTGGCATCTGGAGGCTCCATCCTGTAGGCTCCAGGGCTGTAGCATCGAGAGTAGGAGGCTCAACAGTAGATCCGTTCTTAGCGTACCGACACTCAAAATAAGAACTTGCAGCAGCATCAACACCGCTGTTTCCAGCTTCACCCTGGATCAGTGCCCAGGTGTATCTGGTAGGATCGCTGCTATCCATTTCCTCGAAGTCTGTGTACTGTCCCAGGTATGATCCTGGTTCTTCTCCATTGTTGCCTGTGAACGACAAACCGCCATCGTTAGAATACTTGAAGTGGGTGTAGCTGGTTCTTCCATCCTCACCAGGTGCGCCTGGTGTTCCCTTCTCTCCATCCTTGACGTATGGCATTGAGATCTTAGTTACGATCACCTGGTTTGTGCCAGCCAGAACCACCTCCAGGCTCATATTCGCCTTAAGGGATATTTTCAGATCACTCAGCTTATATGAGGTATCAAGAGAGATCGCCTTTGATGTAGGCTTACCTATGTGATCGGTTCCATATCCAAACAGGGTTAAGGAGAATCCCTTTGGAAGGGATGTTAAGTTCTCTGTGTTTGAACCAGTGATCTTGTTAAGCGACACTCTCAGAGAATCGCCAGCCGCCACCATCGTATCTGAATAGATGCGAACACTAGGAAGGATCTCATACATCACAGCATCCTCACCCTTAGCCTTGACACCTGTGTTAGTGGCTCCGATCCACCAGTAACCATTCATAATATAAGGAGTATCGCCAGCATCACCCTTGATACGACCGCCATTCTTCCACACCTTGTGAACATCATCCCAGCTGTATAGATCTCCAGCCACGATATAAGCATCACCAGGTGAGCCTTTAGGATGTGCAGCCTTAAGCTCAGCCTCGCTGTCATAGGATCCCAGGATATTAACACCCTTGCCATCCACACCTTCTGCCTTGATACCAGTATCTACTGATCCGATCCACCAGTTTCCGTTATCTCCGATCTTTGGAGTTTCGCCAGCTTCTCCATCCTTACCCTTGGCAATACACTGCCAGTAGGTTCCAACAGTAGGAGCATAGCCCTTAGTAGGTTCGCTGTAGATGTATCTGTATGTGGCTGTCACACCATTGTTAGTGTAAGTCACCTCATCGCCCTTATAGTACACATAGGATGCGTTGTATTCGCCACGGTACACACCGATTTCAGAAGAATCTCCAGAGGTGGATAGGAGCCTTACGTTATGAAGCGTGATCTGTCCTCGTTGCTGAACGTTGTAATCTATGTAAGACTGCTTATCTCCCATTCTGAACTTGTTTCCATCCAGATCCAGGTAGCAATATCCATCAGAAGTGACGATCTTACCTGTAGTGATCGTGTTGCCATTGATACGTGTGAAGCCGTATGTAGTTACAAAGTCTCTCCAACTTGAATCATACACAGAAGAAAGAACTCCCACCTGGAAGTAGTAGTTATTCGGATCGGAAGTAGGCTCAAACTTAAGCTGTTCCTGGGTTAAATACCAGGATCCTGTATCTCCTTTCTTGGAGCACTTGGCAAAGAGATAATAACCTCCAGCCTCTGATAAGGTAGCCTCCAGTGCAGCTATCTTCCAGTATCTAATATCTGTGTCTGAGATCGAAAGATGGCACAGTGTTCCAGATGTAGCCTTGAAAAGGTTAGGATCACCACCCAGGTTCGCTTGCATGATCACGTCTGCCAGAACAAACTGCTGGCTCTTGGAGCCTACAGTGAGCATATTTGTGTCTATACTGTTTGGCTTGATGTTGTCTGTATCGAAATATCCGTCTGGATCGTAGATCATGTTTCTCAGTTCCTCTGTTGTTCTCCAGCCATACTTTGCCCTGGTAAGATCTTTCAGTCTGTTAGCCTCCAGGATCGTGTCGTGCTTCTGTACGTTGATAACAGCCTGGTTTATGATGCTGATCGTTGCTGTATCTGAAATAGTGAGAGTGTAATCGTGTCTCAGTAACAGGTTCCTCTCAACCTTCTGGATACGGATATTCTTCTCCAGGTTGAAACGCTCATCCTTGATAGGAACGTAATCACCAGGAGTGAAAAGGCAGCTATCGCTATCCTTTGGCATATTCTCAATAAAATAGCTTCTGGAGAAGGTAAGCGCATACTGTGCCCTGGCTTGTTTAGCCTGTAAGAACTTGTCATATACGTAGAACCAAAGATCTTCTTCAGCATCCTCTATGTAAGAATCTGGCATGATTATATCCGTGATCTTATACTGATCTCCTTCTCTGATCTGGAAGGCTGTGGTGTTGCTTGTAGGGAACACAAGCCCACGTGCATCCTTATATGGCTTAAGGATGAATTTCTTAGTGCTGTGATCGTAATCATGTAGCTCAAACTCACGACCAGCCAAACGACCAGTGATAAACGTGATCTTGGCAGAGGTTCCATCTATGAGGTATGTGGTTCCATTGCTGTTGGATGCTTTCAGATCGAAGTCCATTGTATCATCCATGAAGGTATAGACATCATCACCCAGAGCTGTTACTGTTCCTGTTCGCTTAGGATAAATCTCATCGTTCTGGATGGCATCTTCCTCCACACCGATCTTCTTGCTCAGAGCCGCATCTTCTATGTATCGCTTATTATCATCTGTGCAGCCTATCTGCATCGTTTTAGCTTTTACGACCGTACCATCAGATAATTTATGATCATGCTTATTCAGTCTCTGAGGATAAGGAAGCTGGAGCCTTTCAGAATAATCTCTGTAGGCTGTTGGAATGTTATTGGTTCCACCTTCACCATACATTCTGGTAATGATCGCCTTATCATCCACCTTACCTTCCACCAGAGTGAAAAGACCGTGCCCACGTCCCCACTGGAAGTATTTCTCACCATTCGGTGGAGTTACTACAGATCCGAACTTACCGATCTTGATATGGTGGATACCATCCTTATCTGTAGTGATCTGGAAGTCCACATCAAAGTCCTTGCATTCGTTCTGTAGTGTCTGTAGGCAGTTCTGGCATGAGAAACTTACCGTCTTAGGCTCGGTTTCTGGGCAGTCCTTATCATCAAACACCCATTCGCCAGGGTAGTCTCTGTTCATGTTGTAGATGATCACCTTCACGAAATCCTTTATGGAATAGGTAAGATCGAAGGTTAGAGAGGTGGATCTTCCGTTTACGTCTGTATCACGGAACATCACCTTCATAAGATCATAGATGCAGCCATACAGAGTGATAGAATAGTTATACTGATCCTCTGAATTTTTGGTGCGATCCACCGTTGTACGGATGGTGTACCAGTCGGAATCTATCTTGATCTTATCGCCCTTCTCAAAGTCGATCAGAAAGGTGGATACCACCTCCAGTGTGACGGTATCATCTGCCATAAGTGATCGGCTTTGCTGAGCTGTCTTGACGGCACAGAAAGGAATCCTCTTATTCAGAGGAATCCTTGTGCCATTGCGTTTGATTAATGTAAATTGTCCCATATAACAATATCGTTAGTACTGAAATCAGTTATATCCTCGATCACACCAGCCATGATCACATCGTACTGTCCTGGCTGTGGATAATTGTGTACCAGATGCTGTTTGGAGCCAGACACGTTAGGTGTCATGCTGCCATCGCCCCAGTAAATATCAACCATCTTATAACTTGTGAAGTCGATAACACATTCAGTGTTGGCTATTGAACCTATGTGTCTGAGCACTCGCTTAACAGGGTTGTACTCTACCAGCTTCAAAGTGAAGGTTCCAACCATCAAGCCATCGTTATACTTGCCCCAGGTTTTATCTGGATCGGCTTCATCCTCACGTGTGACCTCATACACAAGAGGCTTGGCATCACCATCATACTCACATACGAAACGCTTAGTACCACCTCCCTCAAACTCGTTGAAGAACTCTCTTACCCTGGTGACAAACTGGGATCTGCTGGAAGCCTGGATGAAGCATTGCAGCGTGATAGTCCTATCCTTGTATCTTGGGTTAGAGGTATCCTTGACTGTGCCGTGGTAATCGTCCCAGTCCACTTCCAGACTTGACTTTTTAGCAAGACCACCAACCAGACCAGCAGATTTAGACACCTCCACGGCAAAGTCCTTGAAGTTCTTTCCGTTGATGTAATATTCTACATCCGTCTGGTAGTTAGAGGCTGCTCTGATCTCCGTGAAAGACATAGCCTTGTTAAACACCTTAAGATCATCCACCTGTGCCTCACTGCCAGCCAGGTTGAAATCATTCAGTGTGAAGCCTGTAGGAGATCCGTCTGGAAGGCTTACCACATCCAGGAGCTGGTTTTCTGCATAGACCTTAAGGGTTTTGCCTTCCTTCACGAAAACTAACTGGATGTATCCAGTCGTTCTGTTCGCCAGAGATTGTTTGATGAAGCCCTGTCTGTAGTTCTCCAGTCCGCTGTAATTAATGAGCCATACAAGATCTGTGGTACTCTTGACATAGCACATGAGAGTGAAGTTTCCAGAGAGCGGAATCGCTGTCACTGTAGAACACTCTCCTGTAAGATTGAGAGCCAGAGCCTTGCCGTGTGCTGAATCCTTAGTGAATCCAGCACCGTTAGAAAGCTCAGCATCGTTCCTGTACTGAGAGAAATCATAAGCCTTTGATCCTTCTGGATCATCGAAAGGCAGATAAAGAACCATATTTGTATCCATAATCTTGATGTTTTAGGCGATCCCCTGTGATAGGAGAGAGCCGTTATTTTGAAGTTTTTTAAAATCGTTTCTTAAGCCTACCATTTCCTGGTGGATCAGTTCTGTATTGTGAGCTGTCTGAGCCTGGTAGATCAGCTGGTTTCTGGCTACCTCTGTAAGATCTGCCAGATTGATGTTGGTTGCATTCATTGCACCAGCGATCTTTGAGCCTGTTTCCTCAGAGAGTGAAGCCACGGCTCCCTCCAGGGAACTCTTATTCAGAACATCATCTGCTGTTTTAAATTGCTCATTGATCTTCTGAGCCGCATCCGTTGCGCCCTGGATGATGCTGTTCTTAAGGGAATCAAGTGCCCCCTGTTCCTTGTCTGTGATCGTAGTGCCACCATCAGAACCATCCTTCATGGCATCAGCCCACATATTGTACCACTTCTGCAGTTGATCTTTATACTGGGCTTTATACATCTGCTTGATCAAAGATTTGCGCATCATATCAGAGAAATTATTAGATAGGTTCTGTAGCATAGTCTTTGCATCTGAATCCATATCCGTAAGCATATCCAGGAAATCATCGCCAACAGAATCAAAGTCCACACCAGTAATGCCTTCATTCAGAGTTTTAAGAAGCTCATCCTGGGCATCCTTGACACCTACAAGATCATTCAAGTAGTCTTGTGTGTCCGAATCCAGTTTAGCGAAGAAAAGAGGTGCTTGCTCCTTCAAAGTCATTATCTGTTCGATAGTGAGATCAAACAAGCCAGTCATACGACCACTTTTAATGCTGTTCAAGATCTGCTGTGTGATGTTGTTCTCCTTAGCCCATTCATCCAGCTGTCCCCAGGCTTCTGAACTCATATTCTCTCGCTGCTTAACACCATGAGAGGCTTTTGATCCAATACCCAGGAATCCTTTGCTGGCTCCAGAGTTAAGGTAGTCCTTACCCATCTGTCTTGCAGCATCGGCTTGCTTGTCATACAGGCTCTTTGCATACTCGTATGAGTTCTGTGCGTTCTTGACATCCAGAGTGGAAACAAGTTCCTTTTGCTTGTCGATCACATCATTCAGAACCTGGATATAGCTCTTATACATTTCCTTTGCCTTCTGATAAGCCGCTTCACCATCATCATCTGAGAAGATGGAAATGATCTTGCCGGCTATCTGGTAAGCTGACGAAATGATAGTGAGGATCACGGATGCTTTCTCCAGAGTGCTGATCGCCTTGGATGAAGCGTTTGCCGCAGTCTCGAAGCCCTGGATGGAAGCCATCGTTACAGATCCGATCTGACCGATCAGAGAAACAACCTCACCAACAGTGCCACCGATCGTAGAACCAACTTGATCCAGGTTGTCACACAGCTCCTTGATGGAACCAGTAACGCTTTTCTCAGCTGCCTGGTACTGTCTGTTCTTCTTGATCTGCTTATCCTTTGCCTGTCTGAGGTTTTCAAGTGCAGCCTTTTCCTCTTTGGATCCCTTACCGAATTTAGTCTGTGCCTGGGTAACTCGCAGCTCTGCCTGTCTCAGTTCCTCATCGGCTGTTTTAAGATCCTCCTTAGCCTTCTTAAGGGCAGAGAAAGGGTTTCTGTTGTTGATCTCATCAGTAAGTTCCTGGATGGTGCTTGTGTACTCCCTCAGATCTTCTGGGTTCAAGCTCTCAGCCGCTGTTTGCTTGGCACTCTCAAACTCTTGCTTCAACTTCTCCAGGGTTTCTGTTGAAACATCATTCAAGTTCTCAAATGCCTTGATGTAGTCTGGATCTGCCTTAAGCTGTTCAAGATCTACAGCCATAATAGATTTTCCCTTAGCCGCTGTAGCCTGTGCTATGGCTCCAGTTAGCTTATCCACCTCATCGGTGTTGCCTGTAGCCTTTGCCTTGGTTCGCTTCTTCTCCAGGAGTGAAATATCCGCATCAAACTCCTTTTCGATAGCCAGTCGCTTCTGGGTGTAGTCCTGGTATTGCTCTACCATTTTAGCCACCTCTTGATCTGCTGCCTTCTGCTTATCCTCCAGGAATATTGCACCCTGGAGCTTATCTTCTGGGTTCAAGCCGTAGCCTCCATTACTCAGCTTATCCTTGGCATCAGCTATGGCCTGGAGTTTTTCATCCAGGCTTGAAGCCTTGGAGATTGCAGCCTCCACACTATCCTTGAAGGCATCCATAGCAGACTTAACTCCCATCAGCTCATCCCTCTGAACCATAAGGGAATTAAGATCGCTGTTTTCCTCATCCGATAAACCACGCTTAGCCTTTGCTTCCTTAAGAGCATTGATGTGTCCGTTCACCCATGCCAGGAAGGATGTACCAGACTTGATCAGATCAGCGAATTTCTTATCAGCTACATCCTTGCCCAGGTTCTGCTGCCACTGGTAGTATAGTTCATACTGCTTACGCTTGTAAGCCATGATCTCATCAAAGGTTTTCTTCTCTGTAGTGTTGCTGCCACCGCCAGTGTGACCGCCTCCACCTCCACCAGAGCCGCCTTTGTCTCCAGTGAGTGCTGTGAGCCTTGACTGGGCTTCCTGTAGCTCCTTCTGCTTATTTGCGATATATTCTGCCAGGTTATTCTGCTTGACCTTTCCAGATCTGGCATTCTTGATTTCCTGGTTTAATCTGGCGATCTGTGATCGAACACTGGCTACTTGCTGTCCGTAAGTCTGGATCTTCTTAGTACCATTATCTGTAGCAACAGTAGTGGTTCTGATCTCAGTCTTTAGTTCTTCGATCGTAGCGTTTGTTTCTGCCAGATCCTTTTTTGTCTGGTTCAATTTGCTATGTGCATCACCAGATTCCTTGGCTCCCACGATAGGTGTAGGAATGAAAGCACCAGCGTTGTTATATAGTGTCGTTCTTGATGTATCAGCATTCTTAGCATCCTTTTCTTGCTTCTTCTGCTGCTTTTCAAGCTGTCTTTTCTTTTTGTATGCTGCCTCCAGATCCTCTTGTGCCGCCTTAAGTTTGATCTGCTTTTCAAGCTGTGTAAGATAGGCTGTGATAGCTGCCGTATTCTCATTGATGATCTTACCTTCCTTGGATAGCTCAGCGTTATATCCAGGGATGATCGCTTTCAGCTGTCCGATCAGTTCTATCTTCTTGGAGTTTGATAGGTTCTCATCATGGATCTGTGCTTCCAGGGCATCAATCTTTGCAGCCTGGGCATTGAACTCATCAGATGCTTTTCTGGTGTGCTCAGTGAGCTGCTGGGTTACAGTGTCCGTTTCTTCCTCAGATCCTTTGAGCATTTCAAAAGCTGAATAAGCGATACCAGCCAGAGTGATGATCCATCCCAGAGGATTCGCCTTAAATGCCTTCCAGAGGTTCTTCACAGCGAGAGTGAAGGTATTTGTAGCCGCTGTAGCTGTACCAGTGACCACTACCTGGGCTTCCTTAGCCGCATTGTCTGCCGCTGTTGCCGCTGTAGATGCTTTGCTGGCTGTTGTCTCCAGGTTCTTCTTCTCTGTATAGAACTGGGTCTGTGCTGCCAGAGCTGCCTTTCTGCTGGCTGCTGCCTGGTCTTGCGCTGTAGCCAGACGTTTCTGTGCGGTTTCGATCTTGGTAGCATCCCCACTTTTCTCAGCCCAGTAAACTTCGTACTTAGCCGCCTCCACACTCTGAGCGGATGCTATAGCCGCATTCTTGGCTGCTTCCAGCTTGGCATAGGATGCTTTTACTTCGGCTCTCTGCTGTTCCAGCGTTGCCTCCGTTGCCTTGCGCTTAGCCAGTACCTCTTTCTCCAGAGCCGCACGATATGTGGCACTCTTGGCATTCAGCTCTGTTTTCTGGAGTGACATCTTCTGTTCTACAGAGAGCACTCCCATAGCTGCTGCCTCATACCTCTGGCTGGATGTAGTGAGGTTCAAGTTAGATAAGTATTGCTTCTGTTCTGTAGTAAGGAGAGCCGTAATAGCCTGGATCCTCAGAGTTTTCTTAAGGTTCGCCTGTTCCTCAGCCGTAAGCTCTGCCTGGAGAGAAGCCACGTGTGCCTTCTCTGCCGCTGTCATTGCCGCTGTCTGTGCTGCTACCTCACCTGTTAGTGTAGCTCTGACCTTAAGAAGGGCGATCTTGCTCTGTTCTACAGTATTGTTGATAAGTGCAACACCAGTGAAGCCCTTTGTGGCGATAGTATTCAAGACGAGTGCAGCCCTGTACGATCCATAGGCGATCGCTACAGCCTTCACCATCTTCAATATATCTTCCAGGTGCTCCAGGAAGTACCCAGCCGCATTGATGGCTCCAGCAAAAAGATCCTGGTTCTGTTCTCCCAGGTGATCCTGTACTTGATCCCAGGTATCTCCCAGGTTGGAGATCATACCAGTAAGGGATTTCGATTGCTTCTCCATCAGATTATAGAACTGACCACCCTCATCCGTGAGCTTGTTAAGAACCTTCTGAACGTCTGGGAAGCCGATCTTACCGGCAGATACCATATTGTTAATCTCATCCGCTGTAACACCATACATCTTTGCCAGCTCCTTCACAAGCGGAATGCCTCGACCAGTGAACTGCCTTACATCCGCAGCATACAAGCGACCTTGAACCATCGTAGTACCATACAGGTACACAATATCATTAAGAGGCAAAGACAAACCAGAGGCTATGTTACCCAGTCTCACCAGGGTATCATTTACCTTATCAGCACTCTCACCGTATGCCAGGAGCTGTTTAGCACCGTTAGCAACACCATCCAGATCAAACGGTGTCTTAGCGGCTGTTTCCTCCATCTGTCGCATCAGTTCATGTGCCTTGCTCTTGGAACCCAGCATAGTTTCAAAAGCGATCTCCAGCTGTTGAAACTGACCTCTTACCTGTACGATAGACGTAAGCAAGTTCGTCATGCCTTGACCTACCAGGTAAGAAGTAATATAGGCAGCACCATTCTTAGCAAAGGTTAAGAGTGACTGATCCATTTCAGCCGCCTTAGCCGCTGTAGTATCAGAGAGCTGCTTAACTCTTGCGTTCATTGCGTCAGCCGACACATTGAAGTCCTTTATATCAAGCGTTGCCGCAAACGCTAAACCACCGTTAATATTATCCATAACTTATAACTTACATGAAGTTTTTAATGAAATTCTTAATATCATCCTTGGATTTCAGCTCGTTAGTGGTAACATTCTGTTCTTTCACCTCATCCTCATCCAGACACCTTGGGGCATCTGCCAGGATCATCTGAACGTTCACCCAGGATATTTGCCATTGCAAATAGTCTAAAGTCCAACCATAGTTTTTACAGATCTCACCTCTGTTTCCCCAGGCAGAATTTAAACCGATTACTCTACTCGATTTTGCTTTGGCTTTGTTGGTTGTGGAAGTTCCACGATTGATCGAATAGAGTTCGTAAAACCCACGGTGTTCATCATCTGGGAAATGATAGAAACAAGTCGTGACAGGGTGTTTACAGTAAGGTGCTCGATAAAGAATGCCTGGAGTTCCTTCACATCCTCATTCTCTGGATCCGTCACCCTCTTGTCGTTGATCACAGCCATTGCAGCGATCTTAGCCATTGTCGGGATATACTTAAACAGCTTCTTGCTCTCAGCTCCTGGAGCGACCTGGATCTTTTCCTCATCAAACTCTATGTTAAGATATTCGGCTCTGATCCTGTCGATCGTACCCAGATAGAGAGGCTTAACATAGAACCTTCTGAGGTACACCGTTTGCATATTCTGGCGATCGGCTTCTGGAATATCCTCTATACTAACATCCCAGTCTTTCGGGAAACGATCATCATGCCAGATGATCTGGTGGTTAGGGAAGTGGCGATTCCACCAGCTGATCCTCTTTGGCTGTGTCTTGATCTCCATCTTCAAAGGAACGCTGAACTTAACACCCATATCAAGGAGTGCCTGGATCGCCTTTTCCTCGATCGCTAGCTTTTGCTCCCTGGTAAGCTCTTTCTTCTTGTTTTCTTCACTCATAGCTTTTTGTGTTTATATATGCTAAAACAGAAACGCATTCTGTTAAAACTGTGTTAATAAAATAGAGAAAGCCCCCCATCCTGGGGATAGGAGGCTTTACACCGTGTAGTCATGAAACATCTTTTCTTACATCCCTTATTTAGCACCAGGGATAGTAAGATCCTCAGAATAAACAATAGGGTAGGTAGGTGTGGCTGTCACATCTTCCAGAGAGATACCCTTAGAGGAATAAGTGGTATTCTTAAGTGCAGAAATGCTTGCACAGGAAATGTGAAGCGCATCACCAGCAGTAGGAAGGACGATCAGAGCCATTTCGATATTCTGTGCCACCTCTGGCTCAGTATATGTTTTCTTTGATTCATCATACTTACCACCCTCGAAGTCCGCACGGATCGCCTTGGATGGATCCATGATAGAGAAAACAAGCTCGTTTCCTTCCTTGGATACCTGGTTGATCTTCTTGTTAGAAGTCTCGCTCTTGTGTGTGGTTGTGGTAGGATCCTTATCCTTGAAGGAACAAGTGTCCTGGTACACATCCACTGGCTTGAAGCCTGTAGTAGGCATTTGGGTTGGGTCTGCCTTATTGATAGGCGCATAATAGAGTGCCTTAATACCCATTGTTGATAAAATCATAGTTCTATAATTTTAAATTACTTGTTATGTCTAATATAGATCTCCAGGTAAACAGGAAAGAAGTGCTCATCTTTATCTTGCTCCTTAGTGGCTGGATCCAGGTGTGAGATCACCCAGTTATATCCTTCCTCAGCATTATAGTAGCTGTTCAGAGCCTCGATCGTTGCAGTCCTTATCTCCATCAACCTGGGGAAATTAATATCATACAGGATGGATCCATCTTTCTTCTTGCGCTTGATGTCGGGAACGTGGATATTTACAACTATAGAACCGGCACAAAGATCACTGGATCCCTCGCTACCTTTAGAAAGGATGATCACATCCTCTTTTGTGAAGTCGTGCCTGGTGTAGCCCACCGAGCCTGTTAGCTTCACGGCTTTCAGTTTCTCTTTGAGTAACTGGTAAACCTTGATCTGAATATCTTCAACTGTAATCATAAAGAAATTCCAAATTGTTCCTTTGCCTTCATAGATGCCTCCAGCTTGATCCTCTGGATAACGGCTGGCATTTCTGCCTTTGCCTTCAATTCCGCTGGCATAATGACGTTATAGCCTTTCGCCTCCACATAGGAAGCGTATTCCATACCAGCGATAATGATCAGAGCAAACTGGTGGTTTATCCGATCCATCATTTCCTGGAGCACCTGGAGTGAGGCAGCTTTTGCCTCGCTGGATCCCATCATGCCGCCTGTGTTGATGATCTTACCACCCTTAACAACCGCATACCCTATGGAGTTTGTAAGGTTGCCAGTCCGATCAGTGTAGCTGTGCATTTCCTTAGCGTACTTTGCAAGTTTCTCTCCCATGTATGAGAAATAGTACACTGTAGCGTTTTCAACACGCTCCTGGAACTCTCTTACAGCTTCTGGTATTAGGTTGTAACCAGAAACGTATTTTATCCCCATATCTCCAGATATTTTCTGTTAGCGTTATCTATGCCTTGTACGGTAAAAGATTCGGTGCTTCCATCCTCAAACGTTACCTCTACCTCAGAGCCTATCGTAATGTTCCCCTCAAAGCTCTTATCTATGAATACATCATAGGTGTAGAAGAAGGCTTGACCATCAGCCGATCTGTAGCTGGATGCTGGAATAGATTTATCTATCTGGCATTCCATACCTTCCTCCCAGATAGGTTCTGAGCCAGTAATGAAGCCAGTATCCTCATCCTTCTCACCACCAGCCAGGGCTGTGCATCTGAATGTTCCGTTACACCTCATAATTTACCAAAGGTTTGATCCATCCTCCACTGTGGGCACATCCAGGTACTCATCAGCATCCAGATCATTCTCAGAGCACAGCCCTTTGATACGATCCTCCAGCTTATCCACTGAATAGCCCTGGGATGATTTGCCCAAACTGTCGCTGGTTAGCACGATCAGCTTCTTCAATACATAGATTGCAGCTATTGCGATCTTGCTCTTTTCCTCTGGCTTGTAGTCACCATCTACATCCTCTGAGGAAAAACCAGCATCCAGTAGGGCTTTTATCATCGTGGGCTGTGAAACAGAATAAGGCTCCAGTTCACCAGAGAGAGCCTGTTTGTTTGTTAATGCGCCCATGAGAGATTACTTATTAAGTTCTGCTTCCAGAGCCTCGATCTGATCAGAAGCGAGAGAAGCGACCTTGTTATTTACACCGTTGAAACCAGCGTTAGCATTTACAGCGGCTCCAATAACAGAAAGGGCTTCCTTGACCTTATTCAGATCATACTCTGTACCATTTACACACACAGTAGTAGGGTTGCCTCCCTTGTTGTCGGATTCTGTCTCAACAGAAACAAGCTCTACAGCACCCTTGCTGATACACAAATTCAACCTGGCAGTATCATTCTCAATAATGAGAGTGTCACCAGGATTGAGAAGGTTCCCAGTGATCTTGTCACGGAAAACCTTCTTTACCTTAGTTACGAATTTAATCTTTCCCATATATAAATATGTTAGAGAGTTTCGATTGTGCCATACTCAGATCGTGTGACGAACGATTTAGTATCAAGGTTTGCGCCCTCGATCGTCTGCTCCTTGAAACCACGAACCTGTACGCAAACGATCTCACCAATACGAGTGATCAACGGAAGCAAACGACCAGATCCCTGTGTGTACTCAGCTGCTGTTTGTCCTGTAGATTCTCCTGTGCGCCACTTAGCGATACGGATACCATTACCAGCGTTGATGTAGTCCACATCCTTTTCCTCCATCAGCTGGTTATCCTCGATCGCTGGCTGGATCTCAGCCACCTTGCCCTCTGGCTTGATACAGATGAAGTTATGATCCCAAGGATCAAGTGTCTTGCGCTTACCATCCTTATCAATTCCCATTCTGCGCTTAACCACAGTAATGTTAGGGATCTCGTTTTCTGTCAGCTCTGTTTCAAGCTCAGACTTTGTAACAGTCTGATCCTTCTTGTCTGATCCGTGAACAAGCAAACGTGTTGCTGGGTTCATGCGCAACCAGTAATAAAGATCCTGGCTCATCAAGATCTCGCCTGGCTCGATACCACGATTTCGGAGACTTGAACAAATTGCAGCGAGTGTGAGGATAGGCGATACCTTGCCAGCCTTAACATTCTCATCAGTCCAATTATAGACTGAAATAAGTTTGTTTTCCTCATCCATGCAATAGTCGATCTCAAACTTACGACCGCCTGGGTTGTTTACCTCTGGCTCAAACTGAGCCACACCATCGTTACTGAATGCCTGGAGCAAGATGAAGTCCATAACATCCTTGACACCAAGATAAGCATCCTCCATAGATGCGTGAAGTGTCTTTTCGATAGCCTTAACCTTAGCCGTATCAGAGATATGAGGATTCTCATACACCTCCATCATCTTACGATACTCCTTAGCAGTCATAGGGAACTTGTGTCCCACACGTGGGATCTCCTTAGTCCATGTGTCGAAGCCATCGGCACGTCTGAGAGGTGTAGGAGATTCATCACCAAGCAGTGTAGCCATGAAACGGATGTGGTACTTTCCGATCACACCCTCGGCTGTGAGTGACAGCTGAGGTGTGTTCCATTCGCACCATGTGTCACAGTACATCTTCTGGAAGATTGTAGCCTCGTTCTGGCTAGCCTTATCGAAGGTTTTCCTCCAGGTAGCCAGGAGATCCAGAGGCTTACCGTCTTTCACAAGATCCGTAAAATCATTAAATATTGATCTCATAATAAGTCGTACTTAAATTTTAAATGTTAATAACTCTGTGTGAGAAGAACGTTGGCATTACCCTTCAATGCTCTACCATCAGCAGACTTCTGGGAAGCTGGGATAGGTGGCACACGTCTCTCAAACATTCTGTAATTAAGTGTATGATCACATACATCTACCTGTGATTCATCCTGGCGAACATCTGTGTCAGCGATAAGGACAGCGTTAGCTGTGCCGATCTCAGCGGCATTATCACCAGACTTAACAACCTCCTGGATGATGTTATCAGCAGCCAAACCACTGATAGCAGCAGAAAGAGTGATCTCACATGAGTTTGGAGTTTTCACTACCTTAGTGATAGTAACCGCACTCGCCCAGGTTCCAGAGATAGCTCCAGCCTTAGCAACACGATCGCCTTCACAGAAGATAGGCTCATAGAACTCATCAACATACAGGGTAACGGTTGTACCCTTGACAGCCAAAACCTTTGCAGTCTTTACTACCTTAACTGTGCGCTTCTGTTCATCATAGATAGCCAGTGTTCCAGCTGGGATCACGTCACCAACACGGAAATTCTGGCTTGTCTTATCCAGATTGAAGCCACCAGGCACGATAGTAGGAGAGCCTGTAAAAATCGGTCTTGAACCTACGAAAGATGCTTTTGTTCCTTTCATAATAACCTTTTTTTATTCAACAGTGATACTTTTGAGCAAGGCATCAGCAGCTTCATCTACTTGCTGTTCCGTTGCTGTCTTGTTTTTCTGTTCTCCCTCAGAAGTAAGTCCCTCAGTAATGAAATCCTGTTTGAAAGCCTTAACGGTCTCCTCAATATCCTCATCATCCCCGATAGACTTTGCAAGTCGATCACGGAACTTAGCTGGGATCTTGTGGTTCTCCATCGCTTCCTTGATAAGTTTCTGGCGATCCTTGGTCTTGCCATCGACCTCGAATTGATCCATACGCTTTTCAAGTTTCTTAAGAAGCTCCAAAACCTGGTTATCGGTATTTTGTGGTGGATCTTGGTCACCGTCTGGATCATCATCATCACCTTCACCATCCTTGTTGGCTGGCTTCTGCTTCTTCTGATCCTTTTTGTTCTTTGGATCCTTCTTGTTGTTCGCCCACCTTGCAGCCTCTGACTGAGTACTAACAGCCACTTGCTTAATCTGGTTTGCTACTTTGCCGATCGCCTCCTCATCAGTCGAATCATCTTCAATACTTCCACCGATAGCTTCGGTTAAAGCCTTAAGACACTCCTCTGACAAGCCAGTGTCTTTGCACTGATCTTTAACTTTTGAAAAGAGTAACTTGTTCATATTGATACTTTAATTTGTTTAAACACCGCAAAGATAGGAAAATTTTCTAATATGCGTATAACATACGCATAATATTTTTATTTTTATAACATTAAGATATTCAGCGTTTTATGCACACTTGATAGAAAACAGATCAAAAATAAATAGAAAATAAATCTAAAGATGTTTGGTGTATTCAATAAAAAACACTATCTTTGCACCTGTGTTTCAGATACACACATCAAATGCAAGTTTAATTTTTAAATTATTACATCATGTTAAGATCAGAATTTGAACAAAGAGTTAATTACAAGGTGACAGAAGAAGAATTTAAGTCCATCAATGAAATGTATATGGATACAGATCTGGATAAGGATGATTTCTGTTTGCTCTATAAAACCTCTAAGGTTATCACCCAGAAGGTGGCATACGTTGCACGTGAGAAAAAACAGCTCAGAGAGGAAAAGATCCAGTTAGGCTACTTTATGGCAGATCAGTTCCAGAAACTGGGTACTATGGAACTCCGTAATAAGGCTGTGGAACTTCTGGGAGCACGCAATTATCTTCTTTATGTACTAGAGAAGAAATATGCTATTACAGATGAGGATCGTGATCTAATAACAAGTTTAATCTAGTTAGTTATGGGAGATCTTAAGAACGAATTACAGAAGATGCTGGAAGAACTGGAGCTTCGCAAGAAGAAGCTCAGTTCTCTTGATTTCAAGCAAAATCAGTATGTGGTACTATTCAAGCCAGTTAAGGGTGAAGGCGATCTGTACGGTGTGACAAAGAAGCCTCTTAACAAGATCAGTTCAGACATCCAGGATGTTCTTCCTGTTCCTGGTCTGGAGATCATCAAGGTTATGGGCTATACAGAGGCTCTGCTGCAAGCAAGCAAGTATAGCACCATCCAGGTAGGAGATACCACATACAAGTCGTTTGTTATGGCTCTGTGGGGATATGTTCCAGAGCTTGCTGGGAAACTGGAAGCTGCCATATACCACATCAAGGAACTACAGAAACAGTTATCCTATGAGGTTTGCTCTGAGAAATAAAGACAAGCTGGTGAATGCTTTTGGCATAGAAGCGCACCAGCTTCTTTTAGATAGCTTGAAAGACTATGCCAGGAACCATGAGGATGTTTCTGTGTCTGGTTCCTTACCAGGTGAACGATCTTACCAGGTTTTTCTTGTGCCCAGCTTGAAAGGCACAGGAGATCGTTTCAAGTTTGCCATCATCAAGAAGGTGTATGACGTGTACCACGTTGCTTTTGTGGAACACATGAAGAACTAAAAAGCTACAGCCATGTTTATAATTACAGATAGAGCTGTGTTCGCTCCAGATGAGGATCACAGCAACGAGTTTAGGAATGAGTACTATACTGAGGTGGATCTTACCACTCTGGTGATCTCTGAGGATCTTACCATGCGCCCTGCTTACTACCAGGTATTCAGAGAGTATAAGGAGAATAAGAGGATCCTTCGTGAATGGCTGTATGCCAGCTCTGAGTTAAGCAAGATAAAATCATTCATTAATAAATATTTGAGCCATGCCAAAAATTAGGTATATCAAAAATGAGTTTCGCTTTGGGATCACAGAGTATAAAACACCGTGTCCCTTTGGTATGCGTGATCGCTATGCACTCCAGGTGTATGAGGTTGCCAGCCGTATGTGTAAGGATTGCCCTCACTTCGTGAAGGATGATCAGTTTAATTCAGTCTTGACCTGTAACTACCAGGAGAAGCAAGAGCACCAGGAGAAAAACGTTTTCGATGCTGCCGATCTCAGAAAGTCTGTGAAGGAGCTACAGGAGTATGGTGTGAAAGCCGAATCCATCCTTAAGAAATCGGCACGATCAGCCGCCAGAAAGAAGAAGGCTGCAAAGCCTGGAGGCAGAAAGAAGAAAGGAGGTGCTGGATGATCAGAGGAAGATGGAGCCTACCAGGTAAGGCTTTCCAGCTATCCACCATGATAGCGATCATAGCCTGTTTTAATAAGTCGTTTCGTGCTGGGATCCTATGTGTGTTCCTGGTGTTAGTATTAATATCCATATACAACAAAGAAAATGAAAAAGAAGAAGATCAGAAATAGAAAGGGTTCTTTTATGGTTGAGCCTAAAGACTACAGATGTAGCTTAAGCAAGTTAGCCCTGGAGAGAAAGAACGATTATCTGGTGGCTGTTACCATGCGTGATAAGGATGCCAGAGAGATCAAGAGTGCTATGTTTTATCCAGATGCTTCCTGTGTCCTGTTGGTGATCGGTAACTACAAGAAGGCTCCTTATACATACAAGTTCCAGGAGATCAGAGATCGCAAAGTTACCAGAGTGAAGAATATGTCTCTGGCAAAGTTCAAGTATCTCCTGGGTCTCTTTTTTGGAACACCCTATATCACCTTCAAGAAGTAATGTGTAACTTAATTCATAGATAAAATGATGGATAGACAACAAGCAATGACAGAGGCAGAAGGTTATATCGAAAGAATGAACCTCAAAGCCCTTAGCGAGAAGGATAATGATCAGCTCGGCAATATCGTTAAAGAAGCCTATATGTCTGGAATGAATACCAGCCAGAGAGCTATCTTTGATCATGTGGATGCCACACTCTCCATGATAACAAAGATCGCAAGAAGCCTGGGAGTTTCCACCAGAAAGATATTTGATCTCTATCTGGAAGTAGGAAAGAAAGGCTTTCTTTCCAAGAAGGTTGCAAGACAGTATGCAAGTTTAGGTTTTCCTGTTTTCAGCGAGATCTCTCTGAATACGGATGTTTCTGTAGAGGAAGTGAATCAAGCGATCATAGATGAGAAGATCAGCGTTTCACAGGTGGAGAAAGCCTTAGCCTCTTTCTTAGAGAAGGGTGCTGGACGAAAATCACCATGCGACAACTGTCGTGACTTTTACGATAACGAATATGGCAGCTGTGCCTTTGGCTGTTCCAAGTTACGAGAGTTTGAAGGTCGTGAACCTGACTACGATCTTTTGGGATGATCCAGAATTAAAGTAATAGAATTAAATAAATAGAGTTATGCAAGACAATAACACAAACGGCTACATGATGCCAAACCTGGTAAACAAGAAGCTCCAGAAGGAGGTTTTACCAGCCAGAGAGTTCACACTGAGTGAAATGCTCAGTAAGTTCACACCAGAGGAAGCTCTGAAAATCGCATACCTTCCAATAGTACTGACACAGGCTGCATTCCGTTTCGC
Organism: Segatella hominis; assembly: GCF_004535825.1. Lineage (GTDB taxonomy): Bacteria > Bacteroidota > Bacteroidia > Bacteroidales > Bacteroidaceae > Prevotella > Prevotella hominis. The sequence goes on along the minus strand of NZ_SGVY01000010.1, from coordinate 33,615 downwards.
CACAGCTGTAGCAAATGAATGTGCCCAGAGACAGCTTGACTATAAGAAGCCTGTGAGAGAGATCAGAGCACACACTAAGGAATACATCCGTAACATCATAGGTGGCGATAAGGCAGATCTTATCAACAGCCTGGAAAGCCAGGTGTGCGCCTTTCTGGGTAAGGCTGGCAATGATGTTCAAACGCTGTACTTCTGCATCAATACTGAGCTGAAAAAGGAGTATCCATACTTGAAAGAATATAACTTGCTCACGAACATCTATATCTGCCAGGCTCTGTGTACCTATGTGAGAGAAAAGGAAATGCACTATGATCAGCTTATCAGAATGCGTTTGTCCGCTCCTTACCACAGCACCGTCAATAAGGATGCCCTGGCTGTATGCAAGGCACTCCAGGAGATCGCTGGTAACTATAAGATCTCCATCCACACAAGGATCATCAACACAGCTGTTAAGGTGATCGGTATCAAGATCGACAATATGAATTTTAATTGTGATTAAATATGGCAAAGGAAAGAAGCATCATCCACGTTCACCTGGATAAGCCATACCTGGGTGAAACTGACTGGTATTTCGGATCGGTATCAGCGATCTACGACACGATCCCTACAGAGGTGATCGGAGTGAAGGCAAAGAGCACCTGGGGAAGGTTCAAAGGCAATACCTACAGATCCAGGTTCGCCACGATCAAGCGTGGAACCTTGCACACTAAGAAATCTAAGAGAGGAAGGTTTTAGCCATCCTCTGAGCTACATAAATGATAAAAGGGATCCCAGAAATGAGATCCCTTTCTCTGTTTCCATGTTTCACAACAGAGCAACAAAATAACGTTTAACTAAATTTTATGTACGAAAAAACTAAGAAGCCTTTTTGAAATATCGCTCATTATCCTTGATCCAGTATGGTAGCGTTCCCTTCTTCTTTGAAGCCTGGTAGCGTTCCCAGTTCTGATCAAGCCAGGTAGTGAAGCACTGAGGCATTTTCTTGATCTCGTTGTCGGAATCGACCAGCTTACTACTCTTGTTTTCCATGAGCTTACCGATCATATCCTGGATCTCATATTCAGCCGCCAGTACTGGAACCATGTAACACCTACAGTTAGGATGCCATCCAGTCCACTTGAAATCTTTGGGATAGAAGCCAGCGAGATCATCACATATATCTGGGTATGGATGGTTATTGCTCACCTTGATCTCACAGCCCACAACAAAATCAAACGTCTGCCATCGGTTGTAATCAGCCGTTCTGTAGGCGATATTCGTTTCTGTTCTGGCTAGTCTCTGGGCATTCCTGGCAGATGATCTGTACACACCCATACCAGGATGGTACTTCCTGGGATCCTCATTCACCCACTGATACAAGCCAGTCTTGCGGTCATAGATGCGCCTTTTCCAGATCCTTCCATAGATCGGGTTTCCGTTCTCATCCTCACCAGTCTTAACTCGGAATCTCCTGTAGAACCGATCTGGCTCATTCAGAAGATGCTTGATCCTGGCTGCAAGACTGTTGGCTGCTGTTCCTTCTCCCAGAGCCAGGTCTATAGTGTCCTGGAGTTCCTGTTTGAATAAGCCCACATACATCCACACTCGCTGTGACAGGTTCATTCCGTTATTCTTCCTGGTGAAGAAGGCATCCAGAGCTTCCATGTTTCGGTGGAAGAACTTAGCGTAATGGTTATCCTCTATAGATCTGGCTCCAAAGATCGCCTTAACCAGGTTGTCATTATCCTTATTCGCCTTATTAAACTCAAAGGTAATATCCTTGCGGTATTCCTGGTATAGCTGGGAATACATATTTCGGAACACTGGAGTAACATCTTCGCTGTATCCGTAATCTGTGAAGTTGAAAGGCTTATCATCTTCCAGATCACACTCCTTGATGATCTCTATGATCCGATCAAAGGCTCCCCGGTAGATAGTCTTGATCCTGGAGGCATACGTATTCGTGCGCTCGATCATAGATCTATGTAGAAGTTCATAATCTATTTTCATGCCTTTTTCATTTTGAAGTGATTGCAATAATCGTGGAAAAGGAAAACAGCCCACTCACTATAAGGACAGCGACCCATAAAGAGCACTCCCTTAACGCTCATTTCGTGGTGATCATAGCAATGAGCACAGTCTATGCAATGCACATCGCTAAAGATCACATCTGGTTTCTTCTTTGCCATCCCTTAGTCTGCTGGTTGGAAAACGTCTTGCCTGTTCATTTCTGCTTGCTGCTTCAAACTTTCCTCTCTCTCATCCTTGATCAAGCCCAGCTCCTTCTTGGCATTCTTAACCAGGTAGGAAAGTTCCAGGGTTGTCTGGAGTGACAGAGCACCAGCACCGAACATCTTAAGCACATCTGTAAGCACATCGCTTGAATCCTCGCCAAATGGTTGCTGGAAGGTATGTGTAACCACCAGCTTCTTGTATTCCTCAGCATGAGCATAATCTAGCACATTAGCGAGAATAGCTAGCATAAGGTGTGCGTGACGGTTCATGTAGCCATCGTGCTTCTCCTTGTGTCGTTCTGCCTTCACCTCTGCCAGGAGGAACACCTTCACGATCGCCTTAGCTGACAGGTTGCCCAGGTTCTTCATAGAATCCAGGTTGATCTGAGGTGTGAAGGAGAAGTTCATAATCTTGTTATCAAGCCTCTGGTACTGCTTTTCCTTAGCATCAGAGCTTTGATCCCAGGATAAGTATTTCAGTTCACCACCGTTCTTAAGCACAAAGAGCTTCGCTTCTTCTTCTTCCTTTGGAAGGTTATTCAGAATGTCTGCTGTTGCTACCAGGGCTGGGTTCGCAAAACGATCCACAACATCAGCATCAACACTCTCCATGTTCTCGACACGCTCGATCATCGGCTGCACTGAAGCTGCCTCTGGTTTCTGCTCCAGAAGAAGCACAGGGATCTTGCCGATCTGGTTGTTTCTTTTGTTCACATTCCAGCCTACTGAACCTCTCTGGCACTCATAGATCGTATCGTCTGTGTAGATGTCTATATGATGTACGGTGTGCCCTCCAGCCTCAGTAACGTAATAGCCCCAGGCAAAAGCCGTAAGCCTTCCATACTGATCCTTGATGGTGTAGATCTCATCATCCTCATCCTTGCACAGGCACTTAAGAAGGAGCCTTGGCTTACCTTCACGATCCTTATACACATGATAGAGGATGGCAGAAGTTCCCTCAGCACCAGCGGCACGTTTCGCCTCTCGGATGATGGAATCAAAACGGCATTCCTCATTCAGCTTGGTATAAGCATCAAAGGCAAAATCTGTGTTCTCTGTGTATTGCGCCCAGAGCACAGGCTTACCATAGAGGAAAACCAGGGATACCTCGTTGATATACTCCTGGTATGGCTGGGGGATCTTCCAGCGTTTTCTCCATCTGAGGAAATTACCCTTCTTGTCAAATACGGCTTTATCCTTGCGATCCATGATCTTGTGTGATCCGATCTTGTAATCTTTGAGGTTCTTTGCCGCTACCTCGCTCCAGTCGGTCATTAAGCCTACGGCTCTGGTTATATCACCAGCCTCCAGGAGTTCATCGAAAGACTGCTTGTAGCCTACAGCCGCCTTGATGTTGTTTGTTATGCTTGAAAAAATACCCATAGTTATGTAATTTTGATTATATATCTAAGACTGGCAGACGATCCTCTATATCATCTGGTATCTCCACCTCATCATTAATGAGATAGTCTATAGCGTAATTAGTAACATCGACCCACTCATCATGTGCCACAGCTGGGAACTTGGTGACTTGCTCCAGATAGTTCTCGTTCCATTCACCTTCTACCAGGAACACACGTCCACACTCGATCTTTGCGCTGTTCGCTTGCGCTCTCACCTCCTTGGAATCAACCGGTGAAGGAGTTTTCACCACATTCAGATCTGTTTGATCCTGGAGCTGATCCACTACAGAGATACCATTTGCTTTAGGCTCTATTCTGATCGTGGATGATTTCGTGTATCCATGTGCCTTCTCATATTCTGGGATCCAGCGTATCAGCTCTGGAAAGTTCTTATATACGGAAATAGCATCCGTGATATACATATAGTTTCCTATGCGGCACGCTGCAATCTGACCAGAAGGGTCATTCCCACTATTCTTTGTGTATGCTGTATCCATGAAGAAGTGGATGATCACATCCTTATTCTTGATGCCCAGGAACTCTGGAACTGAGATCTTACGGAACCAGTCACGCTTCCAGATAGTACCTCCAGCCACAGAAGGATGCTGCTGATAGAGAGCTGTGAAGGTTCTTAGTGATTTCCTTTCCATCGCCCTCAGTCGCTCCAGAGAGTGCCTTTCCTCCCAGAGTGCTTCACCAGGCTTACGTGGATCCTCTTGGCTTGGCTCATCCTCCTTGATCGCTGGGATGGATAAAACCTCCCATTCGCCAGGTTCCTTCTTAAGGATCTTGCCAGCCAGATCATCTTCATGCCATCTGGTCATAATAAGGAGCTGCTTGGATCCGTTATGCAAACGAGTAGAAAGAACGTCTGTGTACCAGTCCCAGACACGCTGCCTGTACGTATCAGAATAAGCCTCGATCTTATCCTTTACAGGATCGTCAATAATAGCTATATCGGCTGGTGTACCAGTTAAAGATCCAGTAACACCCACAGCCTTATAGAAGCCACGTGAAAGAGTATCGAAGTAGTCCACATCACGCTTCAAACCTCCACCACCTCTTTTCGGGATCTGGGTATCTGGAAACAGCTCCTGGTATTCCTTGCTATCCATCGTTAGCTGGATGGATCTGGAGAAACTTTCTGCCAGGGTGGAGCTGTAGGAACACTCCACGATCTTCAAAGATGGATCCCTTCCAAATGCCCAGGCTGGAAACCTACGTGATACGATCTCACTCTTTCCATGCTGAGGTGGCACAAAGATCATCAGCTTCTGGATCTTGCCTTCCAGGAGTGCCTGGCACTTATCAGCTATAAGCGTATGGAACCACTGCCTCTGGTAGGAAGGCATAGTATAGTTAAGGAAGATCGCCAGCCTATCCTGTGCAGCCCTCCTATACTGGAGCCTCTTAAGCTCCAGCTTTCTTTTTAACATTGCCTTCTTATCCATATTACTAACTATTTAAATCGGTGTCGATCTTGTCGATCTCTGCCTGTATATCTTCATCTGAAAGATCATCATCGGATGCTTGCGCCTGGATGATGTTGTTATCAATAGGCTGTGTAGCCTTACCCCAAAGAAATTCTATGCACCAGCGTAACGTGTCGCTCTTGCCAGCATTCGTCTCCTTGGTTATTGCGCTGGTAAGAGAAAGATAGAGCTGCCACACGGAATCTGTTGCCTTGATCCCTGGTGGAACCTCGCCAGCCTTAAGTTTCTGCTGGATCTCCTTAAGATCCTGTCCCATCTTATTGTTAAGGATCATCGTGTTTCTGGGATCTCCTGTAAGTACCAGCTTGATCACGTCACAGATCTGTTCACGGCTCAGATCACCCAGCACAGAAGAAGAAACGTCCACACCGTACTCCTTTTTGAGCACAGTGAAGATCTTTGGTTTGCGCCTGTTCTTAGGCTGGTAATCGGATGAAAACTCCTTTCCCCTATGTTCACCTTTCTGTATTCTTCCCATAACCTTTAATGTCGTTTTGCCATCGTTTCGTTTTTTAGGACAAATGTGTACCAAATACACACATTACCCATAAAAAGAAAATCTGATAGTAGCAAAATACACATCAGATTTCCTGGATTTATATAAAAGTAAAATGGCACACTATTTAGCTGCCTCTGCCTCCTGTTGCTGGTTGTACTTGTCATATACCCACAGCACCAGATCATCAAACTCATCATCTGGATATTCATCCAGAAGTTCCTCAGCCTTGTTAATCACGCTATCCAGGTTCTTCTGATCCTCTGGATTTTCTGGTGAATAAGTGTTGATCTCATCATTCTTGTAAGCCTCGATCGTCTTGATCTCTGCCTCTGTTAATTGAATCTTTTTCATAATTTCTTGCTTTTTGTTGTTTGTTACTGGAATATTCTATCTCGTTGCCCTTTGGTTAGAGCTTGTATTTCTTGATGATGCCACGCACAGCACGTGTATATCTGTCCTGGTCTCCACGTACTGCCTTAGCTGAGGTTTCAGCCCAAAACTCATTGATGTTGGTCTTGGCATACTGACCATAGCCCTTCTTCTTGCGATCACGTGTCCAGGCATTGTAGAGCTTCTTCACCGCTGGTGTTGCAGCCTTTGCATTTGCGCTGTCCAGATGATTGTTCCAGGTAGCGTGTGCAAGCTCATGGATCACGGTGTGCTGAACTGGCTTCTTGGTCTTTGTGTGCCAGCCATCCTTCATGCCTTGCTTTTGCATTGTCTCGATCTTAGCTTTTGGAAGATCGAAATACTTAGAGTTAAGGATGATCTGACCGCTCTTGCCTCCGATTGTAGCATGAACACCCAGAACTCCATTTTCCATCGTGCCCACACGAACATCCTTCTGGCGAACACCTAACATGGTGTGATACCTGGAAATGCCTTCCTTCAACTCCTTATATACGGCTTTGTCCTTAACGGTAACAAGATCACGTAAGCCAGTGATCTTTCCCTTGTAGTTTACATCGCCTCTGCCTTTTGGTGTTCCTCCAGAGGTAACACCGCCACTGTTTCTTCCCATATTTAAACGAATTTTTATAGTTTATATTTTCTTTGCGTTGATAAAATCAGAGAGATAGAGGATGCCTTTCTTCTGGCAGAACTCCTGGATCTCTGTACCACCTCCATAAACCACCAGGTTTGGAACCTCCAGCCCAGAAATACGCTGTGCCACCTCCAGATCGCTCTTAAGGCTTTCCAGCCATCCATCGCATCCCCTGGTGAAAAATGCGTTATATCCTTCGGGAATACCTAGCATATTGTACTCGATAAACTTGTGAGCCACATTCAGATCAGCGTAAACCTTGATACCCAGCTCCTGGCAGTAACGAGCCAGCCAGCGTTTCTTGTAGATCAGAGAGATACCATAGGCGATCGGTGTTTGATCGTGACAGCTACAGTTAGGTTCCACTATAGACTGAACTCCAGAGTTAATGAGGTTTGTCGGATCCTTGAAAAGTTTCTCGAACCTGTAATCATCCACATAGAAGTGATATGTGTTCACGTCTTTCCTCAGTCTGCTGTTCGCTCCCCAGGGTGTTATTGGAAGAACCACCCTACCAGCCTCCATTTCCTTCAATAGAGTAGGGATCTCGAACTTATTGTTAGAAGGGAAAAGAACATCATCCAGCATCTTCTGTTCCTGTGTAGGCTCATCTGGGAAATCTTCTTCCTCTGGATCCTCACCAGATCCTTCTGGATCGGTCTCAGCCTTCTGTTTCTTCTTACCCTTCTTTTTCTTAGGTTGATCATCATCCGTACCAGGAAGGATCAAGCCCATAAATTCAAAATCAAGATCCTGGAAGTGTGGATCCGTATCTAGAACGGTCTGATCCCATTCTCCATTTGAGATATTATCCCTGGTGATAAGATCAACTCGCTCATCATCTGTTAGCTCAGAGTAGAAAACAGCTGGAACCTCCTTAAGTTTGAGCTTCTTTGCAGCCTTCACTCTCTGGTTTCCGCACAGAACAAAGTTCTTGCCATCCTGTACCTCTATAGCCAGAGGACGGTGCTTCCAGAAACCATTTATCTTTATGCTATCAATAAGCCGATCAAAGTCTGCCTTCTTGATCTTACGTGGGTTGTAAGGAAGAAGGGAAACCTCGCTCAGCTTAATGTATGTAAGTTCACTTGTTACCATCATTTATCAGATTTATCATCCTCATCATCACCAGAATCTTCTGGATCCTTGAAACTCTCACTCTCTGGAAGCTGATGCTCATCGTCTGGGATAGCAAACATCCACTTTGCAAACAGATAGATGGGGATCAGACGATATAGCTTGCGGTTCTTGATGTAAACCAGCTTCACGTTGTCCTCTCTGGTGATAGCAAAGAACCTTCCTCTATATCCGACTGGGATCTTAACCTTCTCGTAGATGTAGAAGCGATCAGAGGCTATCTTATTGATGGTAGCTGTACGGTTGTAAGAGCCGTTAATGTAAATGTGGATCTTATCGCCTTCCTTAGCGTAAGATCGTGGAAAGAGCCAGACAACCAGGAGAGCACCCCACAGATAGAGTGAGGTGCTGACCAGAAGTCCAACTATTAAACATAATATGATAGAAAATGAGCACATAATTATACGTATTTATTCCGTTGCAAATATACAAAAATTATCCGATATATGCGTATTACATACGCATTTTTAATATATATTATATTATCTGCCATAAACCATCATAGCCGCATCCCTGGAGTGTTCGCAAGTTCTTCCTGTATATCCAGTTATCGACTTGAAGGCTGGAGCACTGAGCTTGGTAGTGTTATTCTTTGGTGCAATCAGCTTGAAGGGAATGCCCTTATCTCTCAGAAAGTCCTCCCAGATCTTACAGTCTCGCTTAATGGATCCAGCTCCCTGTAGCTTATCTCTGCTTTTGCCAGCGTCATTGTACCATTTGCGCTGCCTGGCATCCTCAACAAACACACAAACATGATCACGTCTTGCCTGGTCTGCCACGATCTCCAGAGCCTGGTGAATCATAACCTTGCTGACCAGATCGAATTTCTTCTTAACCTTATTCCAGATCGCTATGCCAGTGTTCACACCTGTATCTATGCCTATACACTTTGTGTAAGCCTTGCCCTTCTCTGCTGCCAGGAAATCATCATAGTTCATTGATCGCCTCCTTCCTTCTCTCTGGATGCAGCCATTCCCATAGCCAGCATATAGGCATACACATCATTGAACTCCAGAACCTCCTTGATGATCTTGTCGTTCATTTCGCTGTAGATAGTCTTGATCTCATCGTGAGACTTACCAGCTATCTTCTTAGCCAGAACCTGTGCGATCACGTGGCAAGCAAAATCCTCAGCCACCTCTATAGGTTGTTCGCCTTTGTTTACCTTACAGAAGTTTCTCCAGAGAGGGTTTTTCTTCTTCCATGCCTTCTCATACGCTTCAACCTTTTTCTGCTGTTCTGAGATTTTCTTTTCCATCGTACCCAGAACGCTTGATACCATACCTACAATATCGGCTACATCGCCATACTCATTGTGCTTCATACCTATAAATCAATTAAATTAAACGTAATTTTTTCTTTTTGATGAAGAACTTTCCTTCACACCAGTCACCGCATTCCTTAGCCACATTGAGCTTAGAACACCATCCGTTGCCATAGGCATCTTCATGCTTGAACCTGGTGCAGCATCCACAAGACTTGTGGTTTCTTCTGATCGCATACATCAAGCTCACGTTAGAACCAGGATAGTTCATCTTATTTCTTTTCAAAACAGCCTTTCTGTAGAGGTGAACAAAGAAGGAAACCTTATCCTCCTTTATTTCACCATCTTTCTCAAAGAAACGCTTATCGCAACCTTTACACCAGATCTTGATGATCTTTTTTGCTATTCTTGCTTTCATATTTCAAACTCTTTTATTAGCCTTCACGACTACATTGTTCATTCATTGCGCATTCTCCAGAACAAAAGTTCATAACCTGTTCTTTGAGTTTACGCTTACCTTTTACAAGCCCCTGGAAGATGATCCTATGCTTCACAAGTTTGTCGTTTGGAATTTGCTTACCACAATAGGCACACGGTGTGCATCCCTCTCTTGGAGCATACAGATCCAGGTATCGCTTCTTACGGATCTCATACTCCTTAAGTAGAGGATCCTTCTTGAAGGAAACATTCTTGTTATCTATCTCGCTCAGCTTAACGCTATGTGAGCATTTTCCATACTTTCCATCCCATTCTGTGCGATAATAAATTTCTCTGTCTGCCTTCTTTATTCTATCAAAGAACTCCAGGAGCTTATCTATATCCTTCTGGGTGCATCGCTTCTTTACATCCTGGTTGTTCCATACTCTATATCCGTTTTCAGTGAAGGAAACGGAAACGAGTGTAACTTTGCACTCACGTATATTCACATCTTTATCTGCTTCTGTGATCTGATAGATAACATCTGCTTTTGGCGCATCTTTCAAGATCCCAGCCTCATACGCTTCGATCTGTTCCATGATCTCACGATATATCGTAATGTTAGCCTTCTTCTTCATAATGCTTACTTGTTTAAAATGTTATTCACTCGCTGGATCTCAGCATCCACAGCTGCCTCCAGATCCTTGCTCTGTTTGTAAAAGCCCTGTCTCTCTTGCGATCCTTTCGGGCTTTTAAAGAAGCCGATCTGTGCGGCTCTCATATTTGCCACCAGATCGAAAAACGTTCTTGCATTCATATTTATTTGAAATCTATTTCCAACTGTTTAGAATATCCAGAATAACTTTCTGGATGTTCTTTTTTGTCTTTAAGGTAAGCCTTGAAATTACGTTCTGCCCTCTTTATGCAGCTGCCTAGAGCATCTGCCCAGGGTGTAAAACCGCTTCTACAGTGCCAAATAGGAACTATAGGAGATCCAAGTGTTTTGGTATATTCCCAAAATTTACACTGTTTGCATTTTGGCTTTTTCAAATTCGCCATTATCTGTTATTTTAATTTCATTTCTTTTCTAAGGTTGTTATAAAAATCCTTTGGGCAAATGCAATCCCAGAAATTATCTGTCGGTTCATTGTATCTGTTGCCAAAGAAATCACAGGCACAGTTTACGCTTGTCTGGTTGAAAGCGATCGCCTCAATATCATCTATGCTGTGAACCTTAACAAAGGCACTCAGTTCCTTGTATTGTTGTGGATATATACCTCCACACTCATCAGCGACAACCTTTAAGCATTCAAGGTAAACTGGTATATCTTCGCCTAGAACCTTTGCGAAATCAAAGGTAGATCTGAACACCATCATTTCCTCATAAGTTAAGCGGAAATCTTTCTGTAGATCCTCGATCTCCTTTCTGGATGAAGCATAGATCCAGCGGCTTGCATATTCGCCTTTTGCCTGTTTTTCCTTCACCCATTCCAGATCCAGCGGTTTTCCATCAGCTCCTACTGGTACGTAAGATGGAAGGTATTTCTTTTCCAGATACATCCAGAGGTGAGGCATTCCACCCCAAGCGTTGGGAACCTCTATAGCAAGTTTCCAGCACTTTTTCTTCTTCATTTTAACGTATATCTCAAACATGATCTATTGCTTTAGAATGAAATGCCCACCCTGGTAGTCACAATCGGCATTCTCTTTGATCAGAGAATCACAGAGAGGTGTCTGGCTGTTGCCCAGTCTGGAACACATATTGAATAGAGAGCACTCATAGCATCCTATTTTCTCGCCCTTGTTATCCACCATCTGGTGAACATCGGTTCCGATCTTAATCTTGATCACTTTGCTTGCCATGATCTACCTCTTTGAACACGTGGAAAACACATTCACCATTGATCAGTTGTACGGTTCCGATATACTCCAGGGAATCGGCATCTGGTATCTCATACCCTGTGCCGATTATTCGGATGTGAACCATGTCTGTCTTAACCTGGGAATCATCTACCATCGCCCAGATCTGAGGCAAACCATTCTGAGCTTGCACACTGAGGATCTTTGCTCCAGCTGGAAGCTCAACCTCCTGGCGATCCAGGATCTCCAGGGAATACTTGAATATTCTTTTCATAACTTAATCTAAATCTTTAATGCTCCAGGCAATACCGATAATAGAGCTTGTAAGGAGCAAAAACCACATTAATAAACGAAATACTTCTTGATCCATCTTAATATCTGAAATCTGTTAGCTGAATGATCACACCATCAAAGATCATACCTTTCAAACCAAAGAACATGAAAGAAATGAAATCATCCTTATCCAGCCCATCGTTGGCAGCTACCTGGTCTATAGGAACTGGTTTCCCATCCACCCAGCACTTAGGATCCTGGTGTTCGTCTATGCGAACTATGGTGATCTTCTGTAGGCTTACCTGGTGAACCTCCTTGATGATCCTTTGCTCAGAGTTATAAGGTCTGCCAGTCCACTCACGGATGGAAATATACTTCTTTCCCTCGTTGATCTCCTTGCAGCGTTTCTGCCACAAACCTTTGGCATCCTCTCTGATCGTGTGTATCTTCTTTCCAGCCAGAAGGCTCTCACGGAAACCTGTTGGCTGTTTCTCTCTCTTGTGTCCTACGGGGAAGGTGGTGGATAACATTACCACCACCTTCTTAGGCTCATTCTTCGCTGTTCTCATCCTCATCTTCCTCCTTAGAATCCTTCTTCTCTACCTCCTTAGCAAAATCACTCTCAGCGTGTTTGTATGCCATCGAAAAATCCTCTGGAACCACGCTGCCGATACCTACTGGTGAAGCCGCATTGATAGTAATGCCATACTTACAGATGATCGCCTCCTTGCCAGTCTCAGCACGTTCCTTAGCCTTACGTGCCATATACAGCTCGATCTGCTTCTTTGCGCTGTCAGCATTGGCAGACTTAAGAAGGAAGGTCTGGCAATATACATCCACACCATCCTCCACCTGGTCTTGTGTTGCATCCAGGTTCTGGATGGAAGCATCTACGATATAGAATCGCTGCTTCACCACCTTCTCATCATCCTTCTCATCCACTACAGCTTCTCCCTTCTCATTCATAGCATAAGAAGAAAGCTGGCTATCAATATAGATCAGAGAGGATCTTTGCTTAATACCAAGGATGAAGAAGCTACCACTTGTTTCAAGTTCTGTGTAGTCCTTCAAAATCTCCAGAGCCTGGTTAATATCCTGGGCAAACAGAAGCATCTTAGTGTTCTTGCCATTTACCTTGACCGTTGCCATCCAAGGAGTGAAGCCGCCCCCCAGATACTCAACACCGTTGCGACACTGGTTTGTGATCTCAACCTCCTTAATATCTCCACTCTGGAGATAGAAGGAAAGCTCCGAAACCTGTTCTGGAGTGAGAAGAACACCACGTTCCATGATCATATCGTTACGCTCTATGGTAACAATTTCGCCTGTGTCTTGATCTATGAAATCCTCAGTCCATGTTCTGAGCACTCGCTTAGCTGTGTACATACCAAGCATCTTGCGAGGATCGGACGTTGTAATGACCTCCTGGTTAAGTCTTGTCTGTAGATCCTCTGGATCCATTTTAATTTCCTTTTTCATTTTCTCTATGTTTAAAGTTAATACTTCTTGTTATGCAGTGGTTCTCTGAGAGAGTTGTATCTGATCTTTTGCTCCACGAACCAGTCCAGATCTATTCCCATACTATCAGCCCAGTCATAGACGTACTGAATGATGTTAGGAAGGAAAGCCTCCATCGCTCCCAGGAATGCTTCATCCACTATGATGTGTTTAGTGAGATCATAAGCAACTTCTGTGAATGAGAGAGAGGCAAAGAACTTCTTATCTGCCTTGATGGTAGTATCTGGAAGATCAAAGAAGCCCTTATCTCCAGCGTAATCACACAAGCGGATCACAATATCTGCCAGCTCATCCTCCACGTGGTTCTTGATATACTGCTGGAAGCGATCTATGAAGGCTTCATCGCTCTTAGTTACGTCATTGAACACAGCCTTGATGGTTGGGTTCAACTTTACGTATCTGTTCTGGCGATCGGCTTCTATAGCTTCTGCCACCTCTGTTATTACCATGATCAGCCAGTGCTGATCTGATTTATACTCTGTATGAAAGCCCTTTGCACAGGCATCTTCATAGATTTTCTGAATGAGTTCTTTTTTCATTATTTTGTCTTTTTTCTATACGTTGCATGAGTGAACGGTATCTTGTTGAAGTATTCCTCCATACGATCAGCTATTCTGGAACCATACCGCTCTGATAACTGTTCCATGTTGAGGTTAGTCGTAACCAGCGTGAATAGAGGATATTCGTACCTGGCATAGATCCATTCTGTTAAGGGATAAATATCATTTCCGTAACATTTGACAGTCTGAGGCTCGATCCCAAGATCATCCAGGCAAACCATTTCTTTGGTCTTAAGTTCCTCCAGATACTTGCTTGTCTCATCCCTCATAGACTTTCTGGATACTATGATCGCTGTGGTTCTGTACACACCTGGCTCGCTGTAATCTCTGAGCTGGTTAATATACATACATATTGCATTAGCTAGCGTTGTCTTTCCGTTACCTATTCCTCCATACAGGAGCAAACCAGGCTTCTTGCCTTCAATCAGCCAGCTAGAGGCATCTTTTATAGCTCCAAGAATATGCTCGTCATTCTTCATAACAAGCCCTCTCTTTTCGACCTCAGCCTTATAACAATAATACAACAGCCTGTAAGAATCCTCCTTGCTCAAAGGAGATCTATAGATCCTTTTCGTAGCTCGTTGGATCTGTGGCTGTAGGCTCTGGATTATTTCGTTTATATTCTTTATTGCTGCCATAATAACGATTTTGTCTTTCCTTGTAAGCATCGACCACCCATGAGAGGATAGCCCTGTAATCTGATTTATATTTCTTGCCTTTGGATCCTTTATAATTGGATAGGATCTCGATCATTTCCTTAGCAACAGGCTCAGTGAACTGATCTGTGAGGCTCTTATATTCTGCCTCTGTCATAGTCACACTTTGAGCATATTGCTTTTTCTGAGGCTTCGGCTTTGCAGCCTTTTCCTCTGGAGGTTGTTGATCTTCCTGGAAAAGATTTCCTTCTGGATCCTTTGGCTTCGCTTTCACTGGTGGTGTTGCCTTAATGATCGGCTTCTCCACCTGGCGGTTAGCACTCATCGTACTCTTACCGCCCTTCGATCCAGCCTTTCGCCTGGCTTCGCTTACCTGGGCATCGTGCATCATCAAGCTATTACAATAAGCTCCATCTTGCCTAATATACACCACATCAGCTTCCACCAGGCGATCCAGCCACTCATCATCAGTATCACCACCAACCATGAAAATGATCTCACGTTTGGTTAGTGGATGCTGGATGGATCCACCGATCATCACACCTCTTTCTGGAGAGATCCACATCTGGCATAAGAGATCCACGAATAAGGCACGATCCTCAGCAGACAGGCTTCTAACTTTTGGATCCGTCAGCCACCAGCCCACATCGAACATCATCTTATCTCTTTTTGCCATGATCTGTATTTTATTTATTCTCTACAGTGAAATTGAATGCCAGATAATCAGCCCAGATTTCCTTGAACTGAACACCGAAATACTTAGCCTTTTCCTCTGTTTCCTGGCACAAGCGGAACCCAATATGCGCATTCGAAATCGAGGAGCGATAATACGCATTCAGAGAGCCGAACCCAGCACACGCACCATTACTCGCATGCGCACCGAGCAGAGCACCCCTATCTTCCTCACTCATAGAATCCATTTCAGACTGAGTGTAGAGAGCGAACCAAGGATAATAGAAATACTTGCTACCATCTGGATCTGGCTTAGGTTGCCAGTCCTTTCCCCAGAGAGCACGGCTTATAGTCTCCAGCTTGATCAAGGCGATAATATGCTTATCTACATGATCTCCGAGAGATCCCTCTACAGGTTCTTCACCAAGTGCCTCACAAGCATCTTCGTATGTCTTGATACTCTTGTAATCATCCAGGGATGGCTTAACACGATCCTCTGGCTTACAGAATAATGCTGCCAGCACATTCTTCACCTCATCACTCTTTGCCGCATCAAATGCAGCCTTTACTTCTTTTTCTGTTACTTCTATTACCTTCATTTTTCAATATCTTTTAAATTATCTAACTTCTTAATAATCTTCTTTGTTATTCTGATAGCATTCAGCACCCTGGTATTCTTGGTATCTGAAACGTTATCAATAATCAGTGGAACCAGCCTCTGTAGCTCAGTTACCATGTGGTTAGGAATCTTTTTCATTGTCTTTCCAAAATTTATCTGGATCTGGTATTTCACAGTTAAGATATTCCCTGGCATAGCTTTTGAGCTGTTCACAATAGCTGGAGAATTGCACAGTATCCATTTCAGCTGTAGAAGATGGAAACTTGACGATCTCACCAGTCTCTTTGTTCACTACCTGTTCTGCCGTGAATAGGTTCTTGAAGTATTCGTGAAGCTGTTCACAGCTGGTGAACTCCCAGCCAGCATCAATCATCGCATCAAGCATAAGAGGATAGATACATCCCCATAGCCAGCCGTTCTGATCTCCAGATCTTTTCTTTCGTACCCGAACAACCTCTATTCTGAATACTCCATCCGCTCTTGTGCGGATATATTCATAAAGAGGCTTAAGATCAAACAGCCCATGAATCTTCTCGATCAGAACCTTAGCCATAGATACGTGTTATATCAATCTCAGCACCTGGATAAGCTACATAAGTAGGTTTCCTGGCATCATCCTCAACAGCCTTGACAAACTCATCAGCGTTGCTGTTTTCGCTTGACAGGTGGATCAGAACGATCTCCTTAACCTTGCTTAGATCTGAGGTGTTAAGGAACTCCAGGCATCCAGGAAGCGATAGGTGCGATTTAAGAAGGCGATCTCGTTGCCTTGCAAAGGTTCTTCCTTCATTAATCGCCTCCACCAGGTACTTATCCGAATAGTTACACTCGATAAGTATATGCTGTAGATCCGAAAACCTGTAGTCACATTCATAGGAATCTGTGAGGAACATCAGCGTACCCATATCTGGGTGATCTATGAGGTATCCGACACAGGGAACATCGTGGTGCGCATCAAAAGGTATGATCTTGAAATTCCCACACTTGTATCTGGATCCAGGAGTGATCGGAACCAGCTTGTTACCAGTCACACCTCTGTAATCAAATACATCCTGTAGTGCCAGGGTGTAGAAGCATCCAGACAGATCCTTGATATACTTAGAGTGATCACCATGTCTGTGAGTTACCAGGCATCCTTTTACTTTAGCGATATTCCAGTTAAGGGCTTTCTTCACATCCTGGAACTTAATGCCAGCCTCCAATATCAGAGCCTCGCTTTCGTTCTCCAGGATGTAACAGTTACCCTTGCTGGAAGATCCCAATACTTTGAGCATCATAAGCCTAGAATCCTGGATCTGGTTCATTATTAGCTATAGCACTTGCAGCATCTACAGCACCAGTAGCTGATCCCTCACCTCCATGGCTTGTGTTATTACCAGCCGATCCTCCAACCATTGTATATGTGTTGCCGTTATCATCGCTGAATCCGATCATTTTCTGGTCTGTAACATCTACATAATCAGCATCCTCTACCTTACGATCTGAATTAATATCGTAGCTGATAGCCTGTGACAGCTCAGTAGATAGATAACCATACTTAGAGAGAAGGTTTCTTGTGACGGTCTTTTCTGCCATTCCGTTAAAGTTCGCCATCCATCCGACACCATCACCTGTAGGAGTGAGGATCTGGGCAAGAGGAATGAGATCAGTAACCTTCACCTCATTCTTGATACTCTTTGAGTATTTCTTAGCGTGTGCAGCCATCTGTTCCACCGTCATGTATAGTGTCTTGCGGAAACCAGTGGTAAGTTCAAGATATGCAAAGTAACCTACAACTGTATCGCCAGTTCGCACACCATTAAGATCTATTTCACCTGTGAGCTTATTGATGGATCTCAGCTCTCCTTCAAACACCTCATCAGCATTAAGATACTTATACATACCTGTTCGCATAGCAAGCTGGATCAAACCTCTATATCCCAGCTGGAATGTTGGCTTCATAACCTTATCGTAGTGATCGAATCCAGTTACAGGATCCTTAGTCTTAACGGTGATCTTATAAGGGATGATCCAGGCGAATCCCAGGGAACGCTCGATAGGAAGATGAAGCGTTGCTGCCTTCACGCATTCCATAACCACGGCTGTAGGATCACATTTCTGTAGATCTTCATTGCCTTTGTACATTTCGATCATAGATGTAATGAAGGAGCCGGCGTTCTTGCCCATCGCATCAGTGAACATCTTACGCATAGAACCATTATCAAGAAGGTTCTTGAATGCGTTTACAGGCTTAGTAGCTGGCACGTTGCCAGCTGCCTGTGTAGTCTTTTTAACCTCGTTTGCCATATTACTTAATAATTAATGATGAATCTCTTGTTACGCACAGCATCACCTTCTGGCTTACTGTTGGTAGTACATCGTTGATACTCTCAGCGTTATCAACGAAGATCGGAGCACATACACCCTCGCTCTTACAGATCGCATTGATAATATCCAAACCAGCATTGATCTTGCCAGCGTGGTTCACGTCTGGATAAGGAGTTCCGTTCACAGTGCATACACACGTGAGCTTTTCGCCACCGTTCAACTGGTTAGATACGAAGGAGAAGGAAACGATCTCGAACATTCCGTTAATACGCTCCATAAGCAAGGAATCTTTCTTCTTCTGGAACTGGAGTGCATTGTATTCGATACCTTCCAGCTCAGCCAGCTCCTGGTTGTTCTTATCCTGTTTCTGTTCCAGCTTCTTGATCTCATCGTCTGCCTTCTTGATGGTATCACGCTTAGCCATGCGCTTTACAAGATCCTCGATTTCTCCATTGATAGCCTTCTTCTGTTCCTCTATGTCTGAGGTATCTACAGGATCGGCATCCTTGAAGTTATCAATCTTGTTCTGCAGCTCTGTGATGCTGTTCTTAAGGTCAATGCAAGTCTGGTCTGCTGCCTCTATCTCTGAGTAGATAGGATCTGGGATGGTAGCCTTCTCCACCTTCGACTTATTATCTACAGCGGTTGCAAGCAAGACGGAAAGATCATGGTAAGCCTTATCGGATGTTAGAACCTTCGCATAGTCTGGTTCAGCTGGTCTGTTCTCGATCTTTTCCTGTAGTGTCTGCTGGAGAGACAAGAGATCTCCCTGGGCATCCTGTAGCTCCTTCTGTGTCTCAGCGATAGAATCATTAAGCTGTTTCAGCTGGGTATTATAGGAATCCAGTTCCTGTTTGAGCTGAGCAAGCTGTGAAGCCATCTGCTTTCCAGCTGTCTGAATCTCTTTGAGTTTCTTGGTCTTTTCATCCTCAAAGTTCTTCTGCAGCTCCTTGCGCTTAGCCTCACAATCATCATCATCCAGAGGTCGCTTACAGGTAGGGCAAATGAAATCGTTAGGATCGAAAGCAAGCTGTTCCTTAGCCTTCTCTGTGTACTCATTGCGCTTAGCCTGTACGGAATCTTCCATTACCTTGATGTTGGCAGTGTACTTCTTGATGATACCAGCCAGGTTGATCTGTGTAGTGTTCTGGGAATTACTTGCGCTCTGGAGTGCCTTGATCTCCTGGTTCTTGGCATTGATCTGCTTGCGGACACCTTCGATCTCCTGGTCTGCTGTAGTAACAGCGGATCCAGCTGTAGCTGTAAGCGTTCCCTCTCTCTGGCTCATCTGGTTCTTGATGGTGGTGATCTGCTTGTCGTACTCATTGATCTTTGCATTATAGGCATCATCAGCCTCCTTCACAGCCTTGTGGTGAGCATTGTCAGCCTCTATACGGATCTTGTTGGTACGCTCTGTAAGATCAGCCTTCTTCTGGTTCTGTTGTACCACCAGGGCATTCTTAGCCTCAAAGGAATCTTGTGTCACCTTTGTACGATCCTTGATCTTCTCATCCAGTTTGCTCACACTCTTACGCTTCTCCTGGATCTGCTTATCCAGATCTGCCCAATCCTCTGAGGCTGGTTTGAGGTTCTGGGCTGTCTCGATCTGTGAAGGGATGATCGCCAGAACATCCTTGCAAGCCTTCTTCTTTGCAGCCACCTCTTTAAGGTATCTCTCCATAGGTACACCAGCCATTTCTGCCAGGAGCTTAGCAAACTCTGGCTTTGTTGCTGCCACCTCATCATCGGTAACATCACCAGCCATACGCATAAGCATTTCCTTCTGCTTCTCTGCTGGAAGTGTAGGAAAACATCTTGGGTTAGTGATCATTTTAAAGACACCCTCTGGAATAATACCAGAGATCTCAGCATCATACTCCTTCTTGGTTGCACACTTAACATCATTGATGTAGAAGATGGTTTCATGGTTCTTAAGTGTCTTTTCCGTGGTTCCACGTGGCTTCACCCATACCTCACGATAGGTACGCTGTAGTCTGAGGCTTCTGCCATCTACAGAAAGAACACCGATAACTGAGTGCTCCAGGTTGTAGATCACATTACCATCCTTATCAAGTGTCTTGATGTTGAATGCTGAATCAGCTCTGTTATGACTATCCTTACCGAAAAGGAGCCAGCAGAACGCATCGAATACTGTAGTCTTACCTGTTCCGTTTGCACCGCACACACAAGTGTTATCGGTGAAATCCAGGTGAATGGAACTGATACCCTTGAAGTTTACCAGTTCAAGTGAAAGTAGCTTAATTTCTTTCATAATTGAAAATAAATCTATTTGTTTATGTAATAATTCAACTTATCTGTTTTTTCGGCTGAAATTAATTCAGCCCTGGAGTATAGTAGCTTCGAGTTTCGTGCTGATCCGATCCTCTGTTTAGAAACGAGTTCCATTTTTACCCATCCCTTAACACGTGCTTCACCATACTCACTGTATGCCTCTCTCTGAGAGATCAGATCCTTACCTGGAGCCATCTTCTTATAGAAGTTAGCGGCTCCCAGCTCTGCCATATCCTTACAGATATTCTTAAGCTCATATAGTTCCAGTGTTATAGCCATATTAGCATTCCTCCAGAAAAACTTTACCCAGCCATGCCAGCATAATACCCATCATAAGACACCACCATGCACCAATAAATACAGGTGTTGATCCTATGATACCCAGCACGATAAGGGACTTTGCGAATACTTTTTTAAAATTGATCTTGATCATAATCGGACTTGCATTTGGTTAAACGAATAATTGATCTGCTGGTATTCCCAGTTCATCTGAGAGTGCCTTTGTTTTTATTGCGTCTGGCTTCTGTACACCAGCAAGCCAGCACCGTACTGTCTTGGTGGATACCATTGCAACCTCAGCCATTCTTTCCACCCATCTTGCCTTTGGAGCCGCTACAGCTCTTGGCGGTAAGGCATCATAAATCTGCCTAAATTGATTTTTTTTCTGATTTTCCATAATTTTTTGCCTTAATTTCAGAATATATTATTATCTTTGTGTCGTTATTCTAATAATGACGGTGCAAATATACAGATTTAATTCCTAACAGACAAGGAAAAATAGAAATAAATTCAGTATATAGGGTGTTTTTTAACATTTGATTAGGTTTTTGGATAGATTTAAACTCTAAAGCGGTATGAAACAGGAAACAACAAAAGATCGAGTGAAGGTTCTGTTAGAGGAACTGCAAATCACTCAGAAAGCGTTTGAGGATGCCGTTGGTCTGGCTAACGGCTGGTGTAATAAAGTAGGCTTCAATATCCGTGAAGATGTACTGAGAAGGATCAGCAAGGCTTATCCAGAGCTTAACCTGGACTGGTTGCGCTTCGGTCAAGGTTCTATGTGGAAAGGAGAAAAGGAAGATCCTGGTGTATCAACACAGGAAGTTAAGAGCCAGCCATCAAGCCAGAAGGCTGCAAAGAGAGGCGATAAGCCAACCATCACCTATCTGCCTCTGGTTCCTATATCTGCGCAAGGTGGCACTCTTAATGACTTTGACGCTTCTGTGCGCAAGACAGAATGTGAAATGATAGTATCTCCTATCACTGGAGCCGATTTTGCCATCACCGTATCTGGTGACAGCATGGCTCCAGAGTACCCTAACGGATCTCATGTATTCGTGAAGAAGATAAATGAAAGGGCTTTCATCGACTGGGGAAAAGCATACGTGCTTGATACCTGTAATGGTAAGGTGATTAAGATCCTTACCCCATCGGATCAAGGAGAAGGCTTTGTTAAGTGTATATCTCTTAATGAGGATCCTAAATATGCACCTTTTGATGTGTGCCTTAAGGATGTGTATGGAATATATCGTGTAATGCTCTGTATGAGCGTAAAATAAGAAAGGAGTTATATATGTGGTGGATCATATTATTAGGATCTTTGGTAACATTGATCATGTTGGTAGCGAATAGCCAGAAGAAACCTGGCTCTGATCTTAAGAATAAGTTTGCAAGCCTGGGAAATATGAAAGGTATGAAATACCAGGAGATAGCAAAGGTAGTGGGAGAGTGTTCAAGCCGATCACCTCTGGATGCTGGTGAGATTTGCCAGTGGATCGTACCTGGCTTTCACATAGCCCTGGAGTTTGATGATGATCATCGTTGCGTAAAATTGAATACGGAAACATTTAATGAGGAATAGGTATGGATAAAATGGTAAGTATGGTTCTTGATCTCTACAGAAAGTCTGTGGATCAAGTAGGTGTTAGTGATAAAGAGCTGTTTGAGGCAGAAAAAACTCTTTCTGTTGCTATTACATCTGAGAAGGTAATAAGTAGCTCCAGTGATCGTGTTTCTCAGCTTCTGGAGCTGAAAAAACACGTTGATCATCTTAAATATCACGTGTATGGATAAGGATCTTGCTCATAGGAACATTCTTTCCAGGTTCTACCAGGCTCTGGATGATCTCATAGCTAAGAAGATCATCCGAGGTGTAAACACGTACTGTAGGCTGTATGGAATAGACAGACGTAACCTCACAAAACAGAGAGAGGATCTTTCCAGAAGCATCTTTGATGTGAGCTGGCTGGTTCCCTTGGTGAGCGTATATAACATTTCGGCTACCTGGCTGCTTACTGGCACAGGAGAAATGTACACATAGAGATCATAGGATGCTGGTATCTCTGGCATCCTATTTTTGCGTAAGAAAGAAGCAAAGAATATACACTATACATACTATCTATATTATTTATATATACTATGATATATATAGTATATTACCTATCTAACTTTTGCTTAAGCAAAATATGCTCTGTAATCATCTGATAACAAACACTTTATATTTTTTGCTTAAGCAAAATAAAAAGATGATACACTTTTATATAAGCCTTGCAAATACTTGTATTTCAGCAGATTATAACTTTTGCTTAAGCAAAATAAATCGTGAAAAATCTATTTGCTTAAGCAAAAAATCATAAGTATTTAATAATCAGCGTTTTACATTTTTGCTTAAGCAAATTGCTTGAGCAAAATTCTCTGGAATATTTTTGCTTAAGCAAAATAAGGCTTGTAACTTATTGTTTCCCAGATACATCTGGCTTTTGCTTAAGCAAAACACCGATACCAGAAAGATCCAGAACCTTTCTGTTAGCGAGATCGTTGCCGTCATAGGACTTCTTGATGTACATATCCGTGTTACGCATAGAATCATCCACATGGTTCAGAGCCTGGTGAACCGTGTACTTATCAACTCCAGCCTGGTTCACTGCCAGCGTTGCCCAGGTATGCCTGGCAGCATAGAACTCCAGCCCTTCAACACCTATTGCAGTTCCGACCTTCTTCAAGCCCTTGTTAAGGTTCGCCTCGAATGATCCTACGGTTCCATATCTATGATAGAAATCAAATAGCTTCACACCAGACGGATCTCTGTATCTCTGAATCAGCTCAGCAGCCTCTGGCTCTACCTTCACTGAGATCTCAGCTTGATCTGCCCTTCTGTTCCTTGTCTTGCGTCTGTTGTATGTGATCCTTCCATCGACCAGGCTTCCAGCTTCCACCTCATACAGATCAGCGGCATTCATGCCGATCAGAGAGAAGGAGAGAAGAAAGAGATCTCTGGAGAAATTAAACCTGTTGGTTCCTACCTGGTACTGGCTCCGGTCCTGGAGAGAAGCGATCTTCTGCAGTTGTTCCAGCGTGATTGCTCTTTTCTCTGGAACTGGCTGTTTAGGAAAGTCTATGTGCTGGAAAGGGCTGTTAGGGATGCGGATGATGCCAGCATCTTCATCGTTGTAGATCTTCTTTGCCTGGTTGAAGATGGCTCTCAGTCTTGATACATAGTTATGTGGAGCGAAACCTGTAGTGATATTCTTGCCTTTCTTGATCCAGGCGATCCAGTCTCTAAGGAACCCCACAGTGATCTCCTTAACCGATAGGGAATCACGATCCACGAAATTCTTCAAAGATGCGAGAGCTATCTCGTAACTTCTGGCATTGCCTTCATGCCCAGTATTTCTAAGCTCATTGATAAACTGATCGGCAAACTGGATAATATCCAGATCCCAGGCTTCCTGTTTCTTACTCTGGATAAGATCCACTACCTGGTCTATATCCATTTCATCAAGCCTCTCACTCGAAATCTCGCACCTGGAGCGATACACCTTAATGAGATCGCTGGTAAGATCTATGTATTTCTGGTTCTTGATCTTCATTGATCTGGTAAGATCCTCCTTCGTTACGAACCAGGATGTGGAAAGATAACGCTTCTTCTGGTGATGCGTTACTCTGATTTTAATATTGTACGTTCCATCCTTCTTGCGTTGGTGAGCGTACACTTCTGCTTTGAATGTAACCATTATTTTTGCTTTTGTGGAATATTTGTAGAACTTTTCACCGCAAAAATAATCATTTTTTGCTGGAAGTGCAGCAAAACACTGAATCATTTATGATGATTTAAGTATCTCTACTGGGAATCGAACCCAGATCTACGGTTTAGGAAACCGCTGTTCTATCCGTTGAACTATAGAGACTTATAAATATATGATCGCCCTGGCAATATTTCCAGATTGAATCCGTTATATCACAAAGGGAGAAACAGAGATCCTATCTTTAGGAAACCTCCGTTCTATCCATTAAACTATGGAACCCTTTGTGGATAGTTTGGATTGCTTGTAAGATGGCATGAACAGCAATCCGTCTGCAAAGATAATGTAAAAATCTGACTTGACAAAGAGAATAGGCAGAAAATCAATGCTATTTTGTTGAGAAACCTTCTAAAATTTGTAATTTTCATGTGTGGATACGACTTTAAAATCTCATAATTATGTTTTTATCTCTTCTTTTATCTTCTTTTTTCACGTTTGTAGAGTTGAATTGTGAAAATCTTTTCGATACCGTACATGATTCTCTGAAGAATGATACGGAATTTCTGCCAGAGAGTGATTATCACTGGACAAGAACCCGATATTGGAAGAAAATCAATCATCTTTCCCAGGAAATTATTGCTTTAGGAGAGTTGGCTACACCTTATTATATATATAATGGCAGTCTAAACCAGAGCAAGAAAAATCAGTTGCAAGGTAAGGGACGCCAAAATCAATGGCATTTGCCGGATTTGGTGGCTCTCTGTGAAGTAGAAAATGATTCTGCCATGATTGCTTTGACCAAGCGTTCTCTGTTGCGCAAGGCTGGTTATGAATATGTGATGACCTCTTCTCCTGATGAGCGTGGCATAGATGTAGCGTTGATGTATCAGCCTTTTTCATTCCGGCTGCTGCACCATCATGCTATACGTATCAAGCGTTTGTCTAAAACTCGTCCTACCCGTGATATTCTTTATGCCAAGGGAATTTTGATGGGGAAAGATACGCTTCATGTTTTTGTAGTTCATGCCCCAAGTCGCAGGGGAGGCGAGGCTGCTTCCCGTCCTTATCGTCTGCAGGTAGCCAGTCAGTTATCGCAGGCTGTAGATTCTATCTATTCTTTTAATAGTGATGCTAAGATTATTGTGACGGGTGATTTCAATGATTATTCTGATTCTCCAGCATTGCTGTTCCTGGAGCATCATCAGTTGGTGAACATCAGTCAGGATGCGCATGGACGGAATGGAGCCAAGGGTACTTATCGTTACCATGGAGAATGGCGCAGTCTTGATCAGATGTTGTGTAGTCAGTCTTTGGTAGGGCAGAAAATCGCTTGTGAGGTGGGAGATTTGCCTTTCCTTTTGCAGGAAGACGATAAATATGGTGGCAAGAAGCCATTTCGTTCCTTTCTGGGTCCCAGGTATTTAGGAGGGTATAGTGACCATTTACCACTGGTTGCATGGTTTAAGTTATAGGTTGTTGTGAAATAATCTTGATATTCTTTGCTATATATATCCTATGTTTGCCAATATTCGGTAAATATACGGAAAAGCCATAGAACAGACTAATTGACATAACAGAATATTGCCCAAATTGTGGTCCTTAGTTTGGGCACTTGTTGCCCGCCTCGTGAGCACCGGTTGCTCGTCTCATGTTCACCGGTTCCCCATCACGTGGTCCCCGAGGGACCGCTTGGAGAGCATAGCAGGAACTTCTGGAGGGGTAGAGAATAATGATGTAGTTTCCTATATTTAGTTGACTACATTAGCTTTTGGTGAAGTCAATTTCATCAGAGAAGTGTTCGAATTCAACATCATGATATCCGTAACTATCGAATAGTTGTTTGATGTATTCCTGTTGTTCTGGCAGGAGTTTGAGTTTTCCCAATTTGTATCGGTAGTATTGTCCTTTGCTTCCGAGATATTCTCTCATTTTGGCTCGCAGGGCAGGCGCGTCTTTCACTTTTATTTCGGCAAAGAGTTTATCGAATCCCCATGCCATTTTCACGACACGCAGTGGTGCGAAGTACTTGCATTTTCCGTCTTTCAGAGCATTTGGGAAAATGGCTTCTCCTCTATCCTTCTTGTCTTTATCGTAGAGTGCAGATAGATAGTGTATGCATTTGTTTTTCATCGGACATGGTTCGGTGAAGCAATAGGTAATGATACTAGGTACGTTTCCATACTCAAAAGCTTGTTTCAACAGTTCCTTTTCATCCATGTTTCTTTAAGTATTAAGAATAAAACTTTTTTGTTTTATTAAACGCAAAGATAGCCTATTTATTGCCTGGGGATGGGATTATTATCAGTTCTTAATGCATTTTTTCGAAACTAAGCAAAGATATTATGATACTTCTCTCTGTTTTTTCATTTTTTTATTGTACCTTTGCATCGGGTATCATTTTAAGATATTAAGATGATTCCCAAGACATTGTGGGTAAAAACAAAAGCATTCGCTATTATTTCGCGTTTAGCCAAGAGCGTAGGAAACTCAATTTGGAATAACAAGCACGGAAATAATATGTGATAGGTGGTTCGTATATATATGTAGCCTCCAGTCAATCCGATTAAGCAATGCAAACACGCTATAGGCGTGATGCATTCTTATGGATTGACTGGGGCTCCATTCCTACGCCGCCCCGTGCTAAACGCGATAAGAGGCATCACGCCCTTTTTGTGTTTTAGCGATTGATAGTTGGGTGCGTAACAACTATCAATATATATGGCAAATAGTACATTAAACAATGCTCGTGCGGCCAAGAAAGACGAGTTCTATACCATGTTTTATGATATAGAAACCGAAATGGAAGCCTATCTTGATTACAATCCTGACGTATTTTGTGGCAAGACGGTTCTTCTGCCTTGTGATGACCCGGAATGGAGTAACTTCACCAAGTATTTTGCACAAAATTTTGAAGAACTGGGTTTGAAGAAACTCATCTCAACGAGCTATGCTATCAATAGCAAGGTTATCAAAGCAGGAATTCAAACTTCCTTTTTAGAAACAACTTCTCCAAAGTTTGACAAGTCTAAGACTAACACCCATGGTAAAATTTTTGTTTTAGAAAAAGACAATACAGGTGATGGTAAAATCAATCTTGATGACTTGGAGTGGGACTATCTTGAAGGTGATGGTGATTTTAGAAGTGAAGAGGTTCGGAAGCTAAGAGACGAAGCGGATATTATCGTAACGAATCCACCTTTCTCACTTTTTAGAGAGTTTCTTGCGTGGATTGTTGAGGCAGATAAACAGTTTATCATTATAGGAAATATAAATTGCGTTACCTATAAAGAAGTATTTCCATTGCTTCAAGATAATAAGGTCTGGATGGGATGCACTATCCATAGCGGAGACCGTGAATTTGGGGTTCCTGACGAATATCCATTAGAAGCATCAGGATGCAGAATTGATGAAAACGGAAAGAAGTACATTCGTGTAAAAGGGGTAAGATGGTACACCAATATTGATCATGGAAGCCGTCACGCCCCATTGTCTTTGATGTCTATGGCTGATAACATTAAATATAGTAAGCATAAGGAGATTCAAGGAAAAAAGTATCAACATTATGACAATTATGATGCCATTGAAATTCCATATACGGATGCCATTCCTTGCGATTACGAAAATTTAATGGGTGTACCAATATCCTTTTTGGATAAGTACTGCCCTGAGCAATTTGATATTGTTGGTATGGCAAAACGTGGAGCAGGAGATCCTGGTTTGAAGTCAAGGGTATATACAAAGAATGATTACCCTAACTATAGCGATTTGAACGCTACACCAACTCTAAAGGATGATAAAGGCGTGCTTCGTAATACATATCCACGAATATTAATCCGTAGAAAACAATCATAATATGGAAAAGAAATTGAAAATATATACTGTAAAGGAGTTATGTGAAGGTTTTACATATAGTAATGTTGACGGAAAGGGGTTGTATGGTTTAGCTGGTAAACTAACCATACAACCTGAGTATCAGCGCAACTATCTCTATAGTGAAAACAATAGCCAAAAAGAAGCTGCTGTCATTGATTCTGTCTTGAAGAAATATCCTTTAGGCTTACTCTATTTCAACAAACTCCCTGATGGACGTTTAGAGGTTCTTGATGGACAACAACGTATTACAAGCCTTGGAAGATATCTTATTGGTAAATTTTCTTATATGAAAGATGGCGACCCTTATAAATTCAAATCCTTGAATGAAGAGGAAAAAAAACGTATCGAGAACACTCCGTTGCTTGCCTACATTTGCGAAGGTACGGAGGCTGAAATCAAGGAGTGGTTTGAAATCATTAATATTGGCGGTATCAAGCTCAATGACCAAGAGAAACTGAATGCGATTTATTCAGGACCTTTCGTTTCTGCAGCCCGAAAGGAATTCAGTAATAAGGAAGATACTCGTTTACAGAAATGGGGATGGTATATCTCTGGTTCCGCAAACAGACAAGAAATTCTGCAAGAAGCCTTGAGATGGGTTAGTCATGGCAATATCAAGGATTATATGCAGGAGCATCGTCGTGATACCGATATCAATGAACTCAAACTATATTTCAACGATGTCATTTCATGGATAGAGCAGACCTTTGATGATGTCTATCCTAAAATGAAAGGATTGAATTGGGGAGAACTCTACGAAAAGTACCACATTACTCCATACGATCATATCAAGGTTTCACAAAAAGTGAAAGAACTCTACAACGATCCATGCGTTCAAGATAAAAAGAACGTATTTGAATATGTGCTTGGCGGTTGTAAGGATACAAAACTTCTGAATGTCCGTGTCTTCGATGACAATACCAAACGTAGGGTTTATAATCGTCAGACGGCAGATGCCAAGGAGAAGCATGAAAGCAATTGTCCCCTTTGTGCTATTGGTCACGATGCCAATAAAGATAAAATCTGGGCATTAAAAGAGATGGATGCCGATCATGTACAAGCATGGAGCAAAGGCGGAGCCACAGACGAAAGTAATTGCCAGATGCTCTGCAAGACTCATAATCGGGCTAAAGGAAACAGATAGTTTGAGTATGGATAGAGTGATAGATTTTTTACCTGTACGATAATACTCACATAAATATATATAGTCAAAAATATGTCCTACAGAAATGTTGGGCAACAATACTTTACGTATGAAACAGATAGTACTAAGTCTAATTTTGATGTTTGTGGCACTTTATGCGCATGCTTCAAGAAAAAGTGTGGATGCTTTGCTTTTGCATAGTAAATTTGGAAATATCACGATTATGTTGGATGAACAACCAGTAATTACGTTTGGCGCTAATGAGCTTGTTGTGAAAACTCACATGAATGTTGTTAGATACCCAGCTTCAGAGGTTTTGAAGTTTACTTATGTAGATGCAAACTCCACCAACATTATAGCGTTGGAGAAAGAAAATGTTCGGATAGCTTTGGATGATAACTTTATCAGTATTTACAATCTTCCTTTGCAAGATAAAGTGATGATTTATTCTGTTGATGGCAAGTTGCTTGCTTCTTCAAAGGTAGATTCTCATGGTAAAGTCCGCATGAAAATTCCGGCAAAAACGAATTCTGTATTTTTGGTTAAAACATTATCTCTAACTTTTAAAATTGGTAAGCCATGAGAAAAATCATATTTCTTTGTTTGTCTTTACTCGTAAACTTATCGGGAGTAATGGCACAAAATGATGCTATGTTTGTATATCGAAATGATGGTGCCATAAACGCTTTTCTTAATGCGGATGTAGATAGTATGCGTTGTTCGCATATTGGTTTAGATAGTGTAGAATATAAAGATTATGTCGTACAAGAAGTTTGGACTGTAGATTCTGTATATCGTATTCCTTTGGAAGTGATAGATAGTGTCAGTTTTGTAACACCCCCTACAATTTACAAGGAAGGAGTTGTGAATCTGAAGGAACAGTTGTCGGATTATGTAATAGGTGCAGATGACCTTACCTTGAAGTTGAAGGCAAATGTGCCGACAGAGCTTATTCCGTCTATAGGTGATAAACTTGTGATGATTGAAGGGTGCGAGGCTCTTCCTTATGGCTTTTCTGGAGTGGTTTCAAGTGTTCAAGCAGTTGATAAGGAAATAAATGTATATTGTGAACAGACATGTCTGGAAGATTTGTTTGACTCTTTTTGTAGTGTAACAACTGTATATGGGGTAGTTGGAGATAATGGGGCAAAAAGAATGTATGCTTTAAAAAATGGCACAAATCAACGTTCAGTCTCTACCTCTAAGGATGCGACGCTTAGTATAGGTACATTAACTGTAGATTGTTCTACGGAGTTTAGCTCAAGCATACTACCCAATAGTGATCTCGCTGTTAGTGGAGCTACAGGGGTTTCTGTATCAATTTCACCAACATTTCGTATCCATACATTTTTACTAGTGGGTAAGGAACATGGTGTCTATTTTAATGGTTCTATTACTGGTAATGTTGAGATTGCCTCAGAATTCTCGGCTTATGGTAGCATTAACTATTCGCATGATTTCGAGAAAAAAAGTGATGAGGTAAGTTTCTCCGTACCATTCACGGCTAAACTTGTTAATTTCTATGTTGTGCCAGGTATGTTTGTTCAGGCAGATGCAACAATAGCAGAGACGGCGAAAGATGTACATAACTATACATTTGGTATGGCCTTTGATTATAGTAATAGAGGAGAGAATATAATGAAATCTTTTATTGCAACTCCTCGTTTAGTATCATCTTCTATTGATGTAACGGGGTGTATAGATGGTTCTCTAGCTGTTGGCGGTTTCATAGAAACAGGTTTTAAACTTGTGAGTAGAGACTTTTTCAAAGCCTGTGCACGTGGAAAACTTGGTTGGAAGGTCAAAGGCAATTTTGTGCTTCGTAATTCAGACGTTGATATAGCAGAGAAAGACACAAAGCTTTATAATCGTTTAAAGTCATCAAGTGTAGAGACAGGTCCTTTTGCATCTGTTTCTCTAGAGACATCAGCTTTAGGAGGTGTTTGGACAGAAAACACCACGTTGTTATCTGCTGAATTGATGAAAAAATGGGATATAGTACCGACTTTCTCTAAAACAACCCTAAGCCATACCGATGGCTCTCTTGCTACGTTGTCTGCAAATTCAGAAGTTTCAGGTAATTGTTTGTCTCCAGTAACCATTGGGTATAAACTTTATGATGAGGAGCTGAATGAGATTTCTGATATAGTTGTAGAGGATAAGTTTAAAAACGGAAGATACGGGCTAAAACATACTTTTTATGATATAGATTTGAATAAGAAATATTCAATTTACCCAAAGGTGAAATTGTTTAATATTGCCATCCTTGCGAGTCCGAAAGCTACTTTTTCCTTTTTATGCCCAGATTCTAATCATCCTCATGCGATAGATTTGGGTATGCCAAGTGGTAAAAAATGGGCTTGTTGTAATGTTGACGCTGATGCTCCAGAAGAATATGGTGGCTATTATGCTTGGGGGGATGTAGAAACTAAAAGTACTTATACTTTAGATACCTATACGAGTAAGTATGTAGAAAATATTAGTGGTACCCAATTTGATGTAGCAACAAAGAAGTGGGGTGATAATTGGCAAATACCAACAAAGGAAGACATGGAATGGCTAACGAAGAATTGTTCTTGGGTGGACAAAACATGGCATGGTGTTAAAGGAACTTTGATTATTGCTCCAAATGGTAATAGTATATTTTTGCCTTATTCTGATTTGGTTGCAAGCGATAGATCTTATGGGATGGGTGGTTGCTGCTATTGGACGGGTACGCAAGATTTGCTTTATGCGAAAGAGGAGGATAAACCTTACAGTTTGTTCATGCCTATAGCTACTGAGGTAAAAACTGTTTGGAGTGTTTATTATTTGGCACATTATGGAATGTTGATTAGACCAATATGGAGCACAAAGTAAGTAATTCTAAATGATAAAGCTATTTGGCTGTTACTTTTTGGTATTGGAGTTGAAGCATTCATATAAACAATAAAAACGGGATGGTTCCAATCAAACCATCCCGTTTTTATTGGGTGAGCCTTAGTTATTACTAACTTTATCTGATGGTCCTGGTCTTTATATTGACGTGATCAGTTTGTGTTTGTTTATGAACCGTCCCATTGACGGTATCATTTAATGTGGAATTTCTCAATTCCGAATATTCAAAACTTACATTTTCTAAAGTCGTGTTTGTTACTTTCAGATAAGCTTTACCAAAGGAAGCCATTTGGGCTTCGATGATCCAGTTACCGATACGGAACGTGTCTCCATGGCTGGAAATCTGTTTCAGAGCGGTCTTGGAGTCAGCCACTTGCATGATGACAAGCACTCTTGTTGCAGGGCAAATTGTTGTCTACTCGTGCCAATGCCTGTGTCTCATACATTTTGAGTTTAATGGCATTGAGCAACAAGTCGCGATTCCAACCTTTGGTTACGGTTTCCTGCGCATAATAGAGCGTAGCTTCATCATTCTGTCCCTTGCTCAACAGCAGCAGATTATGCGACCACGGCAAAAGTGCTACGCTCCGTAGCACTTTCTCATCATGCCCAGCGTAACGCTCATAAAATTTCTTCATGTTCCAAAGTTGACGTGACGAAACGCTCATCTTTGGATAGCGTTCTTTCAGGTCTGCAGACAGTCTTTTTACTACACTATCACCATACCCACTTTCAATCTTGCGTTCATGAAGCATTTGACCAATCTCCCAATAGGCAGTAGAGACATAGCCATTGACATGTTGGGCTATCTCCGTCCGTGCGTGCTCAATTACTGCGACAACGTGTCGCAGTATCTCTGCATAATGACTTATACTATAAAAAGTTTCCAACCAAAAGGCGATATTTTAGTCTATGGCAATCCAAGCAGTTGAAGCATCCTCCTAATATGCGAGCTATCAGTCCATCATTAGGTTCTTGTTTTATTTCTTCTTTGTTCATGCAAAAACAGTTCCGCTACTTTTGGTTATCTTTCAACCCCTTTTCCAATTCCTCGATAGTCGGCATAGATGATTTGAAGTCTTTCGGGAAGAGTTTGGAGAGCTGATATTCCGATATACCCATTGGTTCCTTGTATGACTCCAAGGCATATTTAGCCACTACGTTGTCTTTGTCCTTACAGATAAGCAAGCCAATGGTAGGATTGTCTATATCGGTCTTTGAAATCGTCCGCAGTTTGCGGACGATTTTTACTTGTATGCTCGGCATGAGCTTATTCTAATGGGTGCAAGTCCCTAACGAGCCCTAATAGCGGGAATCGTATAGCCAATAGCAAGGGTGTCCACTGCGAGGTGGAATCTGAAAGAAGCTGGCGGCAAACATCTGACCTAACGTACAGAAACTTCATACAAGGCATATGACCATGGATGAGATTGCAAGACAAATCAAAGTCCCATAGCTATTCGGAATGGTT
>NZ_SGVY01000110.1 GCF_004535825.1 Segatella hominis | reverse complement strand
AGAAAAAGGATTTGGATGGTGAAGGACTAAATCAGCACATAGCTATTTGCTAGAGTAGTTAATAGTACACCTTAACACCAATTAACCAAATCCATGTTACTTGATTCTGGGTGCAAAGGTAAAAGAGTAGTTACTTGTTGCTCAGGAACTTATAAATAAAGTTAAATTATAGTGTTGCGGAATTAAGGCTAATGACAAAAAAGAAATTGCCCGTTCGTTTTACGGGTCAGCACTTTACTATTGATAAAGTGCTAATAAAAGATGCAATAAGACAAGCAAATATAAGTAATCAGGATACGGTTTTAGATATTGGGGCAGGCAAGGGGTTCCTTACTGTTCATTTATTAAAAATCGCCAACAATGTTGTTGCTATTGAAAACGACACAGCTTTGGTTGAACATTTACGAAAATTATTTTCTGATGCCCGAAATGTTCAAGTTGTCGGTTGTGATTTTAGGAATTTTGCAGTTCCGAAATTTCCTTTCAAAGTGGTGTCAAATATTCCTTATGGCATTACTTCCGATATTTTCAAAATCCTGATGTTTGAGAGTCTTGAAAATTTTCTGGGAGGTTCAATTGTCCTTCAGTTAGAACCTACACAAAAGTTATTTTCGAGGAAGCTTTACAATCCATATACCGTTTTCTATCATACTTTTTTTGATTTGAAACTTGTCTATGAGGTAGGTCCTGAAAGTTTCTTGCCACCGCCAACTGTCAAATCAGCCCTGTTAAACATTAAAAGAAAACACTTATTTTTTGATTTTAAGTTTAAAGCCAAATACTTAGCATTTATTTCCTGTCTGTTAGAGAAACCTGATTTATCTGTAAAAACAGCTTTAAAGTCGATTTTCAGGAAAAGTCAGGTCAGGTCAATTTCGGAAAAATTCGGTTTAAACCTTAATGCTCAAATTGTCTGTTTGTCTCCAAGTCAATGGGTAAACTGTTTTTTGGAAATGCTGGAAGTTGTCCCTGAAAAATTTCATCCTTCGTAGTTCAAAGTCGGGTGGTTGTCAAGATGATTTTTTTGGTTTGGTGTCGTCTTTTAAGCTGCCGCATAACGGATGGCAATATGGCATGAAGCGGATTGCGAGTGATACCTTATCAAGCCGAGATGAAGTTGGAACGGGCTAAAGCCGTTCCAATTAAGCACTTCACCGCTTTTTGCTATATTGCGTGTTAGCATTTCGGTGGTTATTGTCATACTGTTTTTGTTTTCATTTCAAATTTACATATTCCGCCCGATAAATATAAATAATTCCACCACCAGCCGCTCAGGTTCTTAAAAATCATTTGTTTTCTTAGTTTGTAGCTTTTGTAATGTTTCATTATGCCCAAATACGAGTTCATACTGCTTTGGAAGGCTTGTTGTTCTTCTTTTGTCGGTTTGTGGTCACGGGCTATTTGGTTTTGCTTTTCTATGGTGGTGTAAAAATTTCCTTTGGTGCGGTTGGCTATGTATGTTTTATGTGGTTTGATTACTGCGCCAAGGTATTTTACTCCTTTACTGTAATGTTGTAAATAAATTTTATCTGGGTGCAGTGTTAGTTGTAAAGTTGAAAGTAAAAAGTCTGAAAGTTTTGGGATAACAGATTGCAAATAATCTTTACTTTCGTGTATCAATACGAAATCATCAACATATCTGCCGTAATGTTTTATATTCAATTCTCTTTTTACCCAATGGTCGAACTCGTTCATGTAAATATTGCCGAACAATTGAGAGGTTAAGTTACCTATTGGTAAACCACAATTGGGCTGAGCATGAAACAAACTCTTTGTTTGGGGCAAACCTTCCCAGTCTAACTTTTTACCTTTGATTATGCAATTTACTATGGGATCATTGAATATTGTTTTTTCAATAAGATAAAGCACAAGTTCCAAATCAAAAGCGACTTTGTTTTTATTACGGATTAATTCATTTTTCACTTTGTCAAAAAGCAACAATTTATTCATTGCCATAAAATAGCCTTTGATGTCGAGTTTGAGAATGTAACAATCTTTTGAATAGTTATTAGAGCATGAACGTATAAAATGGTCAATCCGTTTTATGCCATAATGCGTACCTTTGCCTTTTCTACAGCTATAACTGTCGTTGATAAATGTTGTCTCAAAAAAGGGTAAAATGTAATTGAAAATAAAATGATGAATAACCCTATCCCGAAAATCGGCTGCAAATATCTCTCGTTTTACCGGTTTGTTTACAATAAACCCGTTGGCGGAATTAATTTAGCGCATACTTAACCCTGCCAACCGGTCTGTTGTTTACATAATTAATATATTGCAAGACTGTAAATGCGCTGATTTTCCCGATGATTCGGGTAAACAGTCCTAGT
>NZ_SGVY01000109.1 GCF_004535825.1 Segatella hominis | reverse complement strand
GAAAATCGACTGCAATAAGTAAAGGTAGTTACAATCGGGCAAAAAGACTTTCCATTGCAATAAAGTGAAACATACACAAGGCACAGGAGTCTTACTGCTTTGTGCCTCCATAATCATTTTGATAATGTAATAAAATAAGCTATATTCGGACTACTAGTAGTTTGCTGAAATTTGCAGATTTTCAAGAATATAACTTGTCGAAAATCTACACGACTTAACGATGCGCATCATTAGACCTCAATGAGGGTGTGTCATAAGCCTGTGACGCACCCTTTTTTTGTTTTATCGATAACAAAACTGCGCAAAAGTGTCCTTTCCGAAATACCTGAATCGCTTGTAATGCATGTCTTCCTTCATCTGTCCAAACGCAGCTTCTGGCTCTATCGGTCTCTGACTCCTGTGCTTCATACCTTCCTCTGACGTCAACAGCAAAAATGTTTCCTTTTTCATAATCCAAATGTTTTATTCAATTATTATTTTATGTAAGCAAGTAAAAGAGTAAGGGTAGGGACTAATCCCTAACCCTATGTTTTACAGTTCATTATCTTCTCCGCTGCCTCCATTCTCAGATCCAGTGCCCTGAGAGGTGCCGCCACTCTCCTGGGTATTACCGCCAGAAGGCTTGTTGACACCCGAACCGCCGGCATCACCGTTCACAGAACCGCCTCCAGCGTTCTCACCATTTGAACTATCATCACCCAATATGGTACTTGCTCTCTTGATGGTAGCATCGAGTTTCAGGCGGCATCGCCAACCGTTCTGATTGACAATGCAAAGGTACGAAATAAAAAATCCCCAATGTCGTTTAATGTCACTTAATGTCACTTAATGTCATTTAATGTCACGATAAAGTTGATTTTTTTTCAAAATTACGGTTCTCCGAGGTGTTTCTTTTTATCCAACGTGTCAATCGACGCAGCTCAGAAACAAGTCAATTTCGACCTGCAAACAAGTTATTTCCGATCTACAAACAAGTCATTTCCAATTCGTAAATAAGTCATTTCCGACCTCTAAATAAGTTATTTGCAATCCAGTCCATCGATGTCGATGAGTCCCAAGCCAGTAGCCCCCTTGATGTTGTCAATCTCTCTGCCTATGCCGTCAAATTCCACGGCGATGGAGATACCCAGAGTCTTTTGTTAAAAATTTAGTACCTTCTTTCTAAGTGCCATTAGAGTGAACCTTAGGTGAAGCTTTGGTGAATAGTGAGGCTTTTACCCTACTTTTTATACGAAATAAGGTATAAATAAGGGTATTATAACTATCTGATTATCATTTCTTTATATCTTTATATACGCGCTGTCTATATATATTTAAAAAGAAAGGGTTCACCACTTGCCCGAAAAAGTGAACCCTGTAAAAAAGGGTTCACACCTCTAAAAGGCATTTTTTGAGGGTGGAGACCTGCCGTTTATGGTTATTGTTTTTGTATTCATTTTTTGAAAATGTCCATCAGAGTGCAAAACAAAATTTGATATTTTTATTAACAAATATATATTTAAGTTCCATTTCCTCTAAAGAAGTGCAAGTACGAACTCTAACGATGCGCTTTATTAAGGTCTAATGATGCGCATCGTTAGGTGTTAATGAAGCGCATCGTTAAGTGTTAATGAAGCGCATCATTAGACCTTAATGAAGCGCTTCGTTAGGTCATGCAGATTTTCTATCATCTATATTACTGAAAATCAGTAAATTACGTTCCACCTCAAGACTGCGAACTCTTGCCACCAACAGGAGAACAGAAGTATAAAAGTTTGTTTCATCATTATATTGTATCATTAAACTATGCTATTGCAAAAGTATAAAAGCTTTTACAATAACATACTATTTTATACCTGAAACTCATTAGTGTCCAATAGAAATTGGACACTAATGAGTAAATTTACTGCATTTTCTTACATAAAGCGGTAAATTTACTACTTTGTTATGGATATGTCTATATAATATGTTTTATCCATCCCTGTACCCACTTTTATTTTTCCCTGCCCACGGAAAAATTCTTGCGTGGGCAGGGAGAAAAATATACCCGGGCAGAGAAGGAAATTTAAAAGAGTATTTTGGAGAATAGGGAGTGTAGTCGAAAAATATTATGATTTAGCATTGCTTGTAGAAAAATAGAGATAGAAAAAGGGTGCGTCACAGACTTATGACACACCCTCTTATATTATTATATTTGCAGCAAGTTTTTGAAGAAATGCAGTATTCTCAGGGACTGCATGGAACTGACGAAACGACTAAAAGAACAGAAAAGTAATAACTAAACCTGTTGGCGGAATTAAAAAACCGCCTGAAAATTAGTATATTTTTATGGAGAAAAAGTTGTGCATCTCGTTGATTTTTAGTAACTTTGTAGTGTCAAATTATAAAGTTATATATTTCACGCTATGCACAACTTGTATGCAAATTTCGTAAAAATTCTTGAGATATGCAAGGATTTCTCCAAAAATTTAGTTAATGAGCTAGGAAATATTCCTCGCCCAGGAGT
>NZ_SGVY01000108.1 GCF_004535825.1 Segatella hominis | reverse complement strand
TTTAGATATAATTTTATCAACACCTTTTCTTTTTAACTCTTGCAAAAGGAAAAATGTATTTCCACCTGTTATGTAGATATAATCGCATTTATGTAATATAGAAGATATTTCCTCTTTGGACAGTTGGGTAATCTCGACTTCTTCAACAATCATTCCTGCTTCTTCTAAAGCCTTTTTCCCCTTTTTTACATAGAATCGTATTGGTTCTGTAAGGCTTGCAGTTGGTATAAAAGCTATAATTTTCCCTTGCAAATCTTCTTTGGCACAATCGACAAATAGATTAGCAACATCAGCAAATGATGAGCATAAAAATAATCTTTTCATATTCTATAATATTAAGTTTAACACTTTTTGATACAAAGATAGCGTCTTCTATGACAGCCCTATGTCAGTAAGTCTAAATATAGAAGAGTTTTTTCATCGAAAGTACTTATTTTTTATAAGTAATTGAGAATGAGATAAGTTTTTATCTCATAAAAAGAAGAGGTTACGAATTAGAAATATACAGAATGTAGCATCCTGCTGTGATTTGCATAACCATTCAAAGAACTCTTTCGGTTGCAAAGGTACGATATTTAATCGGGGATAAAGAATGTTTTAAGTTTTTTTTAAGTATTTGCATCTTTTCGATGAGCCAAGGACAGCTCATGTTTCTTTCGAGGGCAACGACAATGCATCTTATAACTGCAACATCATAAGCCATAATGCCAAACTCATACATAGGGAAGATGGCAACTATTTTATGGCTACAGCCACTGTGAGCACACAGGGACAAAATACCCCAATATTGCAACAGTACATGAAAGTCGATGTCAGAATCATCGTCAGCAATAAAACGTTATGGCAACAGGTATTCGGATAAACTATATCCAAATACCTGCTGTTTGTTTTTGGATGCATATTGTGTTGGTAAGCATCAGATTTTACGCAAAAGTTCTAATTTCCATAAAATTCCTCTTGTAAATCATTGGATATTTAGAAAAATATCGTATCTTTGTCCCCGAATTAAGGCGTTCTTTGCATATTGCAAAATACAGAAACGAGCAGAAGTCCGCTCGTTTCCATCTTGTTACCTATATAATATAGGCAAACGCCCAACTTCTTGATTTTCAATCAAAGTCCAATTTAGAGTGAGTTATACTTTTTAAGAAAAAAAAGAATGGATTATGGAAAGAAGTGCGTCAGTAAAGGCAATAAACTGCCCTTTTAAGATAAAAAACGGCATCCTAAGGCAAATTTGATAAATGTGAATCTCATAAAGGGATTGGTTGAACAAACAGTAATTTCCTTTAAAAAGTAATATATTACTTATAAAAGCAAGAAAATAAGACACAAAAATAGTCTTTTTGTAACAAAATGCAAGTAAAATGCAACTTTTTACAAAAAATATTTGGAGAAAAGCTAAATATTATGTAATTTTGCAACCGATTAAAAATATTTTTAAAATTTTGCTAAGTTCTCTTACCATAAAGAGAGTTTTAAACTCTTGGATAAAAGGATTTGAGACAGGCTTATATATAATAAGGTATAACTCTTCCACCTCGGGACAAGAGGTAGAGAAAGCATTCTTAGGTATCTCCCTCAATGGGGAGCACCTCATGACATGTAGAGAA
This sequence comes from Segatella hominis, assembly GCF_004535825.1. GTDB lineage: Bacteria > Bacteroidota > Bacteroidia > Bacteroidales > Bacteroidaceae > Prevotella > Prevotella hominis. The sequence continues at coordinate 910 of NZ_SGVY01000108.1, read as the reverse complement.
AGAAATAAACATTATATATTAATTTTTTAAAAGAGAGAGAGATTTATGGAAAAAAGACTCATGACTGTAGCAGCTGCCATTGCCGTTAGTACGAGCATGGCATTTGCACAAACTTCAATCTCGGGTACCGTTGTCTCAAACGATGATGAAGAACCAATTATCGGTGCTTCTATCCGAATTGATGGTACAAAGACCGGTACTGTTACCGACATTAATGGTAACTTCTCCTTGATTGTTCCTAATAAGAACAGCAGTTTGGTTATCAGTTATCTTGGTATGAAGACCGTTACTGTTAAGGCAGTAAATGGCATGAAAGTTGCTTTGCTTTCAGATTCAAAAAATCTTGATGATGTAGTTGTTACCGCACAGGGATTGAAGCGTCAGAAACGTTCTTTGGGTTACGCCACTCAGGAAATTAAATCTTCTGATTTAACTTCTGTTGGTCAGCAAGGACTCAACAACGCCTTGGCTGGTAAAGTTGCTGGTGCCCGTTTCGTTGGTGGCTCTGGTGCAAAATTCGACGAAGGAAAAATTGTGCTCCGTGGTACAACCTCTCTGTCATCAGACAATGGAACAGCTGCTGGAGCTGCAGCAGGTTCAAGCCCTATTTATGTAGTAGATGGCGTTATCACAGAGGCTGCCGCTGTCAACATGAATGATGTTGCCAGTGTCAATGTGCTGAAAGGTCCTGCTGCTACTGCGTTGTATGGTGTACGTGGTGGCAATGGTGCTGTTATCATTACAACCAATAACGCTAAGGAAGGTGAGGCTCATCAGCAAATTAATATCAGTAACTAAAGTTTCCCACCCTTGTTTATAGGGCATTTTTGAGTCCTTAATGTTCCATCAATCCCTATAAACAGGGCATTTTAACGGTTACCTAAAAAGTGTTTCATGCCACTTCTTTCCC
>NZ_SGVY01000107.1 GCF_004535825.1 Segatella hominis | reverse complement strand
TTACCCGAATCATCGGGAAAATCAGCGCATTTACAGTCTTGCAATATATTAATTATGTAAACAACAGACCGGTTGGCAGGGTTAAGTATGCGCTAAATTAATTCCGCCAACGGGTTATTATAGATGTTTTTTAAGGGTGCATTCTATAATTTTTCTTGCGTTTAAAAATGCACCTTTCTCTTATTTTTCTTCTTTAGATTCCTAAGACTTAGCCGGCTCCCAAACATTTAGAGAATTCAATAGCTATATTCAACGAGTGTCTGAGAACAAAGAAAATATTGCATCTATTTTAAATTCTAAAGATTACACAGATGGACAAAAAAAGCGTATTATTGACAACTATTGGAAACAATATCAAGGAGGGAAAAAAATACCAAGTAATTAAACTTTTCACTATGGTACTCACTTTATTTTATACAATCTCTTGTAATTCAAATCAAATTTTTTTTGACGAAAAAAGACAACAGATTGTATCTTGTTATACTATTGTGGCATTAGATGTTTTGGATTTAAAAACTGGAGATATTTATTTTGTAGAAAAAATTACCGATAATACGGCTGGGGCTAAGGTCATAAATTTAAATAGTCTCCCTAAAAATTATAATGTTTACCAGAATTCGCATAATAATCCTTTGTGGTGTAAGTGCTTTATTAAGCCTAATAGAATATATGAAATTGTAAATATTTCAATTGGAGATGCTGGTAGATGGAAAATTAGGTTATCTTCAGACAATAATGGGAAACTTCATTCTGTACCCGTAGATAAAAGTGTATAGATGAATATATATAATGTTAGAATCTATAAAAGATGATGGGACAGGAGGGGACTCAGAGAAAAACAACCGTGAATATTCTGGTTCTTTTTCTAGAGACGGAAACGGAGTAAATGCTGTATTCCCTATAAATATTTTATACGATGAAAATACTATTTATATTAACATTGTGCTTCTATATTAATGTAGAAGCACAATGTAAAAGTAATAAATCAATATATGGCAATGCCATATCTGTATTATACGAAAAATTACTAAAGGATGAAGTCTTGGAAAAGACTGATACTCTTTATCTTATTTTAGATGAAAAAGCGAATTTAAATAAAGAACAAGACAAGATAAGCAAAAATATTTCTTTTAAAGTTCCTTTTTTGAGATTGGGAGAAAGTTCACCTATATATAAGATGAATCCATATCTTATTTATAAAAAGAATAGGGTAATAATCAAAATTAATATATGTCAAATTACACACGAAAAAGACGGGATGAGAATAATATCTTCTGGTACTTTTGTGCTCTATTATAGAATAAAAGGTGTATCTTATAAATTAATAAAGATTGAGAATCGAGGTATATAATATATATAACTCTCTCCTTATCATCGAGTAGAAGGTAAACACTAATTATAGGTGTTTATCTCCTATTTTCGTGTTTACCGACTTGGGCAAGCGGTATTTGCACAACCTCCTTGCCTTCATTCTCTAATTCTGCAAGCGACTCTTGCAGAATTGGCAGTTCCTTTAATTTGGCAAGTGGCACTTGCCAAATTGGAAAAGTCGGATACGCTTCAGCAAATCTTTTCATGTTCCTTAGGTTGCGTTCCGAATACCCTCTGTCATCGGGGAAACGAGAGCAAAGATCTTTTGATAATTGGGCTATTACCTGTTTTCCCCAACCTATTTGTTCCAGCTTCTCTATAATTTGTTTCCCTATATTCCAATATAGCGACAATGTTCCCATATTGACACTGATAGCTGTTTTCAACTTTGCAGTATCAATCAGGTTTTCTATGTCTTTACGCCATTGATTATAGCCAGTAGGCAACAATGTATTGCCGTCTTTTTTTATATTGTTCATATTATTATTCCTTTCCTACATTAGCATTAAAACCGATGCTGTCCAACTGTTTTATAATTTCTTCTTCTAAACGATGACTCTCTGTGAATTGTTGTGCAAGCGTAGTTCTATAATCATTCATTCGCTTACTTTCAGCCACCATTCCCCCATGGTTGTTTGGCTTTTTTACCTCCACGAAGCAAAGAGGTAAACCATTAACAAACAAAGTGATGTCTGGGCGTAATTCATCTTGACCATTCTTGCAAGTGAACTCAGCTGTAAAATGGAAAGTGTTGTTTTAAATCTTCCATAACATTCAATTTGTTGCTTTAAATGCAAATATAGTGATTTCTTTTTATAAATATGTGTCTACAGATTAATCTTTAACAAGATATAACAAAGAAAGGTTGAGTAGTTGCGTTGGGTAATGGTATGAAATCGTGTGAAAGAATGTAAAATGAAGGCGTGCTTTTGACAACCATTATGAATTAGCATCGAAATACGTTGCCAAAATGTTGCCAAAAATAGAAAAGAAAAAATCCTAACCGCTCATTATCAAGCAGTTAGGATTTTATCATGTGCGCCTGATAGGCAAATATGCCCTGTGTTCCGCTGGCGTTAGGTGTATATTGCATGAAAGAAGCCACGCCCACATCATTCATCAGCAAGGCAACGGCATCTTCCTGTTCTGATGTTGCACGAACAGGATAACGATAGTCGGGCATTAAAAGGATGCATCTGTCCCCTCAGTACTGTAAGTCAAACTCTTCTCTGGGATTTCATTTGTCGGATTTAAGTTCATTGACACAAACAAGAAAGCCTCATTATTCAGACCATTCCATCTGCATTTCCACGCAGAACTTCCTGCCTCTGACATCTGTGCA
>NZ_SGVY01000106.1 GCF_004535825.1 Segatella hominis | reverse complement strand
GCCTATGGTAAGCAGAAAAATCAACACTGACGCAATAGATGAAAATCTGCTCATTGCCTCTATTGGCAAGAGCAAGATTGGCACGACAACGGCATCCATTCTTGACGGAGCTTCCCAATCCCAAGTGAAAGATACCGAAGAGAAAGAAGAGGTTGGCTGGAAGTCCCAATGCTCGCAGACCGGTAAGTCGCCAATTTCACGCAAGCCTCCCAAGGCTTCTTCGGAAAGTTACGATTCGGCATTCTTCAAGCGAAACGAGATAAAGACTCGTCAATGCGTTTATATCAGCCGTGAGATACACAGGAGAATTTCAAGAATAGTCAGTGTGCTCGCAAAGCATGAGTTGACAGTCGGTGGTTACATCGACCTTATTCTTGAGAGACATCTTGAAGAGAACCAAGAAGAAATCAACAGCTTGCTGAGAAAAGAGATTGACGATTGGAATGTGTAACAAAAAGGAACAAGCATGACAATGGAAACTATATTCTTGATAGTCTTGGCTGCATTCAATGTTTGGACTATCTATTTTTACAACAAGTTGCTCCTTGAAGTTGCGAACGACAAGGAAAAGGAGAAAAAACCGCCTATCGACCCGATGGCACTTGTAGGCAAAAGTCTTTTCAAGGTGTCCCAACTGCGGAAGAAAGAAGAAACGGAACAAAAACAAACAGAATCCATGTCCGTATCGGATAATGACGTGACATTTGACGATTCTCCAAAGAGTACGGCACGGATTTCTGACGAACAGCTTGATGATGTGTTTACGAATGTTCGCATAGAAGATATTGGTGTGAAATATTCTGATAATGAAGGAGATGCCGATGTGCCACAAGCCAAAGGGTCAAGTTTTGAGGACATTGACGCAGCTGTGAATACCGTCAAGGCACCGAAAGCAACGGACAAGGAGAAAAGACATGCAGGCAAGGTTTTCCATGAGATGGATGGCAACCAATTCTATGAGAAATTCATGGAGAACAGCGAGGAGTGCAAGAAGAACATCCATGATTACGTCACCTTCTACTTGCAAACTCACAAGATTGTAGAGATTTCCAAGCCAAAGAAAGAGTTTAAGGTGCCAGACAGTATAGAGGACTTCAATATCCTCGACTTTGTATAACAATTTAATAAGGAGAATTATGGAAAGAACAGAAGAGAACAATGCAACAAAGGATAGATTTGCACATGTGGGCAAAATATTCTCGGAAATGGACAGCGAAAAGCTACAAGCTGAAATCGCAGAACGCTCAAAGATTATTAAACGCAAAATAGATGCGTTGATGGAATTGCATATGTCAGGTATCTGACAAAAACTGTTGAGGTTGGATTTTCAATAGTCAACAAGTATTTCAATAGCAGAGAATTTGTATAACAATTAAAAAAATGATTATGGCAGACAAAACAAAAAACTGTGGTAAAGGACAACTCACTTCGACAGATGCCAAGGAGTTGTATGAGGCTTTCATGAGAAATTATGAAGAGACAATGAGGAAGTTGGTAAACAGATTGACGCTTGTCTTGAAGAGACATTTCAAGACCGTACATCGTCAACTATTTCCGACAAGGAGGAGTGTTTTGATGAAGATGCAGCATATGAGAATTATGATGTGGGTGAATTTGAGCCAATCGACAGAATGGAGAAAGAGCGTGCTGAGCAGTATGTCGGTAAGTTCATGGCAAATGCAGGTTTTACCGCAAGATATGGCAGACATGTTGGCATCAGCGAGGACATTCATGAGCGTGTGACTAAATTTGTCAGTATCGTAGGCAAGGGAAAGATTTCCATTGCAAGTTATGTGGATAACATCATCAACGAACACTTCAATGCCTATGCAGCCGAAATCAAGGCTGCATTCGATGAAGGTCTCAAGTCGTATCGCCTCTGACAATAAATTAAGAGTACGCCAATGAAAAAGAAAGACTACGGCTAAAATCTCAGCTTGCCACTGAATCCATAGGACGGCATCATGCCGCATTAGTAAGCAAAAGTGTCAATCGCCAGATGGGACTATCTCCCAAGGAACAGAAAAAACGATTTATGAATAAAGGACAGTCCTTTTGATTTGGGCTGTCCTTTGTTATTCTGCAAGCATCGCAGATAAGGAAAAAACGGTTCTTTGCCACTTTCTTTCCGCTCCTCGGCTCATGAAGAAAGTGGCGGAACGAATTTTCATCGCTCCGCCTAAATTATAATAATGTGGTGTTATGTCGTTGCAACCATTCGTTGCTCTATAAGTCTTGCATTGCTGTTCACCAAGTTGATGATGTCGGCATGGTGCTCGGTGTCCTTGTTCTGTAGTCCGTGGCATTGTACGACTTTCATCTGTTCGAGTGAAAACTCCACGGTCTCAACCCTTTGTTCGGCTATTCTTGCAGAGAAGATGATGCAGTCGGGATTGAGTGAATAGTTTGTACCGCTGCCTACGCAATGATGCATCGCCTTGCCCTCAAGAACGTGCTCCCTGACGCTTTCAAGCATTCTCACCACGATATTGCCGTCCGTGAACATCAAACCGAAGAAACGGCTCTTCATTTCCTTGAACTTGTCCTCGTTCTTCAATGCCTTGCGTATCTCCTCCTCGGTGCGCTCCTTTTCTTTCTTTGCTCTGATTTTCTCGGATATTCTGTCGTGCTCGGCTTCAAGGTTGTCGGGACAAATGTAATGTGGACTTCTGATGTCTTTGCCCATTTCTACCAACATACAGATGTAGTCTGCCCATTT
>NZ_SGVY01000105.1 GCF_004535825.1 Segatella hominis | reverse complement strand
CTTCTTTTCGCAACACTAAGGTAAGTGAAAATTCTGACATGGCAAAATCCTGGGCAACTTTTTGTTGCTCAGGCACTTATAAATAATGTTAAACTATAGTGTTGCGGAATTAAGGTTTACTATAATGTATTGGTAAATAATCTAATTTTTTTCTAATATATAAAAGGGGCATTACTTGATAATTACCTTACTTGATAACCACCTTCTTGCCACCAATGATATTCAATCCCTTTTGAGGAGCACGCAATTTCATACCCTGAAGATTGTAAACTGCATTGTCTTTGTCTGCTTTGTCAACTACAAGTTGCTGTACACCATTTGATGTATTTTCTGTGTATTGATAAGAAACGGATGTCTGATCTGCATTCAACAAAGATGTGTAGGTATATTTACCGTCAGCTGACAGAACAGTACCTGTTGTATATTGCTCAGCAGAACCGGCTGTCAAACCTGTAGCAGAAGCCATATCAGCAGTAAACTTCAATGGTGTAGAAAGAGTAGAAGGAGAATAAACATCTTTTCTGCTTGCTACGCCACCATACACGCTCAACTGAGTGCCATCAATAGCAAAGCCTGAGAACTTCTCCTCGTTATCATTACCAGCAGACTTCTCGTCATAACCTGAAGCCAAAGCCTTCTGTACAGAAAGATCGCTCTTCTTCAAGCTGACGAAGAAAATATCTGTATTACCTACAGCCTTAACGTTGGTATCGAATGGGAAGGTCTGGAAAAAGCTACCACCAATATAAAGGTCATCGCCCTTGACAGTCAAAGAAGCAACTCCTGGCTCTACCAAGCTGGAAGCACCAGAAACCCATCCATACTTACCATCATAAACCTTAGCTGAACTTGTGTTATTTCCCAAATTAACGCTTGCTACATAGAAGGCATTAATACCACCTGCGTATTTAAAAGAAGGCTCATCTTTCACCTCGCCATTTACTTGAAGGGCAGCCTTAGAACAAAATCCATTCACAGAGGCAACCAGATACAGGTTTGAACCATCGCTGGCCATCTTGGCTGACTTGGCATCAATTCCCATATATGAAGCATCTGTATAGTTACCTTTACCACCGAATACAACAGGGAAAGCCTTAGCCTGCATGGTCTCTGCATCCAATTCCACTGCTACGAAATCGGCATCAGAACCAATACCCATTCCATAGTTACTTAAATTCCAAGTACCAGAAGTAACCTTGGCATCACCCGCAGCATTAGACAAGACATCGGTAAAGATCAAACCAGCATACAATTTGCCGTCAGCAATAGCCAAACTATTCAATTTGCAATATACCTTGTCTCCCTGAGAGTATTGATCAAACTTCTCAACCATTTCGGCATTAGGAGTAGAAACAAAGGCATAAGCTGCCATCCTTCCTTGCTGATATGTGCAACAAAGGCATTAGTCTTTTCAGCATTTTCAGATTTCTTACCAGTTAATGAAATACCACCCAAAGTAATCTTCTCATTGAAATCACCACCAATATAAACACCACCTTCATTATCAGCAAGAATAGCATTGATGATACTACCACTCTTGATATCTACCTTCCAAGTAGGACTGTTAGGCAATTTAGGAGAAGACATAGCAACAAAAGAACCTAAAGACTGACCATTGATCATAGTACTTGTCACAACGACATTACCCTCTGAGGTAACAGCCATAGGAGTAGCAATCTGGGAATAACCCTTCATAATAACATTGTCAAACTTCAATTCTCCTTGAGATTGAGAATTCTGAGCTGAAACATGTGAAACAGAACAAAACAGCAAAGCAGCCGCGAATAGTGTAGAAAATTTCATACGCTAATGTTGTTAAAAATAAAAAAATCCGATTTCTCGGGATACAATTCTCTCTCTTTCCTGCTCAATAGAATGTGAAAACAAATATTGATAAGGAAATTGCTACAAAGTTAAAAAATATATTAGAAATAAAAGCATAAAAATGCAATTTTCTTTAAAAAAAGTAAGAAAAATAACAATATATGCTTAAATAACAGGAATTAAGAGAAAATTATCACAAAAAAACAAACATAATAAAAAATTATAATAATAAAAATCGTCAGAATACCCATAAAAAGAAGAGAAACTGAGAAAATCTGCATAATCCTTTTCGAGTTCATAAGAGCAGAAATCTGCGACATCCTCCCAGACCGACAGGTCTAAAATCTGCGAAATAAAGAAATGGCAGAAAAAAGAAGAAAATCTGTGTGAATCCGTGAAATCTGTGGGACTAAAATAATCAATGAGAAAAAATCTGCGTCATCTGCGAAATCTGCGTGACAAACTAATATCCAGCGAGAAGAAAAAAAACAGCGAAGAAGAAAAAGATCCGCGGGAAGAAAAACAAAAAAGCCTCAGAAATCTTTCGAAATCTGAGGCTCTTCATTGAAAGGAGGCGGCGACCTACTCTCCCGCATTGCATTGCAGTACCATCGGCGCAAGTGGGCTTAACTTCTCTGTTCGGAATGGGAAGAGGTGGAACCCCACCGCAATAACCACCTGATAATGGGTTATGACGTATTTGCACACAAGCAAAACAATAATGAACTCAACATACAGTTGAAACTATGAACTTATTTAAAGAAAGTGTTCGGGCAATTAGTAATGCTCGGCTTTGACATCACTGTCTTTACACCTGCATCCTATCAACGTCATCGTCTATGACGACCCTCTATGGAGTTCTCATCTTGCGGCTGGCTTCGCACTTAGATGCTTTCAGCGCTTATCCAATCCAGACTCAGA
>NZ_SGVY01000104.1 GCF_004535825.1 Segatella hominis | reverse complement strand
CTGATTCCTAAGACATAGCCAAATTTTTGAGCAGCTTTTTATGTTAATAAATATAAAAGAGGCGTTTTGGAGCATACAGGCACTAAAATATCGGTAGCAGAAATGGTCAAAAATGACATTTCTGTTACAAAATAACACGGAACTCGTTCTTTTAATAGCGTATGGCTAGATTCCTAATTAGTTATCCGTGTTTGTGTCTTTACAAGACTCTAAATGGCAGTAGCACAGACTGCTATAGTTCCCTTGTTTTAGACTTATGATATTGCAAGAATCTCATTGTTGCTCATTGAATCCAATGTTTCCCATTTTCTATTCTGTTTGCCTATGGCGAACATTCTGAGAATGAGTTTGAACTTAACGGCATTCAATGCCTTGCGTTTTGTGTCTGAATCTTGCTTACCTCCTAATTTACGGTTATAGAATGATTGTAATTCTGCATCATATTGTACAGTAATTAAGGCCGCCATGGACAGATCCGCTTTCGCCTGACCATCACAGCGTGCTGAAGGTCGTGGACGCCATCTCACACTGGTGCCTGAAGTGCGAAAGTGCGGTGCCACGCCGACATAACTGGCATATTGCCTTGCTGTTTCAAAAGCGGTAAAGTTTCGAGTAATGACAATGACATTTATGGCATTGACGGAGCCGATACCCGGGATTGTCAAAAGATTCCTGTAAGTCGTGAGGAGACTTTCGTCTGTAGCCAGCAACTTCTGTTCTTCCAACTCGATGTTCTCAATGTCACGGCTGAGTTTCTTGATGTAGCCATCATATAACTGGGTGTCTTCCTTTGTGGTGCACAGCTGTCTTCTGTTCATGAAGCATGTACGCTGTTCCACCAGGAACTTACGCTCATTCATCAGAGTCTTGAGTCTCTGCATGGTCTTGTCAGGCATTTTATAAGGCTTGACACATTCAGTACCATTATAGCGGTAGAGAAAGTCGGCAATCTTGGCAGAGTCAATCTTGTCGTTCTTGTCCTTGGGACCCATGGGATAATGCTTTACCGTATGGGTGGAGAGCATGCAGAATTGATACTTCCTGGCCGTAAGAAACTTCTCCAGCTCCATAGAGTAGCTACCGGTGAACTCCATTCCGAAGAGACAGTTCGAGAGAACCACATGATTCTTCTTGAGCCATGTGGCCATCCCGCCAAATCCCTTGCGGGAATTGTTGAATACAGCGTGAGGAAAGTCCTTAATTGAGGCTCCTTCTGTGAAAATTGATGCATCAATGACATTTTTTGAGATGTCGATGCCGATAAATGATTTATTTTTCATACCTTTGTTCCGCATTTTGCAGGAAGGAACTCTCTATGTCAGGGTAAGCCACATCTTTTATAAGCTGGCGCACAGCTAAATCCCTAAACGGCACTTGGTCTGGCATTTCAGGCAGGGGAGACTAGATCAGGGAAAGGTCTTTGTCTAAGACAGAATAGTTCACTACCCCCGTCCGGAGTTCCTTCCTTTTCAGATGCTCCGGCAAAGGTAGTGAAAAAACGCAGACAAAAAACTTAATCGCGGGGATAGTTATAATCTAAGACGGGGGTAGTTCACTTTTGCTGCATTTTAGTTCTTGTATGCATCTGTCTCCACATATGGTGTTCCACGTTTAATCACGGCAAACATACGTAACACCAGCTTGAACTTGACGGCGTTGAGTACTATGCTACCGCATTTCTCCTTGCGCTTTCGCTGCCAATATTCCCTGAGGGTGGGACTGTGCGTTATGGCCGACACGGCGGATATGGACAAGTCGGCCTTGGCCTTGGAGAATCCCTTGCAGGACACGGAGGTACGCTTCCTCACGGAGGTCCCCGACTCTTTGGGGAAAGGTGCGATGCCTATGTAGCAGGCATATTTTCTGGGATTGGTTATGGCAGTGAAATTCTCCGTCAGTATGATTGTCTCAAGTGCCACGACGTGTCCTATTCCAGGTATACTGAGCAACAAGTCATAATTCTTGCGTATGCTCGCTTCCTCATCCAAGCAGCAGGCGATTTCCTCATCCACGGCTTTTATGCTCTCTTTTAGCGAGCCTAGCAATAGTCTTTTTCTTTCCATAGACGACTCTGTGTCATATGCACAAGTGTCATGAAGTTGCTGCTTGTAAAGGACAGACTGTTTGGAGTCCTGCTTTCGCTCTGCATAAAGGCGCTTCAGTTTGAAATAGATTGCTGGAGGAAGCCTTGAGGGACTGCGAAGAATTTTTTTGTGATTTTGTTCACAATAGATGGCTATGCGGAATGCATCCAACTCGTCAGACTTCACACGGTCGAGGGAACGCTGCCCTGCATCCAAGTCTGGCTCGAAACGATGCATCTTACGGGGATCAACCATACCATAGATATACTGGTGACTCTCCAGCCACATCCTGAAATCTTGGCAATAGAGTCCTGTATGTTCCATGCAAAACAATAGATTGTCAAATCTATTGGCTATCTTCGCCAACCATGAGGCGACTTCCTTAAATCCTGATGTATCGTTGCTCACTTTTATGTGGGCATTTTTCCAATCTATTGTCTCACCGTCATAGTAAGCCAGGTCGAGAGTCTTCTTTGAGACATCTACACCAATGTAAAGTTCTTTATCCATATTCTTGACATTTTTAAGTTTTATAGAAGCAAGAAAAAGGATTTGGATGGTGAAGGACTAAATCAGCACATAGCTATTTGCTAGAGTAGTTAATAGTACACCTTAACACCAATTAACCAAATCCATGTTACTTGATTCTGGGTGCAAAGGTAAAAGAG
>NZ_SGVY01000103.1 GCF_004535825.1 Segatella hominis | reverse complement strand
AGTTTTGCTTGTCTTCTTTTCGCAACACTAAGGTAAGTGAAAATTCTGACATGGCAAAATCCTGGGCAACTTTTTGTTGCTCAGGCACTTATAAATAATGTTAAACTATAGTGTTGCGGAATTAAGGATTATATCAACCGTGGCAGAGTAAAGGCAGACGGAACCACATCTATATTTTGCCGTATCACGATTGACGGCAAAGTGTCAGCCATAGCAACAGGTCTTTACTGTGCTCCCGAAGAATGGGACACGAAAAAAGGTGAAGCCAGGAATGCAAGAGTGAACGGACAACTGCAAGCGTTCAGACTAAGAATTGACGAAGCCTACGAGCAGGCAACAAAGGAAAAGGGCATCGTTACCGCCGAGATTCTGAAGAATGTTATTGTTGATGCAAATACTATCCAGATGACATTGCTTGCCACTGGCGAGGAGGAGCGTGAACGCCTTAGGCTGCGCTCCATCCGTATTAACTCAACATCTTCTTATCGCCAATCTAAGACATCGCAGCTAAACTTGCGAGAGTTCATCGGGTTACGAGGAATGAATGACATTGCATTTGAAGATTTGACTGAGGAATTTGGCAAATCTTATAAGTTGTTCTTGATTGGCAAAGGGTATAGTGCATCCAATACGAACCATAATCTCTGTTGGCTGCAACGCTTGGTTTATATCGCTGTTGACAGAGGTCTGCTGAAATTCAATCCATTGGAAGATGTCGGATATGAAAAGAAAGGCTCACCAAAGCGTAGACATATATCCAGAAATGACTTGCTGCTCATTATGGAGACTCCTATGGAGGATAAGGCTTTGGAGTTGGCACGCAGAATGTTTGTTTTCTCCAGCCTTACAGGTTTGGCTTATGTCGATTTACGTAACCTGTATCCACACCATATCGGGATGACGGCAGACGGTAGAAAATACATCCGTGAGAAAAGAGCAAAGACCAACAACGAAGCGTTCATTCCCTTGCATCCGATAGCTGAACAAATAATGTCGCTATACAATACAGCGGATGATAGCAAACCAGTTTTCCCTCTTTCTTCACGTGATTCCATGTGGTTTGAATTTCATTCACTCGGTGTGGCTTTGGGTATAAATGAGAACCTTACCGCACACGTTGCAAGACATACATTCGGAGTAAACATGGTTACTTCGGGCATATCAATGGAAAGCATCGCCAAGATGATGGGGCATTCCAACCTGCGAAGCACCCAGGTCTATGCCGTCATCACCGATGACAAGATATCCAAGGACATGGACAAGCTGATGCAGCGCAGAGAAACAAAAGAAACTGACCAAAAGAGAAATAAGGAGGACGAAAAATGAACAGAGGAGTTATAACTATCAGCGAGAGCGGAACTGTATCCATGCCGACCGATACTGTATGGATGACCATGCAGGAGATTGCCGACATGTATAATGTATTCGGCTGCTATGTGCGCAAGGCTGTCAAGGCTGTATTCAAGGATGGCATTCTGAAAGAGCAGGGTGTGCGTCGTCATGTCAGGAAGAACGACCGCATCAGCTATGATGTGTATAGTCTTGAACTCGTCATTGCGGTAGCCTTCCGTATTGACAGCATTGAGAGCAGAGCCTTCCGGGAGTTCATCATGCAGTCCGTCATCGGCAGACAGACAAGCCGCACTAAACTGGTCTGTATCTTTACAGAGAATGCAATGGCATAGACCTGCCATAAAGCAACGTTCCTTGGAGGCTTTGCGCCTCCAGCCACTTGGGCGAACCACCGCAGTGTGTTTTAGCATGGTATTAGATTTTATACAGACCATACGGAGAATACTCGGCAAACACGACCAACTCGGTATAGCCAATAAAACGAGGCGACAACCTATAACAGCCACGCTCGGTAAGTTATACGTTGTCGCCTTGTTCATTTCACACACTCATCAAGGACATTCTCCTACACACCTTTCATTCTGTACGCCTCACGATAGTTAGCCATCAGAATCTTCTGAATGTCGGACTCGCGGTAGAGTATCTTTCCGCCAAGCTGGATATACGGGATGACACCGTTGTTTCGGTAGTCCTGCAGGGTTCTTCGGCTCAGTTGCAGCCTGGCGCAAAGCTCCTTGTCCGTCATGAAGCGCTCACCGTCAAGCATGGGGCGGTAGTTCATCACGGCACGTTCAAAATTGTCAACCATTCGGTTGAGGTGGTTCACGATGTGGTTCATCCACTCGCTGTTTCTTGTCATTACTTCATTGCTCATAGTTGTCTCGTTTTATTGTTGATACTTACGTTACTCGGTTTACTTGCTGCATTGGATAAAGTGGCTGTTGTATATTGACAGCCTAACCTGTGCGCTTGCGAAAACGCATGTCCTTTTTCCTGTCCTCCACTACTGCTACGATAGCCATCACGTTCTCCGGCTTGTAGTAGGTCTTGTGGCTGATTTGCGTATAAGCCAAAGTTCCGTTGTCCCGAAGCGTCTGTACTGTCCGTGGGCAGATGTTGAGCGTCTGACACACGTCCTGCGTGTCGAGCCACTTGTTCATGGTCTTGTCCTCACTGCGCTTACGGATTCTGTCCATGCGCTTCACGAAGTTCTCCAACTGGGCATCAAGATAGTTGAATGCCTCTTCCTCGAATACGATGAATCCCATACTTTTCTTTTTTCTAAGTTAATACTATGTTATATGTCGCAAAGCTCCACGCATATGCTGTGCTCCACGTTTGTGAGTGCAAAGATAAGGCACGGCAATCTAAAAACAAGCGTTTTCAATTTCTGTGGCAGTATGTTGCCGGGGTTTGCCG
>NZ_SGVY01000102.1 GCF_004535825.1 Segatella hominis | reverse complement strand
TTATTGTGTCTATAAAATTAGGAACGAAAAATAAGGAGTGTCTACTATTTCAGTTTTATGAAATTGATAGTGTCTACCTTTTTAGTTTATAAAGTAAAAAAGTGTCTACAGAAATCAGGAAAAGTCACTCTTCAAGCGGTCCCTCGGGGATCACGTGATGGGGAACCGATGAACATGAGACGAGCAACCGTTGCTCACGAGGCGGGCAATGAGTGCCCAAACTGAGGGTCGCAATTTGGGCAATGTAAAATTGACTTTTCCTGATTTCTCTGACTTTTTACTTTTCTTGTTCGTGTAGTACAAAAATCAGTTTTATTCAAAGCTCTTGAGGCGGGCGATGTATTTGCCCAAGATGTCGAACTCGATATTTACGACTGTTCCTACTTCAATGTTGCAGAAGTTGGTGTTTTCTCGAGTATAAGGGATGATGGCTACAGTGAAGGTGTTGTCTGTAGGTTCGCAAACGGTGAGCGATACGCCATTGACTGTTACGCTACCTTTGTCAACGGTGAAATATCCCTTGCGTGCCATTTCCTTATTGAGTTCATATTCGAAGGTGAAATAGGTGGAACCATCTGCATCTTTCATGGCGATACATTTTGCAGTTTCGTCCACGTGTCCTTGTACAATATGTCCATCCAGTCGGCCGTTCATAATCATCGAACGCTCCACGTTCACCTTGTCTCCCACCTTGAGGATTCCCAAGTTGCTGCGGTCGAGCGTTTCCTTCATAGCCGTAACCGTATAAGTTCCGTCTTTGATTTCCACTACGGTAAGACAAACTCCATTGTGAGCTACGCTCTGGTCGATGCTGAGTTCATCCACAAAAGAACAAGACAAAGTAAAGTCTATATTCTCCTGATCATGCTTGATAGCCACAACGGTGGCCATTTCTTCTACGATTCCACTAAACATATTTTTCTATTGTTATTATATGATGATTAATATTTTGCTGAGATGCAGCTTATCTTATGCAAAGATAATGCAAATGAGCGCAATGAAAACTTGTTTTCAAATTGCCAAGTGCAGCTTATCTTATGCAAAGATACGACAAAAAGTTGAAAATCAGTAATAATTAAAGCAAAATCATTCTGTCATAGTTAAAAAACTTATTAAAATAATTGCGACTTTCCTTTGTTTTTTCAATGAAAAGCCGTATCTTTGCACCCAAAGTGTAAAGTTACACTTAAAAAAGATTCAACTGAGACTTAAACATTTACAATCAATCATATAAAACTAACAATAAAATGAAGAAAAAGTTATCAACAATCATGATGCTATTGGCCTCTTTATTGCCGATGAATGCACAAAATCTACAAAAGGGTGATTATGGTTATCTCTACTGTCACATGAGTGATAAGGGGGAATATACTGCTTTTGCCGTTTCTCGTGATGGATACAACTATCAGGATATCAATGAAGGAAAAGCTATTTTCAATCCTAAAGAGCATGCTCGCATTGAGGGCGGTACACGTGATGCTTACATAACTCGTACACATGATGGTAAGGGGTATCTGATGGTTACTACCGACATGTGTGTGGCTAAGAGTCATAAATGGGATAATTACGGTATTGATTTGCTCAAAAGTGACGATTTGATTCATTGGACAAGTGTTACTTTCGATTATCGTAAGGGTATGCAGAATTTCTGTGATGCGGCAACTGCTCAGTCTCCTTATAAGGATTGGAGCACTATCAACCGTGTCTGGGCTCCTCAGATATTCTGGGATCCAAATTATGTTTGGGAAAATGGTGAACGAGGTGGTTACATGATTTATTATTCAATGTTGAATCGCCCGGAGGAAAAGTATGATCGTATGTATTACAGTTATGCTGATAAGAGTTTTACGAAATTGACGACTCCGAGAATTCTCTTTGATTGGGGATATGCAACTATTGATGCTGATATTAATTTCCTCAAGAGCGATGGACTTTATCACATGCTTATCAAGAAAGAGGGTGGACATCGTGGTATCTTTACCGCTACAAGTAAGTATCTTACTCATAGTTGGGGCGCACCAGTAGAGGATGATTTCGTCAGCTTCGAGGGAAACAAAATGTGTGAAGGCAGCAGCGCATTCCAGTTGATTGGCGATGATACATGGCGCGTGGCTTATATTCAGTATAGTGACCATCCTAAGCATTATCGTATTTGCAAGGCCGATAAATATCTCCGTAATTTCTCTGATCCGGTGGATATTAAGGGTGTAACTGCTCCTCAGCATGGTAGTTTTATGAGATTGACCAAGAAAGAATACAAGCGACTCTTGGCATGGGATAAAAAACTGAGAGGAGAAAATAGTAAGTAATCCAGAATATTAGCCACACAGGCTTTCTATAACTTACCCACATAGAGTACTGCATGTTATCCATATTAATGGACTGGTATGTGGGGCTATGTGGGTAATGTGTTTATGTATATCTTAAAATCTGTATATGTGTACATCTATGTGTATGTGTACCCGCGCGCTCGTGTGTGAGTGCGCATGTATATAATAATGAGTTTTCTTTCAGTTTTAATGTTAAACTGTAATTAAATGTTAAAATCTTGGTGTTTTTGAAACTTTTTTCTCGAAATATTTTGTGGAATGGAAAATAGTTAGTACTTTTGCACTCGCTTTTGAGAAATCAAGCATTCCTCAAGGCAATAAAGAAAGAGTTCTTTGAAAGATTTTACATAAACAGACAAGTAGTACAAGAAGCGGTTAACTTCTTAGAAATAAGCAAGTTGACTGGGTAAAAGAAACGAACCGTCAAGAAATTGACATCAGGTTTACTAAGCTTCAATAAACGAAAA
>NZ_SGVY01000101.1 GCF_004535825.1 Segatella hominis | reverse complement strand
AAGTTGATGATGTCGGCATGGTGCTCGGTGTCCTTGTTCTGTAGTCCGTGGCATTGTACGACTTTCATCTGTTCGAGTGAAAACTCCACGGTCTCAACCCTTTGTTCGGCTATTCTTGCAGAGAAGATGATGCAGTCGGGATTGAGTGAATAGTTTGTACCGCTGCCTACGCAATGATGCATCGCCTTACCCTCAAGAACGTGCTCCCTGACGCTTTCAAGCATTCTCACCACGATATTGCCGTCCGTGAACATCAAACCGAAGAAACGGCTCTTCATTTCCTTGAACTTGTCCTCGTTCTTCAATGCCTTGCGTATCTCCTCCTCGGTGCGCTCCTTTTCTTTCTTGGCTCTGATTTTCTCGGATATTCTGTCGTGCTCGGCTTCAAGGTTGTCGGGACAAATGTAATGTGGACTTCTGATGTCTTTGCCCATTTCTACCAACATACAGATGTAGTCTGCCCATTTGCCGATGTCTGTAATAAGGTAATGGTTGCGGTTGGCAATCTTGTAGGCATTCCAACAAGTTTCCAAGTGCCGTGGGTGGTCTATGAAGTGGCGGACGTGTCCGTAACGACATTGTTTCATCATCGTTTCGATGCGGTGGTCTGTCAGCATCGCCTTGAACAATGTAAGCGGTTCGATGCCGTGAAACGCTCCGTCAAAGCCGTTGCGCCATATCTGAGAAATGACTTTCATGTCGGGGCAAACCGGAAATGAAGCAATATGCTGATAGGTGGTGTTGTCCTTGCGCAGTTCAATGTCGGAGTCGTAGCAGAACGTGTCCATATAGATACCCATTGTGCGCTTGCGTGCCATAACCTCCACCTTGCCTTTTTCGTTCATCCAATATCGTGCCACCTCCCAACAATAAAAGTCTGCCTTTTGTCCCTTGCGGTAATAGGCTTTCATCTGAAATGCTCGCATAAGTTGCAGTCCCTTGCGCTCGGAGAGTACACTGAAATAGGTAGAAGACATTGCCTTCTGTCGCTTGGTGCGCTGCACTTCCAACTTTGCCTTACACTTCGGGCAGACACATTTGTCCGCATCCTCGTCCGTAGTCCAAGTGTGTCCGCAGTCCATGCAGGTGGTCTGTCCGTGCTTCAACTGAAAGGCATAGTGGTCAAGACATTCACGGAATGCCCATTGCATTTGCGCTCCCTTGATAGGTCGTAACCCCTTGTTTGAGGTTACGACTTGCTTCTGATATTTCGTTCTTGGTTTCATAACGTGTCGAATAATGATGGTTGGTGTACTTCTGTTTCCGTTCTCTGTGAGGTGCGCTTGGCGGTATCTCGGTTACGCATCTTGTTCATCTGCTCTTGCTGATATTGGCGGATGGCTTCCTGTCTTGCCTGTGCCTTCTCCTCCTCTGTGAGTTCGATGTGGTGGTTGACAGACACTTGGCAGTTCAATGGTTTGCCGACCTCGATGTCCTTCTCCTCGTAGTAGTGGATGGCTTGCCCATATATCTCGTCATCGCAAAAGCCGTTGCAACCGCTCTTCTGTACCCAATTAAGGATATAGGTGACGCAATCGTCTATGTTCTTGTCGGGGTTGTCATACTTGGCTGCAAAGAGTTCGTCCTCCATAGCACGCTCCTCCAAATAGGCTTGTATGGTTCTCTTGAAATATTCTGTAGTGTTCATATCTGATGTTGTTAAAGGGGTTGTTACTCGTGATAGATGATGTCGCAGTCCTCAACTTCTGTAGGCAGTCCGAAGAACGGATAATGGCTGAAGTAAGGTTCTGTGCACATGTCCTCGTTGTATCTTGGACTTACTATCTCTATATTGTTCTTGCGCATGGCTTCGTCCACCATACGGATTTCCTCGTCAGTCAGTCCGCTTGCATCGCCATTGATGATGTAGCAGAGTGCCCATGTAGGTATCGCTTCAATGCTTCTGTTCATATCGCTTGTACTTTAAAGTGTTAATAACCAAATGAATGTTCCAATCAGTACCACCATAGAAAGAATGGAAATGATGATGCCGAAGATGAACTTCACAATTCCCAATATGACTTCACCGACCATGCAGAGAGCCATATATCCCAACCAAGCCACCAAAGTGATGAGGGTTGAGCCGACTGCGGAGAGTAATCTCCACCAAGTCTGTGTTATGTTGATGTTTGTTGTCATATAGCCTTGAATTAAATTTATTTGCGGTTCCAGGAACTGAAGGGAAGTTCTCGTTTCTTCACCTTTTTGTCGCTCCCTTTTCCGACATTTTTTTTTGCGTCTTCCTGTCGCATCGGTCGTTTCGTTTCAGGTGCCTTTCAAGGGCGGCGAGGCTGGAAATACAAGGTTTTTCGGAAAAATACTACCCAACGGTGTGGAGATTTTTTCGAAAACCGAAGGCTCGACCTTTTATTTCCGAAGCCCGCTGCCATACCTTTGCACCTGCACGATAACGGTTGATGCCAAAAGGAAAGACCATGTGGAGGAAAGAAAAACAGAGCGGCAAATGAAAATAGAAACTTCACGGAAGTTTTTGGACTGCACGATTATCGCATACTCATTTCTGAGAAATGGATACAATTACTGTCTTGCAAATGTTTTTAGAAAAATGGAAATCGCATACAAGAATGGCACAGCCTTCAGAGAAATTCCGATGAAAGAAGAGTATGGCTTGTCCATGCTTCTTGCATCGGGTTTTCTCCAAGGCTGTGCAGCCAAGCATGAAAGTGGTCGTTGAGGTTTACATCAATGACTTCTTTCTTGCGGTGGAGTATGCAAACAAAATGGTACGGCAAATCAAGGAATGGTGTTTCTTTTGATCGGTTAGCCTGCAACCGACAAAAAGAAGCACTTTTCCTCATGCCGTACTACTGAGACATGAAAGGGTG